>NZ_CAKASP010000003.1:0-208917 GCF_916862695.1 Haemophilus sp. Marseille-P9675
TCCGCCACTCGTCAGCAAGAAAGCAAGCTTTCTCCTGCTACCGTTCGACTTGCATGTGTTAAGCCTGCCGCCAGCGTTCAATCTGAGCCATGATCAAACTCTTCAATTCAAGTTCAATCGCTCAATATACTGCTTAGCTATAAATAAAAACACTACTTAAAAAAGTAATTATGAATTTTCAGTTAAGCACCTATTAAGACTTCAAAATTAAAAATATTTTTAAAACAAGTCAATCAACAAGTGCCCACACAGATTGTCTGATACATTGTTAAAGAGCAAAAAACAACGACGCACTTGGAAACTTAAAGACTTCACGACAGTGCGTCGTTGTGTGCGGTGCATTATAGAGATTTTCAAAACCCTTGCAAGTACTTTTTTGTAAAAATATTTAAAAAAATGATCTTTTGATGGAAATATAAACGGATCCCTCAAAAGTGCGGTTAGAATATTCAAATTTTATCGCTATTATTTCTTACGCAATGAAACTTCGCCACCATTAAACATCTGGATTTTATTACCACATAATACTTTTAAATAACCACGTTCATCTATGCCTTGTTCAATACCTGAAATAGCACCTTGTTCAGTCAGCACATTTACTTCATTATTTGAAAACGCATTATATGATTGCCATGCTCGCTGAAATTCAGCATTAATACCATTTTTCTCAAATATATTTAAACGTATATACAAATGTTGTATGAGTTTTGGTAATAAGGTTTGTCGATCTACATCAGGATCAATTTCACATATTTCCGCATAAGGCTGACTAATTTCCGTTTGTTTTGGCAACGACACATTAATACCTACGCCAATCACTAAATTGAGCATACCATTTTTATGGTTAGCAATTTCAACCAAAATTCCGCCTAACTTTCTCCCATCAAACAAAATATCATTTGGCCATTTCACTTGCACATTTAGCACCTCGGCAATCGCCAATCCGATGACTAAACTTAAACCTTCAATTGATTTTTTAGGATCAAATGCCCAATAAAAACTAAACATAATTTGCCCAGCAAAAGGCGATAACCATTGGCGACCACGTCGACCGCGTCCTGCAGTTTGATATTCAGCCACACAAAGATCACCTTTTTTTAAGGAAGGAATATTTTGTAGTATCCATTCATTTGTAGAGGAAATAATCGGCTGATAATAGATATTATAAGGAAAAAGTGCGGTTGAAATTTGCTGAGGATTTAATAAAGGAAGACTAGGCACTAAGCAATAATTTTGGTCATCAACGACAATTTCCAAGCCTAGCTCACGTAATTGTTTAATGTCCTCTTCAATATCTGGAGAAAACTTTTCCAATTCAAACCGCACTTTCGGCTGACAATCAGATAAGTATGTCAATAAAGCGAAATTCATCATTTATTCCTTGTAGCAAACGGAGCGAAAATCATAGCACAAATCCAAAAATTTCGTTTTCAAAATCAAGTAAAATCTGTATAATCCCGCCGCAATATTTTTTAACTTCAACTTAGCGAGAATATTGCAATGTCATTACGCATTAAACAAGAAGCCCTTACTTTTGACGATGTTCTACTCGTCCCAGCACATTCAACAGTGCTTCCAAATACAGCCAATCTTTCAACCAAACTCACTAAAGAAATTAACTTGAATATTCCTATGCTTTCAGCAGCAATGGATACTGTGACCGAAACCAAACTTGCGATCTCTTTAGCACAAGAAGGTGGCATCGGCTTTATTCATAAAAATATGACGATCGAACGCCAAGCTGACCGGGTTCGTAAAGTGAAAAAATTCGAAAGCGGTATCGTTTCTGAACCAGTAACTGTTTCACCAAATTTAACCCTTGCCGAACTTGCTGAAATGGTGAAGAAAAATGGCTTTGCAGGCTACCCTGTTGTCGATAGTGAAAATAACCTAATCGGTATCATTACTGGACGCGATACCCGTTTCGTAAAAGATTTGAGCAAAACTGTTTCACAAGTAATGACGAAAAAAGAAGACTTGGTAACAGTAAAAGAAGGGGCGAGTCGCGAAGAAATTTTGGAATTAATGCATCAACACCGTGTTGAAAAAGTATTAGTGGTTAATGATAGTTTCAAACTTAAAGGTATGATTACCGTTAAAGACTTTCAAAAAGCAGAACAAAAACCAAATGCATGTAAAGATGAATTCGGTCGTTTACGTGTCGGTGCGGCTGTAGGCGCAGGTCCTGGTAACGAAGAACGTATTGATGCTTTAGTGAAAGCTGGCGTAGATGTATTGTTAATCGACTCGTCTCACGGTCATTCCGAAGGTGTATTACAGCGTGTTCGTGAAACGCGTGCAAAATATCCAAACTTACCTATCGTGGCCGGTAACGTAGCAACGGCTGAAGGTGCTATCGCACTTGCAGACGCAGGCGCAAGCGCAGTGAAAGTAGGTATAGGCCCTGGTTCAATTTGTACAACTCGCATCGTAACTGGTGTAGGTGTTCCACAAATCACGGCTATCGCAGATGCAGCAGCAGCATTAAAAGATCGTGGTATTCCAGTTATCGCCGACGGCGGTATCCGTTTCTCTGGTGATATCGCAAAAGCTATCGCAGCGGGCGCAAGCTGTGTAATGGTTGGTTCTATGTTCGCGGGTACAGAAGAAGCACCAGGTGAAATCGAACTTTACCAAGGTCGTGCATTTAAATCTTATCGTGGTATGGGCTCATTAGGCGCCATGGCGAAAGGTTCATCAGATCGTTACTTCCAATCAGATAACGCGGCAGACAAACTTGTACCAGAAGGTATCGAAGGCCGTATTCCATATAAAGGTTACTTAAAAGAAATCATCCACCAACAAATGGGTGGCTTACGTTCTTGCATGGGCTTAACTGGCTGCGCAACCATCGAAGAATTACGTACGAAAGCAGAATTTGTTCGCATCAGTGGCGCAGGTATTAAAGAAAGCCATGTTCACGATGTAACTATTACTAAAGAAGCACCAAACTATCGCATGGGCTAATCCGTAAGGTGGGCTTTAGTCCACCTTTTGTTATTTTAAGTATGAACAAACTCAAGAAATTTTTATGCAAATTTATAATGAATGGGAGAATATAAATTTTTCATGTAAAGGTGATGAAAAATTCCTAATAGATTGTGCTAATGAATTTATTGCATCTTTGAAGGGTAGAGATTCTTTTCAAGTATATGTTTCTAACACTAGCGTATATCCGACTATATGGTTAAACTCACTAAAACAGAATGTTCAATACAGATTGGATAGATACATAAATACAATAAATATAATAGCTGACATCTGTTATCCATCTACATTAAGGAAAATGCCCACATCGTTTTGGCGTCTATTTATAGAATTAGATACGATAGGAAACTTAACATTTTTATCTTTAGCTCCTAATCAAAAAATTCAAAGTAAATTGAATCAAAATAAATCTAAAAGTGTCATTTATAATCTGATAAAAGAAATAGTATTAATGGATGAATATGACAATTTTTCTGTAGATTTTGGATGTCTTCAAATTTCATTTAATTTACTAAATGAGCCCGATAATTTACCAGAAAAAATACTAAGCGCCTTAACTCAATTACATAAAATTAATAAACAATTACAGCAAAAATCACATAAAAGTTAAAATCAATTGTAAAATCTAGGAAAAAAAATGATAAATATCCACAATCACAAAATCCTAATCCTCGACTTTGGTTCACAATATACTCAACTGATTGCTCGTCGTGTGCGTGAAATCGGTGTGTACTGCGAACTTTGGGCGTGGGATGTAACCGAACAACAAATTCGTGAATTTGCTCCAACGGGTATTATTCTTTCTGGTGGTCCTGAAAGCACCACCGAAGAAAACAGCCCGCGTGCACCTGAATACGTATTTAATGCAGGGGTGCCAGTGTTGGGCATTTGCTACGGTATGCAAACTATGGCAATGCAACTTGGCGGTTTAACCGAAACGTCTGAGCACAGGGAGTTCGGCTACGCTTCTGTTTTAATGGATAATCCGACCGCGCTTTTCGCTCATCTAAATGATGGAGACAGCAAATTAGATGTATGGATGAGCCACGGCGATAAAGTGACTCGCTTACCTCAAAACTTCCAAGTAACAGGGACTACCCCAACCTGCCCAATCGCAGCAATGTCTGATGAAAGCCGTCGTTTCTACGGCGTACAATTCCACCCAGAAGTCACTCACACTAAAAAAGGTTTAGAATTATTAACTAATTTTGTCGTGAATATCTGTGGTTGCGAAACCAAATGGACAGCTGAAAACATTATCGAAGATGCCGTTGCTCGCATTAAAGAGCAAGTGGGCGATGATGAAGTGATTTTAGGTTTATCTGGTGGTGTGGACTCTTCTGTGGTTGCATTACTTTTACACCGTGCTATCGGTAAAAACTTACACTGCGTATTCGTCGATAACGGCTTGCTCCGCTTACATGAAGGCGATCAAGTAATGGAAATGTTTGGCAATAAATTCGGCTTGAACATTACCCGTGTTGATGCTGAAAGCCGTTTCTTAGGTGAACTTACAGGCGTATCAGATCCTGAAGCAAAACGCAAAATTATCGGTAAAGTATTCGTTGATGTATTTGATGATGAATCGAAAAAACTCACTAATGTGAAATGGTTGGCACAAGGTACGATCTACCCTGATGTGATAGAATCTGCAGCAAGCAAAACCGGTAAAGCACATGTGATCAAATCACACCACAACGTAGGTGGCTTACCAGACTATATGAAACTCGGCTTAGTTGAACCACTGCGTGAATTATTTAAAGATGAAGTACGTAAAATCGGTTTGGCATTGGGCTTACCAGCTGAAATGATCAACCGCCACCCATTCCCTGGCCCAGGCTTAGGCGTGCGTGTATTAGGCGAAGTGAAAAAAGAATACTGCGACTTATTACGCCGTGCCGATGCTATCTTTATCGAAGAATTATGCAACAGCGGTTGGTATGAAAAAACCAGCCAAGCCTTCAGCGTATTCTTACCTGTGAAATCTGTTGGCGTAATGGGCGATGGCCGTAAATACGACTGGGTTATTTCCCTACGCGCAGTAGAAACAATCGACTTTATGACCGCACATTGGGCTCATTTGCCTTATGATTTATTAGGCAAAGTATCTAACCGTATCATCAACGAGGTGAATGGTATTTCTCGTGTCGTGTACGACATCAGCGGAAAACCACCCGCAACGATCGAGTGGGAATAGAACCAGAATAAATAACGCCTTGTAAAACAAGGCGTTATTTTTTAATTTAACAATATTTTCGCTGCATCTATTACCACTGAAACGGCTTTCTCTTCGGTCTCTTTCATTGTCGCTTCATTTGGAATTTCTTGTTGAGTGCGGTTTACAATCACGCCTGCAACCATGCCTGCTCGTAACCCCAATGCGCTACACATGGTAAACAATGTTGACGATTCCATTTCATAGTTCATAACATTCAAATCTTGCCACTGTTTAAGTAGTCCTTGGTAATCACGATATACTTTACCACTATAGGTATCATAACGTTCTTGACCTGGATAGAATGTATCAGATGATGCGGTCACTCCTACGTAAGGTTCAATCCCTTTTGCTTTCGCTGCATTATAAAGTGCAGTTGTACATTCAAAGTTTGACACAGCCGGATATTCTAACGGTGCAAAATGGCGGCTTGCACCATCTAAGCGAACAGAAGCCGTTGTAATAA
Source organism: Haemophilus sp. Marseille-P9675 (assembly GCF_916862695.1). Lineage (NCBI taxonomy): Bacteria > Pseudomonadati > Pseudomonadota > Gammaproteobacteria > Pasteurellales > Pasteurellaceae > Haemophilus > Haemophilus sp. Marseille-P9675. The sequence goes on from NZ_CAKASP010000003.1 coordinate 5,670, forward strand.
GAACATCACCCACATTAACATGTGGTTGAATTGCCCCCGTTGTACCAATACGTAAGAAAGTGCGAATGCCAAGTTGAGCCAGCTCTTCCACACAAATTGAGGTTGATGGCCCGCCAATACCGGTAGAGCATACAACAACAGGTTGCCCATTAAGATAACCTAACCATGAAGTAAATTCACGCGTGCTAGCAAGAAACTCTGGATTATCAAGTTGTTTAGCAATACGCTCACTACGCGCAGGATCGCCGGGGACAATAGCGAGTGTTGCGCCTTTAAGTTGAGATTTTGTAAGATTAAGATGGAATACATCTGACATAGTCGCCTCCTTATTATTTTTATATTGTATGTTTACATGCCAAAAAAATTAAAGCAATAGCATTGAACCCCATTTGATGATATCAAAGAAGAATTTATTTTCATTCGTCGCGATACCATCAGGATTTTTCGGTGTGCCATCTTCATTTTTCTGCACTTCCACCATGCCATTTTTATATTGACCTTTCACGACAGCCAAATCATCGCGCGCTTCATTACGTAATTTTAAACACGCCTGTTCAGTTAAAGGTTCAACATTACCCACTTCGGTACGGAATTTTTTAAACTGATAGCTTGCATAATTCATCGATTTTTCATCTCCTTGAATAATCTTCACATATTGCTCACCAATAATTTTTTCCAATGGGTAAAAAAAGACATATTGTGAATGAATATAGCTATCTTCTTTAGAAAAATGCTGTTGCAAAATTCGAGTTAAATTTGGGTAAACGCATTGTTCTGCTTGCTTACTTGCAATCGCCCATTGTTTTGCATCTTGATCGGAAAGTTGGTAATCCGCACCCGCAAATTCACCTGGGATTGCGGATTGTGAGTTTCCAAAAATTGAGCAGCCAGACAGCAATGCTGCCATACCTAAGGTTGCAATTAATTTCACATTTGATCCTTATAAAAGTGAGAATGCGCAAAATTCTAGCAATATCTTCACAACAGATAAAGCAACAAATGAATTTAGTTTTCCTGATCCGAAAAACTTCCGCTATAATGACCGCACTTTTTTACGTTAATTAAAAGGAATTCTCATGCAAAATCCAAAAGATGATGTGTTATATGCGCCTGTTGAGTGGGTTGATCACAGTGAAGGCTACAGTGACATTCACTATCATAAATCCACTGACGGTATTGCCAGAATCACGATTAACCGCCCAGAAGTTCGTAATGCGTTCCGTCCACAAACAGTGAAAGAAATGATCACTGCATTTTCTGATGCACGCTTCGATGAAAACATTGGTGTCATTGTATTAACTGGCGAAGGCGAAAAAGCATTCTGTTCTGGTGGTGACCAAAAAGTGCGGGGTGACTACGGTGGTTACAAAGATGATAGCGGCGTACATCACTTAAACGTATTAGATTTCCAACGCGATATTCGTTCTTGTCCAAAACCGGTCGTGGCAATGGTGGCAGGTTATGCAATTGGTGGTGGCCATGTATTACATATGCTTTGCGACTTAACAATTGCTGCTGAAAATGCCATTTTCGGGCAAACTGGGCCAAAAGTCGGTTCATTCGATGGTGGCTGGGGCGCAAGCTATATGGCTCGTTTAGTGGGTCAGAAAAAAGCACGTGAAATTTGGTTCTTATGCCGTCAATATAATGCACAAGAAGCATTAGATATGGGCTTAGTCAATACTGTTGTGCCTTATGCTGATCTTGAAAAAGAAACCGTGCGTTGGTGTCGTGAAATGTTACGCAATAGCCCAATCGCGATTCGTTGTTTGAAAGCAGCATTAAATGCGGACTGTGATGGCCAAGCAGGTCTTCAAGAATTAGCGGGTAACGCAACAATGTTGTTCTACATGACTGAAGAAGGTCAAGAAGGCCGCAATGCGTTTAACGAAAAACGCGCCCCAGACTTCAGTAAATTCAGACGTAACCCTTAATTTATTGTTCTAAAGTGCGGTTAAAAATCTTCGTGAATTTTGACCGCACTTTTGTATTGGGAGCAAGCATGGCTGAAAAATCATTTAATCTTTACCGTTATTCCATCCCCGTTGATAGCCAACTTATTCTGCGTGATCGTTTTTTAAAACGCCGTGAAGGCTTAATCGTAAGAGTGAGTTGCAGCCGAGACGGTTGGGGAGAAATCGCCCCGCTACCTGGTTTTAGCGAAGAAACCTTAGACCAAGCTCAAAAACAAGCAATTGAATGGCTAACGACATGGTGCAATGCAAGCTGTGACGCACCTCGCGTACCATTAGATGGCACCTATCCCTCCGTTGCTTTTGGTATCAGTTGCGCAATGGATGAAATGAAAGGTTATTTACAAGCTGAAGGCAATTATCATACGGCACCACTTTGTTATGGTGATCCCGATGAACTGTACGCCAAACTTGCGAGCATGGAAGGCGAAAAAGTGGCAAAGATGAAAGTGGGCATATACGAAGCCAATCGGGATGGATTAATTGCCGATATGTTTTTAGAAGCCATTCCCGATTTACAATTACGACTAGATGCAAACCGCCATTGGTCGTTAGAAAAAGCGTTGCAATTTGCCGCTAAAGTAAAACCGGAACATAGAAAACGTATTCAATTTTTAGAAGAACCTTGTAAAACACAAGAACTCAGTCGTGAATTTGCAGATCAAACCGACATTGCGATTGCATGGGATGAATCCGTGCGAGAGCCTAATTTTTGCCTGGAAAAAGAACCGCACTTATCGGCTGTCGTAATCAAACCCACTTTAATTGGTTCAATTCAACGTTGTACTGAACTCATTAACCAAGCACATTCGTTAGGTCTAAAAGCGGTTATTAGTTCAAGTATCGAAAGCAGTTTAGGGCTCTCTCAGCTCGCGCGAATAGCACAACAATATACCTCGAATGTGACTCCAGGCTTAGACACGTTAGATTTGATGGAATATCAAGTGCTACGTGCTTGGCCTGGTTCTGATTTACCTATTGTGGATTTAGAATCTGAATTTATCACTAAAATTATCTGATTCGACCACCCGAAATCGAAAAATCAGTATAATGCGCCACACAAAAAGGATTAAAAATGTCGCAAACACACAGAATTTTGCTGTTAAATGGCCCGAACTTAAACATGTTAGGGGCTCGCGAGCCAAAACATTATGGCAGTATTTCTCTTACATCCATTGAAGAGAAAATACAAACATTAGCCACTCATCACAATGTAAAAGTGGAATGTTTTCAAGCCAATAGTGAAGAAAAATTAATTAATAAGATCCACGAAAGTTTTCAACAAGTCGATTTTATTTTAATTAATCCTGCTGCTTACACCCATACCAGTGTAGCATTGCGCGATGCACTTTTAGCTGTTTCAATTCCTTTTGTGGAGATTCATTTATCCAACGTACATAAACGTGAACCATTTCGTCATCATTCTTATTTTAGCGATGTGGCTGAAGGCGTTATTTGCGGTTTGGGCGCAAAAGGTTACGAGTTTGCCTTTTTATTTGCTATCGATTACCTTGCTAAAAAATAAGAAAATTGAGCATTTTTGGCGAAATTCACAGAATTTTATCGCAAATTTGCAAAATTTAAGGTAACCTTTACAACATAAAAAATAAGTTTATTCATAACCGCACTTTTTCATTTAAAAGTGCGGTTAAAATTTCAATCTTTTTAGGAAAAACGTATGGACATTCGTAAAATCAAAAAATTAATCGAATTAGTAGAAGAATCTGGCATTACTGAATTAGAAGTGCAAGAGGAAGAAGGTACAGTACGTATTAGCCGTGCAGCCCCAGCAGTTGCTCCAGCAGCAGTTCAATACGCTGCGGCACCAGTAGTAGCACCAACTCCGACTGCTGCGCCAGCTCAAGCGCCAGCAGCGGCGACATCCGCACCAGCTGCATCTGATGAATTATCAGGCCATCTTGTACGTTCACCAATGGTGGGAACGTTCTATCGCAGTCCAAGCCCAGAAGCAAAAGCATTCGTTGAAGTGGGTCAGTCTGTGAAAGTTGGCGATGCACTTTGTATTGTTGAAGCAATGAAAATGATGAACCGCATTGAAGCAGACAAGGCTGGCGTAGTAAAAGCAATTCTTATCAACGACGGTGACGCTGTTGAATTTGACGAACCATTAATCGTTATTGAATAATTTCCAATATTTTCGTCGGGCGGACTTTAGTCCGCCTATTTCATATACAAATAATTAGAGCGAATTTATCGTAGGCGATATAAATTGAAATCTGTTCACGCCAAATTTGAATAGAGAGAACAATATTTCAAAAACCTACATAAAAATTCACGTCTATCTGACTAAACGGACTCTTTTATGTTAGAAAAAGTTGTGATTGCTAACCGCGGTGAAATTGCACTACGCATTTTACGTGCTTGTAAAGAATTAGGTATTAAAACAGTGGCGGTTCACTCCACCGCTGATCGTGATTTAAAACACGTTTTACTCGCTGATGAAACCGTTTGTATCGGTCCAGCACCTTCCGCAAAAAGTTATTTAAATATTCCAGCTATCATTGCTGCCGCCGAAGTAACAGGCGCAGATGCAATTCATCCAGGATACGGGTTTTTATCTGAAAATGCTGACTTTGCTGAACAAGTTGAACGTTCAGGTTTCACTTTCATCGGCCCTACTGCAGATGTCATCCGTTTAATGGGCGATAAAGTTTCAGCTATTAAAGCAATGAAAAAAGCAGGCGTGCCTTGCGTACCGGGTTCTGATGGCCCTGTAGGTAACGACATTGCTAAAAATAAAGAAATTGCTAAACGTATTGGCTATCCAATCATCATCAAAGCATCAGGCGGTGGTGGCGGCCGAGGAATGCGTGTTGTACGTAGCGAAGACACATTAGAAGAATCTATTGCTATGACAAAAGCAGAAGCGAAAGCTGCATTCAACAATGATATGGTCTATATGGAAAAATACTTAGAAAATCCACGTCACGTGGAAATTCAAGTATTAGCAGATACTCATGGCAATGCAGTTTATTTGGCTGAACGTGACTGCTCAATGCAGCGTCGTCACCAAAAAGTTGTGGAAGAAGCACCAGCTCCAGGTATCACAGAAGAAGTTCGCCGTGATATTGGTTCACGCTGTGCAAAAGCCTGCGTAGAAATCGGCTATCGCGGAGCAGGTACGTTTGAATTCTTATATGAAAATGGCGAATTCTATTTCATTGAAATGAATACGCGTATCCAAGTGGAACACCCAGTAACTGAAATGATTACAGGTGTAGATTTAGTGAAAGAGCAATTGCGTATTGCGGCAGGCTTGCCAATTTCCTTTAAACAAGAAGACATCAAAGTTAAAGGCCATGCAATCGAATGCCGTATTAATGCAGAAGATCCAAAAACATTCTTACCATCTCCGGGCAAAGTAAATCACTTACATTCACCGGGCGGATTGGGCGTTCGTTGGGATTCTCATGTTTATGGCGGATATACGGTGCCTCCACATTACGACTCTATGATCGCAAAACTTATCACTTATGGTGATACACGTGAAGTTGCAATCCGTCGTATGCAAAATGCATTATCTGAAACAATTATTGATGGTATCAAGACCAACATCCCACTTCATGAATTAATTCTTGAAGATGAAAATTTCCAAAAAGGTGGAACAAACATCCACTATTTGGAGAAAAAATTAGGTATGCATGAATAATTAAAATTTAAATGGCTAACAGGTGTTAGCCATTTTCTTATTGATTTTATAGACTTTTATTATAAAAAAACAATTATATCGATAGTTTATTAAGACAATTAATCGTTTTTTCTATATAATCCTCCATCAGTTATTTTAGGAGAAATTATGAACATCAATTTAAAAAAATTTAGTTTAACGATACTTGCAGCCCTAACATTAACGGCTTGTGGAAGTGGTGGTGGAAGTGGTAATTCACAATCAGCACATACACCTAGTACATCAATTCATACACCGGATAATTCCAAAAATAATTCTACTCCAAACAAGAATATATTAAATCCCCCAGTAAACGTTTCTAATCCTAATAATCTGGAAATAAAAGATAATGATAAAATTGGAGGTGCTTTTATTATTTCAGGAGAAGATGAACACGTAACATTAAAAACAGTAGATATTACTACTAATTCTGATCTAAATACTTTATATATTGATGGTACTAAAATCCCTCTTTCCTCACTTTCTGTTAAATCAGATAGATGGTTAGATATTAGATCGGACAAAGTTTCTATAGATGGAATAGAAACCTCTCGAGATCTTAAAGTTTGTTGTGGCAAATACACCGATACTCGTATTGGCACAGTATTAAGTAAAAATGAAAATGAAGATACCTACTTCTTTTATAATGGTAACCTAACGAGAAATATGCCCGTTGGTGGTACGGTAAATTATAATACAGGCGATAGCATCCTATCATCTTACCATGACGAATTAGGTGATACTGATGAAGCCGTTGGCACTTCTCAATTTAGTGCTGATTTTATAAATAAAAAATTAACAGGTTCTTTATCTGTTAATAACACAAAATTAAATATTAAGGCTGATATTTCAGGAAATACCTTCTCAGGTATCGCTCAATCCGATGCTTTTAAATCTCAAGGTATTGCCGAAGGTAAATTTTATGGTGAAAACGCGAAAGAATTAGGCGGTTTAGTGAAAGCAAATGATAATTCTTGGGGTGGTACATTCGCAGCCAAAAAATAATCTTTATTTTATTTAATTAAAGCAAGCTCAGGCTTGCTTTATTTTTTCTCAATAAGAATAAAAATGAATATACAAACTAAATTTATTTTATTTCTCAGCTCATCATTATTTCTTACTTCATATTCTCTTGCTGAGGAAAAATCTCCTCAGCCACATGATGGGCGTTTAGATGAACAGCTACATTTGGCTAAACCAAATTTGCCACAAAAAACACCCGCACTTTTGACGAATAATAATCCGTCAAAATTATCGATTACAAAAGAAGAATTAGCGAAACATCCAGATTTGATTATTCGCGGTCTTATTCCTGCCGTATTACAAAATAATGGTGAAGTAGTACAGCTTTTGTTACCGCTATATCAGCCTTTACCTAAAAAAGATCCATTTTTGTTAGAATGGGCTGAAGCGATTAATTTACGAGAAAAAGGACATTTTTCTGATTCCGTTAAAGCCTACCGACACTTATTTTCACAAAAAACTGATCTTTTACCTTTACGCTATCAATTAGCTCAAGCCTTGTTTCTGAATAATGATAACGAGGCGGCAAAAGATCAATTTCAAAAGTTAAGAGCAGAGCAAGTTTCTCCTGATTCCGTAAAAATAATTGAACAATATCTTTCTGCATTGAATCAACGAGATCAATGGAAAATCCAAGGTGGATTTAGTTTTTTAAATGAAAGTAATATCAATAATGCACCAAAAGCAGGCACCAAAATTGACAACTGGACAGCTTGGGAAAAAGAAAGTGCCAGAGGATTTTCGTATTTTGGGAATGCTGAAAAGAAATGGTCATTACCTCACAACTACTTTACAAAATTATCCTTGGAAGGTAGTGGGAAATATTATTGGGATAACAAGAAATATAATGAATTTAACGCGAGAGCTGGTGTGGGTCTTGGATACCAAACTGCACGATTTGAACTCTCATTAATGCCATTTACTGAGAAGCGTTGGTATGCGGGCGGCTCATCTGGCGGAAATACGATGAAACAATACTCTAAAAATTCAGGTGCTAGATTGGATTTATCCAATTGGCTAAATGAAAAATGGCAAATTTCGACCGCACTTGAGTATGGTGAACAACGCTATGAAACTCGTAAACATTTAAATGGAAATAACTATCTAGCTTCCGCTACGCTACTTTACCTGGCGAAAAGTGGACAATATTGGTTTGGTGGCGTTGATTATAATCGCGAAAATACTCGAGATTTAGATAACGCTTATCAACGAAAAAATGTCCGATTAGGATGCGGGAAAGAATGGAAAGCGGGAATATCAACTCGTTTAATCCTGAATTATGCACAACGTGCCTATAAAGAAAAAGATCTTATTGGTATTCGCCAGAAAAATAAGGAATATGCATCAGTATTTACTATCTGGCATAGAAACTTTCATATCTGGGGAATCACACCGAAATTATCTTGGTCGTATCAAAAGGTAAGCAGTACTCATCCTTTTTATGAATATGATAAAAATCGAATTTACTTAGAAATCAGCAAAACATTTTGAATTATTCAAAAAAGTTGTAAGATTAGCAAACATAAGGGGCGTATAAAATATATGCCCCTTATACCATTCAAAAATATACTTTCACTTATAAAAATTTTAAGGAAGAAACATGACATTAAAACAACGTTACCAACAAGCGGCCAAGGAAGCTAGTTGGGCATTAGGTCTATCTATTTTATATGTGATAGGTTGGTGCTTATGTGCTTATTTGCCTAAAGAAACTCAAGGGCCGATTGGTTTCCCCCTCTGGTTCGAACTCTCTTGTATTTATTTGCCTATTCTGTTTATTGTAATTGGCCATTGGATTATCAAAATTATTTATCAAGATATCTCTCTTGAAATCAAGGATGAGGAGAATCAAAAATGAATTTAGGTATTATTCTCCCTTTAATTATTTATCTTGCATTTATATTTGGTGCTGCGATTTTCGCTTATGTAAAACGAACCAAAGGCGATTTCCTAACGGAATATTATGTAGGTAATCGCTCGATGACTGGTTTTGTTCTTGCAATGACAACCGCGTCAACTTATGCCAGTGCAAGTTCTTTTGTAGGCGGCCCTGGAGCAGCTTATAAATATGGATTAGGCTGGGTATTACTTGCGATGATTCAAGTCCCAGCAGCGTGGCTTGCATTAGGCGCATTAGGTAAAAAATTCGCGCTATTATCAAGAGAAACCAATGCGTTAACGATTAACGATCTTTTCCTTTATCGTTATAAAAACAAATATTTAGTCTGGCTATCAAGCCTTGCCCTTCTTCTCGCATTTTTTGCGGCCATGACCGTGCAATTTATTGGTGGTGCGCGTTTATTAGAAACAACCATAGGTATTTCTTATACTCAAGCATTGCTCTTATTTGCTTTAACGGTAGGTATCTATACATTTATCGGGGGGTTTCGTGCCGTCGTACTCACGGATACCATTCAAGGTACTGTCATGATTTTAGGTACTATTATTCTCCTTGTAGGAACCATTTATGCGCTCGGTGGGGTAGAAAGTGCGGTTAATAAATTAACTGAAATCGATCCTGCTTTAGTCACGCCTTACGGGCCAAATGGAATGCTAGATTTTCAATTTATGGCTTCCTTCTGGGTGCTCGTCTGTTTCGGTGTCGTCGGTCTTCCACATACTGCTGTTCGATGCATGGCATTTAAAGATAGCAAAGCCTTACATAGAGGCATGCTGATAGGAACAATTGTTCTTTCCATCATTATGTTCGGTATGCACTTAGCCGGTGCACTTGGTCGTGCAGTGATTCCAAATTTAACCGTATCAGATCAAGTAATTCCAACTTTAATGCTAAAAGTCTTACCACCTATTATTGCCGGTATTTTCTTAGCCGCACCAATGTCAGCAATTATGTCCACAATTGATGCGCAACTTATTCAATCTTCTTCTATTTTTGTAAAAGATTTATACCTTTCTACGAAACCAGAAGCAGCAAAAAATGAGAAAAAAGTAAGTTATTTTTCATCTATTATTACTCTGATTTTGACCGCACTTTTAATCTTTGCTGCACTCAATCCACCAGATATGATTATTTGGTTAAATCTGTTTGCCTTTGGTGGACTAGAAGCCGCATTTTTATGGGTGATTGTGCTGGGTATTTACTGGGATAAAGCAAATGCTTATGGTGCGTTAAGCTCAATGATTATCGGCTTGGGAAGTTATATCTTGCTCACTCAACTTGGCATAAAATTATTTAATTTCCATCAAATCGTACCGTCATTAGTATTTGGATTAATTGCCTTTTTAGTGGGTAATAAATTGGGCGAACGTCGTATTGAAAAAACTCAATTAAAAGTTACCGCACTTTAAGCATTAATCAATATGCTGTCACCTTCTTCTAAATGAGAGGAAGGTGATATTTAATTTTCTCACTTTCAGCAATTTCTACGCTAAAACATAGAATTGGAACAATTCACAGGGATACATCAATGCTCTATCAAATTCTTGCGCTACTTATTTGGAGCAGTTCATTAATCGTCGGTAAACTCACTTATTCGATGATGGATCCTGTGCTTGTTGTGCAAGTGCGGTTAATTATTGCAATGATTATTGTCATGCCACTCTTTTTACGCCGTTGGAAAAAAATTGATAAACCAATGCGTAAACAGCTTTGGTGGTTAGCATTCTTTAACTATACCGCCGTATTTTTATTGCAATTCATCGGACTAAAATATACATCTGCGTCCAGTGCAGTCACCATGATTGGGCTAGAACCGCTGCTCGTTGTATTTGTCGGGCATTTCTTCTTTAAAGACAAAGCGAAATGGTTTCACTGGCTATTCGGTGCAATGGCATTTATTGGCGTGGCGATTTTAATCAATGGTGGAAAAAATAATGAAGGCATTGATAACATCAGTTTATTCGGCTGTTTATTAGTACTAAGTGCTGGGATCATTTTCGCTGCCGTATTACGTTGGACACAGCGAGTTGTGGCCAAAGTCTCAACGCAAGCCTATACTTCCGTCAGCATTGTACTTGGGACAGTCACAACGTTACCATTTACACTATTACTCACAGAAAACTGGCAAATATCATTAAATTCTACGGGTATTGCTGGTTTATTATATCTTGCCATTGGCTGTAGTTGGCTTGCCTATTGGTTATGGAATAAAGGCCTTAATAGTGTGGATGCCAATATCTCCGGTATTTTAGTTGCACTTGAACCGCTATTCGGCATCTTATTTGCCGTATCATTACTTGGCGAAACGCTGTCATTTTCAGCCGCACTTGGTATAACAATCATCATGCTAGCTACACTTGGTTCGACTTTACTGCCGAAACTTTTGAAAAAATCGGTATAATACGCCCCATTTTATGAAATAAAGGATAAAACAAATGGCTTGGATTCAAATTCGCCTAAATAGCACCAATGAAAAAGCAGAACAAATGAGTGATTTTTTAGAAGAAATCGGCTCCGTTTCTGTGACTTTTATGGATAGTCAAGATACACCGATTTTTGAGCCTTTGCCTGGTGAAACTCGTTTATGGGGCAACACCGATGTTATTGCGTTATTTGATGCAGAAACAGATATGGCAGAAATCGTTCGATTATTAAAAGAAGCGAAACACTTAGATAGCAATACGGCATACAAAATTGAACAAATAGAAGATAAAGACTGGGAGCGCGAATGGATGGATAACTTCCACCCAATGCAATTTGGTCAGCGTTTATGGATTTGTCCAAGTTGGCGTGATGTGCCTGATGAAAACGCCGTCAATGTGATGCTCGACCCAGGTTTAGCGTTTGGTACTGGCACTCATCCTACAACGGCACTATGTTTAGAATGGCTAGATGGCCTTGATTTAAAAGATAAAACCGTCATCGATTTTGGTTGTGGTTCAGGCATTTTAGCTATTGCATCATTAAAACTTGGTGCGAAAAGTGCGGTGGGAATTGATATCGATCCACAAGCAATTCTAGCCAGTCGCAATAATGCCGAGCAAAATGGCGTTGCAGATCGCCTACAGCTGTTCTTATCTGATGAAAAACCCTCTGATTTAAAAGCTGATGTCGTGGTGGCAAATATTCTTGCTGGCCCTCTCAAAGAACTTTACCCAATCATTAGTCAACTTGTTAAACCTAATGGCGTTCTTGGTTTATCGGGCATTTTAGAAACTCAAGCTCAATCGGTATGTGACGCCTATACGCAAACATTTACGTTAGAGCCTGTCGCAGTGAGAGAAGAATGGTGCCGAATTACGGGTAAATTAAAAACGCTTTAATTTCTTTTTGTCAATCAAAAAAAGTGTATTTTTTAAACAAATTTCACTTTGCAAAGTAAGGCAAAATGCGTATTATAGCCAGCCTTGTCGGTCGTCGACCAGTTCGACACTAATTAGATTTAGGCTTGCTAGGAAGGTAACGTAAAATGCGAATCGGTTCATACCAATTAAGAAATCGTGTTTTACTTGCACCAATGGCGGGTATTACCGACCAGCCTTTCCGTCGTCTTTGTGCATATTATGGTGCTGGACTCACATTTTCAGAAATGATGTCCACAAATCCGCAAGTTTGGCATACTGAAAAATCCAAATTGCGTTTGGCACATAGCGAAGATTTAGGTCTCAATGCCGTGCAAATTGCAGGCAGTGATCCACTAGAAATGGCACAAGCTGCGGCTATTAACGTGGAATATGGCGCACAAATCATTGACATTAATATGGGGTGTCCTGCCAAAAAAGTAAATCGCAAACTCGCAGGCTCTGCATTGTTGCAATTTCCAGATTTGGTGGAAAAAATCTTGCGAGAAGTAGTGGCAGCCGTCAATGTGCCGGTGACCTTAAAAATTCGTACAGGCTGGGATAAATCTAATCGTAACTGCGTTCAAATCGGCAAAATTGCAGAACAATGTGGCATACAAGCATTAACAGTGCATGGTCGTACACGCGCTTGTCTTTTTGAAGGTGAAGCGGAATATGACAACATCAAAGCCGTTAAACAAGCGATTGCCATACCGGTTATAGCCAATGGTGATATTGATTCTGCTCGGAAAGCAAAATTCGTTCTCGATTATACCGGAGCGGATGCCATTATGATCGGCCGTGCTGCGCTAGGTAACCCTTGGCTATTTCAAGCTGTGGAAAACCTAATTGAGCATGACTCGATAAGCCAAATGCCAAGTTTAAACGAAAAGTGCGGTCAAATTTTGCGTCATATTCAAGAATTACATCAATTCTATGGCGAACAAAAAGGCTATCGCATTGCGCGTAAACACGTGGCTTGGTATTTACAGGGAATTCAACCTGATTCCGTTTTTAAACAGACTTTTAATGCAATTAGTGATCCAAAAGAGCAACTTATTGTATTGGAAGATTTTTTCAATTTAATTTTGGATAAAGAAAAATGTTAGAACAACAACGTAATCCTGCTGAAGCCTTAACGGTATCAGTATTAAATGCGCAATCACAAGTGACCAACAAACCATTACGCGATTCAGTAAAACAAGCATTGCGTAATTATTTAGCGCAATTAGATGGTCAAGATGTGAATGATCTTTACGAATTAGTATTAGCGGAAGTTGAACACCCGATGTTAGATATGATTATGCAATATACTCGTGGTAATCAAACCCGTGCAGCAAATATGCTTGGTATCAACCGTGGTACATTACGTAAAAAACTAAAAAAATACGGTATGGGCTAAGTTATACGTTTTTTTAGATAGAAAAGGGCGAACATTTTTATGTTCGCCCTTTTCATTCAATCAGATAAAGCACAAGCTATAACCTGTGCTTTAAATTTATCTTAAAATCAACCGCACTTTATTCTACGGTGACGGATTTCGCTAAGTTACGAGGTTGATCTACATCAGTACCTTTAATTAAAGCCACATGATAAGAAAGCAACTGCATTGGAATAGTATAAAAAATCGGTGCAACAATATCATTGACTTTTGGCATCGTGATGATTTTCATTCCTTCACTTGGTGTAAAGCCCGCTTCTTTATCAGCAAATACGTATAATTGGCCACCACGAGCACGAACCTCTTCAATGTTCGATTTTACTTTCTCTAATAATTCATTATTTGGTGCCACAACAATTACTGGCATATCAGCATCGATCAACGCTAATGGACCATGTTTCAATTCTCCAGCCGCATACGCTTCAGCATGAATATAAGAAATCTCTTTCAATTTCAAAGAGGCCTCTACGGCAATTGGATAAAATGCACCACGACCTAAGAAAAGCGCATGATGTTTTTCAGCAAAATCTTCAGCCAATGCTTCAATTTCTGTATCAAATGCTAACGCTTTTTCGATTTCCGCAGGTAAAGATTGCATTGCTTTGATAATTTCATGCTCTTTTTCTGCAGAAATATGACCTTTAACTTTACCAAGTGCCGTCACCAACATTAATAACGCAGCGAGCTGTGTCGTAAATGCTTTTGTTGATGCCACTCCCACCTCAACACCGGCACGAGTCATAAATGCAAGATCTGATTCGCGTACTAGCGAAGAGCCTGCCACATTACAAATTGTTAAGGCCGCCATGTAGCCCTTTTCTTTCGCTAAACGAAGTGCAGCTAAAGTATCGGCTGTTTCGCCAGATTGAGAAAGTGTAATCAATAAGCTATTTGGACGGGTAACAAATTTGCGATAACGGAACTCTGAGGCAATTTCAACATCACAGCTCACTCCAGCCAAAGATTCAAACCAATAACGCGCCACCATACCTGCATTATAGGATGTACCACAAGCAACAATTTGAATATGCTCAACTTTTTCTAAAATGCCTTTTGCACCATTGCCAATTGAATCGACGATCACATTTTCATGATTGATACGCCCTTCCATTGTATTGATAAGTGCGGTTGGCTGTTCGTAAATTTCTTTCTGCATAAAATGACGGAATTTACCTTTCTCTGCCGCATCATTTTCAAGATTAGATTCGTGAATTTCACGCTCAACTTTATTTCCGTACGTATCATAAATATCAACTGTACGGCGTGTAATTTCTGCAATATCCCCTTCTTCTAAAAAGATAAAACGGCGGGTAACACTTAAAAGCGCAAGTTGATCTGAGGCTAAGAAATTTTCACCGATACCTAAGCCAATCACTAGCGGACTGCCAGAACGAGCTGCGACTAAATGTTCAGGATAACGGCTGTCCATTACCACCATACCATATGCGCCCGTGAGTTGTTTTACTGCTTTTTTCACAGCTTCTAAAAGTGAATCCGTGCTACGCATTTCCCACTCAACGAGGTGAGCGATCACTTCAGTATCTGTTTGTGATAAAAAGACATAACCACGAGATTTTAGTAATGCTCGAAGTTCCTCATGATTTTCAATAATCCCGTTATGTACTACGGCAAAGGTACCTGACACATGTGGATGAGCATTGGTTTCCGATGGCTCACCATGCGTTGCCCAACGAGTATGCGCAATCCCTGTACCACCAATCAATGGTTTCTCCGATACAGCCTCATCTAATGCTTTAACCTTACCTAAGCAGCGCACGCGTTGTAATTCATAATTTTCATTTACCACTGCTACGCCTGCAGAATCATAACCACGATATTCCAAACGATGTAAACCATTAATTAAGATTTCCGCTACATCACGTTGCGCTACCGCGCCGACAATACCACACATAAGCTTTCCTTACTGTTCATTAAATAAAAAATACGTCTATTTTTTAACCGCACTTTATACGCAAATTACTTCTACGCCATGAGCCAAAATGGCTTGTTTATCTTGTTCTGATAATCCCGTATCAGTAATAAGCACATCAATTTGTTGCCAAGTTAATTCTAAATTTGGCATTTTCCGACCAATTTTCTGAGATTCCACCATCACAACAACTTCACGTGAAACTTCCGCCATCACCTGGCTTAATCCTACAAGTTCATTAAAAGTCGTAGAGCCTCGCGCTAAATCAATGCCATCCGCACCAATAAAAAGTTGGTCAAAATCGTAAGAACGCAGCACCTGTTCAGCTACTTTTCCTTGAAACGATTCCGAACGAGTATCCCAAGTTCCACCAGTCATCAGCAACGTTGGCTCATTTTCTAATGCTCTCAATTCTGTTGCCACCGAAAGTGAATTCGTCATGACCACTAAGCCTTGTTTTAAATTAAGTTGTTTAATCAGAGCCGCCGTAGTACTACCGCTATCTACGATAATACGGTTATGATCGCGAATACGCTCGGCGGCGGCTTTTGCTATGACAAACTTTCGTTTCATAAGTTCATCATTTTCGTTTTCATCCATAATTTCTTTTGGCATTAAAATTGCGCCGCCGTATTTACGCAATAAAAAACCATTTGTTTCTAGCGCACTTAAGTCTTTACGAATAGTCACTTCAGATATATCAAAAAGCTGCACTAGCTGTTCTACGCTCACTTCACCTTGTTCTTGTAAAAGTTGCATAATAGTATGGCGACGTTGTTTAGTATTACGAGACTGGCTATTTTTTTTCATTAAGCTATCTTTAGATAAAAAAATTTCGATTCAAAAGTTTATGCAAGTAATATTGTTTTGTAAAGTAAATTTTAGGTAACAAAAAACCCTGCTCACTAGCAGGGTTTAAAATCATTCAAATATTAATTATTTAATTGCGTCTTTTAATGCTTTACCAGATACGAATGCTGGTACTTTAGATGCGGCGATTTTAATTTCAGCACCAGTTTGTGGGTTACGACCAGTACGCGCTGCGCGTTTATTTACTTTGAATGTACCGAAACCGATTAATTGTACAGGCTCTTCTTTTTTAAGACTTGCTGTGATTGCATCTAAAGTAGCTTCTAATGCAGCCTTAGCTTGTTTTTTATTTAATTCTGCTGCGCTTGCAATCGCATCAATTAGATCTGTTTTGTTCATAAATTTGTACCTTCTGTTAAAAGAAAAATTTTACTATTTAAATACGCCAGCGGGCTTTACCGCAATAGCTTTGCAAAGGATAATCTAACTTTCAAAGAAATAAAAGAAAGATTTTCATTTTTTGTGACAAATATCACATTATTGATGGAATTCTATACCAATATTAGATATACCTTCAGCTCTAATTTCATTCTTTAAGCCTAAAATTAAAGCAATATCTCGCTTTTCACACTCTTTAAGCAAACGATAAACTTGCCATTGTATATCTAATTCACCTTGGATCTCTTCACTTTCTTTCAATTCATGTTCAGTCCAATCTCGTCCTGTTTCAGTTTCTAGCAAACTCGTGATTGTACCTAAAGAAATTTGACTAATTTCAACCGCTCTTTCTAAGGTTTCGCCCGCTATGATGCCGTGTAATATCTCTGAAAGAGATTGACACGCATCTAACGCTGGAATAACCCCAAAACTATTATAATCATTTACATCAGGAATAATTTCTTCTAATTTTTCAAGCTGACTCTCAAAATTGATTTTCGCATCTTTTACGGTTAAATATTCCCATACTAGATTAAGTATGTTTTGATAAACCTTTACTTCCATTTCAAGATTATTCATCTGACAGAATAAATTGAAATTAGGTGCCATTCGTTCACATAATGCAGCCATAAAAGTAAGATGTTGCCAACTTTCTAAATTCTCCAAACGTTTATGAATTGGATTTCGCATGATATTCTCTTATTTATGATAGATTCTAGAATAATGGTGCACCGCATCTACAAAAACTTTAGGTGCATTTTCTGGCACATCTTGATGAATTCCATGCCCAAGATTAAATACATGACCACTTCCAGTACCAAAATCAGCTAAGATTGATTGAACTTCTTGTTCGATACGCTCTGATGATGCATACAATACGCTTGGATCCATATTACCCTGCAATGCAACTTTATGCCCTACACGTGCTTTAGCATCAGCAAGATTCACTGTCCAATCTAATCCAATCGCATCACATCCGGTATTAGCTATGGCTTCTAACCATAAACCACCACCTTTGGTGAACAATGTTACGGGGACTCGACGACCATCATTCTCACGAATCAATCCATCTACAATTTTATGCATATACTGAAGAGAGAAATCTAAATATTCTCTATGTCCCAACACTCCGCCCCAAGTATCAAAGATCATCACAGCCTGAGCGCCAGCCTTAATTTGGGCACTCAAATAAAGCGTGATGGAATCAGCCAGTTTATCGAGTAATAAATGAAGTGTTTTCGGATCAGAATACATCATTTTTTTGATTTTTCCGAAAGTCTTACTTGAGCCACCTTCTACCATATAAGTAGCTAATGTCCAAGGACTACCAGAGAAACCAATGAGAGGGACCTCGCCTTTTAGCTCACCACGAATTGTGCGTACAGCATTCATAACATATTGAAGTTCTTCCTCAGGATCTGGAATAGGTAAATTTTCTACCGCGCTTTTACACTCAATTGGTCGGGCAAATTTAGGACCTTCCCCCGCACCAAAACTTAAACCTAGCCCCATAGCATCTGGAATAGTCAAAATATCAGAAAATAAAATCGCAGCATCTAAATCATAACGACGAAGCGGTTGGAGCGTCACCTCACAAGCTAAGTCAGCATTGCGACAAAGTGACATAAAATCTCCTGCTTGGGCACGCGTCGCTTTATATTCAGGCAAATAACGTCCAGCTTGACGCATCATCCAAACAGGGGTGTAATCCACTGATTCACGTAATAAAGCTTTTAAATAACGATCATTTTTTAATACTGACATTTAGATTTCCTTCTGATTATCCTCTGCTCGACAAAGCTCAAGCGTCGCATGTATAAGTTTATGTGCGATAGTACCTGTTGGCGGTAATTCTGGCAAGAGTTGATCATAAGAAAACCACTTCGCATCATGAATTTCACTTTCCTGCAAAGTAATTTCACCGCTCTCATAATCAGCAAGAAAACCGACCATTTGAGAATTCGGAAATGCCCAAGGCTGGCTACCAAAATAACGAATATTTTTTATCAAAATCCCTGTTTCCTCAAAAACCTCTCTCCGCACCGCTTGTTCAAATGTTTCACCGACCTCTACAAAACCTGCAAGAGTGGTATACATTCCTCCGTTCGGGTGATAATGACGCTTGTGATTAGCAAGCAATATTTCTTTGCCACGTCGAATTGCAACAATAATGGATGGGCAAATTACAGGATAAGTTCGATACCCGCAGTGAGTGCATTGCACGGCAAGCTCTTCTTGAGTTTGTTGTGTTTTATGACCGCACTTTCCACAGAATTTATGGGTTTTCAGGAAATGATTAATTTCCACACCTCGGCTTAATACATGGAATTCATCCTCTGGTAGTGAAAGTAATCCACGTAAACTTACATATTCCCGTTCATCACTTTCTTGCTCAGCCACAAGCCGTAACGGATGATTTTTCCATTCCCCGATTTGCATTGCCTGCAATCCTTCCATTCCAAGTGTTTTAGCCGTACCACAAGGCAACTCATTATTCAGCAAATAAAGATTCGAACCTTGAGTAAGCAACCAATAACCAAAATCATCTGGATGAAGTGTTTTCATTTTTTACTCCATAAAAATAACCGCACTTTCAAAGTGCGGTTATTATAAATCTTCTTTTTACCACTCACTAATAATAAGAGTGCTCTCCACGCTGATGTTCGGTTACATCTTTTGCACCTTTTAATTCATTAGGGAATAGGCTAATAAGTTGTTTTTCTACGCCATCTTTTAACGTAACGTCCACCATTGAGCAACCATTACAGCCACCACCAAATTGTAAAATTGCGTAACCATCTTCAGTAATTTCAATTAAGGTTATGCGTCCACCATGACTTGCAAGCTGTGGATTAATTTGAGTTTGTATCACATATTCAACACGTTCAATTAATGGCGCATCATCAGCCACCTTACGCATTTTGGCATTTGGTGCTTTTAAGGTAAGTTGCGCACCAAGTTCTTCAGTAACATAATCAATTTCTGCTTCTTCTAAGAAAGGCAGGCTGACCTCATCAATAAATGCAGAAAAAGTGTCATATTTCATTTCAAAATCACTTTCTTCTACGGCATTCGGTGGGCAATAAGATACGCCACATTCCGCGTTGGGTGTGCCTGGATTAACCACGAAAATACGAATATTCGTTCCTTCTTCTTGCGTGTCTAAAAGTTTTCGAAAATGCGCTTGTGCGGCATCAGAAATAGCGATTTGCTGGGTTGCTTGTTCCATAATATTATGTCCTAAATACTTGAGAGAAAGTATCGGGAATAATACGCTCATCGCGCTTTTTTTTCCAGTGCTTTATATTAAGCCCGCGCCAGCCCCCACACTTGGATCTCCTCTACACCTAATTTTCGCAATAATTTTGAGATTTCATTGAGTGTAGAACCAGTAGTAATTACATCATCCACCAGCGCGACACGACGATAAGGAAATTCATTTTTCGAAACAGCAAGAGAAAAGGCATTTTTTAAATTCTGACGACGATCTTTTGCACTCAAACCACGTTGGGGATGCGTGTGTCTCACGCGTTTTACGATATTATTCAAATTAGGAATATCCAGCCAACGACTTAATTGCTGAGATAATAAATCAGCCTGATTATAACTCCGTCGCCACTGACGAAAATGATATAAAGGCACAGGAATGATTGCTTCTGGCAATTTAAGTTGATGCGTTCGTTTAGCATCACGCACCGCAAGATATAAAAGCCGAGCCAAAGTGCGGTCAATCCAAAATTGATTTTGAAATTTAAAACGGTGAATCAATATAGAAAGTGGCTCAACATAATGCCCAATAATGACTATCTTATCCCAACTAGGTTCTTGTTTAAGGCAATTACCACAATGCTGCGCATAATATTGCAATTCCGAACCACAATGACCGCAATAAGGAAAAGATTTAATTTGTTTTTGGCAACGTGAACATAGCCCATTTTTTGCGACATAAAGATTGCCACGACAGTGGATACAGCGAAAATTAAAAAAATTCATCATCTAAAAAAGTTATTTTTTACCCGCACTTTTTTGCTTCAAAGCATCTAACGTTTCTCCTGCTTTTAAAATATGCGGCGTCACGAAAATCACTAGCTCACGTTTTTGATGTCGTTCACTTTCTTTACTAAACAATCGTTTAATCCCTGGTATATCGCCAAGTACTGGCACTTTATCTTCGCTTTTTGTGATCGTATCGTGGAACACGCCGCCAAGCACAATGGTTTCCCCATCTTTGGCAAAAACTTGAGTATTAATTTCTTGCTTATCAATAGAAACCACCTCGTTTTGTCCATAAGCGACACGAGAACCTGGGGAATTTTGGCTCACCAATAAATCAAGCAAAATATTGTTATCTTTAGAAATATGTGGTGTCACTTCCAAACCTAGCACTGCCTCACGAAATTCCACAGATTGCGTATCGTTACGAGTATTGCTCACAACATAAGGAATTTCTGTTCCCTGTTTAATACTCGCACTTTTCTTATTCGTGGTTAGTAAGCGAGGACTAGCGATAATTTCTACATTATTTTCACGCTCCAACGCACTCAATTCTAAATCAAGCAATCGCCCATTAATTTTCGCGACTTGTAATGCTATCGAGCCAGCAGGTGTCGTCGTTGTCGCAAAATTTACATTAAGATTATCCGCAATATTTTCAAAGCCATTACCGGCTAAGCTGCCGGCTACACGCGCAGCATTTTCCGTTGGATTAAAAATCCCCCACTGAACGCCAAGTTCTTTCAAACTCTCATCCGTAATTGTCACAATACGAGCTTCAATAGCGATCTGCTCAATAGGTTTATCCATTTCAGAAATTAATTTTTTAATATTTTGCACAGAACGAGGTTCATCCTGAATAACCAGTAAATTACTACGATCATCAAAGGTAATGCTCCCTGCAGGCGAAAGCAACGATCCACTTCCTGTTGTTAAGGATTTCATTAATTCAGAGGCTTTAGCAAAATGGAGTTTTACCGTATGGCTCACTAAGTGCAGTTCATTTGTAGCAAGATTTCCTGCAACTTGACCTTTGCCTGATAGCCCTCCATTCAGATAATAAATACCCTCATCTTTATTCAAAGTAAGCTTCTTACTTTTAGCGATTATTTGTAGCAAACGTGGCATGTCAATATTATCTAATTTCAAAGAAATATTGCCTTCTAGCGTCTCATCCATCACTAAATTGACGTCATGTTGGAAAGCTAATTGCTCCAGAGTTTGAGCTAAAGGCGCTTGCGACAAACGAATAAAAAAACGTTCGTTATCAGTTTTGGGGTTAGCAAAAACGATTAATGGCAACCAAAAATACATTAAAAAACAACCGCACTTTAAAAGATATTTCTTCATAATCTTCCTTTAAAAACTTAATTCTTTCTGTTCAGTGCTATCACATTGCTCACCGAGCTTACGCATAAATTGCACTTTATTTTGATGAATTTTTTCCACTAGATAGCCCTCTTTAGCCACATCAACGCCCTCTAAAACACTGTAAATTTGCAAATCCTGATCCTGCAATAACGCAAAGGCTTTATCTTTAGAAATCACTACGCCTACCAATTTTAAAGCGTTCAAAGGAATTTCAACTGCTTGGCGATTTTCATCCGCTCCACATAGATTATTAGGTACATCTGAGGAAATTATTTCTGTCTGTTCCATTACTGTTTGTGCGTTATCAAACTGAGAACTGTTACGCTGTGTTTTATCGAAAGGATCTTGTCCCCAACTACAATTCATAAAAAATAATATAATCAGGAAAAACCAATGTTTCATTTTGTCTCCTTATCTAGCTGAAAAATAATCTCGGTTTGCAATGGGCTGTCTTCGGGTTTCATAAATTGCAGCCGACTTACAGAAAGCTGTGACGTATTAGCTAAAAGTGCGGTTAAAAATGTCTTCGTTTTTTCAAAATGCCCTGTAAGCTGTAAATGCAAAATGGGCTGTTGCCCCATTTCCCAACGTAAATTCTGAGATAAACCGTTACGCGCAGCTAAACGTTGAATTTGTTTATTCAACGGCATAATTTGTGCAGCCTGTTCTGAAGAAAGTTTTCGACTTTCCGATTGCTGCTGTAAAGAAGTTAAAATTTTCTGTTGATGTAACAATTCTGAACGTTTCACCGCTAACTCATTTTCGATTTCATGAAAACGCGAGCTCCCCTCGATATAATCTAAAACGGGGCGAAAAATCACCACACTTAATAACAATAAAAAAGTTAAACCGTGCACATAAAAAGGCTGACTTAGCCATTTTCCAAAAGGAGTAAAAGGATCGTTAAAAAAGGCTTTCACTTTTCCTCTCCTTGCTCCATATCAAAGCGAAAAAACAATGTATGTTGTTCAGGCTGAACTTGACTTAATTTCACATTGGGAAAATGTTTATTTAAAAATTGATGTACCGATTCAAATTCTGTTTGATCTTGTGCTCGACCTTCCAAACTTAAGTTATAGGCATCTTGTTTAAATCGGTTTAATTCGCCTTTCTGAAGAGGCAATTCACTTAATTGCTGCAAACTATTTTGAACTTGTCTATTCGTGAGAGAGTGCAAAATTTCACCAACTTTCACAGCACTACGTAACTGTTCAATTTGCGTGGTGGTTTTGTAAAGTTGCTGATTAAGTTGTTCAAACGACTTTTGTTGTGCTTGCAAATTTTGTTTCTGTTGTTCAATCAAATTGCTAAAAGCCAACATTAAATTAATAGCAAGCAAGATAAATAAAGCGATATAAAAAGCTAAACGACGTAAACGCTTTTGATGTTGATAAGTACGCCAAGGCAATAAATTCATCGACATTTAGCTACTCACTTTTTGTTGATGTAAATCTTTTTGCCACAGCGCATTGCCAAGTGCGATAAAAGGTAAATCCGTTTCTACTCGCTGCCAGTTTTCTGGTAATGGCGTATGACTTGAAGGAATTTGATAAACAAAAATTCGTTCAATTTGCCCTTCAAAACGTTCGGTAAATTGCTCATAAAGTGCGGTCAAATTTTCATGAGATTGTAAAATTTGCGATTGCTGCGCTCTTTCACAAATCGCCAAGCAATAGTCATCTTCTTGAAATAAAAATAGGGTATTTTCTGACCGCACTTGCTCATTCAACAAATATTGAAATGCACGCAAGATGCTATGAGGAACAACATCTAACACATTAATTCTAAATGGTTGAAAATCCTGCAGATAAGTTTTAGCACTCGCCTCTCGAATGGCTGTAATCTCTAAACGGAAACCTTGCTTTAACGGAGTAGAAATATAATCAAACCACAATTCATCCAAAGGAATAGGCAACTCTTTCTCAATCACAAATTTACATTGTTGATGACATTCTTGCACATTTAATATTTGCGGCAACATTAATACTTTCGACCAAGTCAAGTGAGCAGAAATACTCGCCACAAACTGCAAAGAAAAGGTTTTCCCTTGAGATTGGTTTTTTAAATGTCGCAAAAAACGATTTTTTAAATCACTATCATTGATAGAGGCTTGATAACATTGTGGCTGTTCAAGTTCATCAAACCACACAAAATCAAAATAATCCTGCTTACAATGAACTCCGATTTGTAAAGTGCGGTGATTTTTCAGGGAGAATTGCATATTCTTTCCTATTCTTTAAAGACTGAATCTTTTATACTTAGCAGCCAAATCATAGGTCTCTTGACAAGAATATTCATTAACGAAGCGAGAATTTTACGATGCGGATCGCAAAATTAATATTTAGTACCCTATTAACTTTATGTATTTTAGGTTTAGTCGCAGGCGGAATGCTGTATTTCCACCTAAAATCAGAATTGCCCTCAGTAGAAGCATTAAAAACCGTTGAATTACAACAGCCAATGCAGATTTATACGGCCGACGGTAAATTAATTGGTGAAGTGGGTGAGCAACGACGTATTCCAGTGAAATTAGCAGATGTGCCACAACGCTTAATTGATGCATTTTTAGCGACAGAAGATAGCCGCTTTTACGATCACCACGGATTAGACCCTATCGGCATTGCCCGAGCATTGTTTGTTGCAGTGAATAATGGTGGCGCATCACAAGGTGCAAGTACGATCACCCAACAATTAGCACGTAACTTTTTCTTAACCCCAGAAAAAACCATTATTCGTAAAGCTCGTGAAGCCGTGCTTGCGGTAGAAATTGAAAATACTCTCACTAAACAAGAAATCTTAGAGCTTTATTTAAACAAAATCTTTTTAGGCTATCGTTCTTATGGTGTTGCGGCTGCTGCACAAACCTATTTCGGTAAATCATTAAATGAATTGACGTTATCGGAAATGGCCATTATCGCAGGCTTACCAAAAGCACCTTCAACCATGAACCCGCTTTATTCTTTAAAACGTTCAGAAGAACGCCGCAATGTGGTGCTAAGCCGAATGTTAGATGAAAAATACATCAGCAAAGAAGAATATGATGCGGCATTAAAAGAGCCTATCGTTGCCAGTTATCATGGTGCAAAATTTGAATTTCGTGCTGATTATGTCACTGAAATGGTACGCCAAGAAATGGTTCGCCGTTTTGGTGAAGAAAACGCCTACACCAGTGGTTATAAAGTATTTACCACTGTACTTTCAAAAGACCAAGCTGAAGCCCAAAAAGCCGTACGTAACAACTTAATTGATTACGATATGCGTCGTGGGTATCGTGGTGGTGCGCCTTTATGGCAAAAAAATGAAGCGGCTTGGGATGATGAACGTATTCTAGCATTTTTACGTAAATTGCCAGATTCTAACCCATTTATTCCAGCGGCTGTGGTTGGCATGGCAAAAGGTGGTGCAGATCTATTATTAGCATCCGGTGAAAAAATGACGCTCTCCACTAATGCAATGCGTTGGACTGGCAGAAGCACTCCTGTAAAAGTAGGTGAGCAAATTTGGATTCGTCAACGCACTAATGGTGAATGGCAATTAGGACAAATTCCAGCAGCTAACTCTGCGTTAGTATCGCTTAACTCAGATAATGGTGCGATTGAAGCTATTGTTGGTGGCTTTAGCTATGAACAAAGTAAGTTCAATCGAGCAACTCAATCCTTAGTTCAAGTGGGTTCCTCTATTAAACCATTTATTTACGCAGCGGCATTAGAAAAAGGCTTAACACTTTCTAGTGTATTACAAGACAGCCCAATTTCTATTCAAAAACCTGGACAAAAATTGTGGCAACCCAAAAACTCACCTGATCGTTATGATGGTCCAATGCGTTTACGCGTAGGATTAGGTCAATCTAAAAATATGATTGCTATTCGCGCTATTCAAACAGCAGGTATTGATTTCACAGCAGAGTTTTTACAGCGTTTTGGTTTTAAACGTGATCAATATTTTGCAAGTGAAGCCTTAGCGCTTGGCGCAGCCTCTTTCACACCATTAGAAATGGCTAGAGCTTATGCGGTGTTTGATAATGGCGGTTTCCTCATTGAACCTTATATCATTGAAAAAATTCAAGATAACACGGGTAAAGACTTATTCGTTGCAAACCCTAAAATTGCTTGTATTGAATGTAATGATATCCCTGTTGTTTATGGTGAAACGAAAGACAAAATCAACGGATTTGCGAATATTCCTTTAGGCGAAAATGCCTTAAAACCATCAGATGACAGTACAAACGGTGAAGAAGTTGATCAACAACCTGAAACTGTGCCTGAACTGCCAGAATTACAGTCAAATGTCACCGCACTTAAAGAAGATGCGATTGATTTAATGGCGGATGCAAAAAATGGTTCATCTAAAACTGAATATGCCCCTCGAGTAATCAGTGGCGAATTAGCATTTTTAATTCGCAGCGCCTTAAATACTGCGATTTATGGTGAACAAGGTTTAAGCTGGAAAGGCACCAGCTGGCGTATCGCACAAACTATTAAACGTAGCGATATAGGCGGTAAAACAGGTACCACCAATAGTGCAAAAGTGGCTTGGTATGCGGGATTTGGTGCAAACTTAGTAACCACAACTTATGTCGGGTTTGATGATAACAAACGCGAATTAGGTAAAGGTGAAGCGGGTGCGAAAACTGCAATGCCAGCTTGGGTCGCTTATATGAAAACAGCATTGAGCGATAAACCAGAACGTAAATTATCGTTACCACCAAAAATTATGGAAAAAAGTATTGATACGATGACTGGTTTACTCTCTCCATCCGGTGGACGAAAAGAATACTTTATTGTGGGAACTGAACCAACCCGTACATACGTTTCCGAAATGCAAGAACGCGGTTACTATGTTCCACCAGAATTACAACAACGCTTAAATGGTACTGGAGGCAAAGCGCCCGTGCCAGTTAGCCAGCCAGAAGAACTCTTCTAAAAATGACCGCACTTTAGTGCATAATCAGGCGAGTCAATGGGCTCGCCTTCGTTATTAAACAAAGGATATATTATGCTGAGTTATCGTCACTCATTCCACGCAGGCAATTATGCTGATGTCTTGAAACATATCGTCTTAATGCTCATTTTGGAAAATCTTAAACTCAAAGAAAAAGGCTTTTTTTACTTGGACACACACTCTGGTGTAGGTCGTTATCGTTTATCCTCAAACGAATCAGAAAAAACGGGGGAATATAAAGAAGGTATTGGACGCTTGTGGGATCAAACAGACTTACCCGAAGATATTGCTCGTTATGTAAAAATGATCAAAAAACTCAATTATGGTGGCAAAGAACTACGTTATTACGCTGGCTCACCGTTAATTGCCGCTGAATTGTTGCGCCCACAAGATCGCGCACTATTGACCGAGCTTCATCCTAGCGATTATCCAATTCTTCGCAATAATTTTAGTGACTACAAAAATGTCACCGTAAAATGTGACAATGGCTTTCAACAAGTCAAAGCAACACTACCTCCAAAAGAACGCCGTGGCTTAGTACTAATCGATCCGCCTTATGAATTAAAAGAAGATTATGATCTCGTTGTCAAAGCCATTGAAGAAGGCTATAAACGTTTTGCCACTGGTACCTATGCGATTTGGTATCCTGTTGTATTACGCCAACAAACTAAACGTATTTTTAAGGGATTAGAAGCAACGGGGATTAGAAAAATTCTAAAAATTGAACTCGCCGTTCGCCCTGATAGCGATCAACGAGGTATGACGGCAAGCGGTATGATAGTAATTAACCCACCTTGGACATTAGAAACCCAAATGAAAGAAATTTTGCCTTATCTCACAAAAACATTAGTTCCAAAAGGTACAGGAAGCTGGACGGTCGACTGGATTACACCGGAATAGAAAAATGAGCATCACCAGAAGATAACGCTCATTTTAATCAACTTAACTCTATGGAATAACAGGTGATTAACCTTTCTGTACGTTATATGCTTCCAATGCACGTAAAGAATAAGTATAAGCAGCGCCTGCATTTAATGCGATAGACATTGCTAATGCTGCAGCGACTTCAGCTTCGCTTGCGCCAGCTTTTACAGCTTCTTCTGCGTGTACGCTAATGCAGCTTTCGCAACGAGTTGTTACCGCAACGGCTAATGCGATAAGTTCACGAGTTTTAGCGTCAAGCACATTGCCTTCTGCCGCTGCTGCGCCTAATGCTTGATAAGCTTGTAACATTTTTGGATATTGTTTACCTAACGCACCAAATGATTTTTTAACGTGTGATGTTTCTTCTTTCCAATCTGCAAACATAATGTTCTCCTAAATATATTGAATTAATAACGAACTGGTATGGCAAATTATAGGCAGATTGGATTATGATACTTGCTTATTTATCTCAATTTTTATCGCTAACATCTCATTATGGATTATTTAGATAAACTCACCCATTTAGCACAAGTGCGTGGGGAAATTAATATTCGCTGTGAATTTCAAGGTGAATGGCAAGTCGCCCATCAAGAAAAAGATGCAGGAAAAGGCGTATTCCATCTTATTGAACAAGGCGAATGCTGGCTTACACTCGAACAAAAGCAATTTCATTTAAAGGAAGGTGATATCTTTTTCCTTCCCCAAAATCAACCGCACTTTATGCGTCATTCATCCAACCAAATAAAGGACGCATCATTGAAAAAAAGCTGGCAAGGTGCATTTGAATTGTATCAAGTAGGGCAAGGCACACCAGATTTAAAAATGTTCTGCGGTGCATTTTATTATCAGCAAGATGCTCTCCTCACAGCTTCTATGCCTGAATATTTGCATCTCAATTTATGTGATACACCGATTCATCCTTTGGTTCAACTTTTTCTACAAGAAGCACAAAAAAACGATGCAGGTACGAAATCAGTCGTCGATGCACTTTCGAATGTGCTTTTAATTTATATTTTACGCCATGCGATTCAAGAGAACTTAATTACAGGCGGTGTGCTACTTGCGTTGCAAGACAAGCGATTAAATACGGTGCTAGGTGCGATATTACAACGCCCTCAAGAAGATTGGCGAATTGAACAGTTAGCCGATCTTTCTGCAATGTCTCGTGCAAACTTTATTCGTGTTTTTCAGCAACAACTTGGTATGTCGCCAGGGCGTTTTATTACTCAAGTGCGGTTACAATCGGCAGCGTTTTTATTAAAGCAATCCCAACAATCTGTGCTTGCCATTGCTTTAGAGGTAGGATATCAATCGGAAGCGCATTTTAGTAAAGCCTTCAAGAATTACTACCAAATTTCGCCAAGCCAATACAGAAAATCTGCCAGCCTATAAATTGGAGAATTTTTGCGCTATAATCGCCAAGTTTTTTTGAAAGGCAACATCTGTTGCCTTTTCTTTTTAAGGAAAAGATATGTTTAACAAAATTTTTTCGTGGTTTGAAAACCGTTTAAATCCTTATCCAGAAGGTAATCCAACAACACCTAAAAAAGGCTTATTGCGTTTTATTTGGTCTAGCATTGAAGGAATGAAAGGCTGGATTCTCTTACTGACAGTACTAACGGTTGGTACTGGTGTAATGGAAGCCGTATTATTCCAATTTATGGGAACGCTTGTAGATTGGTTAGGGACATTCACGCCTGAGGCATTATGGCAAGAAAAAGGTCATTTATTAATTGGTATGGCTGCCCTATTACTTGTTAGCGTCGTGTGGGGATTTTTAGCCTCTACCGTACGTTTACAAACCTTACAAGGCGTATTTCCAATGCGATTACGTTGGAATTTCCATCGTTTAATGCTTGGACAAAGTTTGAGTTTCTATCAAGATGAATTTGCTGGCAGAGTGTCTGCCAAAGTAATGCAAACCGCACTTGCTGTTCGTGATACAGTGCTCACACTTGCGGATATGTTTGTATATGTCATCGTATATTTTATTACATCAGGATTAGTTCTAGCAGCATTAGATTCTTGGTTCTTACTGCCATTTATTGCTTGGATTACGATTTTTGTTTTTATCCTACGAACCCTCATTCCTAAATTATCAAAGACAGCTCAACGACAAGCGGATGCTCGTTCTTTAATGACAGGACGCATTACAGATGCTTATTCCAATATTGCCACAGTAAAATTATTCTCTCATGGTTCGCGTGAGGCCGCTTATGCCAAACGTTCTATGGAAGATTTTATGGTCACAGTGCACGCCCAAATGCGCTTAGCCACATCACTAGATACACTCACTTACGCTACAAATATTCTACTTACGTTAAGTACGGCAATACTTGGTATTATTTTATGGAAAAATGGGCAAGTTGGCGTGGGTGCAATTGCAACGGCAACCGCAATGGCATTACGAGTAAATGGGCTGTCTCGCTGGATTATGTGGGAATCTGCCCGTTTATTTGAGAATATCGGCACCGTAAACGACGGAATGAATACTTTAACCAAACCTCACACTATTGTGGATAAACCACAAGCATCTCCGTTACAGGTGACACAAGGGGAAATTAAGTTTAACGATATTACCTTTGCTTATGATCCGACGAAACCATTACTCAATCATTTCAATCTCACCATCAAACCTGGTGAAAAAGTCGGACTGATCGGCCGTTCTGGTGCTGGTAAATCTACAATTGTGAACTTATTACTGCGTTTCTATGAAGCACAACAAGGCTCGATTACTATTGATGGGCAAGATGTACTAGATGTGCAACAAGAAAGTCTACGAAGCCAAATCGGTTTAGTAACTCAAGACACTTCGCTTCTACATCGCTCTGTTCGTGACAATATTATTTACGGACGCCCGAATGCCACAGATGAAGAGATGATTTTAGCTGCTGAACGAGCGGAAGCCGCTGATTTCATTCCATTCCTCACTGATGCTCAGGGCAGAAAAGGCTATGATGCTCATGTGGGTGAAAGAGGTGTAAAACTTTCAGGTGGTCAGCGTCAGCGCATTGCTATTGCTCGTGTCATGTTAAAAGATGCACCAATTCTATTGTTAGATGAAGCCACAAGTGCATTGGATTCGGAAGTGGAAGTGGCGATACAAGAAAGTCTCGATAAGATGATGGAAAATAAAACTGTGATTGCTATTGCCCATCGTTTATCCACCATCGCCGCAATGGATCGCCTGATTGTGCTTGATAAAGGACAAATTGTTGAACAAGGTACCCATGCTGAATTACTGGAGCAAAATGGACTATATGCAAAACTATGGGCTCACCAAAGCGGTGGATTCTTGAGTGAACATATAGAATAAAACCCAAAGTGCGGTTTGTTTTTACCTATTTTTTATTGGAGTCTCAATGAAAAAATTATTACTTCCTATGTTAATTCTCCCCACTCTATGTCTAGCACAGGAAACAAAAATCGATCCTATTTTACTCGGTCTTGGAGAGGTTTTCTTTTTTGATAAATCCCTCTCTCATAATAAGACCCAATCCTGCTCCACTTGCCATATGCCAGCAGCAGCCTTTGCGGACTTGCGTCAAAATGACATCGCTCATATGGTCTCTCAAGGAGATGATCCAACAAAATTTGGTAACCGTAACACGCCAACTGCACTTTATGCTAAGTATTCACCTAGCTTCCATTTTGATGAAAAAATTAAAGATTATGTGGGCGGACAATTCTGGGATGGTAGAGCAAAAGATCTTGCAGAACAAGCTGGAGGTCCGCCATTAAACCCTGTAGAAATGGGCATGAAAGATAAAACAGATGTAGTAAAACGTATTGAAGAAAATCAAGCCGTGAAAGATTACATTACAAAATATTTCGGTGCCGAAATATGGAAAGATAATCAGAAAATATATGCCATTATGGAACAAGCATTAGCTACTTTTGAACATTTAGATTTATTTAACCAATTCAGCTCAAAATACGACCGCACTTTAGCTGGAAAGGATACCCTCACAGAACAAGAATCTTTAGGAAAAGCATTATTTTTTGATAAAGAAAAAACAAATTGCAGTAATTGTCATCAATTACAGACAGACGATCACGAAGAAGAAACTTTCACAAACTATCGTTATTTCAATCTTGGTGTTCCTAAGAATGAAGCCTTAATTGCACATAATAAATTAGACAATAACTGGATTGATAATGGCTTGCTTGATAATCCAATGGTAAAGGGAGATGAAAAACAAAAAGGAAAATTCAAAGTGCCCACACTCCGTAATGTCGCAGTTACTGCACCTTACATGCACAATGGAGTATTTAAAGAACTTCGCACCGTATTATTATTCTTAGATAGCTACAATAACCCTGCACGAAAAATTAATCCAGAAACCAGTAAGCCCTGGGATTTGCCCGAATATGCACCAACTGTAAGCCACGACGCGCTTAAAGGAAAACCATTAACTGATACAGAAATTGATGCACTAGAATCTTTTTTAAAAACCTTAACGGATGCACCTTATGAAAGAAATTAAGAAAACTAGACAATTTTTAATTAAATTGAATCCATCCTAAAATCTAGGCTCTTCTTTACTTAATCTAGCGAGTAAAATAAATAACCCAACTTGTCTCATATAAGTTGGGTTATTTTCTAACTAATAAAGTACTCGCGCACGAATTGTGCCATCGATTTCCTTCAATTTCGCCAGTAATGGCGATGCATCATTTGTTTCTACATCAACGACAACATAACCAATTTTCGGGTCAGTTTGTAAATATTGCGCGGCAATATTCAGGTTGGCTTCGACGAAAATTTGGTTCAGTTTATTCAATATACCAGGACGATTTTCATGAATATGCAATAAACGTTTTGTTCCCTCGTGTTCTGGTAAAGATACTTCAGGGAAGTTGACGGAAGAAAGTGTTGAACCATTGTCTGAATATTTGACAAATTTACCTGCTACTTCAAAACCGATATTTTCCTGTGCCTCTGCTGTTGAACCACCGATATGTGGAGTTAAAATCACATTATCAAATTCGCGTAACGGTGAGACAAATTCTTCATTAATTGACGCAGGTTCAATTGGGAATACATCAATGGCAGCACCGTGAATTTTACCGTCTTTTAAGGCTTGAGCGAGAGAATCAATATCTACCACTGTACCACGCGCAGCATTGATCAAAATTGCACCTTGTTTTAATTGTGCGATACGCTCAGCATTCATTAAGTTTTTGGTAGATGGCAGCTCTGGCACATGTAATGAAACCACATCGCAAGAACTGAGTAATTCTTCAAGGCTACGAACCTGTTTGGCATTACCGAGCGGAAGTTTATTTTCGATATCGTAGAAATGTACATCCATGCCTAATGATTCCGCAATAATACTTAATTGTGAACCAATGTGGCCGTAACCAATAATTCCAAGTTTTTTACCCCGCACTTCATGAGATCCCGTCGCTGATTTATTCCAGACGCCACGATGTACTTCGGCATTCGCCTGTGGCACATTGCGCATAAGTAATAAAATCTCGCCTAATACAAGTTCTGCGACAGAACGAGTGTTTGAGAATGGCGCATTAAATACAGGGATTCCACGCGCTTTTGCCGCATTTAAATCCACTTGGTTGGTACCAATACAGAAACAGCCTACTGCGATTAATTTGGGTGCGGCCTCAATCATTTCTGCCGTTAAATGGGTGCGAGAACGCAAGCCGATAAAGTGTGCATCTTTAATGGCTTCTTTTAATTCATTACCATCTAGTGCTTTTTTATAGTAATCAATATTGGTATAGCCTGCCGCATGGAGCGTATCAAGTGCGCTTTGATGCACACCTTCAAACAATACAAATTTGATTTTTGATTTGTCTAGAGAGACTTTGTTTGTCATGTTTGCTTCCTTATGATTTTTATTATGAATTAGTCAATAATTTTGGCGCCTTCAGGCGTACCGACGATCACAACGTCTGCGCCACGTAACGCGAATATCCCGTTAGTGACGACACCCGCAACGTTGTTTAATTCTTTTTCCATTTCAACTGGATTTAAAATAGTAAAGTTGTGCACATCTAAAATCACATTGCCGTTGTCAGTCACCACTCCTTCACGATATTCCGGTGCGCCACCAAGTGCGGCTAATTTTCTGCCTACTTGTGAACGAGCCATTGAAATAACTTCAACTGGTAATGGGAAGGTCGAACCTAACACATCCACTTGTTTACTCGAATCCACAATACAAATAAATTTTTTCGCTAATGCAGCGACGATTTTTTCACGAGTGAGTGCTGCGCCACCACCTTTAATCATCATTTTTTGTGGATTGATTTCATCTGCACCATCCACATAAATATCTAAGCTCGAGACATCATTTGCATTAAATACTTCGATACCTTGTTTACGGAGTAATTCTTCTGATGCTTTGGAAGCCGCAACTGCGCCTTGAATTTTATCTTTGATTGTACCTAAAGCTTCAATAAAGCAGTTCACAGTGGAGCCACTTCCCACGCCAACAATTGTGTCAGCTTTTACATATTGTAATGCAGCTTGTGCTGCGAGTTTTTTCATTTCTAATTGATTCATTTCTTTTCCTTATTTTAATAAGTAAACGATTGCGTTACTTTATTACGAGAGTATTTAATAAACAAGTGTAATTTTCAGCAGTGATAGGTTTAACGGATAAGCTACGATTCCGTTAAAAATAATTCCAAAAGTCCATTGAGAAATAATTTGCCATGCTCAGTGATTTGCCAAGAATCATTGTTTTCCACAATATAGTTTTGTTGAATAGCAAAATCAATTTGATTTTTCACCGCACTTTGCGATAAACCTGTGTAATCTTCAAATTCTTGTTTGGGTACCGCTTCTAACAAACGAAAGCGATTCATAAAAAATTCAAAAGGGCGGTCAATTTCTGGCACGTTTTTTTCTTCGTAAAGATATTCGCCACGCAAATAACCTTTCGGGTGCTTAGTTTTAGAAAAGCGGGTAATCTCGCCATTCGGAAACGTCAATTTCCCGTGTGCGCCACAGCCAATGGCTAAATAATCCCCAAACCGCCAATAATTCAAATTATGTTTACATTGAAAACCCGCTTTTGTGTAAGCCGATGTTTCATATTGCTGGTAGCCTGCCGCAGTTAACAGTTGGTGGCCTTGTTCAAAAATATCCCAAAGCTCATCATCATCTGGCAATTTAGGTGGGCGGTAAGCAAACATCGTATTTGGCTCAATAGTAAGCTGGTACCAAGAAAGGTGAGGAGGAGATAGCTCAATAGCTTGGCGAAGATCATCTAAGGCTTCTTCCAACGTTTGGTTTGGCAAACCGTGCATTAAATCTAAGTTGAAACTTTTTAGCCCAGAAACTTTCGCTAAATTGACCGCACTTTTTGCCTCTGCTGCATTATGAATCCGCCCAAGACGCTGTAATTTGTCATCATCAAAGCTTTGTATCCCCATAGAAATTCGCGTAATGCCTGCTGATACATAACCTTTAAAACGTTCAGCTTCTACCGTGCCAGGATTCGCTTCTAATGTGATTTCAATATTATCTTCAAAATCAATCTGCGTTTTTATTTCTTTTAAGAGATATGCAATGCTTTTTGCTGAAAATAAACTTGGCGTACCGCCACCAATAAAAATTGAATGGAGTTTTCGTTGTTGAATTGAATCTTTAAAGCGCTGTAAATCAGCCCGTAGATCTTGCAGAAGGTGGTAAATATAGTCTTGTTCTGGTATATCGCCTTTTTGTGCGTGAGAATTAAAATCACAATAAGGGCATTTTTGAACGCACCATGGAATGTGTACATAAAGGGAAAGTGGAGGAAGTTTGAGCATGCTGTTATTAACAAGTTTTAAATGTGAGAACAGTTGAAAAAGTACAAATTAACGTTGTGTAAATATGAAATCTTAGCTGACACTATGAATGTTGATAAAAAGGGCCTGTTTTCACAAGCCCTAAAACATTCAATTAATTGACCGCTCTTGTTGTCTTACTGGTCGCTTTACGGCGGGGTGATTTTGCCGCTTTAGCTTCAACTTTGACAAACTCAATGCCTTCAGGCGGATTTTCCAATGCAAGGCCAAGTACTTCATCAATGGTTTCTACTGCATGAATCGCAAGATTTTGTTTTACGTTTTCTGGAATTTCTTCGAGATCTTTAACGTTCTCTTTTGGAATTAATACGGTTTTAATTCCGCCACGATGTGCAGCAAGAAGTTTTTCTTTTAATCCACCGATTGGTAATACTTTACCGCGTAAACTGATTTCACCTGTCATGGCTACATCCGCACGTACAGGATTACCTGTTAAACAAGAAACTAATGCAGTACACATTGCAATACCTGCACTCGGACCATCTTTTGGTGTTGCACCATCTGGCACATGAATGTGAATATCGCGTTTCTCATGGAATTCAGAATTAATACCAAGTTTATCCGCACGAGCGCGCACAACAGTCATAGCCGCTTGGATGGATTCTTTCATTACATCACCTAATGAACCGGTAAATGTGAGTTTTCCTTTACCAACAACGGAGGCAGTTTCAATAGTGAGTAAGTCGCCGCCGACTTCTGTCCAAGCTAGACCTGTCACTTCACCAATGCGGTTTTGTGTGTCGGCTTTGCCAAATTCAAAGCGTTTGACACCAAGATAATCGTGCAGATTATCTGAATTTACGGTGATAGATTTAAGTTTTGGATTTACCAATAAATTTTTCACTGCTTTACGGCAGATTTTTGAAATTTCACGTTCTAATCCACGAACGCCCGCTTCACGTGTGTAATAGCGGATAATATCTAAAATTGCGCTTTCTTCGACGGTAAGTTCGCCTTTCTTTAAACCATTACGTTCAATTTGTTTCGCTAACAAATGACGCATCGCGATATTAAGTTTTTCATCTTCTGTATAACCAGAAAGACGAATAACTTCCATACGATCCAATAATGGGCCTGGAATGTTCATAGAGTTTGATGTCGCCACAAACATTACATCAGAAAGATCATAATCCACTTCTAAATAGTGATCGTTAAACGTGGTGTTTTGCTCAGGGTCGAGCACCTCAAGTAATGCTGAGGCTGGATCGCCTCGCATATCGGATGCCATTTTGTCGATTTCATCAAGCAAGAATAATGGATTTTTCACCCCCACTTTTGCCATTTTTTGAATTAATTTACCCGGCAATGCACCAATATAGGTTTTACGGTGACCACGGATTTCTGCCTCATCGCGAACACCGCCTAATGCCATGCGTACATATTTACGACCAGTGGCATTCGCAATAGATTGACCAAGAGAGGTTTTACCTACGCCTGGAGGGCCAACTAAGCAAAGAATGGGTCCTTTCACTTTGTTTAAACGAGCTTGTACTGCAAGATATTCAAGAATACGTTCTTTCACTCGTTCTAAACCATAGTGATCGGCATCTAATACTTGTTGTGCTTTCGAAATGTCTTTTTTCACTTTAGAACGTTGATGCCAAGGCACTTGGATCATCCATTCAATGTAACTACGAACAACGGTTGCTTCAGAAGACATGGCTGACATCATTTTGAGTTTTTGTAGCTCATTTTCCACTTTATTGCGCACATCTGCTGGCATGCCAGCAGCTTCTACTTTTTGACGAAGTTGTTCAACTTCATCAATCGTATCCTCACTTTCACCATCATCCATTTCTTTACGAATGGCTTTAATTTGTTCGCTAAGATAATAGTTGCGCTGGCTTTTCTCCATTTGTTTTTTTACTCGGCCACGAATACGTTTTTCAATTTGGAGAATGTCTGCTTCTGATTCCATCATGCCAAGCAGATATTCTAGTCGGTCTTGTACGTTAGCAAGTTCCAAGACACTTTGTTTATGGCGAACACTTACTGGTAAATGAGCTGCCATTGTATCTGATAAACGATCTGCATCACCAAGACGATGAAGTGCATTTAATACATCTGCAGGGATTTTTTTATTTAAGGTGAGATAATTTTCGAATTCAGAAAGTACCGCTTTTTTCGCAACATCTAACTCTTTCTCATCACCATAAGTGGTTTCGATAGGGGTAATTTTTGCGGAAAAGCACTTTTCGCCATCTTCAAGGCTGTTAATTTTCGCGCGATTTTGACCTTCAACTAGCACTTTCACTGTGCCATCAGGTAATTTTAGCAATTGAATAATATTAGCAATGGTACCCACGTCAAATAAATCTTCAGGGGTAGGTTCTTCCAAATCAGCTTCTCTTTGAGATACCAAAAGAAGCTGTTTATCATCGTTCATCGCTTCTTCAAGGGCATTAATTGATTTTGCACGCCCTACAAAAAGTGGCATCACCATATAAGGGAAAACGACGACATCGCGTAATGGCAATACGGGCATCGTACGTTGGGTATTCTTCGCCATAATTTATCTCTCTTAATTCTTTCCGATAATTTGGGTAAATATTGGGATAGGGAAAAAGGAATTCAAGGAAAAGATTATAACAAAATCTGAGTTATAAAGTGGGTTTTAAACAAAAAAGAATTTTGGCAAATGAAGTGATAATCGCTAAAATGGCCGATAATTTTATTAAATTTCACAAAATATTGAGTTATGTCCACGAAAAATAATTTTATTTTCCCCACTTACGTTCAAATGTATCCTTATTCCAAGGATCGCCCTTTTCTCAAACAAGTGCGGGAAAAATTACGCTATTATGGCTATAAATGGTTATATCAAAAGCAATGTAACCAATTAGTGGATTTTCTTAATACAGAAACTCAATGGCAGCCTTTATTTACACAAGATTATTATCGTATCAATACGGTTCTGACTACTTTTTGCGATAAACGCTTTTCTGCTTCAGAACGTTTAACGGCGATTACGGAGAATTTACGTTTGG
Source organism: Haemophilus sp. Marseille-P9675 (assembly GCF_916862695.1). NCBI lineage: Bacteria > Pseudomonadati > Pseudomonadota > Gammaproteobacteria > Pasteurellales > Pasteurellaceae > Haemophilus > Haemophilus sp. Marseille-P9675. The sequence goes on from NZ_CAKASP010000003.1 coordinate 44,251, forward strand.
CTGAAGAGAAAATGGGACGTTCGCTTTGCCAACAATTATTAGAACAACAAAATATCGTGTTAACACAATTAACTGACGATTTGCGTTTATCTTTGAGTATCAACCATATCGATCCCTTTGAAGGGTATTTTTCTATTAATATTCGTAATCAACATAATGAGCGAGTATACGATGCTTCTTTCACTTTTTTGAGCCCAAATAAATTGCTTATCGCCTCGATTCAAGGCCCTTCAAGTGACAATGCTCAAGAACTTGTAAAACAGGCTACGAAGGCATTGCACGGTATGCGCCCAATGTTTCTGTTGGTTAATGCATTCAAAATGCTTGCTGAAAAATGGCAATGTGAGCTAGTGGGCATTCCGCACAAAGCGCAAGGAAAATATCGTCTTGCTGCGCGCAGTAAGATTTTGTTTAATTACGATGAGTTCTGGCAAGAGAATCAAGGGAAATATCGCCATAATTATTGGCAATTACCTTTGGATATTGAACGCAAACAGTTAGAAGATATCGCAAGTAAAAAACGTTCTATGTATCGTAAACGTTATGAAATGTTAGACCAAATGGCATTGGATATTCAGCAACTTTAACAAAGAAAGTGCGGTAAAAATGAGAGAAATTTTTACCGCTCTTCTCAATTAGTTTCCTTGTTTTTTCACTTCATCCCACAACAAATCTAACTCAATAAGTGGCACATCATTAACTTGCTTACCTTGTTGTTGAACCGCTTGTTCTACTGCTCTAAAACGACGTTCAAATTTTAAATTCGCTTTTCTTAATGCATCTTCAGGATCACATTTTAAATGGCGAGCAAGATTGACGGTTGCGAACAATAAATCGCCGATTTCTTCTTCCACTTTGTTCTGTTCAATCGAAGTGCGGTGAATTTCAGCTTGAACTTCTTCTAATTCTTCCTGCACTTTGTCAAATACTGGGGAAATTTCTTCCCAATCAAACCCTACTTTAGAACAACGTTTTTGTAATTTTGCTGCTCGAGTAAGAGAAGGCAAAGCACAAGGTACATTATCTAAAATAGAGGTTTCTTCACTTTTACCTTGTTTTTCTTTCGCTTTCATTTCGTTCCAACGAGAAAGGGCTTCTGTTTCATCCCCAGCTTTTTCATCACCAAACACGTGAGGATGACGGCGCACAATTTTTTCAGCAACATCTTGCAATACATCGTCAAAAGTAAAGTATTTATCTTCCGTAGCAAGCTGGCTGAAGAAAACAACTTGTAACAATAAATCCCCTAGTTCTTCGCGTAAATTTGGTATATCTTTTTTCTCAATCGCTTCGATTACTTCGTAAGTTTCTTCCGTTAAGCAAGGAATCATAGATTCATAATTTTGTTTTAAATCCCAAGGACATCCGTCATTTGGATTGCGCAATTGAGCAATAAGTTGAATAAAATCCTGAATAGAATAATGCATTGTCTCGCCTCCTAATCAATAATCTATCTGTTTAGTAGTATAACGGAACAATAAGAAAAAGGGTGTAAATACAATCGCTTTTTAACTACTTTTTCTTTATACTCTAGCCCCTAGAAAATCTTTTATTAAGCTGGACAAGATGGAAAAAATTATTATCGATCACGATCGTTTTTCTCGTACAATTTCACGCATTTCCCATGAAATCATTGAAAAACACCAATCTCTCGATAATGTAGTGATTGTTGGAATCAAACGCCGAGGGGCTGAAATTGCCGCATTATTACAGCATAGAGTAGAGAAATTAAGTGGTAATAAATTACCATCTATGGAACTGGATATTACCTTTTACCGAGACGATCTAACCTTAGTAGATCAAGAGGATAAAATGCCGGTATACAGTGGCTCCTCACAATATTTGAATATTCAAGACAAAACAGTAATTCTTGTCGATGATGTACTTTTTACTGGTCGAACCATTCGAGCAGCAATGGATGCACTCACTGATTTTGGTAGAGCGGCAAAAATTGAGTTAGTCATTTTTATCGATCGTGGACATCGAGAACTACCAATTAGAGCTGACTATGTAGGAAAAAATGTCCCAACAAGTCGCGAGGAATTAGTACAAGTTCGCACTGAAAAATATGATGGTTGCTATGAAGTTGCTATTATTGGGAAATAATTACTGTCACTTGTGAACCTTCTTTAGAACTGATAATCTAAAGAACATTGTTGATACTTTTTGATAAAACAGAAATGAAAAAATCTACATTTAAATCATTGTTTTTAGCCACTATTAGCGCCATTGTTTTAGCTTCTGTTGTAAAAGCCGAAGAACGTGTTGTAGCAATGGTGAATGGCGTTCCAATCCTTGAAAGCCAGGTTCAAGCAAATATAGGAAAAAGTGGAAATCGCCAAGTTGCTTTAGATAAAATTATTGATGACATTTTGCTTCATCAAGCAATGCAAGATGTGAAAGCCCCTTCAATTGACCCTAAAGCATTAAATGCAGCTGTAGAGCAACAGCTTAATCATATTGCTGCAGCAAACAATTTAACCTTGGGGCAGTTCGCTATTGCGCTAAGTAATGAAGGTTCCTCACTAAATGAATTTCGCCAACGTATCGCAAAAGATGTCAAAAAAGCCTGGGAAAACCAATTACAAACGATGACCCGCGATGCAATTCGAAATAGAGCAATTCATGAAAGCGTGGATGTTGAACAAGCACGTAGTGAAGCTTGGGCCCTTGGACAAAAAATGTTAGAGGAAGCAAAAGAAAAAGGTTCTGCACAGAAAATAACAGGAAAAGAATATGAAGTTCGTCATATTTTGCTTAAACTAAATCCAATGCTAAATGATGCTCAAGCTAAAGCAGAACTTACAAAAATTCGCTCAGATATTCTTGCTGGAAAAATTTCTTTCGCAGATGCAGCGTTAAAATATTCAAAAGATTATTTATCCGGCGCAAATGGCGGCAGTTTAGGTTATGCATTCCCCGAAACTTATGCGCCACAGTTTGCACAAACTGTTGTACAAAGTAAACAAGGTGTAATTTCTGCACCGTTTAAAACAGAGTTTGGCTGGCACATTTTAGAAGTGACAGGGATGAGAGACGGCGATCTTACTGCAGAGGCCTACGCACAAAAAGCCTATGAACATTTAGTAAACTCTCAGTTGCAAGATGCAACAAAAGACTGGGTTAAAGCATTGCGTAAAAAAGCAGATATCCAATATTTTAATAAATGATTTAATATTTAAAAGAAAGGGGCTTAATTGCCCCTTTTGTTGTTTTTTATTTTCTCTTTCTTATATCTTATGAAGAAATTTTTAATTGCGATTTTACTTTTAATTTTGATTTTAGCGGGCGTGGTTAATTTTGGTTATTACAAAATTACTGAATTTGTAAAAACTCCGGTAAATGTGCAGGCAGATCAACTTTTAACTATTGAACGTGGCACAACTGGTTCAAAATTAGCCGCACTTTTTGAGCAAGAAAAGTTAATTGATGATGGGAAATTATTACCTTATTTGCTGAAGTTGAAACCTGAGCTAAATAAAATAAAAGCAGGGACTTATTCTCTTGAGAATGTTAAAACTGTGCAAGATTTACTGGATTTGCTTAATTCAGGTAAGGAAGTGCAGTTCAATGTAAAATGGATTGAAGGAAAAACCTTCAAGGATTGGCGAAAAGATCTTGAAAATACACCGCACTTGGTGCAAACCTTGAAAGATAAGAGTAATGAAGAAATTTTCACATTACTTGATTTGCCAGATTTTGGTCGAAATCTTGAACTAAAAAATGTGGAAGGTTGGCTTTATCCTGATACTTATAACTACACGCCTAAATCGACAGACTTGGAGCTACTTAAGCGATCGGCTGAGCAAATGAAAAAGGCGTTAAATAAGGCGTGGAACGAGCGTGATAAGGATTTACCTTTAGCTAATCCTTATGAAATGTTGATTCTGGCTTCTATCGTAGAAAAAGAAACAGGCATTGCTACTGAGAGAGCAAAAGTGGCCTCTGTATTTATCAACCGTTTGAAGGCAAAAATGAAATTACAAACGGATCCAACGGTAATTTATGGTATGGGTGAGAATTACAGTGGTAATATTCGTAAAAAAGATTTAGAAATGTCAACGCCTTATAATACCTATGTGATTGATGGATTGCCGCCAACACCAATTGCTATGCCAAGTGAAAGTTCGTTACAAGCTGTTGCAAAACCTGAAAAAACAGATTTTTATTATTTTGTGGCAGATGGTTCTGGTGGGCATAAATTTACCCGCAATTTGAATGAACATAATAAAGCGGTACAAGAATATTTACGTTGGTATAGCAGTCAGAAAAATGCCAAATAAAAGAGCGGAAGAAAATATGAAAGGAAAGTTTATTGTTATTGAAGGCTTAGAAGGCGCGGGAAAAAGCTCTGCTCACCAGTCTGTTGTGCAAGTCTTGCATGAACTGGGAATTAAAGATGTGGTGTTTACTCGCGAACCGGGCGGAACGCCATTGGCAGAAAAATTACGTCATCTAATCAAATATGAAACTGAAGAACCTGTGACAGCAAAAGCAGAGTTATTAATGCTTTATGCAGCACGTATTCAGTTAGTAGAAAATGTGATTAAACCTGCTTTAATGCAAGGAAAATGGGTGGTAGGTGATCGCCACGATATGTCATCTCAGGCGTATCAAGGTGGTGGACGTCAATTAGACCCGCATTTTATGCTCACCTTGAAAGAAACCGTATTAGGTGATTTTGAGCCTGATCTCACAATTTATTTGGATATAGAACCGAGTGTCGGTTTAGCACGAGCTCGTGGACGAGGTGAATTAGATCGTATTGAGCAAATGGATTTGGATTTTTTCCATCGCACTCGAGCACGCTATTTAGCGTTAGTAAAAGATAATCCAAAAGCAGTGGTGATTAATGCTGAGCCGAGTATTGAACTTGTTCAAGCTGATATCGAAAGCGCGGTAAAAAATTGGTGGAAATCAAACGAAAAATGATCGCACTTTACCCTTGGCTAATGCCAATTTATCATCAAATTGCTCAAACCTTTGACGAAGGTTTGGGGCATCATGCTGTGCTGATTAAAGCTGATTCTGGTTTAGGTGTAGAACGTTTATTTGATGCACTTGTACAGAAAATAATGTGTGTGGCTCAAGGCGATAAACCTTGTGGTCAATGCCATTCTTGTCATTTAATGCAAGCCCATAGCCATCCAGATTATCATGAATTGAGCCCTATTGATGGTAAGGATATTGGCGTTGATCAAGTGCGCGATATTAATGAAATGGTTGCTCAACACGCACAACAAAACGGCAATAAAGTGGTCTATGTGCAAGGTGCGGAGCGTTTAACGGAAGCGGCTGCCAATGCATTATTGAAAACATTGGAAGAGCCTCGTCCAAATACTTATTTTTTACTTCAGGCGGATAGTTCAGCAAGTTTATTAGCAACCATTTATAGTCGATGCCAAGTGTGGAATTTGTCCGTGCCTAATGAGCAAACGGCTCTTGATTGGTTGAAATCAGAAAGTGCGGCTGAAAATCAGGAAATTTTGACCGCACTTGCGATGAATCTTGGGCGTCCGCTTTTAGCATTAGAGACTTTACAACAAGGGCTTATTGAACAGCGTAAAAACTTCTTACGTCAATTTTGGGTGTTCTATCGCCGACGTTCACCATTGGAATTGCTTCCGTTGTTTGATAAAGAACGCTATGTTCAGCAAGTGGATTGGATTTTGGCTTTTCTTTCCGATTGTTTAAAACATAAACTTGAAATTGATAGTCATCGACAAGTTGCCGATCTTGGCCGCGGTATCGAACAATTCAGCGATGAGCAAACCGCTCTTGGTTTATTACAAGCAATCAAAATTATGCAAAAAGTGCGGTCAGATTTGCTTACAATTAATGGTGTGAATGTTGAATTGATGCTATTAGATAGCTTGACCAGATTAGTCACAGAAGTATTTGAAACGCAATAAATTAAAGATATATCGTCTATGGCGTTCAAGCCTTAGGTATAAGGAAAAATAATTATGTTCATTGTTGACTCCCACTGCCATTTAGATGCATTGGATTATGAAAATTTACATAAAAACATTGCAGATGTGGTGGAAAAAGCGCGCGCGCGTGATGTGAAACATTTGCTCGCAATTGGTGTAACGTTAAGCCGTTTTGAGCAGGCTTATGAATCTTTACGCGAATTTAATAATGTCTCGCTTGCTTGTGGTGTTCACCCACTGGATTTTGAAGAAGAACCTTATGACGCAGAACGCTTATTGCGTTTAGCGCAAGATCCAAAAGTGATTGCGATTGGCGAAATTGGATTAGATTATTATTACAGCGCGGACAATAAAGCGGAGCAACAAGCGGTGTTTGGTAGCCAAATCGATATTGCAAACCAGTTAGATAAGCCTGTAATTATTCATACACGTTCTGCAGGTGATGATACCATTTCAATGTTACGCCAACACCATGCTGAAAAGTGCGGTGGCGTTATTCATTGTTTTACGGAAACCATGGAATTTGCGAAAAAAGCGTTAGATTTAGGTTTTTACATTTCTTGTTCTGGCATTGTGACCTTTAAAAATGCCGAAGTGATTCGTGAGGTTATTCGTTATGTGCCAACGGATCGCTTATTGGTGGAAACAGATTCGCCTTATCTTGCGCCAGTGCCTTATCGGGGAAAAGAAAATCAACCGGCTTATACGAGAGAAGTATGTGAATACGTGGCAACCTTAAAGGGCTTTTCTACTGAGGAGTTTGCTCGAATCACTACGCAAAATTTCGAGCGTTTATTTAAAATTCGTGTAGAATAAATGCACAGTTCTGACAAGGGAAAAGTATGCGAAAGTTTTTTAAATATTTCTTATTTATTGTTGTTTTTTTATTCCACGGTTTTATGTTTTCTGTGGTGAATTATGTGTTCCCTCATTATGATGTGACACGTGTTACTGGCGTAGAAGTTAAACGTGTTGATAAAGATGGGCCAATCACAAAATCGAATCCAGCTGATGGCCCAACACGTGATGTGTATTACATCAACACGCAAAATGACGATGGCAAAATTATGGTGTATCGCAATGAAGATACACGTTGGGGTTTTCCGTTCTACTTCAAATTTGGCTCAGCCAATTTACAGGCTGAAGCGCAGGCTTTGGGTAATGACAACAAACTTGTGCAAATTAAATACTATGGTTGGCGTATTACGATGATGGATGAATATCGCAATGCAACCTCAATTAAAGAAATTACGGCTGATGACACGCCAAGTCATCCAATCGTTTCTTGGATTTTCTATGCATTCCTGTTAGCTACCTTATTCTTGTCTATTCAATTTGTTCGCGGCTGGTTTGACAGCGAAGAGTAATATCCTGAACGGCCGCAAAGTGCGGTCGTTTTCTTTCATATTTTTGAGTAATGATTATGGAATTATTTCATACTATTTTGGCGATTATTGCCTTAATTCTAATTAGTGCGGTTGTTTCTTCTGCAGAAATTTCACTGGCGGGTTCGCGTAAATTGAAACTACAAACCCTTGCGAATGAAGGGGATGTGCGCGCGCTTCAAGTGCTTAAATTGCAAGAGCACCCTGGTCGTTTTATTACCGTGGTTCAAATCGGTTTGAATATGGTGGCGATTCTTGGCGGGGGAATTGGTGAAAGCGCACTAAGCCCTTATATCGCGGAAATTTTAAGCCGCTCTTTTGTGGGCGATTGGATTGAGCCAACCGCTTCTACAATTGCGTTTGTGTTGGTTACTTGTTTCTTTATCTTATTTGCTGATCTTATTCCAAAACGTATTGCCATTACTTATCCTGAAATGGTGGCATTGCGCGTTGTCGGCATTATGAATTTCAGTATGTTTGTCTTTAAGCCGCTTGTGTGGTTTTTTGATACGATTGCTAATGTATTTTTCCGCTTATTTCGTATTTCCACTGTGCGTGAAGATGGCATGACGTCTGAAGATATTTTCGCTGTAGTAGAAGCGGGGGCTGAAGCTGGTGTATTAAAAACTCAAGAGCATTATCTCATTGAAAACATTTTCGATATGCAATCACGTACAGTGACTTCCACCATGACAACGCGTGAAAATATCGTGTATTTAGACCGCACTTTTTCTCGCCAAGAAGTCATGGATACGCTTTCTCGTGATTCTCATTCTAAAATTGTGATTTGTGACAATAGCCTCGACAAAATCTTAGGTTATGTAGAATCCCATACGTTGCTCACCATGTATTTGCAGAATGAAAATGTGGTGCTCACAGATCCTAAACTACTCCGTAAAGCATTATTTGTGCCGGATACGCTTTCTCTTTACGAAGTATTAGAATTGTTTAAATCTACCGGTGAAGATTTTGCGATTATTGTAAATGAATATGCCCTCGTAGTGGGTATTGTTACGCTAAATGATGTCATGAGTATTGTTATGGGGGAATTAGTTTCTAACGAAGAAGAATATATTGTGAGTCGTGATGAAAACTCATGGCTTATTGATGGCGCAACGCCATTAGAAGATGTGACACGAGTATTAGATATTGAATCTTTCCCAGATGAAGAAAATTACGAAACCATCAGTGGCTTTATGATGTATATGCTACGTAAAATCCCGAAAAAAACCGATTCTGTGGTTTACGGAAAATACAAGTTTGAAGTGATTGATACGGAAAACTTTAAAATCGATCAGATTTTGGTGTCTTTAGTAAAAGAGGCGGAATAATTACCGCCCTTTCTTTAATCCCCTTCAGCCAGTATAATGGCGGCGTTTTATTAACTTTAATCAGGTATGACTATGTTTAAAAAAATCTCTGTTTTATTTTTTACGTTAATGTTGGCAGGTTGTTCTTCTTGGTCATCGGTTACCAACTATATTCCATTTATGGGGAACGATAAAAAAGTGATTGATTTAGATAAAGATAAAATCGATCAGAAATCTTATGCAGCAGCTTATGAAGCGACTGTGGCGACATATAAAGGTCGCGTGAATGAAAATTTCTTTGTAGATAATTTTGCAAGTGGTGCGAATGACTGGTATTTGGGGCGTATTTTAGTTCCTGTGAAACAAATTCAAGATAAACTTTACACTGGCGGACATGATTCTGATGTATATGCTTATTATAGTGGTGTGTTACATGCGGAAGCATTGCAAGCTAATATTAAACGTTTGAACGCAAATTGTTGGGAAAAAGTGGATTCGCAAAGCATGACTCAAGGTATTTATGATGCGATGCGTGATTTGCAAAAAGGCAAAGAGCGCGGTGAAAATGATGAATATATTGCGCAAGGTAGTGAAGCACTGCTGAAAGCCTGTACATCTAAATAATTGTTTTTCAACAAGCTGCTGGTCGATTTATTTCACCAGCAGCTTTATTTTTAAATTATTAAGGAGCAAGAATGTTAGAACTTTCGGAAAGCAACATTCATTTAAATGCTAACGCAACTGATAAAGAACAAGCGATTGAAATGGCCGCGTCCGCATTAGTTCAAGCAGATAATGTGGAAAATGGTTACTTGCAAGGAATGTTGGCGCGTGAACAGCAAACCTCAACTTTTTTAGGCAATGGCATCGCTATTCCTCATGGCACCTTGGATACTCGTTCGATGGTAAAGAAAACGGGAGTGCAAGTGTTTCAATTTCCTCAAGGCATAGAATGGGGTGAGGGAAATATTGCTTATGTCGTGATTGGTATTGCGGCGCGATCTGATGAGCATTTGTCCTTATTACGTCAACTTACTCACGTTTTGAGTGATGAAGATACCGCAGCGAAATTAGCAAAAATAACGGATGTTGCTGAATTTCGTGCGATTTTAATGGGCGAGACAATTGAGCCATTTGAAATTCCTGCTGCCAATATCAGTGTAGATGTAGATACCCAAAGTTTATTAACTTTAGTCGCGATTAATGCGGGGCAATTACAGGTGCAAAGTGCGGTAGAAAATCGCTTTATTTCTGAGGTGATTAATAATGCGGCATTACCGCTTGGCAAAGGGTTATGGGTAACGGATTCTGTCGTAGGAAATGTGAAAAATGCCTTGGCATTTAGTCGTGTCAAAACGATTTTTAGCCACAATGGCAAAGCCGTAAAAGGCGTGATAACTGTTGCAGCCGTCAGTGATCAAATTAATCCAACTTTAGCGCGTTTATTAGATGACGATGTTCAAACAACCTTGCTCAATGGTAATTCAACAGAAATTTTGACCGCACTTTTGGGTTCATCGAGTGATGTTGAAACTCAATCTGTAGAAGGTGCTGTTGTAGGAACCTTTACGATTCGTAATGAACACGGTTTACATGCGCGCCCAAGTGCAAATTTGGTTAATGAAGTGAAAAAATTCACTTCGAAAATTACCGTGCAAAATCTTACTCGTGAAAGTGAAGTCGTCAGCGCAAAAAGCTTGATGAAGATTGTTGCGCTTGGTGTAACACAAGGACATCGTTTACGTTTTGTGGCAGAGGGGGAAGATGCAAAACAAGCTATTGAAACATTGGGCAAAGCGATTGCTGATGGTTTGGGTGAGAATGTTTCTGCAGTGCCACCATCTGAACCAGACACCATTGAGATTATGGGAGAACAAATTCACGTACTAGCGGTAAGCGAAGATCATAACTTACCGGCAAATGCCATTGAGGCTGTGTTTGTAATTAAGAACGAACACGGTTTGCACGCTCGCCCAAGTGCAGTGTTAGTAAACGAAGTGAAAAAATATAATGCCTCTGTGGCAGTTCAGAATCTTGATCGTAATTCTCAATTAGTGAGCGCTAAAAGCTTGATGAAAATTGTTGCGCTTGGAGTGGTGAAAGGGACTCGTTTACGTTTTGTTGCGACAGGCGATGAAGCGCAACAGGCTATTGACGGAATCGGTGCTGTGATTGAATCGGGTTTAGGGGAATAGTATGGCAAGCGTCGTAACAATTACTTTAAATGCCGCCTATGATTTAGTCGGGCGTTTAAATCGTATCCAACTTGGTGAAGTAAATACGGTAGAAACCCTTGGCTTATTTCCTGCGGGGAAAGGTATTAATGTTGCAAAAGTACTAAAAGATTTAGGCGTTGATGTTGCAGTAGGCGGTTTCTTGGGCGAGGATAATTCAGCTGATTTCGAGCAAATGTTTAATAAGTACGGTTTGGAAGATAAATTCCACCGTGTTGATGGCAAAACGCGCATCAATGTAAAAATTACCGAGACTGAAGCGGATGTGACAGATTTAAATTTCTTGGGATATCAAATAAGCCCACAAGTTTGGCAACAATTTGTGACTGATTCTTTGGCTTATTGTTTAGATTATGACATTGTCGCAGTTTGTGGCAGTTTACCTCGAGGTGTATCTTCTGAATTATTTGCTGATTGGTTGAATCAGCTTCATCAAGCTGGCGTAAAAGTTGTGCTTGATAGTAGCAATGATGCGCTCACCGCTGGATTAAAAGCGAAACCTTGGCTAGTAAAACCCAATCATCGAGAACTTGAGGCTTGGGTTGGTCATCCATTAAATAGTCTTGAGGAAATTATTGCCGCTGCACAGCAACTCAAAGCACAAGGCATTGAAAACGTGATTATTTCAATGGGCGCAAAAGGTTCTTTATGGATTAATAATGAAGGCGTGCTCAAAGCCGAACCACCAAAATGTGAAAATGTAGTGAGTACCGTTGGGGCTGGGGATTCAATGGTAGCAGGCTTAATCTATGGTTTTGAAAAAGGGTTATCGGAAACAGAAACTTTGTCTTTTGCTACGGCTGTGTCCGCTTTTGCGGTGTCTCAAAGTAATGTTGGTGTGAGTGATTTGAGTTTACTTGACCCCATTTTAGAAAAAGTACAAATAACGATGATTGAAGGATAGTATGAAGTTATTTTTAACCCAATCAGCTAATGTAGGTGATGCGAAAGCCTATTTATTACATGAAGTTTTTCGAGCGGCTGCACAAAAAGCGAATGTCTCTATTGTAGAAACACCAGCCGAAGCAGATCTTGTTCTTGTATTTGGTTCAGTATTACCAAATAACTCTGCGTTAGTTGGTAAAAAAGTCTTTATTATCGGCGAAGCTATCGCCATGATTTCTCCTGAAGTCACGCTGGCAAATGCCTTAGCGAATGGAGCTGATTATGTTGCACCGAAAAGTGCGGTGAGTTTTACAGGTGTTTCTGGTGTAAAAAATATTGTTGCGGTAACTGCTTGTCCGACAGGCGTTGCACATACGTTTATGTCAGCCGAAGCGATCGAAACCTATGCGAAAAAACAAGGTTGGAATGTAAAAGTTGAAACCCGTGGTCAAGTTGGGGCGGGCAATGAAATTACTGCAGAAGAAGTCGCTGCGGCTGATTTGGTATTTGTTGCAGCAGATATTGATGTGCCTTTAGATAAATTTAAAGGTAAACCAATGTACCGAACTTCAACAGGATTAGCCTTGAAGAAAACCGAGCAAGAATTTGATAAAGCATTTAAAGAAGCCAAAATTTTTGATGGTGGAAATAATTCGGAATCAAAAGAAGAAAGCCGTGAGAAAAAAGGTGTGTACAAACACTTAATGACTGGCGTTTCTCATATGTTACCGTTAGTGGTTGCGGGTGGGTTGTTGATCGCGATGTCCTTTATGTTCAGTTTTAATGTAATTGAAAATACAGGAGTTTTACAGGATCTTCCAAATATGTTGATGAATATCGGTAGTGGAGTGGCGTTCAAGTTAATGATTGCCGTGTTTGCCGGTTACGTTGCATTTTCTATCGCGGATCGTCCAGGACTTGCAGTTGGTTTGATTGCGGGGATGCTGGCAAGTGAAGCGGGTGCAGGGATTCTTGGCGGTATTATTGCTGGTTTCTTAGCGGGCTATGTGGTGAAAGGGCTGAATGTGATTATTCGATTGCCAGCAAGCCTGACTTCATTAAAACCGATTTTAATTTTACCGCTCTTAGGTTCGATGATTGTTGGCTTGACGATGATTTACCTCATCAATCCACCAGTGGCTGAAATTATGAAAGAGCTAAGTAATTGGCTTACTTCAATGGGCGAAGTGAATGCGATTGTGTTAGGCGCAATTATCGGTGCAATGATGTGTATAGATATGGGCGGACCGGTAAATAAAGCAGCGTACACCTTTTCTGTTGGATTGATTGCATCCCAAGTTTATACGCCAATGGCTGCTGCAATGGCCGCGGGTATGGTTCCACCAATTGGTATGACAGTTGCGACTTGGATTGCTCGCAATAAATTCACAGTTAGCCAACGCGATGCGGGGAAAGCGTCATTTGTTCTTGGTTTATGTTTTATTTCTGAAGGTGCATTACCATTTGTGGCAGCAGATCCAATTCGAGTCATTATTAGCTCAGTGATTGGTGGTGCGGTGGCTGGTGCGATTTCAATGGGATTAAATATTACATTACAAGCTCCACACGGCGGATTATTTGTCATTCCATTTGTATCTGAGCCATTGAAATATCTTGGTGCAATTGCGATTGGTGCTTTATCAACAGGTGTGGTTTACGCCATTATTAAATCGAAAAACAATGCGGAATAATACCGCACTTTGAATGTAAAAAAGCCGATTCATTTGAATCGGCTTTTGTTTTGGAATAGATTTATTTTTCACGATCGTCGATAGTTTGTAGCAAATAATTTCCATCTGCATCAGCAAGACTGCGGAAACCTACATTCGTGATTTTGTAGGGATACTTTGTTCGATAAGTAAAGTTTTCGTGATGATGACCGTGGAATACTTGCTTAACTCCCATCTTCATGGCCAAATCATTGATTACTTGGAAACCCATCGGATGTGGTTTAGGGGCTTCGTGACAAACCAACACATCCGCTTGTTGGTTTTCTAAGATTTCAATATCTGATGGAAAAATTGACGTGCGATGACGCAAAGGCACACCGCCTCGCCAGATTTTCTCTTGTGGGCTATATTGACAATAATGAATAGGATCAAAAAACATGGGGCGATTGGGCGGCATCCAAATTTGCCCGCGGAATACACCGCCTAATCCTGCAATGCGGGTTCCTTGAATATCAACTACGCGATTGTGTAAATTCCGTGATTGCCATTCAGAGCCCCAAATCGCATCAAAAGCACTAATTGTTTTGCTATCATGATTTCCATGAATAAACCAAATATCACAATGTTGTGCGAGTTTATCCAACTCATCTGTTGTAGTGAGCTGTAAATCGCCTAAAATTATGAGTGCGACATTTTCCTGCTCTCTCACAAAAGGGTAAATATGATCGTAGCTTCCGTGTGGATCACCGGCAAATAAGATCATTGATGTTTTCCTTTTATAACAAATGGACTATTTTGTAATTCACTGATTTCTTCTTCATTTAACACTTTCTCAATGACTGCTTTAACTTGGTTATAGCGATCAAGATAACTTGGCGATTCAATCTCTATATAAGGAACTTTATATTTATCTAACAGTTTTTTGAGCAGTTGTTGAAATTGTTGGCGCTGCTTTTGTGAGCCTAAGCTACGTAAGCCATCATCCACCCATTCAGTATTATTTTTCAGCAAAATAGTGACATCGAAAGGATATTCTTTAATCATCGAATCTAAAAATGGGTGAGCTTTTCCTTCATATTGAATGCAGAACGCTTGCGTAGTGATGAAATCCGTATCTATAAATGCAATTTTATGTGCATGGCGCACAGCATAATCAATGTATCGTTGATGACCAAGTGCCATTTGCGGATAGTCAGAATATTGCATCGCTTGCTCATTGCCACCTAGCTTTTCAAATACAAATTCACGTCCGTATTCCCATGCAGAAGTGGTATTAAATACGGCAGCTAACTTATTCACAAGCACACTTTTACCACTGCTTTCTCCACCTAAAATCGCCACAGTTTTGGCAAAGAAAGGTCGAACTTCTTTCGGAATAAATTTCCAATATTGAAATGGTGTGGTGCGAATTTTGGTTGCGGACACATTAAAGAAAGTGCGGTCGGGATCGACTAACGAAACTTCTAAACCTAAGTATTTTTCGTAAGGTGCTTTATCTTGAGGTTCGCTACTAAATACGATTGAAGGTTCAAAATGTTTTTCATTAAATAGGGTTTTAACCGCTTCACTCCAAGATTGCCAGCCATTTGGATAACTCGGAATACCGTCTTCAACCAAATGATGAATAAAAATCTGATTTTTTTGATATTTGAAAATTTGCTGCATCCAACGCAAACGATCTTGCACAGTTGGCATGCGTTTCATTTTACTATCGTAAAACAATTTCAAATCGCGCTCTGTATCACTACACACGATAACGTGCAGTTCATCTACTTTACTGAACGCTTCATAAATCATATTTATATGGCCTGTGTGTACGGGATAAAATTTCCCAAAAATAACACCGACTTTTTTCTCTTTTGCTTTTGACATAATCCGCTCTTGATAGCGTAAGAATTGAGTGCGTTTATTGTAGGCTAAATGAAAATATTTTTCACGTTCTGATTTAGTGCCTAAGTATTTTGCGCTATACTTAGCGTGCATTCTCAGGGCAGGGTGAAATTCCCTACCGGTGGTAAAGCCCACGAGCGTTTAAAAGTGCGGTCAATTTTTGGCAAATTTTCCCTGCTAAATTGTCCTGATTTTCACTTTTAAAGTCAGCAGATTTGGTGAAATTCCAAAGCCGACAGTAAAGTCTGGATGAAAGAGAATAAAACGAATTGGGTTCCCAAATCGTTCATTTTATTTGCATTTCTCAGCCCTGATTCTGGTATTTAATTGAAATCTCAAATTAGGAAATTACTATGAATCAGTCAATTTTATCTCCATTCGGCAATACCGCTGAAGAACGCGTACTTAACGCAATTAATGCCTTCAAAAATGGAAATGGCGTATTGGTTTTAGATGATGAAGATCGTGAAAATGAAGGCGATTTAATTTTCCCAGCAGAAACAATCACGCCAGAACAAATGGCAAAATTAATTCGTTATGGAAGTGGTATCGTTTGTTTGTGCATTACCGATGAACTTTGCCAACAACTCGATTTACCGCCAATGGTAGAACACAATAATAGCGTAAACAAAACAGCTTTTACGGTGACGATTGAAGCCGCGAAAGGTGTGTCTACAGGCGTATCTGCCGCAGACCGAGTAACCACGATTCAAACGGCGATTGCTGATGATGCAGTTCCAACAGATTTACATCGTCCCGGTCATGTCTTTCCACTTCGTGCAGCAAATGGTGGCGTACTTACTCGCCGCGGACACACTGAAGCTTCCGTTGATTTAGCGCGTCTGGCAGGATTTAAACATGCAGGTGTGATTTGTGAAATTACTAACGATGATGGCACAATGGCTCGCGCTCCCGAGATTGTAGAATTTGCGAAAAAATTTGGTTATTCTGTGCTTACCATTGAAGATTTGGTTGAATATCGTTTAGCGCATAATATTTAAAATGAAGAAGTGCGGTGAAAATTTCTATGATTTTTCACCACACTTTTTATCTTATACCATTCCACATTTTATTTATTTGGGTAACTTTTATGCACAGCACAGCACAGCACAGCACAATTATGTCATTAGTTTAACTACTGAACAAAAACGTCGAAAACATATCACCGAAGAATTCGGTAAGCAGAATATTCCTTTCGAATTTTTTGATGCTATCACGCCTGAACTTATTGAAGAAACAGCTAAAAAATTCAATATCACCTTTGATCGTTCATCAAAAGCAACTTTGTGTGACGGTGAGATAGCCTGTGCACTAAGCCATATCGTTTTATGGAATTTCGTTTTAGAAAATAATTTAGATTATATTAATATTTTTGAAGATGATATTTATTTGGGGGAAAATGCAAAAGAATTACTTGAAATCGATTACATCCCCAAAGATACCGATATTCTTAAACTAGAAACATTGTACGGTAAAATTATGCTCGGCAGTATGTATAAAATAAAATGTCAACGAAATATATTTCAATTAAAGTATAAACATACTGGTATGGGAGGGTATACCATCACAGCCAAAGGTGCTCGATATTTATTGAATAAAATCCAAAATAGACAACTTGTTCTAGCAATAGACACGCTTATTTTTGATAAACTCTTAAACCAAAGAGAATATAAAGTTATGCAACTCTATCCCGCTGTC
Organism: Haemophilus sp. Marseille-P9675; assembly: GCF_916862695.1. Classification (NCBI taxonomy): domain Bacteria; kingdom Pseudomonadati; phylum Pseudomonadota; class Gammaproteobacteria; order Pasteurellales; family Pasteurellaceae; genus Haemophilus; species Haemophilus sp. Marseille-P9675. The sequence goes on from NZ_CAKASP010000003.1 coordinate 61,256, forward strand.
TGTATCCAAGATTTAATTATAAATGGTGAAAGTAAATTTAAGAGTAGCTTACAAGATGGTAGAGAAACCGTTCATGCTAATCAAACCAAAACAACCCCATTAGAAAAAGTGATCAATGAATTGGGGCGAATTAAAAGACGAATATTCGGTAAACCAGTACCATTTAAATAATACTTATTTAATCAAAAATACAATAATTTGAGATTCTAAGCAAAGTGATTACTTAAGATACGCAGTAATATAATAGGAAATTTATTAATACAAGGACTATGTTATGAATTCAACAAAAACATTCCCGCTTCCTACGGGTTATTTCGGTATTCCTCTTGGACTGGCAGCATTATCTCTAGCTTGGTTGCACTTAGAAAATCACTTTCCTGTAGCTCGCACTATAAGTGATGTAATTGGTATCATAGCAAGTGCAATTTGGATTCTATTTATTCTAATGTATGCCTATAAACTTCGTTATTACAGTGATGAGGTTCGCTCAGAATATCATTGCCCAGTACGTTTTTCTTTCATTGCACTCATTCCTATCACCACAATGCTTATAGGCGATATTACTTATCGCTGGACTCCATGGCTTGCGGAAGTAATGATTTGGCTTGGTACTATTGGTCAATTACTTTTCTCGTCCTTACGCATTAGTGAACTATGGCAAGGTGGTGTATTTGAACAAAAATCTACTCGCCCGCCTTTTTATTTACCTGCAGTTGCAGCCAACTTCACGAGTGCAAGCTCTCTTGCCTTACTTGGCTATCACGATTTAGGGTATTTATTTTTTGGTGCAGGTCTAATAGCATGGATCATTTTTGAACCCGTATTGCTTCAACACCTACGAATTTCATCACTTGAACCACCATTTCGAGCTACGATGGGAATCATTCTTGCTCCAGCGTTTGTAGGGGCTGCGGCATATTTATCTCTAAATAAAGGGGAAATTGATACATTCGTCAAAATTCTTTGGGGATATGGCTTTCTACAACTCTTTTTCTTATTACGGTTATTACCTTGGATTATGGAAAAAGGCTTGAATATTGGATTATGGGGATTCTCATTCGGATTAGCGTCTATGGCAAATAGCTCAATTGCCTTTTTTCACGGCGACGTATTACAAGGTATCTCAATTTTTGCCTTTGTATTCTCTAACCTTATGATTGGCTTACTCGTATTAATGACCATCTACAAATTAGCCAAAGGACAATTTTTCTTAAAATAAAACACAATTAAAAAATAAGGCGTATGTGATGTGAATAAACATACGCCATTTTAATAAAAACATCATTGATAAAATATAGAATTACTCGGCTTACGTCGTTTGCCGATATTTTTCGTATCCTTATGACGTAATTTCACTTTTTTCTTTGCCTCTGTTTTTTTCTTTTCTTCACGTTTTTCTTTAATACGTGCCTTTTGTTTTTTACTTACAGATTTCACTTCACCGTCTTTTGGTGGCTTAGTGCGAGGTTCTAAACCTTCTAAAATGCGCGCCTTTAAAATTTCCTCAGTATAACGTTTGATTTTACCTAGTAACTTGTAATCATGGGCTTCGACAAAAGAGACCGCCGTGCCCTTTTTACCTGCTCGCGCTGTACGTCCAATTCGATGCAAATAAGTATCCGCACTATAGGGCAAATCAAAATTCATAACATGGCTTACATCGTCAATATCAATACCACGCGCAGCCACATCCGTTGCAACCAATACCGTCACAATACCTGATTTCAACTTATCAATTGCATTATTACGTTGAGTTTGTGCCATTTCGCCTTCTAAATACGCGGAACGAATGCCTCGTTTACGCAATGTTTCAGAAAGTTCACGCGCATCTTCACGACGGCGAACAAACACAATTCCACGCGTCACTTCTTCAGTTTCAATAAAACGCGCAAGCAATTTGATTTTGTGTTCATTGCTGTCTGCGTGGTAATACCATTGGTTGATTTTTTTTCTTTCTCGACGGCTTGGTTCAGCATCCACTTTAACAGGATCATTCAACAAACGCTCCGCGAAATCGACCAATAGCTCACCTTCTAACGTTGCAGAAAATAACAAGGTTTGTTTCCGCCAACGGGTTTCAGCCGCAATTTTTTCCGCATCTTGTCCAAATCCCATTTGTAACATTCTATCGGCTTCGTCAAAAATCAGCATTTCAACTGAACGGCAATCAAAATTTTCTTCCTTAATGTATTGCAATAAACGACCAGGCGTAGCCACCACCAAATCTTGATTGGTATTAAACACATCGCCATGATTTTGATATGCCACACCGCCTGTAATTGTCGCAATATTTAAATGAGTGAACTGCGCTAATTCTTCCGCTTGCTCTGCCACTTGCATTGCCAGTTCACGGGTTGGTGTTAATACCAAAATACGCGGTGGGCCTGGCTTACGACGCGGATAATCCAATAAATGTTGTAGCGCAGGTAATAAAAAAGCAGCCGTTTTCCCTGTTCCCGTTGGTGCAGAGCCTAATACATCACGCTCTTCCATTGCTGCAGGAATGGCTTCCATTTGAATTGCTGTTGGGCGGGAATAACCTTTTTTCTCAAGCGCCTTTAAAAGTTCGGGAGAAAGATCAAATTGTTCAAATTGGGATAAATTCATTATTGTGCGGTTCTTTGTTAAAATTGGCGCGGATTATACCTGAAATTAGGGGCTGTTGATAACTCATTTCACGCTTGAGTTATCGTTTAAAATGCTAAACTTTGCCGCTTTCGCCTTGTTCTCACCAAAAATAGTCTCCAGCTCAAACGGGAAATGAGTTATCAACAGCCCCAAGTGCGGTCAATTTACGAAAAATTTATGAGCGGATTTACCTTTAAACAATTCCATATCAAGCAAGATTCTTGTGCGATGAAAGTCGGCACTGATGGCATTTTGTTAGGTGCTTGGGCTGATGTAAAACATTGTAAAAATATTTTAGATATGGGCAGTGGCACAGGATTGTTGGCTTTAATGTTAGCACAACGAACAGAAGAAAGCTGCCAAATTAAAGCGGTTGAGTTGGATCCCATTGCAGCAAAACAAGCGCAAGAAAACATCAATGATTCAGTATGGAAAAATCGCATTCAACTTATTCAAACGGATATACAGCATTTTTTACAAACCACTGAACAAACCTTTGATTTAATTGTGGCAAATCCACCTTATTTTGAACAAGGTATTGCCTGCAAAAACGAGGAAAGAGAATTAGCTCGTTATACCAAGCAAAGCCACTTAAATTGGTTAGAATGGGCTGCAATGCGCTTATCGGAAAATGGGAGAATAAGTTTTGTTTTGCCTTATGATGCAGGCAAAATACTCATAAAATCCACCGCACTTTTTTGCATAAAACAGACGAATGTCATTACTAAAGTGGGAAAAACGCCCCAAAGAATGCTACTCACGTTTTCTAAACAACCCCAAGTTTCAATACAAGATCAATTGGTAATTTATGATGAGGATAATCAATACACTGAAGCGTTTATTGAATTGACTAAAGACTTTTATTTGAAATTTTAAAGGGGAAATCATTTTCCCCTTTAATCATACACTATCTAAAATACCACTTCGCCAACAACACCCCAGCATTCACTGCAATGTTTAAGCCTGATTTAATTGGACTTGCAAGCGTTAAACGTACTCGTGTGTCTTCTGAAGTTGCTAAACCTTCCGTAGAACTTTCACTTAGCACAAAAACCACTTTATTTTTTAACCGCACTTTATCCAACGGCTCACCTTGCTTATTATGCGACACGTGTATAATTTGATAGCCTGATTTACGCAATTGCATCACAGCAGAATCAATATAATCCGTTTCTAACACACGAATATATTCCGCACCACCTTCTGCTACGCGCATTGAGGCTGCCGAATACAGATTTTCCACATTATCAGCGACAATATTTTTCACGCCAAAATAAGCACAAGTACGTAATACCCCACCAATATTTTGTGCATTATTCACGTTGTCTAATAGCACTAAACAATCCTCTTCACGAGGAATATCTAAATACCCTTGCAACGTGAAAGCACGCGGTTTCTTCACCAATAAGCAAATGCCACCATGATGTTCTGTTCCACTCACTCGAGCTAATTCTTCGCTATCTACAACATGATAAGCCTTCTTGTTTTCGGCTAAATAACTCAATGCCTCGCCAATTTTGTGTGACATTTGTACGGTTGCCCATAAGCGCACAATACTTTCAGGACGCTCGGCAAATAAAGCTAAACAGGCATTTTCACCATAAACTTTCATTTCTTCCGCACGGTTTTTCTTAATTTTTTCAGGTGCACGAGGAGAAAGCGCGCCAGTTTTCTTTTCTTTTGTTTTATAAACCGTACCCGTACTTTTTATCGTCACTTGAACCTTAGGTTGTTCTGCATTTTTATTTGATGGCGCACGAGATAAAGAGAGTTGCGTAATTTTAGTTTCTTTCACTTCTTGTTTATCACGAGAAAAACGAGATTTTTCGTTTCTCTTTCCATTAAATTTATCATTAGAGTGCGGTCGATTTTGAGTTGGTTTTTCTCTGTATTTTTCACCTACTGAGCGTTCTTGAAAGGATCTGCCGGCGGCTTGAAAAGACGGTTTGCTTTTATCGTTCATAGGGTTTCCCTGAATAAAAATGAATATTTTTTAGCCAAAAAATGCTAAAATTTGTGAGCATTATAACGAAAAAAAGCCTTTTTTCTATTAATAAGCGCGTGAAATATTGTAAACTAACGCACTAGTCTTTAATCACGAGATGGATTATGTTAATCAATAAAACCAAACGAGCTGAACAAAATTTAAATAATTTGCCATTCCTTGCTTTGCAAGCTGAGCAAATTGAATTTTTGGGTAGCCCGGCTGAATTTAAAACTCAAATTATTGAATTAATCAGAAACGCAAAAAAACGTATTTATGTCACCGCACTTTATTGGCAAAAAGATGAAGCGGGGCAGGAAATCCTCGATGAAATTTATCGCGTGAAGCAAGAAAATCCACACTTGGATGTAAAAATTCTCATAGATTGGCATCGCGCACAACGCAATTTATTAGGCGCGGAAAAATCGGCCACCAATGCAGATTGGTATTGCGAGCAACGCCAAACTTATCAGTTACCTGATGATCCGAATATGTTCTTTGGTGTGCCAATTAACACGCGAGAAGTTTTTGGTGTATTGCACGTTAAAGGCTTTGTATTTGATGATACGGTGCTTTATAGCGGTGCAAGCATTAATAATGTCTATCTTCATCAATTTGAAAAATATCGTTACGACCGCTATCAAAAAATCACTCATGCCGAATTAGCTGATTCGATGGTGAATTTCATCAATGATTACTTGTTAGATTTCAGTGCAGTTTATCCACTTGATATCACCAACCGCCCTCTCACCAAAGAGATCCGTGGCAATATTCGCGCTTATCGTAAAGACCTTGCGCAAAATGGTGAATATTCATTAAAAAGTGCGGTGAAATTACCTGATGTTTTAAGCGTATCACCACTGTTTGGCTTAGGGGCATCAGGCAATGAATTAAATCAAGTGATTGAAGATTTATTCTTGCAAGTACAAGAAAAATTGGTGATTTGTACGCCATACTTTAATTTCCCACGCACATTGCAACATAAAATAGCAACGTTATTGGAAAACGGTAAACGAGTAGAAATTATTGTTGGCGATAAAGTCGCAAACGATTTTTATATTCCACCAGAACAACCATTCAAAATGGCAGGGGCGTTACCTTATCTTTATGAAAGTAATCTTCGCCGTTTCTGTGAAAAATTTGAGACTCAAATTGAAAATGGCCAGCTTGTGGTGCGTTTATGGCGTGATGGAGATAATAGTTACCACTTAAAAGGTGTGTGGGTAGATGACCGTTATATTTTACTTACGGGCAATAATCTTAACCCTCGAGCATGGCGTTTGGATGCTGAAAATGGCTTATTAATTTACGATCCTCAACAACAACTTTTAGCCCAAGTGGAAAAAGAGCAAAACCAAATTCGTCAACATACAAGAGTATTAAAACATTACACTGAATTAGAAGAATTGAATCAATACCCAGAACCAGTGCAAAAACTTTTGAAAAAATTTGCACGAATTAAAGCGGATAAATTGGTGAAAATGATTCTTTAGGTTCTTTTTGTAAAAAATAAGGGAACGTTAAGTTCCCTTTATCATATTTGCTTAATCACCGAGCTTTAATGACTTAAATGCCCGATGATTTAGATCAAGATTATTTATTTAATTTCGCTTTATAAGTTGGATTCATTAAGTTTTCTACAGAAAGAATGTCATCTAATTGTTCTTCTGTTAATAAACCTTTTTCTAACACAACTTCACGTACGCCTTTACCTGTTTGCGCACAGATTTTACCCACTAAGTCGCCGTTGTGGTGACCGATAAATGGATTCAAGTAAGTCACGATACCGATTGAATTAAACACGTAGTTTTCACAAATTTCTTTGTTTACAGTGATGCCATCCACGCATTTATCACGTAAGTTCACACAAGCATTCGTTAAGATGTCGATAGATTCGAACATTGCTTGACCAATCACGGGTTCCATTACGTTTAATTGTAATTGACCGGCTTCAGATGCGAAGGTCACAGTGGTATCGTTACCAATTACTTTAAAGCATACTTGGTTCACTACTTCAGGAACAACTGGGTTTACTTTTGCAGGCATGATAGAAGAGCCAGCTTGTAATTCAGGTAAGTTAATTTCTTTAATACCAGCACGTGGACCAGAAGAAAGTAAACGTAAGTCATTACATACTTTAGAAAGTTTCACTGCTGTACGTTTTAATGCTCCGTGAACCATGACATAAGCACCACAGTCAGATGTTGCTTCGATTAAGTTTTCTGCCGGTACGCAAGCTAATCCGGTTACCTCAGCAAGATGTTTTACAACTAGTTCTGTATAGCCTTGCGGAGTATTTAAACCAGTACCGATTGCAGTCGCACCAAGGTTTACTTCAAGGAGTAAATCTGCTGTACGTTTTAAGTTACGCACTTCTTCTTCAAGTAATACGGCGAAAGCTTTGAATTCTTGGCCTACAGTCATTGGCACAGCATCTTGTAATTGAGTACGACCCATTTTTAAGATGTTCGCAAATTCTTTTGCTTTATTATCAAAACCGTCGTGTAAATATTGAATTTTATCGATCAATTTTAAGATACTGTTATACACTGCAATACGGAAACCAGTAGGATACGCATCATTGGTTGATTGGCTTGCATTAACGTGGTCCATCGGGTTAATCACGTTATATTCGCCTTTTTTATGACCAATTTTTTCAAGCGCAAGATTAGCAACCACTTCATTGGTATTCATATTGACAGAAGTACCAGCACCACCTTGATATACGTCTGATGGGAATTGATCTAAGCATTTTCCCGTGGTAAGGATGTCATCACAAGCTGCTACAATCGCTTTTGCAATATCACTTGGAATTGCACCTAATTCACCATTAGCTAAAGCCGTTGCTTTTTTCACCATCACCATGCCACGTACAAACTCAGGCACGTCAGAAATGGTTACGTTAGAAATATTGAAATTTTCTACCGCTCTTAATGTATGAATACCCCAGTACGCATCTGCTGGTACATCACGTTCGCCGAGTAAATCTACTTCTTTTCTAAATTGAGTCATTTGAATCACCTTTTCTGGTTAGTTAATTTGACGCCATTATAAAAATTTTAAGGAGAAAAAACTTGACCAAGATCACATTTTCAAAAAATGCTCTCAAGACATATTTTCATTTTTCGGATTAGTTTTTTTAGGGGAAAATAAGTTTTCTATCAATCTTACGCAGCTTTTAACTGCTCACCAATTTTCTCAAACAGTTTCTGAATTTGCTCTGCTCTATGCCCTAACACTCGCACAATCAATCCACCTTCATTCAACTGAGATATACCAAGAAGTAAGGATTTATCTGTTTCTTGCTGTTGAAGCTGTTGTGCTATCTGCTTAATTTCTGCAGATGTTTTTTGTAAGTTAATGTAAACCAATGATCCCTGATGTGAAAAACCTTCCATTTGGCTTAACGCAGTTAAATTCATTTTAGCTGGCAACCACTGAATACAATCTAACATCAGCGGTTTAACTTTCCCATTTTCTTGTACAAGCTGAACTTTTAAATGAGAAGAAAATTGGCGAAATTCAAAACGCTCATCATTAGCCACTCGCCCAATAGCCACAATTTCACCATAAATTAGCGTACTCTCAGATTGCATATTGATTAACGTTTTTTGCTTAAGGGCTGAATTCTTATGCAAAACTAATGGATGAGGTAAATAAAATAAACGACTTTTCTCAGCAAGTTGAATCAATGTATTTTGCTCGGCAAAATCTCCCTCATTCATTGCCTGAACTCGAGTAAATGCCTGCGTATTTAAAGAAAGTGCGGTAGATTTTTCGAGCGTTATTTGAATATCAACTCGATCCCCTGCCAATAACCCTGGCGAAGATGACATTTGCATTGCGCTAAGTCCATTTTCCCAAGAATCAGCGTAAGCAGGCAATGTCATTACTTTAAAAGGTGGCGTCACAAAGTATTCATTAAGTTGAGTTTTGCCGTTTGAGGAAAGTTTGGTTGAAAGTTTGAGGGTACTATTCATAATCTTTTTAATTTGTAAAAAACTCCCCTCTTTAAAGGAGTGGGGATGATTCTTTATCTCACTAATGCCTCAGGTTCTTCTATATTCTTCAACAACGCATATTTTTCAATCCAACCAATCACGCCATCGAGATTTTCTTTTTTCATCAAATTAGTGAAAATAAACGGCTGACCATTACGCATACGACGCGCATCTCGTTCCATAATACTTAAATCCGCGCCAACAAATGGTGCAAGGTCTGTTTTGTTAATCACTAACAAATCTGAACGAGTGATACCTGGCCCACCTTTGCGTGGGATTTTCTCGCCTTGTGCGACGTCAATCACGAAAATTGTCACGTCTGCTAAATCAGGGCTAAAAGTTGCCGATAAGTTATCACCGCCTGATTCGATAAAAACAATTTCTACATCAGGGAAACGTGCCACCATTTCATCGACCGCTTCTAAATTCATTGAGGCATCTTCACGAATTGCCGTATGTGGGCAACCGCCTGTTTCTACCCCCATAATTCGCTCTGGCGGAAGTAAACTATTTTTCGTTAAAAATTCCGCATCTTCTTGGGTGTAAATATCGTTAGTAATTACTGCCACGCTATATTTACTCGCCATTTCACGAGTGAGTTTTTCAATTAAGGCCGTTTTGCCCGCGCCAACAGGGCCTGCCACGCCAATTTTAATGTAGTTACGCATAATGTTCCTGATTTGATTAATATGTCTTGAAATAAAATTAATGATTGTTAACGAATTACTGAAACAGAATCAACCTCCCCTTCAGCACCTATAAAACGGACTTCTGGCTGTAAACATACACCAAATTTAATTTCCACAGTATGACGCACATGACGAGCTAGATTTGCCACATCTTCACCAGTAGCTCCGCCCTTATTAATCAACACCAGTGCTTGTTTTTCATGTACTGCTGCTCCACCAATTTGATAACCTTTGAATTGACATTGATCGATTAACCATCCAGCAGCAAGTTTGACTGAGCCATCAGGTTGTGGAAAGTGCGGTAAATTTTCGTGATATTTTTTGATTTCCGCAAAATGCTCTGCACTCACTACGGGATTTTTAAAGAAACTTCCTGCATTACCAAATTCATCTGGGTTAGGCAATTTACTTTGACGAATTTGACATATTTCATCAAAAATTTGTTTTGCCGTAACTTTCAGAGAATCAAACTCAGTTAAAGAGCCATATTTTAGCACTGGCTGCCAGTTTTTGTTTAATTTCAATCCTATCGCAGTGATCACATAGCCAGACTGATAATGGTGTTTAAAGATACTGTCTCGATAACCGAATTTACATTCTTCAGCTGTTAATCGAAATATTTCATGAGTACTTAAATTTAACACCTCTACATAATGGCATATATCTTTAAATTCTACGCCATAAGCACCAATATTTTGGATCGGTGCCGAGCCTGCACAACCTGGAATGAGTGCAAGATTTTCCAAACCATAGATACCTTCATTTACACTCCATTCCACCAAATGATGCCAGTTTTCGCCACCATTTACATGAAGATAATGAAATTCAGTATCTTGTGTATGTGTAATCCCCATTAATCGATTAAGCACAACAATACCACTGAAGTCTGCTAAAAATAGCATATTGCTTCCTTGACCAAGAAAAAGTATGGGAAGATTCATTGTTTTTGCATGATCCCAAGCTTCTTGCAATTGTACCACACTATGCGCATCAATAATTTCATGGGCTTGAACAGAAATATGAAAAGTATGAAAAGGTTGTAAATTTTGCATTTAAAATACCATTTTAGGATGCACTTATGCTTTGCTACTCGTGCATGAATTATCAAAAGTGTATGAATTTTTAAATTCACTCTACGTTTAAACTAGGGTATGAGGTAAAGTAATTTTTACCTGAGTCCCCCCCTCTTCTCGACGTCGAATATCTAATTCTGCATTCAATTGACGACAACGTTCTGTCATAATATTCAAACCATAATGTCCTTCGGGCTCTTCAAGATTAAGAATACCGATGCCATTATCTAGCACAGAAATTTCATACTCTCCCTCAGGGTTAATCAGGGCATGAATTTCAATGGCAGAACCTTTAGAATGTTTTATCGCATTTGTTGTTGCTTCACGTACGATTTGCAACACATGTACTAACTGCTGAGGATTTAAACTTTGTGAAGGCAAATGACTATTCACACTCATTTTCATACTAGTTTGAGCACGTAAAGAATCAATCACTTGCTCCAAAGCCAGTTGTAAGTTAGCTTCTTGAATCGTTAATCGGAATGTTGCTAAAAGTTCACGCAATTGTGCATAACCACCTGAAAGTGCTTGTTCAAAATCAGCAATAATCCCCAAGCTTTTTTCTCTTGCGTGTGGTTCTTCTTTCCTTAAATTATGTTTAAGCAACGTAAGTTGAATTTGCAGGAATGATAATACTTGAGCTAAAGAATCATGCAGTTCTCTTGCAATAATAGAACGTTCTTCCATCAACAAAAGCTGTTCTTGCTGACGCAAACTTTTATGGAAATACAAAGCTCGTGCAAGCATTTGTGCTAAATTCTGCATCATTCTAGGGTCGGGACAAGGTAATCCTGATTGCCAAGAAAGTACGCCTAAATCTTCATTATCTACCGATAGCACTTCGAGTTGTAAAGTACGATGAGCATCCTGCTCTCCAAAAGCAATATTCCAATGCTCCGCCCCCATAACTTCTATTTTAATATATTGCAAATGCTCACTCACACGTATGAGATCTAATACTTGGCTTAAAATTTTATCATTAATAGAATTCGCATTAAGAATCTGTGAACTTTGATAAAGGTTTGTCAAAGAGCGGTTGGTTTGGCGTAATTTTTGTGTTTTTTCATTTACGGCATCTTCTAAACGAGAATAGAGTTGACCTAATTCCATCGACATTTGTGTAAAAACATGTGCCAATGTGCCCAATTCATTCTGTTTTGTTGTATCTAATGAAATATGATTAAACTGACGCATCTGCACTTGCATACTTGCTTTTGTCATTAGCTCTAAAGGTTTCACTACCTCACGATGAGTGTACCAAATCAAATAGGAAACCATGACCAAAATTAATAACATAGCTAAACAAAGTACAAATACGCCAAGGATCCATTTTTGCTCACTAAAACGCTGTAATTCAAACACAAAACGATCAACATCTGCGACATAATCCGTTAATTGTTCGCTATAACTTTTTACATTTTTCTGTTGGGCATATTTTTCCATTAATGCCCAACGCTGTAAAATAGTATGGTAGGATTGTTTGACTGCATCTGGAGTAAAAAATTGACGTTGAATTTCTAATAATGCAGATGAATGGAGACTAATATTATAATGCCGTAAATTAGCCTCGACTGTTGAGGGTTGAGATTGCATTTCATAGAGCAACCGATAGCTTTGCATGCGCAATGAACCTGAAATATTGATCGCTTCAGCATCATACTTATTGCTACTCATAATTGCTAAACTTAGTGAGCTAATAACACCAGAAACAATAAGGATAATAAATAAATATTTAGCAATACGTGTAGAAACAGAATGTTTAGTATGCACAGAAACTCCAATGAAATAACATCAATTTATAGATAAAAGTGCGGTTATTTTCTTACTTCTTTTTTAGTTGACTCCAAACTTTATCTTCCTGACCTCGCCATAAACGTTGAATATTATCGTGATGACGATAAATCAATAAACAACAAACTAAAGCAACAGGGAAAGTAAATTCAGGTTTAAACCACCATACATAAAAAGGCACAAGCAATGCCGCAAGTACGGCACTTAATGATGCATAACGACTAACAAGAAAGATCAATATCCACGTTCCAAACATTGAACCCGCAACAGCCCATGAAATAGGTGCTATCGCACCAAATGCAGTCGGTACACCTTTTCCTCCCTTAAATTGAAAGAACAGTGGGAAAATATGGCCTAAACATGCAGCTAAAGCAACCATACCTAATTCAAATTGAGTTAAACCTAAATAATAACCAGCCCATACGGGGAGCATCCCCTTTAAAAGATCAAGGATTAATACAATTAATGCAGCCCAATAATTACCAATACGAAATACATTTGTTACATCTGGGGTACATGAGCCATTTTGACGAGGATCAGGCAAGCCTGCAATGCGACAAATTAGAATAGCGCTGGAAATAGAGCCTAAAAGATAGGCACAAAGCATATAAAAAAGGGCGAAAAGGCTCATTTTGTACTCCAGCAAGAAAAATTATTCGTTATTCTACCCAAAGTTGATAGCATACGCCTACAATAATTTTAGAGGAAATCTTATGGATCGTGTTTTTATTGAAGAATTGACTGTTTTTGCACAAATCGGTGTATATGATTGGGAACAGCAAATTAAGCAAAAACTTGTGTTTGATTTAGAAATGGCTTGGGATTGTAAACAAGCGGCGGAAACGGATGATGTTGCATATTGTTTGAATTATGCTGAGGTGAGCCAAGTGATAATTGATTATGTGGAAAGTAAACCTTTTTTGTTGATTGAACGAGTGGCTTATGAAGTGGCGGATTTGCTTGAATCATGTTATCAACTTCAAGGATTAAAAATTAAACTGAGTAAACCGAAAGCTGTCGCACAAGCTCGAAATGTTGGCGTATTGATTGTACGTGGATGTTTAAAATAATGTGAAATTTTAGTAAAAACTTGTCGGCTTTTTAAACGAAATTGACTAAAATAGTCATGAGTTTTTACTGCAATAAAGGAGATTGCAATGAATATGAAAACCTTATTAGCACTAGCGGTTAGTGCGGTATGTTCAGTTGGTGTGGCGCAAGCACATGAGCATAATCATGATCACAATATGGCACCCAAAGGTGCTTCTATTGAAGTGAAAGTGCAACAACTTGATCCAGTAAACGGTAACAAAGATGTGGGTACAGTGACTATTACTGAATCTAACTATGGTCTTGTGTTTACCCCTAATTTACAAGGATTAAGCGAAGGCTTACATGGTTTCCACATCCATGAAAACCCAAGCTGTGAGCCAAAAGAAAAAGAGGGTAAATTGACAGCTGGTTTAGGTGCTGGTGGTCACTGGGATCCTAAAGGTGCAAAACAACATGGTTATCCATGGCAAGATGACGCACACTTAGGTGATTTACCTGCATTAACTGTATTACATGATGGCACTGCAACTAATCCTGTTTTAGCACCACGTCTTAAACATTTAGATGATGTTCGCGGTCACTCTATTATGATCCACGCAGGTGGCGATAATCACTCCGATCATCCAGCTCCACTTGGCGGTGGCGGCCCACGTATGGCATGTGGTGTGATTAAATAATTCGATTGTTCGAAACGAAAAGTGCGGTGAATTTTCACCGCACTTTTTTTGCTAAATATTTCGCGTTTAATTCACGACTTCAGCAGTATATTTTAGCTTATGAATCGCATCGAATAATTGTTGGTTTGTGACTTTTGGATCTTCCACAACCGTCACTAAACCATCTTTAATAGATGCTTTTGTTGAAATGACACCATCGATATTACGTAATTCTTTATTGACTAAGTAAGCACAAAGCTGGCAATTCATTTCTTTTACTTTTAGCACAATTTGTTTGGTTTCATTCGCATGAGCGAAAGAAATGGCAAACAGCGAAAGCAAAAGTGCGGTACATAATTTCTTCATTTTTATTCCTAATTAGCTAATTCTAAAATCCAAGGCAAAATTGTTGGATAGGTTAAGAAAAAAATCATCACGATAAATACAATCCAATATAAAACGATGAGTTTTTTACGGGAAATATATTTGCTGCAAATAATTTTTTGGGAAAACATCAGCAGCCAAAATCCATAGGCAAAGGCGCATAATGAAATAATGAGCATTGGAATACGCAAATAATCATATTCGCCTAAGCCAATCAACCAAGTAGATGATACGCCGAACACTAAATAGATTAATGGTGCGATGCAGCATAAAGTTGACGCCACCGCGGCACTAAGTGCGGTGGCTATGGCAACCCAAAAGGATTTATTAGAGTTTTTTAGAGACGTAGTCATATTTAAATTCTTTTGGATCAAAGGAATTTAACGGATCGCCACCCACTTCAGCATACGGATAGCCGAAGTTATTGATCGGAGCTAGTTCTGGTTGTGGATATAAATCGAAGTCACGGGCATGATTAAATCCGACCCAGTTTGCTTCCCAGTTACCAAACAAATATTTTGCTACGGCTTGTGTATCTTTATCTTCAACAGATTTTTTCTCTGCTAAACGCATTTTGGCAACGTCTGCGGAATCAACTGGTACCCATCCAAACCCTGCAAGGTAGAATTCAGCACGGCAGTGTTGACCACCACTTACGTTTGCGATGCCTTGTTCATTCGCACTACCGAAAGCACCTTTGGAATATTTGCCCATTTTCTCTGCCGCACCTAAGCGAATACCAAAAATTTCACGGGCTGGGATGCCTGCCGCACGAGCTAGTGCCACAAATACAGAGTTAATATCGGTACATTTACCTTTTAATACGCCAGTGGTAAGAATTTTTTCTACATCGCCGTCGCCACAACCTAATACAGAATTATCACGTTCCATATTTTTTACGATCCAATGGTGAATAAGTTCTGCTTTCTTCAATGGATTACTTTCTTTACCTACGATTTTGTCTGCAAATTCTTTCACAATACCATCAGTTTTAATATGTGGAGTAGCTTTTAAGTACTCTTGTACATCCACGGAATACTGAATATCTTTTGGCGGAGTATAATTCTCTAAGGCACCTTTCACCATTGGCTCACGGTCTTTTGTTTCAATGACCATAGTGACTTTTAAATCACGTTTTTGTGCATCTTTATCCCAAGTGGCAAATAAGGTTTTCGCACCATATTTATTGTTTTCTGTCACATAGGCATTCATGTAATTACCTTCAAAGTGAATCGATTTCACTTGTTGGTATTCTCCATTAAATGGCAATGGAACCCATAAATTAGTTTGTCCTTGCGAGCCTTTTGGCGCAACTAAATCGTAGGTTTGCGTGAATTCGTAAAGATGGGTGTCTGTATTGTAGTTTGGAATGTTGGTGTTTGCATGAGCTAACGAGCTACATGCAGAAAGCACCGCAACTGCGATAAGTTTCTTCATGAAGAGATCCTCTAGTTAATAATAGTTAAACTTAACATATTAGATAAACTAATACGCCACTATGCTAACGGATTTTTGAGCAATAATTCAACCGTTTTACATAAAATTTTTATCTTTCTTATATGAAAAATATTTTATTTTCCAACCGCACTTTCCTTCTAACATTTGACACCCCTAGCCCTTACACCTATTATTCCCTCGTTATTTATTAAGATTTACGGAACAAAATAATGATGGTGAATAAAACCGCTCAACTTAAACAAGCTCTAGAAAATCGTATTCTCATTTTAGACGGTGCGATGGGGACGATGATACAAAAATATAAACTCACCGAAGCGGATTTTCGCGGCGAGCGGTTTAAGGAAAGTGCGGTCGATTTGCGCGGCAATAATGACTTGCTCACGCTTACACAACCGTTGTTGATTTCATCGATTCACGAAAAATATTTGGCAGCAGGTGCCGATATTATTGAAACCAATACTTTTAGTTCAACTACGATTGCTCAAGCGGATTACGATTTGCAATCTATCGCTTATGAACTCAATTTTGTTGGCGCAAAATTAGCGCGTTTGGCAGCAGATAAATATAGCACGCCAGAAAAACCTCGCTTTGTCGCGGGCGTGTTAGGGCCAACAAACCGCACAGCCTCTATTTCACCCGATGTAAACGACCCAGGTTTCCGTAATGTGACTTTTATGGAGTTGGTGGATGCTTATGCCCAAGCAACAAAAGGCTTAATCGAAGGTGGCGCGGATTTAATTATGATCGAAACCATTTTCGACACGCTTAACGCTAAAGCAGCAGTTTTCGCCATTGAAAGTGTATTCGAAGAATTAGGCGTGGAATTGCCAATCATGATTTCCGGCACCATTACTGATGCTTCAGGGCGTACCCTTTCTGGGCAAACTACCGAGGCTTTCTATAACTCCCTTCGTCACGCAAAACCGCTCACTTTCGGTTTGAACTGTGCTTTAGGTCCAAAAGAATTACGCCAATATGTAGAACAGCTTTCAAAAATCAGTGAAACCTATGTTTCTGTGCATCCGAATGCGGGCTTGCCAAATGCTTTTGGTGGTTATGATTTAGGGGCAGAAGAGATGGCCGCTCACTTAAAAGAGTGGGCAGAAAGTGGTTTTGTGAACATTATCGGCGGTTGTTGTGGTACCACACCGGAACACATCAAGGCCTTTGCTGAGGCGGTAGAAAATATCCCGCCCCGCAAATTGCCACAAATCAAAACCGCCATGCGTTTATCCGGTTTAGAACCACTCAATATTGACGATGAAAGCCTGTTTGTGAACGTAGGCGAGCGTAATAACGTGACGGGTTCGGCGAAATTTAAGCGCTTAATTAAAGAAGACAAATTTGCCGAAGCTATTGAAATTGCCATCGACCAAGTGGAAAACGGCGCACAAGTGATTGATGTGAACATGGACGAAGCCTTACTCGATGGCAAAAAATGCATGACCCGTTTCCTCAACATTATGGCAACCGAACCCGATGCAGCCAAAGTGCCGGTGATGATCGACTCCTCCAAATGGGAAGTGATTGAGGCAGGTTTGCAATCAGTACAAGGTAAACCAATCGTTAACTCTATTTCTTTAAAAGAGGGAGAGGAAAAATTTATTCATCAGGCTAAATTGGTGCGTAAATACGGTTCGGCCGTTGTGGTAATGGCATTTGATGAAGTGGGGCAGGCTGATACCGAAGAGCGTAAAGTGGAAATCTGTACCCGTGCTTATAACATCTTAGTTAACCAAGTAGGCTTCCCGCCAGAAGACATTATTTTTGACCCGAATATTTTCGCCATTGGCACGGGGATTGAAGAACACAATAACTACGGCGTGGATTTCATTAACGCAACAGGTCGTATTAAACGCTCTTTACCGCATGCGAAAATTTCGGGCGGGGTGTCAAACGTGTCCTTCTCCTTCCGCGGCAACAACGTGATGCGTGAAGCCATTCACGCGGTCTTCCTCTATCATGCCATCAAACAAGGGATGGACATGGGGATCGTGAACGCAGGACAGCTTGCAATTTACGATGATCTGGATCCGGAATTACGTAATGTGATTGAAGATGCCGTATTAAACCGTACACCAGATGGCACAGAACGTTTACTGGATATTGCGGAAAAATATCGCAATCAAGGCAACGATGAAAGTGCGGTGGATTCTGTCGCCGAATGGCGTACGTGGCCGGTGGAAGAACGTTTAAAACATGCCCTCGTGAAAGGCATTACCATGCACATCATCGAGGACACCGAAGAAGCCCGCCAAAAATTGCCAACACCGTTAGAGGTGATCGAAGGCCCACTCATGGCGGGCATGGATGTGGTGGGCGATTTGTTTGGCGACGGCAAAATGTTCCTGCCGCAAGTGGTGAAATCCGCGCGCGTGATGAAACAATCAGTGGCGTATTTAGAGCCGTTTATCAACGCGACGAAACAAAAAGGATCCAGTAACGGTAAAGTGGTGATCGCCACAGTGAAAGGCGATGTGCATGACATCGGTAAAAACATCGTGAGCGTGGTGTTGCAATGTAATAACTTTGAAGTCATTGACTTGGGCGTTATGGTGCCGGCGGATAAAATCATTCAAACGGCGATTGATGAAAAAGCGGATCTTATCGGCTTGAGCGGTTTAATTACGCCATCTTTAGACGAAATGGAATACTTCCTCGGTGAAATGACTCGCTTAGGTTTGAACTTGCCTGTATTGATTGGCGGGGCAACTACATCGAAAGAGCATACTGCGATTAAACTTTATCCCAAATACAAGCAACATGGTGTGTTCTATACCTCAAATGCCTCCCGTGCGGTCACAGTTTGTGCGACCTTGATGAATCCGGAAGGTCGCGCGGCATTATGGGAACAATTCAAGAAAGATTACGAGAAAATTCAGCAATCTTTCTCTAACCGTAAACCACTGCGTAAACAGCTTAGCATTGAAGAAGCACGAGCAAACCGCTTTGATGGCTTTAGTGGCGAATGGGCGGATTATGTACCGCCAACACCAAAACAAACGGGCATTGTGGAATTTAAAAACGTACCAATCGCCGAGCTACGCAAATTTATCGACTGGTCACCATTCTTCCGCATTTGGGGCTTGATGGGCGGTTATCCTGATGCCTTTGATTATCCGGAAGGCGGCGAAGAAGCACGCAAAGTGTGGAATGATGCACAAGTGGTATTGGATGAATTCGAGCAAAACCACAAGCTCAACCCAAGCGGCATTTTAGGCATTTTCCCTGCGGAACGTGTGGGCGATGATGTGGTGCTTTTCGCTGATGAAGAACGTACACAAACCATTGGCACAGCTTACGGCTTACGCCAACAAACGGAACGTGGAAAAAACAGCAAAAGTCCATTTAACTTCTGCTTAAGCGACTTTATCGCGGATCGCGAAAGCGGCAAAAAAGACTGGTTCGGCATGTTCGCTGTGTGTGCCGGTGTTGAAGAAATGGATTTAGTGGAAGGCTACAAAGTCGCAGGCGATGACTACAATGCTATCTTGCTACAAGCTGTGGGCGACCGCTTAGCGGAAGCGATGGCTGAATACTTGCACTTTGAGCTTCGCACCCGCATCTGGGGCTACACGCAAGAGGAATTCGACAACCAAGGGTTAATCAATGAAAACTATGTCGGCGTCCGCCCTGCACCAGGTTATCCAAGCTGCCCAGAACATACGGAAAAAGCCTTGATTTGGGATTTATTAGAAGTAGAACAACGTATCGGCATGAAACTCACCGAAAGCTACGCTATGTGGCCGGCAGCCTCTGTCTGCGGTTGGTACTTCACCCACCCTGCAAGCAACTATTTCACTTTAGGTCGCATCGATGAAGACCAAGCTCAAGATTATGCCAAACGCAAAGGTTGGGATGAGAGAGAGATGATGAAGTGGTTGGGTGTGGCGATGAAGTAGGGTTACACATAAAAGATATGAGCATTTACTAAAGGAAAATATATGGAATTAATAAGCGATAATCCAATAAAAGATTCTAGCAATGATTTATTAGGTAGAGCTAGTAGTGCAGAAGCATTTGCTAAACACATTTTTTCATTTGACTATAAAGAAGGTTTGGTTGTGGGATTATGTGGAGAATGGGGAAATGGTAAAACATCCTATATAAATTTAATGCGACCAGAATTAGAAAAAAATTCTTTTGTACTTGATTTTAATCCTTGGATGTTTAGTGATGCTCATAACTTAGTTGCTTTATTTTTTACTGAAATCTCTGCTCAGTTAAGAGATTATGAGGATGATAATGAGCTAATTGATAGTTTGAGTAGTTTTGGAGAGTTGTTATCTAATTTAAAACCTCTTCCATTTGTAGGAAATTATTTTAGTGTCTTGGGTGGCTGTTTAAGTTTTTTTTCAAAGAAAAAGAAAGAAAAAAACAGTTTGAAAAATCAACGTGATAAATTAATTAAAGTTCTAAAGGAAATAAGTAAACCTATTACTGTAATTTTAGATGATATAGACCGTTTATCATCTGATGAATTACAATCAATTCTAAAATTGGTCAGAGTTACAGGAAACTTTCCTAATATTGTTTATGTTTTATCATTTGATAAAAATAGAGTAATTAAAACATTAAATGATAATAACATTGATGGACGGGATTATTTAGAGAAGATAATTCAGATTCCATTCGATATACCACAGGTACCTAAAAAACTATTACAAGAAAATTTATTTTCATCTTTAGATAAGATTTTAAGGGATGTTTACCTAGATAAGGCGCGTTGGTCTAATGCATATTGGAATATCATTAAGCCAACAATAAAAAATATTCGAGATATTAAGCGTTACACATCTTCTCTATCGAATATCTTTAAACAATTAGGTAAAGAAATTGATGTGGTTGATTTACTCACTATTGAAGCGATAAGAATTTTCTTTCCAGATAAATTTAAAGAAATTTTTGAACTAAAAGATTATCTCTTGGCACGATCAGATAATGACAAAAGAAAAGTTAAGTTAAGTGATTTTATTCAAGATAATGAAATGTATGAGTCTTTTCTAGAAGTTTTATTTGATATTGATAATATAAATTCAAATAATGAATTCCTAAAAAATAGAAGGATTGCTTATTCGGCATTCTTTGATTTATATTTTGAACAAGTTATGAGTCCTGAGTTCATAAATGTTAAATTATCACAAAAAGTTTGGCTTGCAATGCAGTCAGAAGAAGATTTCAAGATCACTTTATCAGCTGTTCCTGACGATTCTCTAGAAAATGTAGTTAACAATTTAATTGACTATGAAAAAGACTTTACTAAAGAAATAGCTCTAGCAACTATACCAACATTATATAGAAATTTACCAAGAGTGCCTGAAAAAGAACTAGGATTCTTTGACTTTGGGGCGGATATGGTTTGGAGTCGCTTAGTTTATAGATTACTTAGAAGACTTCCTGAGAAGGATAAAAAAGAAGTTATTACTCAACTATTAAATTCTAGCGATCTATATGGGCAATATCAAATTGTAGGAATTATTGGATATCGAAAGGGCCGAGGTCATCAATTAGTATCTGAATCGGATGCAAAAGACTTAGAGGAAATATTTTTAAATAATATTCGCTCTGCAACAATTAAAGAACTTGCAGGAACCTATAATTTGTCACATATAATCTATTTCTTTGTTTCAATTGGAAACCCTTTTTCTGATGATATATTAAGTTCCCCTGAAGTATTTTTATCATTACTTAAATCTTCAATATCAGAACGTAAATCTCAAAGAGGGGATGATCCTACAATACATAGAGAGAAAATTCTACTTTGGGATGCCTTAATTAAAATTTGTGGAGATGAGGATAAAGTAAATAGTTTAATTGAAAAAATAGCTGAAGATGAAGAACTTAGAAATAAAGATTATATGGAACTTGCAATTAAATATAAGAATGGATACCGACATAAAAAATCAATGAATCATGAAGATGATTTAGATGAGTTTTAATGCTTTTTTCAAAAGAACAAGCGGTAAGATTTTGCAAAAAATTTGCAAGATTTCACCGCTTATTTTTTCCCATGCACGGCAAAGCCGTACATGGTTACGCATAATTCAGCCCCGCTGGGGCTGTGTTCTCCAACAAGAGTGGCAACGCCACTCACTTATGATTAACCGATTGCGACGCAGTCTCGTCGGATTGAGGCGGCACTAACGTGGACGCTAGCTTATTAGCACAATCTGTTGGTGCACGCTTCCTAGCGTGTGCCTAATTTCACTAAAAAACACCTGAAAAACTAACCGCACTTTATTTACTTTCTAGGGCACCGTTAGGAAACACGCGCTGGCATAAGCGTTAAATACAAAAAAGTACGGTAACAATTTTCAACATTTTTGAATTTACTGCAGCAACCAATCCACCACATAAATCACTTCAATCCCATCAATATCTATTTGCTCGTAATATTTCCCCGTAACTAAGATCTTCTTATAGTTATCTTTAATATGCAAAAGATTATCTGTTTCGTGGGTATTTTCAGAGATTTCAAAGGCGACTTGTACATATAGAATTTCATCGGCTTTTCGGGCAATAAAATCAATTTCTTTGCTGTCGAGTTTGCCCACATCAACGGTATAACCCCGTCTGAGTAATTCAATAAAAACGATATTTTCTAAGCGATTGGCATAATTCGCCCCTTTTTTGCCGATAGCGTGTCGTCTTAAACCGTTATCCACAATAAAATATTTTGCATTAGTTTTTAAATAGCCTTTTCCGCGAATATCGTATTGTTTTGCTTTATAAAAAAGAAAGGCATTTTCCAACAGTTCAAGGTATTTGCTGATGGTATGGTTTGAAGTGGGGACACGTTCGGACGTGAGCGTGTTACTAATTTTGCTCGGATTCACCAACTGCCCTACATTATCTGCTAAAAAGAGAATCACGTTTTTAAGAATATGTGTGTCTTTCACTCCAGCTCGGTGGGCAATATCATTTAGCACGATAGAATCAAAAATGCCTGATAAAATCGTTTCTTTTAAAGGTTCATCCGCAATGGCGACACTGGGGAAACCGCCATATTTTTCATATTCTGAATAGAGTTTATCGACCAATCTTGATTGGCTATCCACATTTTTGGCGTGCAAAAATTCTTTGAAAGAAAGCGGGTAAATTTTGATTTCTACATACCGACCGCTTAACAGCGTCGCAAGCTCGCCAGAAAGCAAATTGGCATTGGAACCCGTGATCACAATATCGGTGTTAAAACTCACGCGAAGCGCATTGACGATTTTTTGCCAACCTTCTACAAACTGAATTTCATCAATCAGAAAGTAGATTTTCTCTTGAGAAGACGGCATTTTTTCTTGAATAAGCTGTTGGAAGTCTTGAGCGTCTTTCACCCATTGATATTCAAAAGATTCAAAATTGAGGTAAAGAATATTTTCAGGAGAAATTCCTTGTTGTTGAAGGTAATCACGGTATTGCATGAGTAACACTGATTTACCAGAACGACGAACACCAGAGATGACTTTAATAAAATCGGTATCTTTAAATTGAATCAGTTGCTGTAAATAATTTTCACGAGAGATCATGGCTTTACTCATTGGAAGTTAATTTCATATTTTAAAAAGCATACGGAAATTGGAAGTCAATTTCCATATTATTTGTTTCTTGATGTATTTGGAATTACATTTCCAGTTTTTATTTCGGTTTTTTAGTCTCATTCCAATCCCTTGCACAATCCCCAATTTCCGTTATCATACGCGCTTTCTTATTTCTCGGAATTTTGTATTTATGAATAAATTAAAGATGGCATTGTTTGTGGGTGTCCTTGTGAGTTTATTTGCTTGTACCACAACACATCAGCCGAAGAAGACGGTTAAATCTCGATTTTTAAAGAACAATATTAGTCAAGTTGAGTTAAATAATTCTGTTAATTACAAGCCATATCATTATCGTTGTAATAATAAAGAAACTGGGGGAATTTCTCATTTGACGACTTATTTCCCTCTTTCGCGTGAAAGCCGTATGAAAGATAACTTTGGGTTTTATTTCCAGTTAGATAATGGTAAGGCGGTGCCTTTTGATCATTCATACACGCTGACACTGAATGCGCGCGGTACAAAATTTGAAGTGGTTTATCGTTCGTATGATCCGATTCAAGGAAGTTATGTGGATTTAATCGCGCGATCTCAAAGTTCAATTTACTACAAGAATCAACAAGGCAAGCAAGTTCCTTGGTTGATTTGTAAGGGCGGTTGATTTTTCTCGAGAATAACTTTTACTTTCAGCAAAATGAGAAATTGGAATTAGGTTTCCAATTTCTCTATTCCATAAATTTCTCTTCTTTCTACGTCAAATTTCACGCTTATATCAAAGGCTTGTGCAAGATTCGCTGAATTTAGCACCGCTTGTGTTTTGCCAGTCGCAATGATTTTGCCCTTGTCGAGCAAAATCACTTCATCACAGTATTTATATGCAAGGGATAAATGATGGATCGCTACAACGCAAGTATGCTGTGGTGTCAGCGATTTTAATTGTTCCATCATGTCTATTTGGTAATAGGGATCGAGTGGTGCGATTGGTTCATCGGCAAGCAATACTGGCGCATTTTTGATACAACAACGAGCGAGTTGCACTCGTGCTTTTTCTCCGCCTGACAGTTTCTGAAAGGATTTATTAAGCAAATGTTCTATCGAAAATTTTTGTGAAATCTCCGTGATTTTTGACCGCTCTTTTGCCGATGATAATGGCGAATTTAAGCCGAGAGCAATGACATCATAAACCGATAAATCCCAATGGATATTGGTATCTTGCGCAAGATAAGCGAGTTGCTGGCTTTTTTCCGTTGTACTCATTTTGCTTAATGGGCTGTTTCCAAAATAAATTTCACCTTTTGCAATAGGTAAAATTCCTGCAATCGTTTTGAGCAAAGTTGATTTACCCGCACCGTTTGCGCCCATAATGCCGATAAGTTTTCCTTTAGGAAGCGTGCAGCAGATGTTGTTTAAGCCATAAGGCTGAGAAAGGTTTTCGATTCTAATCATTATCTTGCCAACTTGCGTTGCTCCGTAATTAAAATCCAAATTAAGCAAGGTGCGCCAATGATTGCAATGAGCGTGCCAATATAAATATGTGAGAAGACAGGAATATATTGCACGCAAAGATCCGCAATAAGTAGCAATAATGCGCCAAGTAATGCACTGGTGATGTAAAGTTGTGAAGGGCGTTTTTTTAGCAGAAGGCGAGCAAAGTGCGGTGCGATTAAGCCAACAAAACCGATAGTGCCTGTTTGCGGAATAGTTGCACCAACTAATAATGCCACGCCAAAGGTCGTGACGAAAAAGCTACGTTTAGGATTCACGCCCATTGTGCTTGCGGTTTCTTCACCGAAAGTGAGCAAGTCAATATAGCGGCGTTCACGATATAAACAGAACAATCCCAATAATACGATTGGAAATGAAATGAGTAGCGTATCAAGTTTTGCCCACACAAGAGAACCTTGTAGCCAGCGGTACAGTTCAGCTAACGCCCATGGGCTTTCTGCGTTCGAAAGTAGCAATGCAACGGCAGCTGAGAGCAACATATTGACGGCTAAACCACTTAAAATCATCGCCGTTGTACCGTGGTTTTTAGCGATTAAATAAACCAATAAAAAACTAGATAACGCACCAGCCACACCGCCAATAAGCAACAGACTTAAGGGTACGGAAAAATAGTAAAGCAAAAAGACACTGGTAGTGGTGGCACCGGCACTACTTCCCAATAATCCAGGGCTTGCCAGCGGATTTTGAAATATCCCTTGCATTGCATTGCCCGCTAAAGCAAGGCTTGCGCCAGTTAAAATGGCTAATCCGAGACGCGGTAGGCGAATATCAAGCAATACGAGCGAGCGCATATCTGTGAGCACACCATCGGCATTTTTGAGATGAGCAAAATCGCTGAGCTGATGATAAATTGCAAATCCGCTAATCAACAGCAACGCTAAGAAAAGTGCGGTATTTAATTTTAGTGTTTTGGTCAATGATCAATTTCCTATGTAATCCAAATATCATTTTAATTGTTGATAAATCTTCTCCGCCCCTTGCCACACGCCGTGATCAAAGCAATAAGTATATTTCATTGGAATACGAAAGTGCGGTCGATTTTTAAAAAGGTTTTGCAAAAGCGGATGTTTTAGCAGTTCTGCTTGTTCGTTATAACTTTGTTGGTCGCTGATTTCAATCAACACGTTGGGTTCAGCTCGTAACACTTTTTCAAGAGAAAAATTTTGTGCCGTAAGTGGTGTTTTTAGCGGGGTTAAGCCTAGCAAGTTAAGTAAAGTGGGATACTGTGGCGTATAAGTTTCTACAATGCCCGTATCTGAAAGTATTAATGTGTCAGTGAGTGATAGATTGAGGCGAGAATCTTGTAATTTAAGTTTATCGATTAAAGATTCTGCCTGCGTTTCGTTACCCGTGAGTTTACCCAAGTGCAATATTAGCACAAATAATTCTTCTGCCGTTTGTGGCGTGTCATTAATTGGCTCAATTTTTGCCCCGAGTTTTTTCAACTCTGCCACAAGTTGTGGATAAAAGGTTTCATTGATAAGAAACGTTTTATCGAGATAGGGCAATAATGCGGTAAGTTGCGGCTCAAGGGTTGGCTTATCCACATTGAGTTTATCCAACATCATCAAGGGATTTTTAGAATAAGGCGACTGTGCGGCAATTTGCTCAGGACGCGCAATTTCCGACAAAAGACGATCGCTACAAAGCGTGAGCGAGACAAATTTCTCCGACGCATGCGAAGTCAAGGGCAAGAAAAGTGCGGTTAAAATCAAACAAGTTTTTTGCATATAGATAATGATACGCTACGCCATCAATAATGTAAAAAGGCGTGCTAAGCACGCCCTTATAGGTGGATAATAATTAGAACGATCCTTTCAACCCAACGTAAACATTACGTCCGTCTTGGCCATAGCCTACAATGTTTTCGTATTTTTTGTTGAATACGTTGTTAAGGTTGGCATAAATCGTCAAACTATCCACCACTTTGTAGTTCACGCCTAAGTTTGCCAAGGTGTAGGATGGCATTTTGAAATCGCCGGAATCAAGGCGTTTACCTACATAAGAAACATTCACATCAGAACTTAATTTTTCCGTGATTTGATAAGCTAAACCAAGGTTTCCTGTGTGTTTTGGGCGACGAACATAATTTAAACCATATTTATCATTTTCAGATTTAATATAGGTGTAAGTATAGTTCGCGTAACCTGACAACTGCTCGGTAAATTTACCGTTATACGCCACTTCTACGCCTTTGATTTTTGTTTTACCGTCACGATTGATTGTGCGATAAGCTGTAGAACCTCTAACTGGGACTGCAGAAAGGAAATTATCTACATTACGGGCAAAGAGTGTGGTATCTAAGCTATGACGTTTGTCATTACTTTCAACTAATAAACCTAATTCACCACCTAAGCTTTTTTCTGGTTTTAAATTTGGGTTTGCAGCCCAACTGGTAGAATTACCCCATCCATAAACATCAATAAATGTTGGATTGTGGATTGCTTTACCAATACTTGCGTGTGCTTTTAAATTTTGTGATAAACGATAAGCTCCAGCAAGGCGAGCCGTGAATGCATTTTCAAATAAGCTGTTATCTGTATAACGACCGCTTACAGAGAGACTATGGTCAGATTCAGTAAATAAACGGTACTCTGTGGCAACACTTTTCTCGGTTAATTTTTTCTCAGCAAAATTGTAAGCGGAAGCAATATATTTCGTATTTTGGTAATCTGCTAATACGCTGACGGCTTGTTTGACTTCACCTTCACGGTCGAAGTTAATATCAAGTTGATAGTTCGTATTCAACTTTTTGCTGTCGTATTCTGTTTTACCAATAGCGGAAGCCCAACTTTGATATTGTGCAGTATCAGCATCCATTTTAACGTGACTTACCGCCGCTTTATGCACGAATAAATCTTCTGCATTACCAAAATAACCGCTTAATTTATAGCGAGTTTCGCGTGTACGGGTATTATCATCAAATTTTAATTCATCTGCTGCACTATTATCCAAATGCAAGGTTTGAGAAGAGTGAGAAGCAAGGAAATCCACTCCTTTTTTACTATCATCAAAACCTAAACGCATAGACACGTTATCACGGTGGAAGCCATCCTTTTCAGTTGCCGGTACATTTGTACTTTTCGCACCGGATATGCTCGTATAATTAAATACGCGTTCACTACGCGCAGAAATCCCTTGCGTACGATGGCTATCACCATGAAGGGCATAGTAAAGACCGTGATGTTGACCAGAAAGGGTGACAGAACCATCACGGGTGCGATGAGAACCTGCGCCTAAATCAAAATCGACGTTAAATTCCTTGTCTTTATATAACCCGCTTTTGGTGGTGATATAAACTACGCCGCCCATAGCATCACTGCCCCAAAGTGCAGATTGTTCGCCACGCAATACTTCAATTTGTTCAATATTACTTAATGCTAAACCGCCAAAATCAAAGTTAGTATCAGCCGGATTAACGCGAATGCCGTCAATAATGACCGCAGTATGTTTTGAATTTGCACCACGCAAGAATAAACTAGTTACCGCACCACGCCCCCCATTAGCTCCCATCGCCACACCTGGCACAGTCTTCAACACATCACTCACATAAGTCGCATTACGCTGTGCAAAATCTTTTTCTGTTAATACGGTGACTGATGATGCAGTTTGATCTTGGTTTACAGGAGTTGCGTAAGTCGAATACACATTGATCGGTTCAAGCTCGGTTTTGGTTTCAGCTTGTACAAAAGCCGATGTACTCAATAAAAGTGCGGTAGTAATTAAGTTAGTTTTCATTAAGTTGGTTCCTCTTTTAAAAAAGAGCGCTATTTTGGCACAATAGAAATTCATTTCCTAGTTGAGAATTTTCATTCACTTACAAATTCTGTTCATTTTGTAAAAAAATTCGTTTTTTGACCATACTTTTTCGCCTTTATCCGCTTTGCGCTTTTAAGTATAATGTTTCAAACTATTGAATGAATTATGATGGTTTAGAATTTCTATTTTGAGCTATTTATCTTCTAACATAAATCCACACTTTATCTTCCTCCAGCGTCCTTTAATTGCTTAATTAAATCCTTCAGGAATAACCGTGTCTTTAT
The DNA here is from genome assembly GCF_916862695.1 of Haemophilus sp. Marseille-P9675. Taxonomy (NCBI): domain Bacteria; kingdom Pseudomonadati; phylum Pseudomonadota; class Gammaproteobacteria; order Pasteurellales; family Pasteurellaceae; genus Haemophilus; species Haemophilus sp. Marseille-P9675. The sequence continues at coordinate 90,051 of NZ_CAKASP010000003.1, forward strand.
CGTTTAATTCTTTTTGTAATATGAAACATTCTTTCAGGTGATTTCTATGAAAAAAAATGTATTTCGTCTTAATTTTCTAACCGCTTGTATTTCACTAGGGATAGCATCACAAGCGTGGGCAGGACATACTTATTTTGGTATTAATTACCAATATTATCGTGATTTTGCTGAGAATAAAGGGAAGTTCACAGTTGGAGCCCAGAATATTGAGGTTTATAACAAGAAAGGGGAAATGCTAGGTACGATGATGAAAGATGTACCGATGCCTGATTTATCTTCCCTAGCAAAAGGTGGATATGCGACGTTGGTCGGTGATCAAACGTTAATCAGTGTTGCGCATAATGTGGGTTATCAAGATGTTGATTTTGGGATGACAGGACATAATCCAGATCAACACAATTTCAAATATAAAGTCGTCAAGCGTTATAACTATAAAAATGATAGTACGCACCGTTATATGACTGACTATCAACATCCAAGACTAGCTAAATTTGTCACGGAAGTTGCCCCGATTGAAATGGTTTCTCGTATGGACGGGAGCGTTTATACCGATTTGAAAAAATATCCAATGCGTGTTCGTGTCGGTAGTGGTCATCAATATTGGAAAGATGATAACAATGATACGAATGCAGACTTAGCCTATGGCGGTGCTTGGCTTACAGGCGGTAATACCTTTATGAATGGTGGCACAGGAGATGGGCATCTCTATTTAAATGGCCGTGTGCAAACCCCTAATGAATATGGCCCATTGCCAATTGCAGGTGCTCAAGGTGATAGTGGTTCTCCTTTCTTTATTTATGATAAGGAACATGGAAAATGGCTATTAAATGGTGTACTACGTGAAGGGCATCCTTATGCTGCGGTGGGTAATGGATATCAAATTGCGCGCCAAGATTATCTTGAAGAGGTTCTTGAGCAAGATCTTGCTGCTAGATTCTTTTTAAATAACGCAAATTACACATTAAAAACAACCCGAGATGGGAATGGCACCATTACGCAAAATGGCAGACGTACCCAAACCATTGGTTTGTATAATAGCGCTTTACCATTTGATTCTCGTGGCGGAAACAATGGTGATGAATCGCCAACTTATAAAGGGCCAAATCCATGGTCGCCAGCATTACATCATGGTAAAAATATCTACTTAGGGGATATGGGAAAAGGCACACTGACTATCGAAAATACGGTCAATCAAGGTGCTGGTGGTATATATTTTGAAGGGGATTTTGCTGTTAAACCAAGTGATAACAACGTAACTTGGCAAGGCGCTGGTGTCTCTGTTGGAGAAGAAAGTACTGTTGAATGGCAGGTGCATAATCCAGAAGGCGATCGCTTATCCAAAATTGGGCTGGGAACCTTACTTGTTAATGGTAAAGGGAAAAACTTAGGAAGCTTGAGTGTCGGTAATGGTTTGGTTGTGTTAGATCAACAATCAGATGAATCGGGTCAAAAACAAGCCTTTAAAGAAGTTGGCATTGTAAGCGGTAGAGCAACTGTTCAACTAAATAGTGCAGATCAAGTTGATTCTAATAATATTTATTTCGGCTTCCGTGGTGGTCGTTTAGATCTTAATGGTAACTCATTGACTTTCAAACGTATTCAAAATACTGACGAAGGAGCGATGTTAGTTAACCACAATGCAACTCAAGCATCAGAAATTATCATTACTGGCAGTGATATTACCAATAATCAAGGAGGCGACTTAACCAATAAACGTGATATTGCTTTTAATGGTTGGTTTGGTGATAAAGATGATACTAAAAATACTGGACGTTTGAATGTTAATTACAATCCACTTAACAAAGATAATCACTTCCTTCTATCAGGTGGAACAAATTTAAAAGGGAATATTACCCAAAATGGCGGTAACTTAATTTTTAGCGGTCGTCCAACGCCTCATGCTTACAATCATTTAAATCAAAATCATGCCAAGATGGAAGGTTCAACGCGAGGAGAGGTCATCATCGATGATGATTGGATCAACCGCACTTTTAAGGCTGAAAATTTTCAAATTCAAGGTGGAAAAGCTATTGTTTCTCGTAATGTTTCCGAAATTAATGGTAATTGGCAATTAAGTAATAATGCTAAAGCCACTTTTGGTGTGACGCCAAATCAAGAGAATTTGGTGTGTATTCGTTCAGATTGGACGGGATTAACAGAATGTAAATCGGAAAATCTAACGAAACAGAAAACAATCGACTCATTACCAAGAACAAAAGTAAATGGCAACGTGCAGTTATCTAATACCGCAAGCCTCGTTGCATCAGGATTCGTGGATTTAATTGGCAACGTGAATTTAACCGAACAGAGTCAATTTACATTAAGCCATCATGCAACCCAAACTGGTTCGTTAAACCTTGTTAATCAGGCGAATGCAACCGTGAATAATGCCCAATTAATGGGGAATGTAACATTATCAGATTCTGCTCAGTTTAATTTAGCGAATAGTCATTTTTCACATCAAATTAGCGGTGCAGAAAGCACTACGGTTAATTTAGACAATGCAAATTGGACAATGCCAGCGAGTACTACTTTAGGTAGTTTGGCACTCAATAATAGCGAAATTACGCTGAACCCAGATTTTGTTACTCAAGCGAACAATAGCCAATTTAATACGTTAACGATCAATGGCAATTTAAGTGGCAATGGGACGTTTAATTATCGTACTTATCTGACCCAGTATTTAGGCGATAAATTACAAATTAATGGACGTGCACAAGGTGACTTTAAGCTTAATGTGCATAATACGGGGGCTGAACCCACAACACTTGAACAATTAACACTAGTTACCCTTAAACAAGCGGTAGATTCAGGCTTGAATTTTACCTTAGCCAATCAACACGTTGATGCAGGTACTTGGCGTTATGAGTTAATTAAAAAAGGTAATGAATATCGTCTATATAATCCAATTAAAGAACAAGAGTTAACTCAAAACTTAACCAATGAAGCTCAAAAGTTAAGCGAATTATTAGCGAAAAAAACGGCATTAACCGAAAAACGTCATGCTCAAGAAGAAAAAGTGCGGTCAAAAAGTTCAGTATTATCTGAAGCATTGCCTGATCAAAGCCATCTCAACATATTAAAAACGGAATTAGCAGCACTTCAACGTAACCAAAATGCAGCGCAGGAAGTGCAAAATCAGAAAGAAATGGCACTAACCCAAGCACAAGCTACAGTACAAGCTGCTCAAGAAAAAGCACAGACTGCAATTAATGCGTACGAATCCGCTAAAAGCCTAGAAACTGCTCAAGCTTTAGATAAAGCAAATATTGCTTTAGCTACAGCACAGGTGAAGAAAGAGGAAGCTCAAATTGAGTTTGCCACAGCTAAACTGACACAACTTAATCTCACAAAACAGCAACAAGAAAAAGCACTTGCTGTTGCTAAAGAGGAAAAAGTGTTATCTGAAAAAGGAGCATCTTTACAGGCTGAAAAGCAGGCTTTCTATTTTATGGTGTTATCACTTGAAGACGTGAAAGAGGAACTTATCATCACAGAAGAACTTCTCCGACAAGCACAAGCTAACAATGCAGAATTGAAAGCGAAAAAAGCATTACTTGAACGCGACTTAGAAGAACAAGCTAATCAAAATAAAGAGGCTCAAACCTTCAAAACTAATCTTGCAGAAACACAGCAAGAGAAAGCAACCGCGGCTCAAGAAAAAGCAAAAGCAACAGAGCAAAATAATAGTAGCTTAAGTGCTCTTAATCTGGCAAATCAAGCTGTTATTGCTAAACAACAAGCGGTCGAAAATCTTAAAAATAGCACTAATGCACAAACTCAAGCATTAACGGCAGAGCAAGCAAAAGTCGAACAAGATAAAACGCAAGCAGAGCATTACAAAGCAAATGCTCAACAACGTCAAACCATTGAGCAAACTATGCCAGTTACTGCTCAATTCCGTCAAGAGGAAGAAAAACGTATCGAGGAAGAGAAACGTGTAGCTGAAGAGAAACGTATCGCGGAAGAAAAACGTATCGCGGAAGAAAAACGTGTAGCTGAAGAAGCTCGCAAAGCCGAAGAAGCACGTAAGGAAGAGCAACGCAAAGCCGAAGAAGCTCGCAAAGCTGAAGAGGCACGTAAAGCCGAAGAAGCTCGTAAGGCTGAAGAGGCACGCAAAGTCGAAGAAGCTCGTAAGGCTGAAGAAGCTCGTAAGGCTGAAGAGGCACGCAAAGCCGAAGAAGCTCGTAAAGCTGAAGAAGCACGCAAAGCTGAAGAGGCACGTAAGGCTGAAGAAGCTCGTAAAGCGGAAGAAGCCAAACGCTTAGCCGAAGAACAACGTAAAGCGGAAGAAGCCAAACGTCTTGCTGAAGAGCGACGCAAGGCTGAAGAGGCACGCAAAGCCGAAGAAGCTCGCAAAGCTGAAGAAGCCCGTAAAGCAGAAGAAGCACGTAAAGCTGAAGAAGCCCGTAAAGCAGAAGAAGCACGTAAGGCTGAAGAAGCTCGTAAAGCGGAAGAAGCCAAACGTCTTGCTGAAGAGCGACGCAAGGCTGAAGAGGCACGTAAAGCTGAAGAAGCACGCAAAGCTGAAGAAGCCCGTAAAGCAGAAGAAGCACGTAAATCAGAAGAAGCACGCAAAGCTGAAGAAGCCCGTAAAGCAGAAGAAGCACGCAAAGCTGAAGAAGCCCGTAAAGCAGAAGAAGCACGTAAATCAGAAGAAGCACGCAAAGCTGAAGAGGCACGTAAAGCTGAAGAGGCACGTAAAGCTGAAGAGGCACGTAAAGTAGAAGAAGCACGCAAAGCTGAAGAGGCACGTAAGGCTGAAGAAGCTCGTAAAGCGGAAGAAGCCAAACGCTTAGCCGAAGAACAACGTAAAGCCGAAGAGGCTCGTAAAGCTGAAGAAGCACGCAAAGCGGAAGAAAGACGTATCGCAGAAGAGAAACGTCAAGCCGAAGAAGCACGCAAAGTGGAAGAAGCTCGTAAGGCTGAAGAGGCACGCAAGCAAAAAGAGCTTATTAGTCGTTATTCAAATAGTGCTCTTTCTGAATTGTCTGCAACGACAAATAGCATACTTTCAGTTCAACATGAGCTTGATAGAGTTTTGGTTTCGGATTCAGATCTTTCAGTATGGACGAATATTACGCAAGATAAAAAACGTTATGACTCAGATGATTTCCGTGCTTATCAACAAAATATGAATTTACGCCAAATTGGTGTTCAGAAAAAAGTTGAGAATGGACGGATGGGGGGGATTTTCTCACATGGTCGTGCTAATAATACCTTTGATGAGCAGATCTCCAATCAGATGGATCTCACGATGGTGTCTGCGTTTGCACAATATCAATGGCATGATTGGCAACTGGGTATCAACGCGGGTTATGGGGTGAGTTCAAGTAAAATTTCAGGTGAACAAAGCCAAAAAATTCATCGTCGTGTGATGAGTTATGGCCTTAATGCGAACTATCAGTTCCGTTTAGGAGAATTAGGTATTCAGCCTTATCTTGGTTTAAATCGCCATTTTATTGAAGGAGAAAATTACCAATACGAAGGTGTAAATATTCAGACACCGAAAATAGCATTTAATAGTTATACTACAGGGGCTAAAGTAGATTACACCTTTACACCAGCTCAAAATGTAACAATTAAACCGTATTTCTCGGTAAATTATGTCGATGCTTCAAATGCTCGCGTGCAAACTAAAGTCAATCAGGCGACCTTACAACAACAGTTCGGGCGTTATTGGCAAAAAGAATTGGGTGTAAGTGGTGAGATCTCGCATTTCCATATGTCGGTATATGCAACTCAATCTCAAGGTTCACAATTAAGTAAACAGAGAACAATTGGTGTGAAATTAGGGTATTGTTGGTAGCCTAAGATCTGTTCTTAAAGAGGCTTTTATGTTGTAACTGAAACAATGTAAAAGCCTCTTTTTTATTCTTTTCAACTGCATTTTTTCGCCTTTATCCGTTTTACGGATTCAAGTATAATACCAATATTTTTAATCACATCAGATCAACGATTATGAGCACAAAATTTAACGTAAAAACATTCCAAGGTATGATTTTAGCCCTGCAAGAATATTGGGCAAACCAAGGCTGCACCATTGTGCAACCTTTTGATATGGAAGTGGGCGCTGGGACTTCTCACCCAATGACTGCATTACGTGCATTAGGTCCAGAGCCGATGGCATTTGCTTATGTTCAACCTTCACGTCGTCCGACCGATGGTCGTTATGGCGAAAATCCAAACCGTTTACAACATTACTATCAATTCCAAGTGGTGATTAAACCCTCTCCGGACAATATTCAAGAACTTTATTTAGGTTCCCTTGAAATGCTTGGTTTCGATCCGACCCAAAACGACATTCGTTTCGTAGAAGATAACTGGGAAAACCCAACCTTAGGCGCATGGGGCTTGGGCTGGGAAGTGTGGCTAAACGGCATGGAAGTGACTCAATTTACCTATTTCCAACAAGTGGGCGGTTTAGAATGTAAACCTGTAACGGGCGAAGTGACTTACGGTTTAGAGCGTTTAGCCATGTACATTCAAGGCGTCGATTCTGTGTATGACTTAGTTTGGTCTGATGGTCCATTAGGCAAAACCACTTATGGCGATGTTTTCCATCAAAATGAAGTTGAGCAATCAACCTATAACTTTGAATACGCAAACACAGATTTCTTATTCTACTGCTTCGATCAATACGAAAAAGAGGCACAAGAGTTATTAGCCTTAGAAAAACCGTTACCATTGCCTGCTTATGAACGTATTTTGAAAGCAGCACACAGCTTTAACTTATTAGATGCGCGTAAAGCAATTTCGGTAACCGAACGCCAACGCTATATTTTACGTATTCGAGCCTTAACCAAAGGCGTGGCGGAAGCCTATTATGCAAGCCGTGAAGCCTTAGGGTTCCCGGGTTGTAAAAAATAACGTTTAAAGGTAATTCAAAAAGTGCGGTGAAATTTGACCGCACTTTAGGAGAGCAAAATGAGCAAACCAATTCTTTTTTATGCAGAAACATGCCCAGATACCGCACCATTTGTCGCGGAGTTGGATCGTTTAGGTCTAGATTACGATGAAGTAGAAATTATGACTTCACTACCTAATCTCAAACAATTTATTCGTTTACGCGATAGCAATACAGAATTTGATAACTCGAAATCAAATGGCTATTTGGGTATTCCTGCGTTGTTATTACCAAATGGCGATGTTGTTTTAGATGAATCCAAATTAAAAGAGATTTTCTAAAGTGATAAAAAAAACGTTAGCTCTTGCAACTTCAGCGATGATTTTGACCGCTTGTAGCAATGCTCAACCGCAAGCTGAAATGCCAACTGTGGGCTTTCAAACCGATGCTCATAGTTGCTTACCAAGTGCGGGGCAGTCTTATTCTTATTTGAGAAAAGCCTGTGTACAAGTGTTTAATGTAGCGGATATTAAGCTAGACGATCCTGCGAATAAAACCCAAGCGGTTTATGGTATTCTTTCGGAAGATAAACAACAGGTTGAAGTGTTTGCGTCTGATTTGCCAGAAAATACGATTTTAGATGTGGTAAAAGGCGGCTATATCTCAAAAGATGGTAAAGTGCGTTTAATGAAAACCAAGAAAAGTTGGAAGATTAGTAAGTAATGAAGAAGGTCAGTTTTTTACAATTTTTATTTAAAATTGGCGATGACTATTTAATGTTTCTACGAAATTTAACACCCGCTGTGTTGTTTTTATCACTCGCGTTATTTATGTATTCTGAGCTGAATTGGACACATTGGGGGTGGAGTGATGTACCAGTGCTGTTTTTATGCCTCGCTTCTGGATTTATTGCACTCAGCGTCATGGCAATCAATACTGTCGCTTTTGTACGCGAGATGCTGAAAGCCTTAAGAACACTAAGCGGAGAGAGCGAACTTGATGAAAATATTGGTACGCTCGCATTATTTAAAATGCTCTGGGTGGAGAGCAACAGTAAACAACTAATCTTTTTTGCGGTAGTCAATATTGTTGCAGTATTTATGGTGTTAGTTTACGGCACCAAATATGCCTTGAATTTTTATAGCTCAATTTCAACATTAAATGATTAGGTCTCGAATATGAAAAAAATAACCCTAAAATTCACCGCACTTTTGCTTGGCTCTGCTTTAGCAACTAGTGTGTTAGCAACAGAAAATAGCTCAAATTCCTCAAGTTCTGATTATGAATTAGAGAAAGTATTGATTTTCAGCCGACACGGATTGCGTTCACCAGTGGAAAAAGATCCGCAAGAAATGGCGAAATATTCCCCTTATGAATGGGCAAAATGGAATGTACCATCTGGCTATCTCACGGCAAAAGGGACGGTGCTAGAAACCTATTTCGGACAGTATTTAGGTCAATGGCTTGCAGATAAAGGGGTACTAACAACAGAACGTTGTGCATCGGGCGAAGGTATTTTTGCTTATGCAAATGGTGTGCAACGCACCATTGCAACAGGGCAAGCGATTGTTTCTGGTGCATTTGCAGGCTGTAATGTTCAACTGCAACATCACGGTAAAATTGGTTCAGAAAAAGATCCGATTTTTAAAACGCAAGCGCATAATCCAAGCAAAGCCTTGATTGAATCTGCAAAAAATAACGTTGATTTAACCGCTTTACAGCAAAAATTAGCGCCAAATTATGCGCTATTGAGTGAAATCATCGATTATAAAAATTCACCAAACTGCTTACAAAAAGGCGATTGTGATTTAGGTGGAAAAGTCGGTGAATACAGTATTAAAGACGGCAAGTCAGTTAAAATTACTGGCTCTATCAGCAAAGGAAAGAAAATTGTCAGTGCATTATTGCTCGCTCATTATGTGGGTAAGCCTGATTCAGAAATCGCAAACGGCCGCGTGGATAGCCAAGAAAAATGGCGTGCAATTAACGAAATTAAAAACGAATATTACCGCACTTTATTTAAAAATAACGAAGCGTTAGCACAAAATGTCTCATATCCGTTGTTAGCATTTATTCAGCAACAGTTAAACAGTGAAAACAAAATTAACTTATTGGTTGGACACGATTCTAATATCGTCGCTCTGCTGGCAGCACTAGGTGTTGAGCCTTATGAGTTGAATGATTCATTGGAAAATATCCCAATCGGTGGCAAGTTGCTATTTGAAGTATGGAAACACAAACCAAGTGGCAAACTCAAATTTAAGTTGGATTATGTGTATCAAACTACTGACCAGCTGATTAACATCACGCCACTAAGTTTAGCAACACCACCAAACCAAATGGCATTAACCCTTAAAGGCTGTGAAAAAGATGAACATGGCTTTTGTGATTATGAGCAGTTTCAAAAGGTGTTGAGTGAGGGTATTAAGAACGGTAAAAACTAGTTGATTATCAGAAAAAAGATGCATTACGAGATACAGAATTAAATTCACTTGGTTTTACAACTGTGCAATTTAGATGAAGTAATATGTGAAAGAGAACATAAAAAATGCAGAATGATAATTTAGACGAAAATAATACAGATAAACTAATTTCGCTTACTAACTCTGTGTTAGGAGAATTTCCTGGTGGCTCTATTGTTAGCGGAATTATCAATAACTTAGTGCCAAATCAACGCCAAGATAGAATAGTTAAGTATCTTAGAGAATTAGAGAAAAGAGTATCTAAATTAGAATGTTTAATAAATTCAGATGCTAAAAAATTATCTGAATACATAGCACTGTTTGAAGATGGTCTGTTTTACGCTTTTAGAGCAGTTAGCGAAAAACGTCTTGAGCATATTGCTTCTGTTGTAGCAAATGGATTAAATACAGAAGAGATCCAGATATCTCAATATGTCTATTTACTTAATTTATTGTCAGAGTTAAATGATGAGGAGATTATTTGGTTAAGGTTTTATTTACATCCAACACTCGGTGGTGATGAAGAATTTAGAAGTAAGCATCAAAGTGTCTTAAATTTAGCTAGAAATTATATTGGAGCTCCAGAGGAGCAAATAGATAAATCTGCTATTCAAAATAGCTATAAAGATCATTTAGAAAGATTAGGTTTAATAAAAACTAAACTCGACATAGATAGAAATACGAATATGCCTATCTATGATAAATTATCAGGAAAGCCTAGAGGCTCTAAATTTATAACTCATTTAGGAAAAATGTTACTTAACGAGATTGGTTTTTCTGAATAACTGTAATTCGTAGTGTGTTTGTAAATACATTACAAAATTTAAAATTAATGGTGAAATTAAGCACACCTTACAAGAGAAACAAAATGACAACCCAAAACTTCCTAGTAGAAATCGGCACAGAAGAGCTGCCACCAAAAGCTCTCAAAACATTAGCAACCTCTTTTGCGGATAATGTTGAGGCGGAATTAAACCAAGCGGGTTTATCATTCGATAAAATCGAATGGTTTGCAGCGCCGCGTCGTTTGGCGGTGAAAGTGTTGAACTTAGCCACACAACAGCCAAGCAAAGAAATTGAAAAACGTGGACCAGCAGTGTCTGCAGCCTTTGATGCAGAAGGCAAACCAACTAAAGCGGCAGAAGGCTGGGCGCGTGGTTGTGGTATTACCGTTGAGCAAGCAGAACGCATTGCGACTGATAAAGGTGAATGGTTAGTTCACCGTGCAAAAATTGAAGGTCAACCGACCAAAAACTTGCTGAACAGCATCGTGGCCAATGCGTTGGCGAAATTGCCAATTCCAAAACCAATGCGTTGGGCAGACAAAACCGTGCAATTTATCCGCCCGGTTCATACTGTAATTATGTTGTTAGGTGATGAATTAATCGAAGGCGAAATTTTAGGTGTGGCAAGTGCGCGTACTATTCGTGGTCACCGTTTCTTAGGCGAGAAAGAATTTGAAATTCAACATGCAGATCAATATCCACAATTATTACGTGAAAAAGGTTCTGTAGTAGCGGATTTCAACGAGCGTAAAGCAGAAATTTTGGCAAAATCTCAAGCAAAAGCAACCGCACTTGGCGGCGTGGCTGACATTGAGGAAAGTCTGCTTGAAGAAGTGACTTCCTTGGTGGAATATCCAAATGTATTAGCGGCTAAATTTGAAGAACGTTTCTTAGCGGTGCCTGCGGAAGCTTTGGTTTATACCATGAAAGGCGACCAAAAATATTTTCCGATTTATGACAAAGACGGCAAATTATTACCGCACTTTATTTTCGTATCGAACATCAACCCGGAAGATCCAACGGCAATCATCGAAGGGAACGAAAAAGTGGTTCGCCCACGTTTAACCGATGCGGAATTCTTCTTTAAAACCGACTTAAAACAAAAACTGGTCGATCGCTTACCACGTTTGGAAACCGTGTTATTCCAACAACAACTGGGTACATTGAAAGACAAAACTGATCGCATTGAACAACTTGCAGGCGAAATTGCAAAACAAATTGGTGCAGACGAAGCGAAAGCAAAACGTGCTGGTTTACTGTCAAAATGTGACTTGATGACTAATATGGTATTTGAGTTTACTGATACTCAAGGCGTAATGGGTATGCACTATGCTCGTCATGATGGTGAAGATGAAGAAGTAGCGGTGGCGTTAAACGAACAATATATGCCACGCTTTGCCGGTGATAAATTACCAAAATCACTCGTTGCAAGTGCGGTCGCTTTAGCGGATAAATTTGACACCTTAACGGGTATCTTCGGCATCGGCCAAGCACCAAAAGGTAGCGCAGACCCATTTGCATTACGTCGTGCGGCATTAGGTGCATTACGTATTATCGTAGAGAAAAATCTACCACTAGATTTAGAAGATTTAGTGAAAAAATCAGCCGCACTTTTCGGTGATAAACTCACGAATTCAAACGTGGTTGCTGATGTGGTGGACTTCATGCTTGGTCGTTTCCGCGCATGGTATCAAGATGAAGGTATTGCGGTGGATGTAATTCAAGCGGTATTGGCGCGCCGTCCAACTCGCCCTGCTGATTTTGATGCGCGCGTGCGTGCGGTTTCACACTTCCGTACTTTAGATTCAGCAGAAGCGTTAGCGGCAGCAAACAAACGTGTAAGCAACATCTTAGCGAAAGCGGATGCTGCAATTGGTGAGATTAATTTGACCACTTGCGTAGAGCCAGCAGAAAAAGCGCTTGCGGAAGCCGTACTTGCATTACGCACCGAAGTACAACCGCTTATCTCACAAGGCGATTACACCGCCGTATTAGATAAATTAGCGAACTTGCGCGCTCCAGTAGATAGCTTCTTTGATAACGTGATGGTAAATGCTGAAGACCCAGCACTACGCCAAAACCGCTTAGCGATTTTAAACACGTTACAAGGCTTGTTCTTACAAGTGGCTGATATTTCCGTGCTTCAATAATGATAAAAAGGGATGATTGATTTTTCATCAATCATCCCTTCTTTTATAGACTTCAAGTGATTATTTCTCTATAATCACCGCACTTTCCCCCCTTAGCTCAGTCGGTTAGAGCAGGCGACTCATAATCGCTTGGTCACTGGTTCAAGTCCGGTAGGGGGGACCAACTCAAATTTTCTCGTCTTATTTATTCTTTCATCTTCATTCAATAAGACCTTATAAATACTCACCTTACCAAGTTTTTATCTTTTACACTCTGGCGTTCCCCTGTTAACTTCTACGTTTACAACCATATTTTTAAGTTATATGCTTAGTTATTCTTATACTTTTAGCTCAATATTTTTGCTCACCGTGAGACTTATAGATTTAGGAATTTTAGGCATTTTTGTAACTAGGAAATTTAAACAATGATGAGATTATAAGGCTTGGTTAAAAAATAGTTATAAAATATATGGTTATAAATACTTGAAGCAGTTGAATTACACTTGTAAAAACTGTGATCAAGCTTTGTAAAAAACGGAAAAAAATACGATTAGTTATCGCTGGATTTGTTTAGTCAAATGATGCCCTCTATAATGTCTTTTTAGTGCATGATCCATAATTGCACCGACAAGCTGGTTGCATTTTTTGAGCGTGTTACTTCTATCTGCTATTTTTTCATAAATGCTAACTAACTCTTTAACTTTTATTTCTGATACATGCTTATCGCCAATATAAGGGAATATATGATTTTTCAATCGTTCCCAATTCTTTTCTCGTGTTTCTGGATTTTTAGCTTTTTCTTTGTAGATACCATTAAAGTAACTTTCTGCAACAGAATGGAAAGTATCTTTTAAACGGTTTTCATATTCTTGTTGGATGCGTATTTTTTCTTCTTGTGGATCGATACCTTTCGCAAGTAACGCACGATATTCTTCACGTTTAGCACGGGCATCTGCTAACGATAATTCTGGATAACCGCCTAAGGCCATTTTTGTTCTTTTCCCGGTGAGCGGTCTAGCGTAGTTAAATCGCCAGCTTTTAGAACCACTAGGTAAGATTAGCAGCAATAAGCCCTCACCATCAGATAGGGTATATTCTTTCTCTTTTGGTTTAGCATTTTTGATTTCAGTCGGAGATAAAGGTTTTACTATTTCGGAGATAAAGGTTTTACTATTCTGGCCATCTTGTAATTTCACTGATAAGGTTTTAGTAACCATTATAAGTTTTGGTTACTATTTTGGTTACTAAAATTTGTGATTAAAGACAATTAGAAACGATTAGATATGATGGGTGGAAGTGCCATAAACCCTTGTGAAACCTGGATAAAACAAAACCCCGCGATTAGTTTCGCGGGGCTTTGTTTAGTCAAATGGTGCTCTGGGCGAGACTTGAACTCGCACGACCTGTGGTCACTACCCCCTCAAGATAGCGTGTCTACCAATTCCACCACCAGAGCGCTAATTTTTATGCTAATCCTATTTTATTGTGGGATGTCGCTATTTTTATTTTCTTTTGCTGGAGCTGCTTGTTGTTGCTGAACTTGCTCTGCAGCTTGTGATAAATCGTCAAAAGCACCTTTTTGAATATTGCCTTTATGTGAATTCATGTTACCTAAAACAAGAGCAATAACAAAAAATGCGGTTGCTAAAATTGCACTGGTACGTGTTAAAAAGTTACCTGCACCAGCAGAGCCAAACATTGTACCTGATGCGCCACCACCAAAAGATGCGCCAGCGTTCGCTCCTTTACCTTGTTGAACGAGAATAAACCCGATCAAGGCAATCGCGACAACAACATAAATAAATAAAAGAACTTGATACATTTTTTCTCTCTAATTTGCAATTTTGCAAGAAAACTGGTCGTGAATGTTATAGAAAATTCAATTTTCTCGCAAGTGCTTTGCATAAAAAAAATATTAATTGGTTTAACTTTAATCAGTTTGACCGTTTGATTTACTCGATTTTTTTACCGCACTTTTAGGTTTCACTCTATCGGATTTAATCATTTTAATGCGGCTTAATTGTCTTAATGCATTAAGATCTACAAAATGGACTAGATCTGGCAACATTTGATTCAAGTTATGCATAAATTGCTGATAGGTTGCTTGTTTTTGACTAATGTCTGTGAGTTGCGATTCCCAATGGGCGGTCATATCTGGTTGGGTAGCAATATCTGGTAATGCCTGAATTAAAATTCTTCCAGTTTCAGTGCTATGAATATTTCGCCCTTTTTTCGTTAAAAAACCGCGTTTAAAAAGTAATTCAATGATGCCAGCGCGAGTAGCCTCTGTACCCAATCCATCTGTTTCTCGTAGGATTTTTTTGAGATCTTTATCCTGTACAAATCGAGCAATCCCCGTCATTGCTGAAAGCAAGGTTGCATCTGTGAAAGGCTTTGGCGGCTGAGTTTTTTTGCTTATGACTTCTCCGCGTTCACAATGCAAAATTTGTCCTTTCTTTACTATTGGTAATAAGGGTTCTTGATTTTCTGTGTCGTCTTCTTTGCCTAATAATTCTTTCCACCCAGCCGTTTGTAAATTTCGCGCTTGAGCTATAAAAGTACCGCCGGCAATATTCAGCGTAATTTTACTTTTACGATATTCTGCGTCAGGACAAAATTGCATTAAATATTGGCGAGCGATAAGGCTGTAAATATTACGTTCTTCTTGTGTTAGATTTACAGGACGATTTTTAGCCGTTGGAATGATTGCATGGTGAGCTTCTACTTTTTTATCATTCCAACAGCGATTTCGCTGTTCAGTTGAAATGACATTTGGTAAGGCTTGATAAGCTTCACAATGGGTTGAAATTGCATTTAGTACATTGTGTCGTTCGGCAAAATGTTCTTCGGGCAAATAGCGGCAATCAGAACGAGGATAAGTGATTAAACGATGAGTTTCATATAGGCGTTGGCACGTATCTAATACGGCTTGAGCGGACATAGCGAATCGTTTTGCTGCATCAATTTGTAACGCAGAAAGGGAATAAGGCAAGGGGGCCGTTTCTTTTTCACGAACGTCTTTGTATTCGGTTACTTCCGCAGGTTGATTTGTAATACGTTTTACAACGTTTTCTGCTAATCCTTTAGAGAGCACCCTGCCGTCATCATCTTGGTAATCTTCACAAGCTTTGCTGGGTTGCCATAAGGCACTGAAAAGTGCGGTTGATTTCTCCTGAGTTTTTTCTTCTTTACTCTCTGGATTAACCCAAGCTAGTACTTCAAAAAAGTCTTTGGGTTGGAAATGTTCAATTTCCAAATCTCGACGTACAATTAAACCCAGCACAGGGGTTTGTACTCGACCAACAGAAAGCACGCCATCATAGCCAGTTTGTCTGCCACGAATGGTATAGGCTCTGGTCATATTAATGCCATAAAGCCAATCAGCGCGGGCTCGTGCGAGTGCAGATGTGGCAAGAGGAATAAAGTTACGGTTGGGTTGTAATTTTTTTACTGCTTTTTCTACCGCACTTGGATTTAGGTCGCTAATCAAGCAGCGTAAAATTTTATCGCGTTTTTCGGCAGATAAATTGACATAACTGAATACTTCATCGACAAGTAATTGTCCTTCTCTATCCGGGTCTCCTGCATTTACAAGTGTATCCGCTTGATGGATCAGTTTTTCCACCACAGAAAGCTGTTTTTTTACTTCTTTTCGTGGTAAAAGTTGCCATTTTTCAGGAATGATAGGGAGATGTTCTAAACGCCATTGTTTGAATTTAGGATCATAGGCATCGGGTTCTGCTTGCTCGAGAAGATGCCCTACACACCAAGTTACCATATCATTATCGCCACATTTAATAAAACCATCCCCACGTTGATGGGGTTTGGGGAGCACATCAGCAATAGCGCGAGCTAAGCTTGGTTTTTCGGCGATAAATAAACGCATAATAGTATGAGAAGATTAGTCGATTTGACGACGACCTAGAAAAGAGTGAGTCAGTGTTGTACCGTCCACAGTTTCCAGTTCACCACCTACAGGAATTCCATGAGCGATACGACTCACTTTGATATTGTGCTGGCGGCACATTTCAGCGATGTAGTTTGCTGTTGCATCGCCTTCCACTGTTGGGTTTGTTGCAAGAATCACCTCGTGGAAAGATTCTTCTACTAAACGTTTTTGCAGTAAATCTAAGCCAATTTCACGAGGACCAATACCATCAAGTGGTGATAAGTGCCCCATTAAGACAAAATAACGTCCCGAAAATTGTCCCGTTTGCTCAATAGCTTGAATATCTGCGGGCATTTCAACGACACAAAGCAAACCTGAATTTTGACGGCGAGAGTTATTGCAAATGTTGCAAGTGTCTTCTTCCGTAAAGTCTCGACATTGTGAACAATGGCCAATTTTAGACATGGCTTCTGTGAGTGCTCGAGCTAAATTCATTCCACCGCTACGATTACGTTGTAAAAGATGATAAGCCATACGTTGCGCAGATTTAGGTCCTACGCCAGGAAGACAACGTAAGTTCTCAATAAGGTGTTCCAAAAGTGGGCTGCTTTGCATAGTGATTTAATGAGAGGTAAATGAGAGATGACGCGTGAATCGTATATTCACGCGCCTAATAATTAAAACGGAAATTTCATCCCTGGAGGCAATGGCATTCCAGCAGTAACCGATGCCATTTTTTCTTTTTGTAATTCTTCTGCACGACGTACCGCATCGTTAAAAGCGGCCGCGATTAAATCTTCTAACATTTCTTTATCGTCTTCCATTAAAGACGGATCAATGTCAATGCGACGGCAGTTATGTGCACCATTAATTGTGATTTTCACTAAACCTGCACCAGATTCACCCGTTACTTCTAGTTGCGCGATTTCTTCCTGCATTTTTTGCATTTTTTCTTGCATTTGTTGGGCTTGTTTCATTAAGCCGCCTAAACCGCCTTTTCCAAACATAATGTTATCCTTTATTAAGTCAAAAATTGACTGCATTCTAGCGAAAAAATTAATTCTTGGGAACAAAGAAATTAATACATGACGCTTGTGAAATCAGTGAAAATTTTAATATTTATCACATTGAATCATAAAGATGATGGTAATAAAAAATCTAATAAAATATAGAACCGAGAGAAAGCGAGGATTTCAAATACTTAATCAATTATCTTTTATTTAAAGTAATTTAGATATGCATCTTCTAAACGGAAACCCTCACATTTCATTTATCATCAACCTATTTTTTCAATGCCCCCATTATTCCTCTCATAATTTGCTTAGTAATTTGATTTCGAATATTTCGCCCAACTGATTTTGCTACACTGTTAACAATCTGCTCAGTTGGCGATAATTTTTCACCGCGCTTTTGCGTACCAAAAATCATTCGACTCAAACTACCTAAGAAGCCGTTTTCTTCTTCCGCTTGGGCTTGCTCTGCTTGTTTTTGTTGTACCGCAGCTAAATCCGCTTGAGCAGTTAATACTTCAAAGGCTGATTCGTTATCTACATATTCTTTATAATACGCATAAAGATCATCATCTTTCACCCAAACATTACGTTCATCTGTCGTTAATGGTAAAAGCTGACTTTTTGGCGGATAGATATAGGCAATTTCAACTGGCGTAGGCATGCCTTTTTCATCTAAAAATGATACCAATGCTTGTCCCACTCCAAGGGTTGAAATAGTCTCAACGACATTCACTGAAGGGTTTGCTCGGAAAGTTTCTGCAGCTGATTTTACAGCTTTTTGATCGCGTGGAGTAAATGCACGGAGAGCGTGTTGAACACGATTACCTAACTGCCCTAATACGGTATCTGGCAAATCAAGAGGGTTCTGCGTGACAAAATAGATTCCCACACCTTTAGAACGAATCAAACGCACAACTTGTTCTACTTTTTCTACTAATACGCTCGGTGCACCATCAAACAATAAGTGTGCTTCATCAAAAAACATAATAAATTTAGGTTTATCAGGATCACCCACTTCTGGCAGTTGTTCAAAGAGTTCCGCCATCAACCATAATAGAAATGCACTATACATTCTTGGGGAATTAATCAATTTTTCAGAATTGAGTACATTAATCACCCCTCGCCCATCGCGAGTTTGCATCCAATCATCTAGGTTCAATGCTGGCTCACCAAATAAATTTGCAGCACCTTCATTTTCAAGTGTAAGTAGTGCTCGTTGGATTGCACCAACACTTGCGGTCGAAACGTTGCCATACTCAACTTGGAAGGTTTTCGCATTCTCTGCAACATATTTCAGCATTGCACGAAGATCTTTTAAATCAATGAGCAATAAACCTTTATCATCTGCCACACGAAATACCAGGTTTAATAATCCTTCTTGCGTAGCATTGAGATTCAATAAACGAGAAAGCAACAACGGGCCCATTTCAGAAATAGTTGTTCGCAGAGGAATGCCCGTTTGGCCAAAAACATCCCAAAAAGAAACAGGATAGCCATTGAGATAACTATCATTGCCTAACCCGAACTGCTCAATTCGTTCCGCAATTTTGCCCTGAAATTGACCGCCCTTTACTAAGCCAGAAAGATCGCCTTTTACGTCTACTAAAAATACCGGTACCCCATCATCACTGAAGGCTTCTGCCATTTTACGTAATGTGACAGTTTTACCCGTACCTGTTGCGCCAGCAATAAGGCCATGGCGGTTAGCCATTTTGGCCGTGATGCCTAGGATTTTACCTTGTTCTGTGCGAGAGAGATCGTATTGCATAAATGAATTTTCCCTTTATTTTTTATTATATGTAAATGATAAGTAAAAAATGCAATGTGGTCAAAAAGTTAAACATTTTTCAGTTATAATTCAAATTAAATCTCTTTTATACCACTTCAGGACACTAAAATGTCAGAAAATTTTACCGCACCTTCATTGTGTTTTTGCCGTTCTGGCAAAGAGTACAAACATTGCTGTGCGCCCTTTCATTTACACACTGCCGTCCCAGAAACGGCAGAACAACTCATGCGTTCACGTTATACAGCTTACGTTTTAAAAAATATACCT
The DNA here is from genome assembly GCF_916862695.1 of Haemophilus sp. Marseille-P9675. NCBI lineage: Bacteria > Pseudomonadati > Pseudomonadota > Gammaproteobacteria > Pasteurellales > Pasteurellaceae > Haemophilus > Haemophilus sp. Marseille-P9675. The sequence continues at coordinate 109,232 of NZ_CAKASP010000003.1, forward strand.
TATATTGTTGCAACAACTGTGCCAAGCCAACAAACTTTATTAGAGACTCATCTATTGCAAGAATGGGCTGACAATACTACATGGCTAGGATTAGAAATCCTAAAAACAGAAAACCTCACAAAAACTCAAAGTGCGGTGGAATTTAAAGCGATTTTTCAAGGCGAAGAGGGAGAACTAGCCCATCAAGAACGGTCAATTTTTGTAAAAATTGAAAACCGTTGGTATTTTGTGGATCCGACCGTATCCTTGCCTACAATGAAACAACCTTGTGTATGTGGTTCTGGTAAAAAATTTAAACATTGCTGTGGGGAATTTTTATGATTTCATTGAAACAATTTAGCCAGCTCTTTTGGAAACGTTTTTCAGAAAATAAACTCAACCAAGCTGCTGGCGCACTAACTTACAGCACGATGCTTGCTATCGTGCCAATGGTGATGGTGATTTTTTCTATATTCTCTGCCTTTCCTGTATTCAATGAAGTCACTGGGGAATTGAAAGAAATGATTTTCACCAATTTTGCGCCATCGGCAAGTGATATGGTGGGCGAATATATCGATCAATTCGTATCAAACTCAAAGAAAATGAGTGCGGTGGGAATTGTAAGTTTAATTGCCGTTGCCTTGATGCTAATTAATAACATCGACCGAACCCTCAACAGCATTTGGCATGATACCAGTATTCGTCCTATTTTTACCTCTTTCGCGATTTACTGGATGATTCTGACTTTTGGGCCTCTCGTTATAGGTACAAGTATAGGGATTAGCTCTTATATAAAAGTGGTGTTTGAACAATCAGAAACGCTTTCACTCGGTGTGAAATTGCTCAGTTTACTCCCGTTCTTTTTCACATGGTTTATTTTCACATTAATTTATACCATCGTGCCAAATAAGAAAGTGGATATAAGATATTCTGCTTGTGGTGCACTTATTGCCGCTATTTTCTTTACACTCGGTAAACAAGCCTTTACTTGGTACATCACCACATTCCCTTCTTATCAACTAATCTATGGCGCAATGGCAACATTGCCGATTATGCTATTGTGGATTCAGATTAGCTGGCTAGTTGTGTTGGTCGGAGCGCAATTATCTGAAGTTTTAGGTGAGTTAAAAGAATAAAATAAAAGACCGATTATCAACATCGGTCTTTTTTATGTAGCTATTTTGCAATCTTTAAGGTTTGATAAAGGTAATGACGATAGTCATTCACAAATGCAGGATTAGGAGAATCTTCCAATTTTCCGTGACTTAGTTTACACATTGCCATATTTGCTTTCATAAATTCATCTTCTGCTGATAATCCAGCTACATTCATCAAGACGCCTCCGGCAAAAGCGAGATCTAAAAAATGTTGTTCTTGCTTAAATTGACTCGCACAATTACTTCTTACAACAAATTGTGTCACATAATCAGGCTGTACATAATCCCCTTTCTTCGGAGGGATAACATTATCAAATGCTACTTGGTGATCACCGAAATACCCTAGAACAAAAGGCTTTTTACGTTCATGTAAATAGTTATTCATTCCTTCAATCGCATCATTCAAGGCGACAATACGTTGAGTATAGTCATTCAATGCAGAAATACTTTTAGCCCCTAAATTAGGCATTTGAAGATTAAATGTATTTTCCATGCCCAATTCATATGGACCATGTTCACGCATAGTCAATACATAAACAAACATCGGCTGATCTACATTTTCTAACGCAGGATGCTGTTTTTCCAAAATCATTCGGGCGTACTTCATCATTTCTTCACTACTAATATCCCAAAGATTTTTACTGATAGGCGCAGGATAACCAAGATCTTGCGGCTGTAACATCAAATCAAAACCGAAATGATCATAAGCGGATTTCGCATTGTAATTACCTTTTGTAAAAGGCGACAAGGCAACACAAAAATATCCTTGTGCTTTTAGATTTTTCACTAAGCCTGATTGCAAGTGCGGTACAACAGAATAAAAAACACCACTTGCTAACGCGGCAAAATCAGTCGAAGGCACACCGGCTAAAAAAGCAAATTCTGATTTCCACGTTGCGCCAGCAAAAGTATGTACACGCAACGGAGAAGCAAATACCGTATCATTTTGGGGTTCAAACATGGAAAGTGGTGGAATAGATTGCTGACTAAAAGCAAATTGATGAGGGTTCAGCGTGGATTCCATTAATGTCACTACAATATCGGGTTTTGTTTCAGATACCTTGTTTGTATCAGATGAAAGTGCGGTCATTTTTTCAATAAAATTTTGGCTATTGCCATCAAAACTTGGCACCTTGAAAAAAATACCGCGGCAAGACATTGGTAAATTTAAAAACACATCACGACCATCATCGGGCAAAGAATCTAACCAAACTTGCACCGCACTTGGCTTTTTAGAATAATGCCACATCAAGCTAAAGCTAACGATAAACAATAACGCTCCAATGTTGTGACCTAATAGTCCTAAAGACTCGACATCATTAAAACCAAAAATCGCATAACCTAATAACGCAAGTAGCCCAATAACGCCAAATAACGCACCTTTATAATGAATTAAGGTTTCCCAATTTCGCCAATCCACTACAAGAAAGAAATCTGAAATTAACAAAGGCTGTTTGTAATAATGAATTTTTAAACGGTGAAATAACATCAGTACCACAAAAAGCACGGATGAAAAATTTAAAGCACGTTGCCATTGGCCAGAAACCATAAGCATCCCGCCAAATAAAAAAGTAAAAAGCGTAATAGCAAAGAAATAAGTCCAACGATAATGAGAGTTTACAATAAAAATCACTGCCGCAATCGTGAATAAAGCTAAGAAAATATAAGCGATCATGAATTTTCCCTATGATGCATAACAGACTAAAATGAGACATGACAATGTCTGCGCACTTTATCACGTAAACGTAATAGATTGAACGGGAAAAGAAAATTATTTAGATAATTTGAAAATAAAGTGGTGGGCGATACCGGTCTCGAACCAGTGACCCCCTCCTTGTAAGGGAGGTGCTCTCCCAACTGAGCTAATCGCCCGATAATATTAAGGTAAAACCCTAAATTTTCGGTTTATTTAAACACTTTTAAGTGGTGGGCGATACCGGTCTCGAACCAGTGACCCCCTCCTTGTAAGGGAGGTGCTCTCCCAACTGAGCTAATCGCCCACTAGAAAGCGTTTAAATACAACGGGAAAGTTTGAGCGGAAAGGACACTTTAGAAAAGTGGTGGGCGATACCGGTCTCGAACCAGTGACCCCCTCCTTGTAAGGGAGGTGCTCTCCCAACTGAGCTAATCGCCCGCTAGGTCAAACTTAGTAACATTAAGAACACTTTTTAGAGAAGTGGTGGGCGATACCGGTCTCGAACCAGTGACCCCCTCCTTGTAAGGGAGGTGCTCTCCCAACTGAGCTAATCGCCCTTAATGTTGTGGGTTGGCATTATAGGGAGAATGCATTTTCAGTCAATACCTTTTTACTAAATTTTGTTTAATTGTCGTAAAAATAAGCATAAAATCCGCTTTTTTATTTAGAAGTCAAACAAGTCGTAGTAGAATGACGACTAATATTTTATTGAAGATAGGTTATAAAAATGAAACTAGATGCTCCTTTTAATTTAGATCCAAATGTAAAAGTGCGTACACGTTTTGCTCCTAGTCCTACAGGTTATTTACATGTAGGTGGCGCACGTACTGCACTTTATTCTTGGTTATACGCAAAACATAATAACGGCGAATTTGTATTACGAATTGAAGACACGGATTTAGAGCGTTCAACACCAGAAGCAACTGCTGCAATTATTGAAGGAATGGAATGGTTAAATCTTCCTTGGGAACATGGTCCTTATTACCAAACTAAACGCTTTGATCGTTACAACCAAGTGATCGATGAAATGATTGAACAAGGCTTAGCATATCGTTGTTATTGTACTAAAGATCGCTTAGAAGAACTTCGTCATACTCAAGAACAAAATAAAGAAAAACCACGTTATGACCGTCACTGCTTACACGATCACAACCATTCACCTGATGAACCCCACATTGTACGTTTTAAAAATCCAACTGAAGGCTCAGTCGTATTTGATGATGCCGTGCGTGGCCGTATTGAAATCAGTAACAGTGAGCTTGATGATCTTATTATTCGTCGTACAGACGGTTCACCAACTTATAACTTCTGCGTAGTTGTGGATGACTGGGACATGGGTATCACTCATGTAGTACGTGGTGAAGATCATATCAACAACACGCCACGTCAAATCAATATTTTAAAAGCGATTGGTGCTCCAATTCCAACCTATGCGCACGTTTCCATGATTAATGGAGATGATGGTCAAAAATTATCTAAACGACATGGTGCAGTGAGCGTAATGCAATATCGTGATGATGGCTACTTACCAGAAGCTTTAATCAACTATCTTGTGCGTTTAGGTTGGGGACATGGCGACCAAGAAATTTTCAGTCGCGAAGAAATGATCAACTATTTCGAATTAGATCACGTCAGCAAATCAGCTAGCGCATTTAATACTGAAAAATTACAGTGGTTAAATCAACATTATATCCGTGAATTACCGCCAGAATACGTGGCTAAACACCTTGAATGGCATTACAAGGATCAAGGTATTGATACAAGCAATGGTCCAGCATTAACGGAAATAGTCACCATGCTTGCGGAACGTTGCAAAACCTTAAAAGAAATGGCTAGTTCAAGTCGCTACTTCTTTGAAGAATTTGAAACCTTTGATGAAGCAGCAGCAAAAAAACATTTCAAAGGCAACGCTGCCGAAGCACTAGCAAAAGTAAAAGAAAAATTAACCACACTTTCTAGCTGGGATTTACATTCTACTCACGAAGCGATTGAGCAAACGGCTGCTGAACTAGAAGTGGGCATGGGTAAAGTTGGCATGCCATTACGTGTCGCTGTGACAGGTTCTGGTCAATCTCCATCAATGGATGTTACCCTAGTCGGTATCGGTAGGGATCGCGTACTTGCGCGTATTCAGCGTGCTATTGATTTTATTCATGCACAAAACGCTTAATATTTAATCGGATAACAAACTCATAATAAAATCGTATTGACAGCCACATAGTCAAATTTTATCATGTTGCTGTCTTTTATGGGGATATAGCTCAGTTGGGAGAGCGCTTGAATGGCATTCAAGAGGTCGTCGGTTCGATCCCGATTATCTCCACCAAATTCTAATTTTATATAGTATGATATAGTCCGATAAAGCCTTGATATATAGCATATCAAGGCTTTTTTGTTGTTCTAACAAGTCCGATAGAAACCAACCAAATCCACAAATTCTAGTAACACTAATAGTAACACCATGCTATGATAGGATCATATAGTGTTACTAAATTAATTATAACTTTATGATTTATAAAATAAATTTATAAAGTTTTTAGTGTTACTTCATTTTGGAGGTATCTAATGGCAAGAAGAACAACTCCCTTAACAGATACGGAGATAAAAAAAGCTAAGCCAAAAGAAAAAGAGTATAGCTTATGTGATGGTTATGGGCTTTTATTAAGAATTAAGCCTAACGGCTCTAAATTATGGCTATTTAATTATATACGACCTATTCTTGGTACAAGGACTAATTTAGGGCTAGGTACATATCCGATAGTTAGCTTAGCTGAAGCTAGAATGTTAAGAGATGACTGTCGTAAATTATTAGCTCAACAAATTGATCCTAAAAAACATAGAGAAGAACTAGAAAGAAAGCAGCTTATGGATACTCAAAGTTCCTTTGAGAAAGTTGCAGAACTTTGGAAAGAGAAAAAAAGTTCAGAAGTTGAAGAGAAAACGATCAATAAATATTGGCGAAACTTAGAGCTTCATCTTTTTCCTTTGATAGGTCGATATTCTATTAAAGAAATTAAGCCTTCTTTAGTAGTCCAAATGTTAAAGAAAGTGGAGGAAAATGGATCTCCAGATATGGTTCATAGACTATGCGGTCATCTAAATGAAATCTTAAATTTTGCGGTTAATAGTGGGTTAATTGAAAGTAATACTTGCCTAAAAATTAGCTCTACATTCAAGTCTGTTCGTCAAAGAAATAACCCTAGAGTAAGTATTGAAGAAATTCCTACCCTTATAAAATCAATACATAGTGCTAAGATTGAAAAGAAAACTCAATTATTAATCTTATTTCAATTATTAACAATGGTTCGACCTAGTGAAGCAAGTAACGCTTCATGGAGCGAATTTGATTTTGATAAAAAAGAATGGAATATTCCTGCTGAAAGAATGAAAGTGAGGTTTCTACATACAGTACCATTATCATCCCAAGTAATGGCTTTGATAGAACAGCTAAGACCAATGACGGGTCATAATAAATATTTGTTTACTCATAGAAGTGATTTAAAGAAAGCAATGAGTTCATCTACTGTTAATATGGCACTAAAAAGGATGGGTTACAAAGATAAACAGACTGCACACGGATTAAGGGGATTGGCTAGAACTTTTTTAGCAGAACAAGGCGTTCAACATGAGCATGCTGAAGCTTGTCTAGCACATAAAACAGGAAGCCAAGTTAGCCTAGCTTATAATCATGCTAATTATTTGGAGAAAAGAAGGGATATTATGCAAATGTGGGGAGATTATATTGAGAAATGTTCTCAATCTTAAATTTTTTAGGAGAAATTACCATTAAACGGAGTTGTTTTTTTTTGACCTGCCTCTATTAATAATAAAAAAAACAACTAAATTTATTTATAAATTAGTTAAAAACACTTAATGAGTATCTATCTTGATAGATATGATTACTTACCTATGTAAAAGCTACAAATACAAATTGTAGCTTTTACTATATATTAAGATCTCTTAGCTACGTTTATTTTTGAAGAAGATTATCATTATAGATCTATATAGAGAGCTAAGGCTGATGATGAGAATCATCAGCCCTTGATCTATAATTTTTATTAATTAATAGAATTCTAATAATATGGGATCTTAAAAATAGAAAATCGCTTAGATATAGAATATATAGTCAATATAATGCGAGAGACGCTTATGGCAGGAAAGATAAAAAAACACGTAGGGCAATTCATCTATCCCTAAATAATGCTGCTAGCAGTGATTTAGATAGGTTATACAGCGTTTTCTGATAGTTAAATAATTTAGATAAAATAAGTATATTATAGATAGTGTCTATTTCGATTTAAGCAAAGAAATAATCTCTTTCAATGCTGAAATCTCGCTATCTTTTTGTTCAATCACTAGATCTCTTTGTTTCAATAGCTCATCTTTATGCGAAATAGTTAGTTTTAATCGATCGATTTCTGATGTCAAATTCTCATTTGAACCGTAGTAGTTAGTATTATGATCATTCATAAAGAACAATACATTCTTATCATCATTTTTGATTAGTTCTAAAACATCAATATTAAAGATATTGGCAATTTGCTCCAATTTATGAAGATTGAGCTTAGTTTCTCCACGTTCAATTTTTGCATATAGAGTTGCTGGACATACAACGGTGTCTCCATTGACTATAACGAAGATGACCTTCATCTGGATCAGGAGTATCCCATATCCAGTAAAACTCTTCTTTGAGTTCATAGGCTTCTTTTAAAGCAGGAAGATTACCTAACCAAGTATCTAAGAGGAATGATTCACGTTCATTTAGATCGTGTTTACGCTTTAGAAGGATAAACCTTTCACGCATAAGGGTACGTCTTTCTTTTTGGCTCATATGGGCTTTCAAAGACTTTCTGACGTTATCTAAGGCTTGATTAGCCATTCTAACTACATGAAACTTATCTACGACAACTTTAGCGTGTGGAAGGATAGTGTTCACTGCGTCTTTGTAGGGCTTCCACATATCCATTGTGACGTACTCAATGTAAGTCCTGTCACTGATTTCTGAAAGACGTTGGATGACTGTTTCCTTGTTACGGTTAGGCTTGATGTCATAAATAGTCCTGCGTTCAATATTAGTCAATACAAGCCGAGGTCTACGGATAATATGTATCTCGTCTATCCCAAGCCACTTAGGAGTTTCAAACTGGTATTCACGTTCTTTGAGTGCCACATAGTCCTTAAAAACGTTCCTAATGGTTTTCTCGTCAACACCAACGCTTTCTGCGACTTCTACAAAGGTCTTAGACATGGATTGCTCTTGAATGGACTTTAAAAGCCTTTTGGTCATACTACGCTTTTCATCTACAGATATTAGGCGTTCCCAGAAGGTAGATCCGCATTCACGACACTTGTATCGTCTACGGTTCAATTGTAAGCCCACTCGCTTTAAACGAATGGGCAAATCCATAATTAGTTGATTTCTTGAACTGTGTTTGTACAACTTGTCAAAACCACATTCAGGACAACGTTCAGGTGGTCCGACTGCTTCAACTTTAAACATCATATCGGTTTCATTTTATTGTGGCGGTTCTATTGTTTTAATGTCTGGTAGGGATAATAAGTCTGACATATTATTCATCCTTTATTACTCTGCGGTGTTAAGGTATCAATTATAGATTTGATGTCGAAATCATCAGTGTTAAATTATTTTTGTGACCACAAATGCACTTAGAAAATCCCTTAAAGCATTAGCTGGTTCACTTGAATAGGGAGTTGTAAAAAAGTTCCCTTAGCCTGCACAACAAGATAATTTCGAAATATCTTTATCGAACGTAAGTGCAACTAATTTTAGCCCTTCAGCCATTGTTAAATATGGTGCTAGGGTTTCTGTTAAATCTTCTATCGTTAAGCCAAATTTAACAGCTAATGATGCTGCATAGATGACATCTCCTGCATTTTCAGATACAATATGAACCCCTAATACTTTTAGTGTTTCTGCATCTGCTACTAGTTTAAATACACCGGTTGTTTCACGGTTTACAATTGCTCTTGGAACAGCATCTAAAGGTAATACAGATGTCTTCACATCATACCCTTTCTCTTTTGCTTGTTCTTCTGTTAAACCAACCGTTGCAACCGTCGGATTCGTAAACGTAACAGCAGGAACTACCGATAAATCTATTTTTTTGTTTAATCCACCAATAGCATTATCAGTAATAATTCCACCTTCATAGGCTGCTACATATACAAATTGTGGTCCTAAAGTCACATCTCCTGCTGCATAAATCTTTTCATTACTTGTTTGACCAAAATCATTGATCAGGATTTCATTATTTTTTCCAGTTTCAACACCTGCTGCACTTAAATTTAAAGAATCCGTATTTGGTTTTCTTCCAGTGGCAACAAGTAACTGATCTGATTCAATGACTTCTCTACTGCCATTTACTGTTACGTAAACCCTTTTTATCTCTCCACTTTGTTCAACACGCTCAAAAGTTGCCCCTTTGACAAGGTTTATACCCTGTTCAATTAACGCTTTTTCAACTGACTCTGAAATCTCAGGATCATACTCCTTTAAAAGTCGCTCACTTCTTTGCATAAGCGTTATTTCTGAACCTAAATGATGAAATAGTTGTCCAAGCTCCATTCCAATGTATCCTGAACCAATTACAGTTAATCGTTTTGGTATTTTCTTTAACTCAAGAAGTGTTGTACTAGTTAAATAGTCCATTTTTTCAAGTCCTGAAATTTGGGGCAACGAAGGCGATGCACCTGTTGCAATTAAAAAGCGTTTTGCAGATAACTTTGCCCCATTGACCTCAACCGTACTAGCATCAACGAATTTTGCTTCACCTTTAATTAAATCAAAATTATATTCATCAATTAAATCCATATATTTTTGATTCCGAAGTTCGCTCACCAATTTATCCTTTTGCGTGATTAAACTAGCTAAATCCACTTCTCCAGCGGATGTTTGTAAACCTATAAACGGATTGTCTTTTGATAAATGATTGATTTCCCCTGCCCTAAGAAGAGTTTTTGACGGAACACAGCCAATATTCACACAGGTTCCCCCAACCGTTCCACGCTCAATCATTCCAACTTTTGCACCGTATTCTATAGCTTTAATTGCCGAAGAAAAGGCAGCAGCACCAGAACCAATAATAAGAAGGTCATAATTGTCTTCATTAATTAACGCCACGTTTTCTAGTGATGATACTTCTTCAATTTCTCCGGCTTGGTAATTTGCTTCATCAATCGCCTTCATTGCACTTTCAACCTCAATATCATCGGGCAGTTCAAATACTGCTTCACCACGACGATAACTAGACTCAATATTTTTAGCACCTATCTTTTCAAGTGCTGATTCTACGTGTTTTTCACAACCCGTACAGGTCATTCCTGAAATGTTTACCTTAAATTTATTCATAAAAAAGCTCCTTTCGTTAATTAATCTCTCATGTTAATGTTTCTATTATTGGACACGAATGTAATTGCTTTTCAGCTGGACATCGTTGTTTTAAGTCGTCTAACATAGTTTCAATTCGTTTTAAATCCTCTATTTGTTTTTGCACTTCCTTTTGTTTTTTAGAAACAAATTCGAACATATCTTGACAACGAACTTCATCTTTATCTACAACAGCAAGTAATTTATAAATCTCGCTTAAAGAGAAACCAAGTTCCTGTATTCGTTTAATAAACCCAACACGCTTAACGTCATCATATGAATATATCCGATAACCAGCTTCCGTTCGGTGAGGTTCTTGTAATAAATTTTTTCGCTCGTAATATCTGATCGTTTCTTTATTAACTCCACATTTATCTGCAAACTCACTAATGCGATAAATCATCTTATTTCACCCCCTGAATATTATAAACCATGTACCATAGTACACGGTCAAGTAAATTGGACTATTTTATTTTTTTCCCAAAGTATCACTCGTATGTGATTGATACTTTTATATAATACTATTGATTATCCTAACATCCCACCAGAAAATCCAATTTAAACACCAGTTGTTTTTAAACTATTAAGAAAGTAATTCCATTATATATTCCGAAGACCCAAAAAAAGAAATAATGCTAAAAAATGCATTTAATGAATTTTCATTAAAAATGGATAAAAGAGAAAAAGAACAGTTATCTGAATTAGAAAATAAATATTCTAGTAAAAAGAACAGTCTTTCTTCAGATAAAAATAAAGCTATTTCTGATTCAGAACAAAAATTACTAGAAAATGAAAATCATTATAAAAGAATGTCTAGCCAAATCGAATTAGATGCTAAAAACTATAAAAGAGCAGGAGCAAGCGATAAAGAAGTGTCTGAGTCTTTAGAACGTAACAAAAAGGAACTTTCTAATAATTACAATCATCATAAAAATAGATTCAATCAAGAAAGGGATGATAAGGTTAAGAATATTGAAGATAATCTTAGGATTTTAGAAGAATCTTATCCTCAAGATATTAATAGAGTAAAAATTTATTATCAACAAGAAAGGGATAAATATTTATCTGAAACTAAAGAACAGTTAGATAAAATGGTTAGAGAACATGAACAAGCAATAGAAGTTTATAGAAATCAATATAACAGTGGCATAAAAGCACCTATACGTTATAAAATTGAAAGTAGTGATAATGGAAAAGATTTTTATGTAACTATTCAATAAAAAATAAAGCCTAATAGATTAACTCCCTATTAGGCTTTTATTTTATAAAGTTAAATTTATATTAAGGTATTCCATGAGAGCATTTTGAAGTGGTATAACATCTCTCCTAGATTTAAATTTATGATCAACAATATCATTTAATTCTTTAAGGCTGGTTTTAATTTCCATAATTTCATTTTTTAAATCTAAAATATTCATTTTACGAATGAAGTTTTTTACTTTTTTTAGTGTATTCTTATTCAATTCATTTTCCATTATATTTAATATTCTTCTCATTTTAACCATTCTTTTAAAATCATTATCTTCTATATTCAATATACTATTAATACTTTCTTCAAATGAATCGTATCCATCCAATAATTTCTCATTATAATTGTAAAAAAATGCGATAGATACTGACTTTCCTATTCTTGCTTGAGTTCTAAAAATTGCTTGAACTATTTCTGATTTTACTAGATCTTTAGATTCTATTTTAGTATTTAATACTTCAGAAAGTCTCTCTGCATGAAATGAATTATTAAACCACTCACCAAAAAATATTATTGAATCATATTTTATATACTCATTTGTAGCTCTACACTTTCCTGAATTATAATGAATAACCTCATATTTATCTCGCAAATCTTTACTAATATTTTCTTTAATGAAGTTAGGTAGATTCTCTATATGAAATGTATTATTCCATGTAATAACAAGATGTTTATTTCCATTATTCATAGAAATATATTTCTCAAGTTTTCTTATGTCTTCAACAATATCTTTTTTATGTTTCTCATTACTTTTTCTTGTCCTTCGTGTTGATAACAATGTATCATAATAAATATTATTATTTATAACTACTTTACTTTGATTATATCTTTCTATATTCCAATTATTACTACCTTCAAATAAAAATTCTGCTGTGGCATCTAAAATAATTAATTTTGTATCTTCATCTATAAAGTCATTAATATCTTGGTGTATGATAATATCTGATGATATATCTGTATTAGATAGATCTCCTAAAGATACTATAAGTTTATTGAATAGCCAGCTAACTCTTTCATGATATAGTTTTTCATTTTTTATATCAGGTAAATCATTAAATAATTCATTAAATATATTTTTGTCAAAATTTATTATATTCTTAATTGTCTCCTTATTTAGCCTTATCTCTTTTCCGTATATCAACTCTCTCTTATAAAGTTCTACTAATAATTTCTCATGTTTTACTACTATATCCGTATAAGGGGTCTGGAATTCATCAAAGATAACTAATTCTCTCTTTGTTATCTCTTTCTTTATGGGATCATCATAGTTAATAAATATATTGCTTGATTCATATAAAGCCCTCCAGTTATTAGTTACTACTATTCTATATTTTGACAAAGCATAAATATTACATTCTAATTCTGTTAATGTATCGCTTCCTTTATAAATTCCACAAATAGACTGTTTAGGATTTAATACTTTAACATCAAATACAAGCCTTTTAATTTCTTCATTTGTTTTTACAATAATCAAAGTAGACTTATCAGTATTAGCACAAAGAACCTTTAAATTTGTGGTTTTCCCTGAGCCGCAACCCCAAGCTAGGATTTGCCTATTTGAATAACTATCTATACTATCCTTAAGTTTGTAACTGCTATCGTCGATTGAATCACGTAAATAGTTATATCTAGAAAGTATATAGTTATTATCATCTATATTGTAATCAATCTCATTATTTTTTAATCTCCATCCATTCCACTCATCTGGAAAATTTACATTTTTATTATTCATAATTTGCCTCTATAAAAAGCCACTAAATAGTGGCTTTGATTTAAATTTTTAATATATAGATATTATCTACTTCAGTTTTTTTTAAATAATCTACCTTTATTAACTCATTTAGAGCTTTAATAAATAAATCTCTTTTTAAGTTAAAAACAGATTCTGAGTTGAAAGTAGTTATCATTATTTCTTTATTTTTACTTTTTATGATTAGTGTGTATAAGACATTTCTAGCATTACTAGTTAATCTCTTAAAACCTTTCTCTAATGGCAATTTTCTATTAATAATTGAAAAAATCTTATCATCTACTATTTTAACCATAGCACACCTCATTTGTTTTTTTAATTTCGTTTAAGTATTTATTTATATCTGATTCAAAGTAGCCTACGGAGTTAGCACCTAGGCTAACTTTTTTAGGAAAATTAGGTTTATAATAAGCAGAGTTTTTATCCTGCCAAATATAGAATGTACTTTTAGATACTCCTAATATAGTTAAAAATTCTTTTACCCTGATTATTCTATCCATGGTAAAGTCCTCTTATATAAAAAGGGTATTACTATTTAGCTAGTAATACCCTTATATTGTTTCGTTTAAAAAAAGTGATCTATATCATCACTTTTTGATAAGGCGTATAGCCTCCATTTCATATATTAATAAGAAATCCTTATTTTTTGCTCTAACTAAAATTTAATGTAACCATCCTATACCTCTTTCTGGTTGCCAGCAAGTATTTTTTTAAGTAAATATTTCGCTTTATAGTATGGAAGAGTGAGCTAATTCATCCTCATATTTAACTAATGTTTTCATTGAGGAAATTTTTAAAAAATTTTGATTAAAAAACAGGCATACGGTGCTATATTTTACCTATTTAGATATTTTTCTCTCATCATGCTATAATTGGGTTAAAGAGCAAAGTATCAATGCTTTGAGTATTATAGATTATTTACCATTTTGTTTTTTAGTAACACCAATAGTAACACTGAACACATATCGCAGGAATAAAGTTATTATAAATCAATTTATTACAATGTTAATTTAAGTGAGATTATCCCACCAAATTAATAAAGCAAGGTAAAGCACCTTGCTTTTTTTATCTCAGAATTTTTACATTCCAAACTTTAAAGGGTAAAAATAGCACCATTATTAAAGGCGCTATTTATAAAACAATTAACCGTTAAAACTCTCACCTAAACACAGTCTAATTTTATTCAACATTTCTTTTAATACTCTCGCTGGTGCTGCAATAATATTACCGCTACGTAAGTAGCCGTTACCAGCATCAAAATCACAGACTAAACCACCCGCTTCACGCACGATTAAATCGCCAGCAGCACAATCCCATGCTTTTAAGCCCATTTCAAAATAACCATCAATACGGTTTGACGCCACATAGCATAAATCCAATGCTGCAGAACCAGTACGACGGAAATCCGCGGCATCTTCAATTAAGGCATTCATCATTGCAAATTGAGTTGGCATTAATTTTGGTTGTTTGAATGGGAAACCGGTCGCTAAAATTGAACCTTGAATTTCACGTTTACTATCTACACGCAAACGTACTTCATTTAATTTTGCGCCTTCACCACGCACAGCGGTAAATAATTCATTACGGATTGGATCATAAACAACCCCAACTTCAGTGCGATTTTTTACACGAATTGCGATAGACACGGCAAAATGAGGAAGGCCCGTCATAAAATTACGGGTACCATCTAGTGGATCAATCACCCATTGTACATCACTATCTTTGCCTTCAAGCGCACCCGTTTCTTCGCTGATGATGGTGTGGTCAGGATAAGATTTACGAATAATTTCAATGATTTCTGCTTCTGCCGCTTTATCAACGTTTGTCACATAATCATTAATACCTTTTTGTGTGCTTTCGATAGCATCACGGCGTTCATAATTTTTAGCAATCACATTGCCCGCTTTTCGTGCCGCACGAATTGCGATATTTAACATTGGATTCATATTTCCACCAGATTTTAAAGAACAGAAAAATTCCGCGCCATTATAGCGAGATTTGCCAAAATAACCAGTTGAAAATTATAAAACAATGGTTTTTATAGGTTTTCAGGAAAAGTTTGCGATACAGATCGCAAAAATAGCATGAAGTGATTTTTCCATTAATTATTTACCATTAAAGTGCGGTAGAAAATTGGAGCGTTTTATGCAGAAAGGTGTGACATTAGTAGAATTATTGATTGGATTAGCCATTATCAGCATTGCGCTGAGTTTTGCCGTCCCATTATGGCAAACCGATTCACCTAAAACGATTTTAACCAAAGAGCAACATCGCCTGTATTTATTTCTACGCCAAATTCAGGCTCGAGCAGAAAATTCATCAGAAGTGTGGTTTTTACTAATCAATCGTAACCTTGCGACACAACAATGGTGCTTAACAGCACAAGTAAAAAATGATCAAACTTGTGATTGTTTAAACCCAACAAACTGCCCGAAAGAGGCCTATGCTCATTTTTACTATCCTTATTTTCCTAAAAAAACAATGATTCAAAGCCATTATATTTATCCCAAAGAAATCACGAGGTTTTATGGTGCTCGTAATACCAGTGTTACTCGTTGCTTTATTCTGCAAGCGGAACATGAACGTACATTATTTTCATTTTTCAATGTTGGCAGTATTCGTTTGAAAACCAATCAAGCGGCTAGTGCATGCAATCAATCATGAAAAGATTATTAAAAGGACAAACCCTATTAGCACTGATGATTTCGCTGGCGCTATCGTCTTTATTATTGCTAAGCATTTCACATTTTTATGTGCAAATACAAACGCAAAATCAACACATGTTATTACATTTAAAACTACAAGCAGAATTACAACGAACATTACAGCTAATCGGTAAAGATCTTCGGCGATTGGGATTTAGAGCATTAAATACAAAAGGAATAGAAAGCAATTTATCTTTATTTGAATTAGATGAACAAGGCACAGCTATTTTCATTAGCCAAGAAGATAACGCCCCACCTAATAGTTGCGTGTTGTTCTTTTATGATTTAAATAAAAATGGGTGTATTGGCAAAGATTCGCCTAAAACCTGTATGAAAAATGGGAAAAATGCATCCAAAAATAGTACAGAAGAATTATTCGGTTATAAAGTGAGTAACAAAATGATAAAAACCAAACTGACTTATCAAAGTGTTATTCCTACTAATTGCACAGCAGAAACTTGTAAACGAGCGTTTCAACAATCGGCTTGCAACGCTGGGGGCGGCTGGACGGATTTATTAGACAACAATGAATACGAAGTCACTACCCTACAATTTAATTGGTTAATTGAAGGTAAAGGATTAGAAATCAAGCTAAAAGGAAATTTAAAACAAACCTCAAATATCAGTTATGAAACATCCCTTGTCGTTGCGCTATGGAATCAAAAATAACGGAATCAAAAATAATGACAATACAAAAAGGCATTATCACGCTGACTATTCTGATTTTTATTTCAGGTTTATTAACTGCGTTTTTATTATTGGATGAGAGCCATTTAAGTTTTTTTCGTGCGCAACAAAATCAACGAAAACACTATGTGGAAAGAACATTACAACTGCAAAAAATGACAGAGGAGAAAAAACAAACTGCCTGCCTTGATTTACCGTTAAATAATAACGAAAGTGTAAAGCAAATCAGCATCACGCTTGATGGCGCCACCGATGCCATTCAATATTTTCTTTGGTGTGAAAGAATAAGCCTATTTAAAAAATCGCCTACGAGAGGCGATAA
This sequence comes from Haemophilus sp. Marseille-P9675, assembly GCF_916862695.1. NCBI lineage: Bacteria > Pseudomonadati > Pseudomonadota > Gammaproteobacteria > Pasteurellales > Pasteurellaceae > Haemophilus > Haemophilus sp. Marseille-P9675. The sequence continues at coordinate 126,164 of NZ_CAKASP010000003.1, forward strand.
TCAGGGTGCATTGAAAGATTTTATTCACACAGAAAAACTAACGGATTTTCGACCGCGCTTTTCTTCCCCGCCCAAGATTTTAAATGCGAATAAAACACCTAAACTATATTGGTTTTCAGATTCACAAGCGGAGGTTCAAATTAATGGCACCGTGTCTGCCGTATTAATTGCGGAGGGAGATTTAAAACTAACGGGCAAAGGAAGGATTAGTGGCGCGGTGATCACCAACGGGAATTTAACTTTAGATGGGGTGACGTTGGCCTATGGCAAATCTGTCGTAACAACCTTAGTGCAACAATATAGCCAGTGGCAGTTGGCAGAAAAAAGTTGGAGTGATTTTAATGTTCCAGATGAATAAAGGCATGTCGCTCACTACCCTGTTATTTTCTTTGGCTTTATTTAGCATTTTATTTATTGCTTTCAATCAATGGACGGCAAGCCAAAGAAAAAGTGCGGTGAAAACTTATCAAGATTTTCAGGCAATACAGATTGCAGAGAATCAAGCTCAACGCCAATTTTTAGGGTTAGCTTGTGAACAATTGATACCACAAAATGGCTTAACTTTTCGCGTTCAATGTCAAAACGAACGCGTCATTGTGCGTTATCCTATGGGTGAAATTTCGATAAAAACTAAGTAAAATTGAGCTTGTCTTTTTCTAAATCAAATCCTCAAAAGGTCGCCATTGTGTTCATTGTTTACTACTCTAATCAACTCGAAAAACAAAAAGAAATTCTTTCGTCCTTATTCAAATCATTACCTCCAGAAGATCCTTTTCAGCAAGATATTATCTTGGTGCAAAGCCCGGGTATGGCGCAATGGCTGCAAATTGAATTAGCGAAAGAAACAGGCATTTCAGCGAATCTCAAATTTCCTATGCCAGCAAGTTTTATATGGCAACTTTATGCTCAAAACTTACCCGCAACGGCATTAGAAAACCCTTTTGATAAAGATTCAATGACATGGCGTTTAATGCGATTAATCCCGACTTTTCTCGAGAAAAAAAGTTTTTCACCTTTACGCAATTATTTAGCATCATCGCCTCATTCTGAACAATACAAACTTTATCAACTCAGCAGCAAAATTGCCGATTTATTTGACCAATATTTAGTTTATCGACCAGAATGGATTTTTGCTTGGGAAAAAGGCGAAGATACACAAATTACTGCTCAAATACAAAAACAGCAACCTAACCTAAACGATACTTTATTTGAGCAAATTCAAGGCAATATAAAATGGCAAGGTGAGTTATGGCGTGCATTGGTCGTCGATGTTAAATCAGATGTTGGTGATGCCACACATCGAGTGGCTTTGCATAATCAGTTCTTAGCCTTGCTTGCCGATAAAAAAGCGCCGAAAAAATTACCTTCACGCATATTTATTTTTGGTATTCCTGCGCTTCCAACTGCTTATCTCAATATTTTGCAAGCCATGTCCTCTGAAGTAGATATTCATTTATTTTTTAATAATCCCTGCCAAGAGTATTGGGGGGATATTAGCGATTTACGCCTCGATTATTTGCGTTCTCGCAAGCGTTATCAATTCAATAAACAAAATGAAAATCAACCGCTCTTTTCCGAGGATCAACTTTCTCAACTAGAAAACGCTCAGTTTGATGTCACTTATCAAAAAGAAAACCTTCAAGTAGGCAATCCGTTACTGGCTGCTTGGGGAAAAATGGGGCGAGATTTTCTTTACACCTTGGTGCGAGATGAAGAACATATTCCAACTTATCCCATCAGTGCCTATCAAGAAATTAAATCAAACGGTTTGCTTGGGCAATTACAATCTCAAATTCTGCATTTAGAAAATAAACCGTTAAATATCACAAAAAATGACCGCACTTTAACCCTACATTCTTGCCACAGTGCTATGCGTGAAGTGGAAGTATTGCACGATTATTTATTAGATTTATTTAATCAAGATCCTAACCTTACGCCAAAAGATGTGGTTGTTATGGTGGCAGATATAAACCAATACACGCCTTATATTCAGGCAGTTTTCGGGCAAAAAAATGGAGATGCGCAACAAATTCCATTTTCACTTTCAGATAATAAACTTTCAGAAAGCGATGTGTTGGTCTCAAGTTACTTAACTTTATTGCGCTTAAAAGAAAGCAATTTTAGTGCAGAGAATGTCTTAGCGTTGTTGGATATTCCTGCGATGCGAGAACGATTTAATATTTCTCTTGCTGATTTACCATTAGTGAGAGAATGGGTAGCGGATTCAGGGATTCGTTTCGGTTTGCAAAAAAATCAAGATGGTATCAATTTCAATTCTTGGCAGGCTGGATTAGAACGAATGATTTTAGGTTATGCGATGCGTGAAGAACACGGTATTTGGCAAGATAGTCTGGGGTTAAACAGCAGCTATGGCTTAAAAGGTGAATTTGCTGGAAATTTATCTCACTTTTTTTCCTCACTTTCCGCGCTGCATGAAACGCTGCAACAAGCACATTCCATCGAAAAATGGCAAGAAATTTTAACCGCACTTTTATCAGATTTCTTCGTGCAAAATGAAGACACAAGCGACACGGTTTTCTATATTCAAGAGAAAATTAATGAATTAGCTGAGCATCTAAAAGCGCTCCATTTTACTGAAGAATTACAAGCAGATGTGATTGCCGATGTCATCACAATGAAATTGGAAGATGCTCCAAATAGCCTAAAATTCCTTGCAGGAAAAGTAAACTTCTGCACCTTATTACCAATGCGTTCAGTGCCATTCAAGGTAGTTTGTTTACTTGGAATGAATGATGCGGATTACCCTAGAACACAAACACCAAACAGTTTTGATTTAATGCAATATCACCATCAAAAAGGCGACCGTGTTCGCCGTGATGATGATCGCTATTTGTTCTTAGAAGCCTTATTGGCAGCACGTGATTATTGCTATATCAGCTATGTTGGCCGTTCCATCACAGATAATCAACCGAAAGAACCTTCTGTATTAGTAAGCCAACTCGTGGATTATATTAATCAAGGGCAAAGCGAAAATACCCTTACGGTGATTGAGCATCCAATGACAGCATTTAGCCCGGATAATTTCAAATATAACGAGAAATTCACCCGCTCTTTTGCGACAAAATGGTTGCCAATAGCACAATTTGACGCGAGTTCCAACAATTCAGAATTTGCCGTCCCTATGACTGAAAACCCAGAAAAAATCGAAGAAATTGAACTGGATCGTTTAGTCAGCTTTGTTGAAAACCCAGTGAAATTTTTCTTTGAAAAACAACTCGGTGTCTATTTCCGTGATGAAGATGCTCGTATTGCCGACAGTGAGAACTTTACCTTAAGTGGATTAGATAATTACGCGCTCAATAATGACTTAATCTATCTTGATGAACAAAATTTTGCTGATTATTTTAGACAAGCAGAAGTAAAAGGCGTGTTACCTCGAGCCGAATTTGGAAAAGTTTATGCTGAAAATATTCGAGACAATGTTTTGGAATTTAAAAAGAAAATAGCGGATATTGGCGAAGCCAAACATGCTTCCGTCGATTTCAATCTATCCGTAAATTGGCACAATAAAAATCAAGAAATTCGTCTATTTGGTTATATGGAGCCTTTATTTGGCGATGATTCACAGGTGATTCAGTGGCATTTTGCAAAATACAAAGATCGCTATTGCATCCGTCCTTGGATTTATTATTTGATTCAATGTGTCACACAAGAAAATGCGGTACCACCAAAATTAATTACGCAAGATCAAGTTATCGAATTACCGCCTATTGATCGTGAAGCCGCTCTCGCTCAATTAAAAATTTACGTAAAAGATTATTTACAAAGCCAAATAGAAATTCAATTGGTGCCAACGATAAGAAATATTAATCATTTTATTGTGGACGATGAAAGTGCGGTAGATTTTGACAACATTTCTACAAAACTTCAGGAACTGGGCGAAGACAGCTACGGCGCTCAAGCAGATCCATATTGGTCACGCATATTGGCGCAGACCTCAAGATTTGAACAAACTGAAAATATTGAAAAATTATTAAAACAAACAAAAGATTGGTTTGGCTTATTATTCGTATAAAAGAAGACAAGAAAAGCATAAAGCTAATCGTCAAAGAACCGATTTTTTGCTAAGATAACCGCCCTTTTTACGGAGAATTGTCTATGCGCTGTCCATTTTGTTTTACAGAAGAAACCAAGGTAATTGATAGCCGTTTGGTATCGGATGGCTATCAGGTTCGCCGCCGTCGTGAGTGCGGTCATTGTCATGAACGTTTTACTACCTTTGAAACAGCCGAATTAATCGTACCAAAAATTATTAAAACTGACGGTACTCGAGAGCCGTTCAATGAAGATAAATTACGCAGTGGTATTCAGCACGCCTTAGAAAAACGCCCTGTAAGTGCGGATGATGTTGAACAAGCAATTAACCATATAATTTTTCAATTACGCGCGACGGGTGAACGTGAAGTACCAAGTAAACTGGTTGGAAAACTCGCAATGAATGAGTTAAAAAAACTCGATAAAGTGGCTTATATTCGTTTTGCCTCGGTCTATTTGAGTTTCGATAACATTAATCAATTTACCAAAGAAATTGAGAGCTTAAAGGATTAACCATGATCGAATTTTCCGCACAAGATCGCAAATTTATGCAACGTGCCTTGGATTTAGCCGCCAAAGGTCAATATACCACCACACCGAATCCATCGGTGGGATGCGTATTGGTAAAAAATGGTGAAATTGTGGGGGAAGGCTTTCATTTTAAGGCTGGACAACCTCATGCTGAACGCATTGCCTTAGCTCAAGCTGGCGAAAATGCCAAAGGTGCAACCGCTTACGTCACCTTAGAACCCTGCTCTCATTATGGTCGCACACCGCCTTGCGCATTAGGATTAATCGAGGCTGGCGTAGTGAAAGTCATTGCTGCTATGCAAGATCCAAATCCTCAAGTCGCAGGAAAAGGTTTGAAAATGTTGTCTGATGCCAGCATCGAAAGTACGGTGAATTTATTAAACGATCAAGCGGAAAAAATAAATAAAGGCTTTTTAAAACGAATGCGTCAAGGTATGCCTTTTGTTCAACTTAAACTTGCAATGAGTTTAGATGGACGAACAGCAATGGCAAGTGGAGAAAGTAAATGGATTACGGGCCCTGATGCTCGTTCGGACGTACAAAAAATGCGAGCAAAATCATCCGCACTTTTATCTACCTCTGCGACAGTGCTTGCAGATGATCCAAGCCTGAACGTACGCTGGGATGAATTTCCTGAAAATCTAAAAACAGAATATAAAAAAGAAGATCTTCGCCAGCCTGTGCGAGTCATTTTAGATTCACAACATTGCATTCAGTCGACTCATAAACTTTTTTTAACGCATTCTCCCGTTTGGTTAGTTTCTCATGAACCACGAGATTTAATAGGCTTTCCTGATTTCTGCGAACAAATTATTCTTCCAAAAGAAAATTTACTAAAAGAATTAATGCAAGAACTGGGAAAACGCCAAATAAATACGCTTTGGGTAGAAGCTGGAGCAAATTTAGCGGGGAGTTTAATTGATGCAAAATTAGTGGATGAATTGATTATTTACGTTGCGCCTAAATTACTTGGCGACAATGCTCGTGGTCTATGCCAATTACCGAATTTAACTAAACTTGCCGATGCACCATTATGGCAACTTAATGAATTAGAACAAATCGGTGACGATATAAAATTAACTTACACACCGAAAGGAATCTAAATGCTTAAAAAACTTTTCCATTCCGCACTTTGGGGCTTGGCTGCTGCGGGCGTGATTTTGTTTGCGGTTCCAAGACTGAATAACAGCAATATTTTCACTTCAGACGATATTGTATCGTTCAAAAATGCGGTGCGTATTGCCTCACCTGCGGTAGTGAATGTTTATAACCGCTCTTTTTCTTCCGCCAGCATTAATGATAATGATCAGCTACAAGTGAATAACTTAGGTTCTGGCGTGATTATGAGTAAAGATGGCTATATTCTGACGAATAAACACGTCATCCAAAATGCCGATCAAATAGTAGTAGCGTTACAAAATGGAAATATTTTTGAGGCCAGTCTTGTTGGTTCAGATAATCTCACTGATCTTGCTGTTCTCAAAATTCGTGTAAATAATCTTTCAACCATACCACAAAATTCAAATCGTCAAGCTCACGTTGGTGATGTGGTATTAGCAATCGGTAATCCCTACAACTTAGGACAAAGCGTATCCCAAGGTATTATTAGCGCTGTAGGACGAAATGCTGTAGGTGATTCTGTTGGCAGACAAAACTTCATCCAAACCGATGCTTCAATTAACCGCGGCAACTCAGGCGGCGCATTAATTAATTCTGCAGGGGAATTAGTTGGAATCAGTACACTTAGTATTGGCAAAACTGCCAATGAAATCGCAGAAGGACTAAATTTTGCGATTCCAATGGATATTGCAAATGATGTTTTACAGAAAATTATACGAGATGGACGTGTTATCAGAGGTTATTTTGGCGTACAAAGCGACATCAGCTCAAGTAGTGAAGAAGGCATTGTCATCACTGGTGTAAGTCCGAATAGCCCAGCAGCCAAAGCAGGCATTCAATTAGGTGATGTCATTTTGAAATTAAATAATCAAGAAGGCATTTCAGCCCGAGAAATGATGCAAATTATCGCAAATACAAAACCTAATTCAAAAGTTCTCGTCACCATTCTACGATTAGGCAAAATCTTACAATTTCCTGTTATCATTGAAGAATTTCCAGTAAATTAATAAAAAAGTAGCGTTCTTAATCATAGAACTGACTTTCTATTTTTAACTCTTTCTCTTTTTAATAGGAAGAAGAACGAGAAGATCTAATTAAACTATAAAAAATAATACAAACGAAGAAATAAAATAACGATCCCGAATTATGCGCAAGAAATGACTGGCTCATAAAATAGAATAAATGGGATAATAGATGCATAACACCTAAAATTGCGACACATTTTATTTCTAAATTTTGTTGTTGACAATTTTTCATAAAATAAATAAAAGGCACAAATAATATAACTATCAATCCTATAAAACCTAATAATCCTCGTTTAACCCAAGATTCTAAAAATTGATTATGCAAGCTATTAAACTGCAAGGTCGTTTTCGCCATACTACCTGATTCTATCTGTTTATTTCTGAATAGTTCGTAACCTCTGCTCCCATGACCAAAGATAGGCGATTCTTTAATGGCTACAAATGCATTCTCCCACATGTCAAATCTAGCCCCCAACGATGTACTTTTATCATTTTTTTCTAGATATAACTTAATATCAGACTCAGCCGCATAATAACGCTTCGTCATATTAAATTTAGGGTTCATTACAAGAAGAATAAAAGATCCACCCATAATAGCAAAAAAAGCTATTATCAGTTTCTTACTAAGAAATTGACGATATAGTAATAAAAGAATAATCAGTATAATTGGAAATCCTACCCAGCCACCACGCGCACCAGATAATGCGCTTGTACTCATCGCAAGGATAACTCCAGCTAATCCTATTAATACAGATTTATAATATTGTTTTATGAAAAAATGTATTGTGATCACTAAACTAAATGTCGCTAATGAAATAGCTATATCCCCAACCTGAATATGCATAATTTCAGGAAAAGGCTTATCATATCCCAAATAAAATTTCTGAAATAATGCCACGCACCCTGTTATAATTGCCCCTATCGGAATAGCATACAAGATCGTATCAATCTTTAATGGGAAATGTCGAAATAAAATGAATAAAGGAATGAATAATAAAACTCGACTTGGGTTGTCAACTTCTCTAAAACTATCCTGATTAATAAAAACAGAAAGTAAAAAACTAATAAAATAATATAATAAGGAAAATATGAAAATTTTATCTATTTTAGATAATTCATCATGTATCTTTGATTTTATAAAATAAATAATAACATAAATAACACTAACAGCACCTAAAGTTATGGGAACATAGCTATATCCCTTCTTGAATATCAAAACCGTTGTAAAAAATAGCCCAACAAATACATTAATGCAAAAAGTAATATATTTTTTATGAAAAAATGAAGTCATCGCAACGTCAACCTAATTACTAAGATAAGTCATTTTACCTGAATTTATCCATAAATACTCCTAAAATCAGACTATTACTTTATGAAATCAAGAATAAAACTGGTATAGTGTTCCCCCTCATTTTCTTTTATCTGGAGGACAAAGTGGAAATTATACTTTCATACCAACAAGCTAATGCTGTTTGGGGGGAAAAAACAATTCTCAGTTTTAACGATAAACAAGCGACTATTCATTTACAAAACAATGAAAAAACAGACCGTACTTTAATACAACGCGCTGCACGGAAGTTACGTAACATAGGCATTCAAGAAGTTGAGCTTTTAGGTGATAATTGGGCATTAGAATCTTGCTGGGCATTTTACCAAGGCTTTTATACCGCTAAACAAGATTATTCAATTGAATTTCCTCATCTTGATGACGAACCACAAGATGAACTATTAGCACGTATTGAATGCAGTGATTTTGTACGTGAAATCATTAATGAACCAGCACAAAACTTAACGCCTGTAAAATTGGCCGAGCATGCAGCCGAATTTATCTTAAATCAATCAGATATTTATAATAAAAAAAGTGCGGTAAGTTTCCAGATCGTTTCAGGAGAAGAACTTGAACAACAAGGATATCATGGTATCTGGACGGTTGGTAAGGGGTCAGCAAATCCCCCAGCTATGTTACAACTTGATTTTAACCCAACAAATGATCCTAATGCGCCAATATTAGCCTGTTTAGTTGGGAAAGGGATTACTTTTGACAGTGGTGGTTACAGCCTAAAGCCAAGTGATGGAATGAGTACTATGCGTACCGACATGGGGGGAGCAGCATTATTAACTGGTGCTTTAGGATTAGCAATTACACGAGGGTTAAATCAACGTGTAAAACTTTACTTATGTTGTGCCGAAAACCTAGTGAGTAGTCATGCCTTTAAATTGGGAGATATTATCACTTATAGAAATGGCATTACCGCTGAAGTATTAAATACAGATGCTGAAGGCCGTCTTGTCCTAGCGGATGGGTTAATTGAAGCTGATAATCAGCACCCCAAATTTATTGTTGACTGTGCAACATTAACGGGAGCGGCAAAAGTTGCATTAGGTAATGATTATCATGCAGCACTTTCAATGGATGAGAGCTTAGTAGCAGCGCTATTCCAGTCTGCTCAAGATGAAAATGAACCCTTCTGGCGTTTACCGTTTGAAGATTTCCATCGTTCACAAATCAGCTCATCATTTGCAGACATTGCTAATATTGGTAGTGTCCCGGTTGGAGCAGGTGCAAGCACCGCAACGGCTTTTCTCTCTTATTTTATAAAAAATTATCAGAAAAACTGGCTACACATTGATTGTGCAGCAACTTATCGTAAATCAGGTAGCGATTTATGGGGGGTGGGTGCTACAGGTATTGGTATACAAACACTTGCAAATTTATTATTGTTAAAATCAGAAGAATAAGGATTTACTTATGACGGAAAGAACACTTTCTATTATTAAACCTGATGCAGTTAATCGCCATCTTATAGGTGCTATTTTGGCACGTTTTGAACAAGCTGGTTTTAAGATCATTGCCACAAAGATGCTACATTTAACACGTGAGCAAGCTGAAGGTTTCTATGCAGAACATCAAGGGAAAGTATTTTTTGAACCACTTATTAATTATATGATATCAGCACCAATTTTAGTTTCTGTATTAGAAAAAGAAAATGCAATTAAAGATTACCGCACTTTAATTGGCAATACGAATCCAGAAACAGCAGAAGAAGGTACAATTCGTAAAGACTTTGCGTTAAGTCAACGCGAAAATTCAGTTCACGGTTCTGATAGCCTAGAAAGTGCTAAACGTGAAATAGCCTATTTCTTTGTTGATTCAGAAATCTATACCTATTGACATATTTATATTATCTCTAACAACAAAGCACCTAGATACATATCTAGGTGCTTTATTAAAAAAAGCCCACTTTATGTGGGCAAAATAAGGATTAAAATTATAAAACTAAACTACTTTCTATAAAGTCTGTTATCTAATGATAAAGCGCCCGCACCAGAAAAAACAAAGTACAAAAATATAACAGAATAAAGTAACGCGAGCTCACCGCCATTTGCAATTGGGAATAATAAATTCCCTTTTCCAGCCACATGCATAAAGAAATACGCAAAAGCCATTTGACCAGATAAAACAAACGCAGCTGGGCGCGTAAATAATCCTAAAATTAATAAGATTGAGCCGATAATTTCAATCACGCCACCTACAATCATCATTGAATCACCGACCGGGCCATTTCCACCCGTCATAGAAATTGGAAACTCCCAAAATTTTGCTGTGCCATGTAAGATAAACATGTAAGCAGCAGTGATGCGTAATAGCGCTAATACATAAGGGCGATATTTTTCAAGATTGTTCATTTGCTTTCCTTTTGTTTAAAGATGAATTAAAACAGCGCCATATTAATATTTAACGAATAGTTAAACAATAATTAAAATTGAAAAATACTTTTTACCAAAAGTAAAAAATAACTAAAGTAGCTTTCCAATCCAATTAGAAAAAGAATCGGCATCCATAAAGCCCGTTACTCTACTTCCTTGAATCTCATTATTTTGCTCATCAAAAAATAAAATTGTGGGTAATCCCATCACATTAAAGCGCTCCATTAATGCTTTATTTTCTGGGCTATTCTTTGTCATATTCACTTGTAACAATAAGATATTTTGAAATTGCTGTTGCACTTTTGGATCTGAAAAAGTCAGCTTTTCAAATTCTTTACAAGCCACACACCAATCCGCGTATAAATCCAACATCGCGATCGAATGCGGATTTTCCGCTAAAGTGCGGTCAAATTCTTCAATATTTTTAATTTGCTTAAATTTAACCTGAGAAACAGGCTTATTTTCTACCGCACTTTGTGTTGTAGTTTGAGTTTGCCAAATCCAATTTTGCAAAGGTTGTACGGAAACCATAGACAAAGCAAAACTAATAATTTTAATGGCATAGCCAAAACCACTCTTAGGCATCTGCAACGCAAACCAAATAAAGAATGCTGTCGCTAATCCAGCCCATAAGCGTGGCTCCCATGCTTCAGGCAAAATACGAGAAAGTAAAAACACAGGTAACGCTAACATAACAAAGCCGAATGTTTGTTTCACTGTGTTCATCCACTCACCTGATTTTGGCAAAATTTTATTACCGAATAATGTAATGAGCATTAATGGCATACCCATTCCTAATGCAAGTAAATAAAGTGTGAACGCTCCAGTAAATAAATCTCCACTTTGAGCAACATAAAGCAGAGCACCTGAAAGCGGGGCTGAAGTACAAGGTGAAGCAACAAGGCCGGCTATCATCCCCATAGCGAAGGCGCCACCAAAAGCCCCTGACGTTTGTTTCTGACTCCATGTATTAAGTTTATTTTGTAAACTATTCGGCAATTGAAGGGTAAACATCCCAAACATAGAAAGGGCAAGTACAACAAACAAAATAGAAAGCCCTACCATGACATAAGGATGTTGTAAGGCAATTTGGAACGGTAAGCCAATTGCTGCAACAGCAAGACCTAATAAAGTATAAGTCAACGCCATCCCTTGTACATAAAGGAATGTTAAAATAAATGCTCGCGACATACTTCTTTGTTGTTGACCAATAACAATTGCTGAAAGTAAAGGCAACATAGGCAACACACAAGGTGTAAAAGCAAGCCCTACGCCTAATAAAAAGAAGCCCCAAATTGCCCATTTGCTATGAAATAAGCTATCAGCCAAACGATCTTGCTCTGATAAAAGCACTGGTTCTTCCGTATTATTTTCTATAGCTTTAACATTAGAAATAACAAGATCACCAAGCCGTAAAACTTTACTTTCTGGTGGATAACAAAAACCTTCTGTACAACCTTGATAAGATATTTCCACTTTATCATCAGCATGGGAAAAATCACCGATAAAAGTGCCATCTATGGGTTGGGTAAAGACACTCACTTCACCAAAATAAGGATCCTGATGTCGTTCTGATTGTTGTAGAAAACGAGCTACCAACAATTTTGATTTATCAACAAATCTACCACTGATTTTATCTTGATAAAGATAATATCCTTTCACGATATCCCAATGAATCTGGAGTTGAGTTTTATCTGGAGATAATGTAGCAGAAAATGCAAATGCATCATCTACATTTAAAAATGATTGTTTTTTATCAAACAATCCTGCATTAGCTACAAATGTGGTAAAAATAAATATAAAAAAAAGGATAAATTTTTTCATAAAATAAACTAGAAAAGGAGAAACTTGCCTAAAATTTTAACATAAAGAAATTTGAAAGCATAAAACTATGATGTAGATCACAAAAACAAAACCTAATGAAAAAATCAGAGCATTTTTCTGTTGTTACAACAATGTTACATCGTTAGAATGATAACCACGATAGCATACGCCAAAATAAGTATAAGGATGGAAAATGGCTACCCCAAAAATTCTCATTGTTGAAGATGAAATCGTGACCCGTAATACGCTTAAAGGGATTTTTGAAGCTGAAGGGTATGATGTTCTTGAGGCTCAAGATGGCGCAGAAATGCATCATATTCTTGCACACTACACGATTAATCTTGTGGTAATGGATATTAACTTACCTGGAAAAAATGGTTTATTACTTGCCCGTGAATTGCGTGAAAATATTAATTTACCACTTATATTTTTAACGGGACGAGATAATGAAGTTGATAAAATTTTAGGATTAGAAATAGGTGCGGACGATTACTTAACCAAACCATTTAATCCCCGCGAACTTACTATTAGGGCTCGTAACTTACTACACCGTACTCTGCCTCACCAAGAAAAGGAAAATACATCGGGAAAAGAATTTTATCGCTTCAATGGTTGGGTATTAGATTTAAATAGCCATAATCTCATTACCCCAGAAAACCAAGAACTAAAATTGCCACGCAGTGAATTTCGCGCAATGCTTTATTTCTGTGAAAACCCAGGTAAGTTGCTAACTCGAGAAGAACTTCTGCGTAAAATGACAGGTAGAGCATTTAAACCACAAGATCGTACTGTAGATGTTACAATTCGCCGAATTCGGAAACATTTTGAGGAATATTCAAATACCGATGAAATCATCATGACAGTGCATGGAGAAGGATATCGATTTTGCGGTAATATAGAATAATGTCAAAGGCTATTATTCATTTCTTAAGATAAATGATAGCCTTTACCTAGCCGAATAACCCTCAAACCAACTTTCTAAAATCAAGCAAGCAGAAATACCATCGACCTTGTCCTTTTTAAGTGATCTGAAACCACCACGTTCAAATATCTCACTACGCGCTTCCATTGTTGTAAGACGTTCATCTTGTAACTCAACAGTAATACCAAAACGCCCATGCAACCGGTTAGCAAATTTTTTCGCTCGTAGTGTTAAGTCTTGAATGGTTCCATCCATATTAAGTGGCAAACCAACAACAAGTACATCAGGCTTCCATTCCTTTAGGCAGTTTTCAATAGCGCTCCAATTAGGGATCCCATCCTGTGCTTTAAATGCCGGAAGTGCTTGAGCCGTTCCAGTTATACTTTGTCCAACCGCGCAACCAATACTTTTTGTACCAAAATCAAAGGCAAGTACAGTAATCCCCATTAACTATGCCCCACTTGAGCCATCACAAAATTATGAGGATGAATACCAAGAGATTGATTAGCCACTATATAGCGTTCTTCATAAGGTGTATCAAACAAAATTTGTTCACTAGCTGGTGCAACTAACCAGGTATTATCAATAATTTCTTTTTCTAACTGTCCTGCAGACCAACTTGCACATCCTAGCGCAACTAAATATTTTTCTGGAGCGAATGTAGACCCAAGGGTTTCTACAACATCAGCAGATGTTGTCATAGAAAGTGTATCAGTAACCTTATAAGTATGTTGAAAATGATTAAGTGTATTTTTATGTAAAATAAAACCACGTTCTGAATGTATCGGACCGCCAGCAACGACCATTTCATTACCAAAAGTGCGGTCATTTTTCATCATAAAATTAAGCTTTAAATAAAGTTCTGCAATACTTAAATCCGTGGGCTGATTGATTACTAATCCCATAGAACCTTGTTCGTTATGTTCACACATAAACACCACAGTTCGGTTAAAATAATCGTCTAGATGAGGCATTGCGATGAGAAACTTCCCTTGCAGTTCCATCATTCTCCTAAATCTCCAAAATAAATTTGTAATGCACTGATCGCTGCTAGTGAAGCAGTCTCGGTACGTAATACACGCTTTCCTAATAAAATTTCAGTAAAACCTTTCTGTTGTGTTTGCACTATTTCCTGTTCTGACAACCCGCCTTCTGAACCAATTAACAAACGTACCCCATCTTTTGGAATCATTGGTAACGTTTTTATACTATGTTGTGCTCTAGGGTGTAAATTTAACTTAAGCGCTCCATCATCTTCTGCACACCAATCCTGTAATTTCATTAAAGGACGAATTTCTGGCACCACATTACGACCACATTGTTCACAAGCCGCAATGATAATTTTTTGCCACTGTTGAATTTTTTTATCCATCCGTTCGCCATCTAACTTCACGCCACAACGTTCAGACCACAGTGGCGTAATCACATTTACTCCCAATTCCACAGATTTTTGAATGGTGAATTCCATCCGTTCACCTCGTGAAATAACTTGACCTAAATGGATCTTTAAATTGGATTCTTTATTAGAAAGTTCTCTCCCTAAGATATTAACTTTTACCGATTTCTTATTGGATTCTGTGATTATTGCCGGATAAATATGGTTTGAACCATCAAAAAGTTCAAGTTGCTCACCTTCTACCATTCTCAATACACGACCTACATGATTGGTAGCATCTTCAGAAAGTTGACATTGCGTTTGATATTCTAGTGATTCAGGGTGATAGATTCTAGGTATGCGCATAGTATTCTAAAATGTTAATAGGAGACGGGAATAATATCTTTCACATGAAAAATAAATAAATTTACACGTGGGCTATTTTAAGCCCCTCATTCCCTATAGATTAATCAGATAGATTTTGAGGTAACCGCTCTAAAATAGCATGCCAGTAAGTGATAGAGCGAATATTATGTTTACGAATACAATCTACCACAGCATCAGCGTTACCTACCTGACAAATTTGCTGCATTTCTAAGTAGAATTGTTTAGTAAGTTCTCTGTGCTTTTCCTCTTTAAAGAAGAGTAAACCAATTCGTTGATAAACGCCCTTTAAACTATTGAATACTAATCGATAAAAAGGCTTATTAGCTACCACAGTAAATTGACGAAACAAAGTATAGTCAAATTCCGTGTAATCTTTAGCAGTATTCTCCAATTGCTCTAGTGATGCAAAAAGTGCGGCAGATTGCGCAGGAGAATTTTTAACAGCCTCATAAATATAAAATTCAGACATTTTACTACGTAAAGATAGCATATTATCAATAATCATTGGTGCTGAACGCATATCCAAACTAATCAATGTCTCGATAATATTTGGTCCGGCCGTATCCCAAATATTATTCACTTTCGTCGGTTTACCATGCTGAATTGTTAACCAGCCATCTCTCGCCAAACGTTGCAACACTTCACGTAATGTTGTACGAGTTACCCCTATTTTATCAGCAAGATCTCGTTCTGAAGGCAAATTACTCCCTGCGGGAAAAATATCCTGCCAAATACTTTTTACAATATACTCTTCAGCCAAAGCCGCAGGACTTTGCGCTTTTAAAATGTCATTATCGTTTTGCATTACACTTAAAAATCAGATAAAAATAAAAAAAGATGCAATTTTATGAAAAAATAGCTAGTTTTTATTATCCTTTAAAGACGGATATATTACAATGTCAGCATGATAAAAAATAATGGAGTCCCCTATGACAAACATTCAAGCTTTTATGAAAAACTTTCTTGGTTCAAGTCCGGATTGGTATAAACTTGCCATTGTTGCTTTTCTCATTATTAATCCGATTATTTTCTTTTTCATCAGCCCTTTCCTAGCGGGCTGGCTATTAGTCGCTGAATTTATTTTCACGTTAGGCATGGCATTGAAATGCTACCCCCTTCAACCCGGTGGTTTATTAGCTATTGAAGCTATTATTATAGGGATGACTAATGTAGAACACGTAAAAACGGAAATTATGGCAAACTTTGAAGTGGTATTGCTATTAATGTTCATGGTAGCAGGAATTTTCTTCATGAAACAACTGCTTCTTTACGTATTCACGAAATTACTTGTCAAAATTCGTTCAAAAATCGCGCTTTCTTTAGCTTTCTGTTTTAGCGCTGCCTTCCTATCAGCCTTCCTTGATGCATTAACGGTTGTTGCCGTAATTATCAGCGTAGCAATGGGATTCTATGGCGTTTACCACAAAGTCGCATCAGGCAATAATTTAATTGATGCCGTTGATATTGCTGATGATGGAAAAATCGCGACACAACACCACGAAACCTTAGAAAAATTCCGTTCGTTCTTACGTAGTTTGATGATGCATGCTGGTGTCGGAACCGCACTTGGTGGCGTAATGACAATGGTGGGTGAACCACAAAACTTAATCATTGCTGAACAAGCCAAATGGAACTTCATCGAATTTTTCTTCCGCATGGCTCCAGTTACTGTTCCAGTATTTATCTGCGGATTGCTAACTTGCTTCTTAGTCGAAAAATTCAAATTATTCGGTTATGGTGAAAAATTACCTGAAGATGTATGGAAAATTTTGTCAGATTTAGACCGCACTAATTCAGAGAAAATGTCTAAACAAGACAAAATTAAATTAGGCGTCCAAGCGTTAATCGCAATTTGGTTAATTCTTGGATTGGCGTTCCATCTCGCGGCGGTAGGTTTAATTGGTTTAAGTATCATCATTTTTGCCACAGCATTCACTGGTGTGACTGATGAACACACTATCGGTAAAGCATTCCAAGAATCCTTGCCCTTTACAGCCCTACTTGTTGTCTTCTTTTCTGTGGTTGCTGTAATTATTGATCAAAAACTATTCGCACCTATTATTCATTTTGTACTTGCTTCTGAAGAAAATACTCAGCTTGCTCTCTTCTATATCTTTAATGGATTGCTATCTTCTATCTCTGATAACGTATTTGTCGCAACGGTTTATATTAACGAAGCAAAATCTGCATTAGCGAATGGCGTAATTTTACCTCATCAATTTGAATTGCTTTCTGTGGCAATCAATACTGGAACAAACTTACCATCAGTCGCAACACCAAATGGACAAGCTGCATTCTTGTTCTTATTGACTTCATCCCTTGCCCCATTAATTCGCCTTTCTTACGGAAGAATGGTTTATATGGCTTTGCCTTATACTGTTGTTATGTCGCTTGTAGGTTTATTTGCTATCGAATTTATTTTACCTGCAACTACAGATTGGTTGGCAAGCTTAGGTTTAATTTTGCCGATTTAAGGAGACAGAATGCTCACATTATTAAAACAATTTTCTGAAAAACGCTCCGCATGGTTTTTGCTAGCTTTATCAAGTTTAGCCTTGGAATCTACCGCACTCTATTTCCAATATGGAATGAGGTTACAGCCTTGTGTGCTTTGCGTATATGAACGTTTAGCGATAATTGGATTATTTATTGCGGGCATTATTGGTCTTTTCGCACCAAAGTCATTTATTGTGAGATTAATCGCATTGATACTCGGATTATTTAGTAGTATTAAAGGCCTTTTGGTATCACTGCGCCATTTGGATCTACAAATGAATCCAGCCCCCTGGAAACAATGTGAGTTTATCCCTAACTTTCCAGAAACCTTACCATTTCATCAATGGTTCCCTGCTATTTTTAATCCTACAGGCTCTTGTAATGAAAGCCAATGGTCATTCTTAAATTTAACCATGGTTCAGTGGCTCGTATTTATTTTTGTTGTATACATTACAATACTCACAATATTATTTATTTCTCAAATACAAAAAAGTCGTAAACAAAGACGGCTATTTAACTAAAAACAATGCCATTTGAAAAAATCAAATGGCATTTTTCTTTATTACATATTCTCATTTTATGATCAGTAAAATCTTTCTATATTTACGCAAACGTTTGCGCTATAATTCACTCCGCTTATTTTTAACTGTTTAATGAAGGAAAATGTAATGACAGATCGTCCAATTCGTCAGGCTTTACTGAGTGTTTCTGATAAAACCGGTATCGTAGAATTTGCTCAAGGCTTAGTACAGCGTGGTGTAAAACTACTTTCCACAGGCGGTACCGCAAAATTGTTGGAGCAGCATGGTTTGCCAGTGACTGAAGTGTCTGATTATACGGGATTCCCAGAAATGATGGACGGTCGTGTGAAAACCTTACACCCAAAAGTGCATGGTGGGATTTTAGGTCGTCGTGGTACAGATGATGCCATCATGCAGCAACACGGCATTGAAGGCATTGATATGGTAGTGGTGAATTTATATCCTTTTGCCGCAACCGTAGCTAAGCCAAATTGCACGTTAGAAGATGCAGTAGAAAATATTGATATCGGTGGCCCAACCATGGTGCGCTCTGCTGCGAAAAACCATAAAGATGTAGCGATCGTGGTGAATAATCATGATTTCAACGCTATTCTTGCGGAAATGGATAAACACCAAAATAGCCTAACGATTGAAACCCGTTTTGATCTTGCCATCAAAGCATTTGAACACACCGCGCAATACGATTCCATGATCGCCAACTATTTCGGTCAGTTGGTGAAACCTTATCATGTTGCTTCTGAAGAAGATGCGGAGGCGAAGAGCGGTCAATTCCCACGGACTTTAAACCTTAACTTTGTGCGTAAACAAACCATGCGTTACGGTGAAAATGCCCATCAAAATGCTGCCTTCTATGTTGATTTGAATGTGAAAGAGGCGAGCGTGGCTACGGCTAACCAACTCCAAGGTAAAGCCTTGTCTTACAATAATATTGCAGACACCGATGCAGCGCTTGAATGCGTGAAAGAATTTGATGAGCCAGCTTGTGTGATTGTGAAACATGCTAATCCATGTGGTGTGGCTTTAGGTAAAGATATTTTAGACGCCTATAACCGCGCCTATCAAACAGACCCAACCTCAGCCTTTGGAGGCATCATTGCTTTTAACCGTGAATTAGACGAAAAAACAGCAAATGAAATTGTAGAACGTCAATTTGTGGAAGTGATTATCGCACCAAAAGTGTCTGCAGAAGCTGTTGAAGTGGTGAAACGTAAGAAAAATGTCCGTTTACTTGAATGTGGAGAATGGCAAGCACGTACCCAACGTTTAGATTTCAAACGTGTGAACGGTGGCTTGTTGGTGCAAGATGCGGATTTAGGCATAGTTGGCTTGGATGATTTAAAAGTGGTCAGCAAACGTCAACCAACTGAACAAGAATTAAAAGACTTATTGTTCTGCTGGAAAGTGGCGAAATTTGTGAAATCGAATGCCATTGTTTACGCCAAAGATAACCAAACTATTGGTATTGGCGCAGGCCAAATGAGCCGCGTGTATTCGGCCAAAATTGCAGGTATCAAAGCACAGGATGAAGGCTTGACCGTGGCAGGTTGTGTAATGGCATCTGATGCTTTCTTCCCATTCCGTGATGGCATTGATGCGGCGGCGAAAGTAGGCATTCAATGTGTGATTCATCCGGGCGGCTCAATGCGTGATCAGGAAGTGATTGATGCGGCAGATGAACATAATATGGTGATGGTATTAACTGGAATGCGTCATTTTAGACATTAATTTATGCAGCAACTTCGCTCAATGAGCGACTTACTTATCCTCCCTCTTTCGTAAAGAGGGGGCGAGAGGGAGATTTAAACGATGCTAAATGTACTATGAGGTTGAAATAACTTCTGCCAAATCTCCCTTACCCCTCTTTGCTAAAGAGGGGATTAAATTCAAAAAGATACAAGGAGCATTATGAACATCCTCATCATCGGAAACGGCGGTCGTGAACATGCCCTCGCTTGGAAAGTGGCGCAATCTCCATTAGCGAATAAAATTTTCGTTGCACCAGGCAATTCAGGGACAGCGTTAGAACAAAAGGTCGAAAACGTGAATATCGCCGCAACGGATATTCCTGCATTGGTTAAATTTGCCCAAGATAACCACGTAGGTTTAACGATCGTGGGGCCTGAAGCGCCACTTGTGATTGGCGTGGTGGATGCGTTTCGTGCAGCGGGTTTAAAAATTTTCGGACCAACGCAAGCGGCGGCGCAATTAGAAGGTTCAAAAGCTTTTACCAAAGATTTCTTAGCGCGTCATAAAATCCCAACGGCAGAATATCAAAACTTCACTGAAGTCGAACCGGCATTGGCTTACTTGCGTGAAAAAGGTGCGCCAATTGTCGTAAAAGCAGATGGCTTGGCGGCAGGCAAAGGCGTGATTGTGGCTATGACGTTGCAGGAAGCCGAAAACGCAGTGCGTGATATGCTTTCCGGCAATGCCTTTGGTGAAGCCGGCAGTCGAGTGGTCATTGAAGAATTTTTAGATGGCGAAGAAGCGAGTTTTATCGTCATGGTGGACGGCAAAAATGTCGAGCCTATGGCGACCAGTCAAGACCACAAACGTGTGGGTGAGAAAGACACCGGTTTGAATACCGGAGGCATGGGGGCTTATTCTCCTGCGCCTGTGGTGACACCTGAAATTCATAATCGCGTGATGCGTGAAGTGATCTATCCAACGGTCAACGGCATGGCGGCAGAGGGCAATATTTACACCGGTTTCTTGTATGCGGGTTTGATGATCATGCCGAATGGCCAGCCGAAAGTGATCGAATTTAACTGCCGCTTTGGTGATCCGGAAACCCAACCGATTATGTTACGTTTGGAATCGGATTTGGTGGAGCTTTGTCTTAAAGCCTGTGATGGCAAATTAGACGAAGTGAAATCCCAATGGAATCCGAAAGCTTCTTTAGGTATCGTATTGGCAGCAGAAGGCTATCCGGGCGATTATCGCAAAGGCGATGAAATCAGCGGTTTGCCTCAAAGTGCGGTCGAAAATGAGAAAGTTTTTTTGGCGGGCGTAGAAGCGAAAGCGGGCAAGTTAGTCACCAACGGCGGCCGCGTGCTTTGTGCTACGGCATTAGGAGAAAGCGTATTTGAGGCACAACAGAAAGCGCTGAAACTGGCTGAACAAATTCAATGGAACGGTCGTTTTTATCGCCGTGATATCGGCTATCGCGCTGTGGCTCGTGAGCAGAAAAAATAACTACATTTAATGTTAAGGGATCGAATGGATTATAAAAATAAAGAATTATGTCGTTTTCGTACCATAAGTTTTTTTCTAACGTTACATAAAAATAAAACGCAATGGGAAGACGCCCTTTATTCAGTCAAACGTGATGTGGATTTGTTATTGCCAGCTGTGCAGAAAGCAGGTTATACCTTGCAATCGATTCGAGTGATTACCAATCCCTTTGGTGAATATTTGGATTTAACCAATTTGCAGACGGCAAAAGCAGATTTGCAGTATTTAACGGAGTTACTGAATAAATTTAATGAAAGTGGAATTCGTCTTCGATTTGCAATAGGCGCGGCGAGAAATAAAGAGGAAATAGCGTTATTGCCAGAGTTAATCGCAGCTTATGGTGACTTGTGTAATGCCTGTGTTAATGTGCCATTAGATGAAAATGGCGTGTTAGATAATGAACTTATTGAGCAATCTGTTTATGCGGTACAACGGATTGCAAATATCACACCACGTGGCGAAGGTAACTTTAATTTTACTGTGAATTTTAACTGCAAGCCATTTATTCCTTATTTCCCCGCCGGTTATCATCTAAGTCATTTACCAAATAGTTTTGTCATTGGTTTAGAAACGCCTGATTTATTAGTCGAAGTATTAAAATCTGTACCCAAATCACCTCATAATCAATTTTATGCGGATTGTTATCAAGCGATGTCGCAAGCGTTGCAATATCATGTAGATCAAGTATTAGAGATGTTAAGTGCGGTCAAATTATCAGGTGAATTTGAATTTGCAGGCATTGATAGTTCGGCGGCACCATCTAAAAATTGTTCATCCATGACAAAAGTGTATGAATTAATGGGATTGCCCTATTTTGGTGCGGCTGGTTCAGTAGAGGTTTCTGCTTTACTGACAAAAGTCTTTAAATCAATCCAGCGTGTACCATTGGTTGGATTTTCTGGATTAATGTTGGCGGTGACAGAAGATTTAGGTTTAGCCGAAGGGACACAAAAACACTATTTTGATATTCGCGCTTTACTAACTTATAGCGCCGTATGTGGTATCGGTTTAGATACGGTTCCTGTGGCGGGAAATGCTAAGGCTGAAAGCATCGCAGCTATTATGCGTGATACGGGAACGATGGCATTTCGCTTAAATAAACCGCTAACTGTGCGTTTATTCCCCATTCCGAATAAGATTGCAGGTGAAATATCCGAATTTGAGAGTGATGATTTATGTAACTGCCGCCTTTTACATATTCCGGATTAAAAAAATTTTCCCTACTTTGTATTGATGAATGTTATCTCTACTGTCAGTAAAAGAAATATCTCATGAGAAAATTAATATTGGGTAGTCTTGTCGCCGTATTGCTATCGGGATATGCAACGGCACATCAGCAAACCGAACAGAAAAAAGCGTTGGTAGGCGATTGGATGCGTCATATGAAACCAGCCGCCAAGGAGCCTTTGCCAGTTGAGCATTTTGATTATGTCACTTATCGAGCGGATCAAACCGTGCTGATGCGTGGTATCTCTCAGATTGATACAAAAGAAGGTTGGATGCGCTATTTATTGCAAGCCAAAGCCAAATAGCAGGCAAGTGATGGTAAGTTATGATTTTACCGTTCGTCTATTTAAAACCGCCCATTCACCACTAGTCGCAAAAATTATTGAACAATCTCCAGAATTTAAAGAATTAGATAAGGAATTTGTTTCACCTTGTAATAGCTGTGGTAATCATTTGGATATGAAGATTAAAATGAAAAGCCCAACAAGGATGACCAATTTTAATACTTATACGAAAGAAACCAGCCAATGCCGTAAACTTGGTGCTGGCGAGAAAACAAAAGAAGTTAAACTAATTGAGACATTAGTAAAAGAAAAAAGCCTGATTTAGATAAATGAATGTTTTTCATTGTAATAATGAAAAATATGATCGAAATTTTTGATTAAGTTTTTACTTGGAAACAGATAAACTATACACAAATAATTCAAACAAAGAGGAAAACACAATGTTTAAAAAGAGCATGAACATCGCTGATTACGATCCGGTTTTATGGCAAGCCATTCAAGATGAGAATCGTCGTCAAGAAGAACATATTGAATTAATCGCTTCTGAAAACTATGCCAGCCCGCGCGTAATGCAAGCTCAAGGTTCACAATTCACTAATAAATACGCTGAAGGCTATCCAGGTAAACGTTATTACGGTGGTTGTGAGTATGCAGACATTGTGGAACAGCTAGCAATTGACCGTGCGAAAGAATTATTTGGTGCAGATTACGTGAATGTTCAACCGCACTCTGGCTCACAAGCAAACGCAGCTGTGTATGGTGCATTGATTAATGCGGGCGATACTATTTTAGGTATGGATTTGGCTCACGGTGGGCACTTAACTCACGGTGCAAAAGTAAGTTTCTCTGGCAAGATTTATAACTCTGTGCTTTATGGAATCACTGCGGATGGCTTAATTGATTATGAAGATGTTCGTCAAAAAGCATTAGAATGTAAGCCAAAACTTATCGTTGCGGGTTTCTCGGCTTATTCACAAGTTGTGGATTGGGCGAAAATGCGTGAAATCGCAGATGAAGTTGGTGCGTATTTATTTGTGGATATGGCGCATGTAGCGGGATTAATTGCAGCGGGTTTATATCCAAATCCATTGCCTCATGCACATGTTGTGACAACAACAACCCATAAGACATTGGGCGGTCCGCGTGGTGGTTTAATCCTTTCTTCTTGCGGTGATGAAGAAATTTATAAACGCTTACAATCTTCTGTTTTCCCTGCAAACCAAGGTGGCCCATTGGTTCACATTATTGCGGCGAAAGCGGTATGTTTCAAAGAAGCATTAGAGCCAGCTTATAAAGAATATCAAGCAAACGTGATTAAAAATGCGAAAGCAATGGTAGAAGTGTTTAAACAACGTGGTTATGACGTGGTTTCAAATGGCACAGAAAACCATTTATTCTTAGTCAGTTTCATTAAACAAGGATTAACAGGTAAAGCAGCTGATGCGGCATTAGGCAAAGCAAATATTACAGTGAATAAAAATGCTGTACCAAACGATCCGCAAAAACCATTTGTTACTTCAGGTATTCGTGTAGGTACACCATCTGTGACTCGCCGTGGTTTCAATGAAAATGATGTTCGTGAATTAGCTGGCTGGATGTGTGATGTTTTAGATGCTTTAGGCAAAGAAAATGAAGAACAAGTGATTGCTGAAACTAAAGAAAAAGTCTTAGCAATTTGTAAACGTCTTCCAGTTTATCCGAAATGATTTATTTTCTTTCGTTGATTATATGGTTAGCGGCGATCAATATCGCCGCTTATTTTTTTATGTGGAGAGATAAAATTCGGGCCATGCGTAACGAGTGGAGAATTCCTGAAAAAACGTTTTTTCTTCTAAGCCTTTTAGGTGGTTTTATGGGAATGCATTTGGCCATGAAACATTTTCGTCATAAAACGCTGCATTTTAGTTTTAAATTTATTGCTGTTATTAGTGCATTTCTTTGGGTTATCGTTTTTCCATGGTTATATTTTTCTTTTATTTTTCAATATGTAAAAGCATGGTGATTTAGATAAACTAATTTGTTATGGTTCACTAACTATTGGCTTGGAGAACTGATTTTTACTAGCGTTATTTTGTATAATATTGGAAATTTTTTATGGGAAATCATATGACTTATATTGTTGGCTTAACTGGTGGAATTGGTAGTGGTAAAACAACGATTGCTAATTTATTTGCCGATCTTGGCGTACCTCTAGTGGATGCGGATGTGGTTGCTAGAGAAGTCGTCGCGAAAGATTCCCCCTTATTGTCTAAAATTGTTGAGCATTTTGGTGCTCAAATTTTAACGGAACAAGGCGAGCTTAATCGTGCGGCTTTACGAGAGCGAGTGTTTAACCATGATGAAGATAAATTGTGGTTAAATAATCTTTTACATCCCGCTATTCGTGAACGAATGAAACAACAATTAGCTGAACAAACTGCGCCTTACACATTATTTGTCGTCCCTTTATTAATAGAAAATAAATTGACAGCACTTTGTGATCGTATTTTGGTGGTGGATGTGAGTCCACAAACTCAACTTGCTCGTTCAGCTCAACGAGATAACAATAATTTTGAGCAAATTCAACGAATTATGAATTCTCAAGTTTCTCAACAAGAGCGTTTAAAATGGGCAGATGATGTGATTAATAATGATGCTGAACTGGCCCAAAACTTACCGCACTTGCAGCAAAAGGTGCTAGAATTGCACCAGTTTTATTTACAACAAGCGTAAAATAAAAATGTCTGACGAAATTATTGAAGTACCTTGTCCGATTTGCCAAAAATTGGTGCCTTGGACAAATGAAAGTACTTTTCGCCCTTTTTGTAGCAAACGTTGCCAGTTAATCGATCTTGGCGAATGGGCGGCTGAAGAAAAAGCGATTCCAAGTGATACTGCAGATTTTGCTATGGATCCAAATGTGAGTGACGAATGGAGCATTAAATAGAGATTAACCGATAGGAAACCCTATCGGTTAATTTTTATAAGTGCGGTCCTTTTTTGAGGATTTTCCCTAAGCATGCTATGCTAAACCTAATTTTATTATTCTAAAATGTGATTTTTATGCAACAAGATTATTTAAGCCAACAACGATTCTCCGATCTTCCTCTACATCCGATTGTACGAGATGCTTTGGCAAAAAAAGGCTTTGATTTTTGTACCCCAATTCAGGCTTTATCTTTGCCTATCAGTTTAAATG
Source organism: Haemophilus sp. Marseille-P9675 (assembly GCF_916862695.1). Taxonomy (NCBI): domain Bacteria; kingdom Pseudomonadati; phylum Pseudomonadota; class Gammaproteobacteria; order Pasteurellales; family Pasteurellaceae; genus Haemophilus; species Haemophilus sp. Marseille-P9675. Next base: position 152,072 of record NZ_CAKASP010000003.1, read on the forward strand.
GACGAGATGTCGCAGGACAAGCTCAAACTGGTACAGGCAAGACAATGGCTTTTTTAACGGCTACTTTTCACCATCTTTTAACTCAGCAAGATCCTAATCTTGAATATCCTCACCCAAGAGCTTTGATTTTAGCGCCTACTCGAGAATTAGCAGTGCAGATTAGTAATGACGCAGAATTTCTTGCAAAAGCAAGTGGATTAAAGACCGCACTTGCCTATGGTGGCGATGGTTATGATAAACAACTACAGGCGATTGAGCGTGGCGTAGATATTTTGATTGGCACGACGGGACGAGTCATTGATTATGTGAAACAAGGCGTGATTTGTTTAGATGAAATCCAAGTTGTTGTGCTAGATGAAGCGGATCGAATGTTCGATCTTGGATTTATCCGTGATATTCGTTATTTATTGCGTAAATGCCCCGCTCCGCAAGCTCGTTTAACGATGTTATTTTCAGCGACGCTTTCTTATAAAGTGCGTGAATTAGCATTTGAAGATATGAATGATCCTGAATATATTGAAATTGAACCAGAACAAAAAACAGGACATCGAATTAAAGAAGAGCTTTTTTATCCATCTAATCAGGATAAAATGGCACTTCTCTTAACCTTAATGGAAGATGAATGGCCTGAGCGCTGTATTGTGTTTGCGAATACGAAACATCGTTGTGAAGAAATTTGGGGTTATTTGGCGGCTGATGGGCATCGTGTTGGTTTATTGACTGGCGATGTAGCACAGAAAAAACGTTTATCGTTATTAAAACAATTTACTGATGGTGATTTAGATATTTTAGTGGCAACAGATGTGGCCGCTCGTGGCTTGCATATTTCTGATGTGACTCATGTTTTCAATTATGATTTACCCGATGATCGAGAGGATTATGTTCACCGAATCGGTCGTACTGGACGAGCAGGGGACAGTGGTGTTTCTATTAGTTTCGCTTGCGAAGAATATGCGATGAATTTACCCGCTATTGAAGAATATATTGGCCATTCTATCCCAGTGAGCCAATATGAAACAGAAGCCTTGCTTGAACTGCCGAAACCATATCGGTTAAAACGTGCAGTACCACAGCAAGGACATACAAGACATCGTTCTTATCACACAAAATAGTGATATAATTTTTTAGTCTCAATAATTAATAAGGAAATCATTATGGCCATTTTAGTGACAGGTGGCGCCGGTTATATCGGTTCTCACACAGTTGTAGAATTATTAAATGCTGGCAAAGAGGTGGTGGTATTAGATAATCTTTGCAATTCATCGCCAAAATCCCTTGAGCGTGTAAAACAAATTACAGGCAAAGAAGCAAAGTTTTATGAAGGTGATATTTTAGATCGTGCTTTGTTACAAAAAATCTTTGCAGAAAATGAGATTAACTCTGTTATTCATTTTGCAGGGTTAAAAGCCGTAGGGGAAAGTGTTCAAAAGCCGACAGAATATTATATGAACAATGTCGCTGGCACCCTTGTATTAATTCAAGAAATGAAAAAAGCAGGTGTTTGGAACTTCGTATTTAGCTCATCTGCAACGGTTTACGGTGATCCAAAAATTATTCCAATTACAGAAGATTGTGAGGTCGGCGGTACAACTAATCCTTATGGTACATCTAAATATATGGTTGAACAGATTTTACGCGATACAGTAAAAGCAGAACCAAAATTTAGCATGACTATCTTGCGTTATTTTAATCCAGTTGGGGCGCATGAAAGTGGTTTAATTGGTGAAGATCCAAATGGTATTCCAAATAATTTGTTGCCTTATATTAGCCAAGTTGCCATCGGTAAATTAGCACAACTTTCTGTATTTGGTAGTGATTACGACACTCATGATGGAACAGGCGTGCGTGATTATATTCATGTAGTGGATTTAGCAGTAGGGCATTTAAAAGCGCTTCAACGTCATGAAAATGATGCAGGTTTACATATTTATAACCTTGGTACAGGCCATGGTTATTCCGTATTAGATATGGTAAAAGCCTTTGAAAAAGCCAACGACATTACAATTGCATATAAACTTGTAGAACGCCGCCCGGGTGATATTGCGACATGCTATTCTGATCCTAGTTTAGCTGCAAAAGAACTTGGTTGGGTGGCAGAACGTGGTCTTGAAAAAATGATGCAAGATACGTGGAACTGGCAGAAAAATAATCCAAAAGGGTATCGAGATTAATATTCTCTAATATTTGTTTTTCTTTTTTAGGAAGAAGAACGCTAAACATTGGGGGATGCGATTAAAAATCCCCCTAAGTTTTACACTTATCCTAATTGAAAGGCGAAGTTTCTAAAATACAACCAAAATTAACCGCACTTTATGTCAAATTCCCTTTCTTCCCAAATTTTTACGCGCAAAATGTTGATTTGCGTATTCACAGGTTTTAATTCTGGTTTGCCATTATTTGTGTTATTGCAAATGTTGCCTGTTTGGCTGACAGATAAACATCTTTCAATTGAGCTTATTGGTGCGGTAACCGGTGTGATGTTGCCTTATGGATTGAAATTTTTGTGGGCACCATTATTGGATCGTTATTTCCCGAGTTTTTTAGGGCGTCGTCGTAGCTGGATGCTGCTTTCACAAGTGGTATTATTGATTTTACTTTACATAATTAGCCTTTTTGATCCGCTCACACAACTGAGCACGGTGGCAAATATTGCTTTGCTTATCGCTTTTTTTTCAGCCACACAAGATATCGTGTTGGATGCGTATCGTCGTGAAATTTTGAGTGATCATGAATTAGGTTTGGGAAACACTATTCATATTAATGCTTATCGAATTGCGGGATTAATTCCAGGTGGACTATCGCTCTATTTGGCGGCGATTTATCCTTGGGAAACGGTATTTTTATGGACCGCACTTTGTATGTTAGCAGGCATCTTCATGACGTTATTTTTAGCAAAAGAGCCCAAAATAGACATGCAGCAAACTAATCAGCCTTTCTATCAAGCATTTTGGATTCCATTACAAGAATTTTTTCAGCGTAAGGGCATTATTCAGGCTATCGGTTTTTTACTGTTTTTGTTTTTATATAAGTTCGGGGATTCTTTTGCCACAACGTTACAAACCAAATTTATTTATGATATGGGATTTAGCAAAGAGGATATAGCCATTGTTGTAAAAAGTACCGCACTTTGGTCAAGCATTTTATCTGGGCTTGCTGGTGGTGTGATCATGCTAAAACTGGGTATTAACCGTGCATTGTGGCTATTTGGGTTGGTACAGATGGTAACAATCGGTGGGTTTATTTGGTTGGCTGCTTTCGGACATTTTGATGTTATTACATCTGCCGAGTTATGGAAACTGGGTGTTGTGATTGCAGCCGAATATATCGGCGTTGGACTTGGCACCGCAGCTTTTGTGGCTTTTATGGCGCGTGAGAGTAATCCTCTTTATACCGCAACACAGCTTGCACTTTTTACGAGCCTTTCAGCTTTGCCAAGTAAAGTGTTAGGTATGCTTTCTGGTTATGTTGTGGGAGCCGTGGGGTATTATCAGTATTTTTGGTTTTGTTTATTTTTAGCGATTCCTGGCATGCTTTGTTTATTTTGGGTAGCGCCTTGGAATCAAGAAAATAATACGGCCAATTCACTATAAAAGTGCGGTAAAAATTATAAAAAATTTGACCGCACTATGCTTTATCAGTATCTTAATCACGTTTTTTATTAATGGAGATTTTTATGAAAATTATTCTTTTAGGTGCACCGGGCGCAGGTAAAGGCACTCAAGCACAATTTATTATGAATAAATTTGGTATCCCACAAATTTCAACTGGCGATATGTTCCGTGCTGCAATTAAAGCAGGGACTGAACTTGGAAAACAAGCTAAAGCATTAATGGATGAAGGTAAATTAGTACCGGATGAATTAACCGTTGCCCTTGTAAAAGATCGTATTGCACAACCTGACTGCGCAAATGGTTTCTTGTTGGATGGTTTCCCTCGTACCATTCCTCAAGCGGATGCATTGAAAGATTCAGGCGTTAAAATTGACTTTGTTTTAGAATTTGATGTACCAGACGAAGTGATTGTTGAACGTATGAGCGGTCGCCGTGTACACCAAGCATCTGGTCGTTCTTACCACATCGTTTACAACCCACCAAAAGTGGAAGGTAAAGATGATGTAACAGGTGAAGATTTAATTATTCGTGCAGATGATAAACCTGAAACTGTATTAGATCGTTTAGCCGTATATCATAAACAAACCAGCCCATTAATTGATTATTACCAAGCCGAAGCGAAAGCGGGGAATACTCAATATTTCCGTTTAGATGGTACACAAAAAGTGGAAGAAGTTAGCCAAGAGTTAAATAAAATTCTAAGCTAAAATTAACCGCACTTTTTGATATCGAGAAGTGCGGAATATTCCTTAACATGTCTAAAATCCCTAGTTTTATCTTTTAATGATTTACCTCGTGTAAATTCCTGACCTGAAATCAGACAAAAGAGAATATTATGACAACCCAATTCAAACCAGAATTACTTTCCCCTGCTGGCTCTCTCAAAAATATGCGCTATGCTTTTGCCTATGGGGCAGATGCTGTTTATGCAGGCCAACCACGTTATAGCTTACGTGTACGCAACAATGAATTTAATCATGCCAATTTAAAAATCGGGATCGATGAAGCCCATGCACTTGGCAAAAAATTCTATGTAGTGGTGAACATTGCACCGCATAACTCCAAACTCAAAACCTTTATCAAAGATTTACAACCTGTGATCGACATGGGCCCTGATGCCTTAATTATGTCTGACCCAGGCTTAATCATGTTGGTGCGTGAAAACTTCCCGGATATTGATATTCACCTTTCTGTACAAGCGAATGCGGTAAACTGGGCAACGGTAAAATTCTGGAAACAAATGGGGTTAACCCGTGTGATTTTATCGCGCGAATTATCCATTGAAGAGATAGCAGAAATTCGCCAACACGTGCCCGATATCGAACTCGAAATTTTCGTACACGGTGCGTTATGTATGGCGTATTCTGGCCGCTGCTTGCTTTCTGGCTATATCAACAAACGCGACCCAAACCAAGGCACTTGCACCAATGCTTGCCGTTGGGAATACAAAATGGAAGAAGGCACGACGGATGAAGTAGGCAACATCGTGCCTAAAATCGATCCTGCTCAACAAATCGAAGTGAAAAATGTGGCACCAACCTTGGGTGAAGGTGCAGTAACGGATAAAGTCTTCCTTTACACCGAATCACAAAAGCCAGATGAGCAAATGACCGCTTTTGAAGATGAGCACGGCACCTACTTTATGAACTCAAAAGATCTGCGTGCCGTACAACACGTGGAAAAATTGACCGCACTTGGTGTGCATTCTTTAAAAATCGAAGGTCGTACTAAATCATTCTATTATTGCGCAAGAACCGCACAAGTTTACCGCAAAGCCATTGATGATGCGGCAGCAGGAAAACCATTTGATGAAAGCTTAATGGATACCTTGGAATCCCTTGCTCATCGTGGTTATACCGAAGGTTTCTTACGTCGTCATACGCACGATGAATACCAAAATTACGAATACGGTTATTCTATTTCTGATCGTCAACAGTTTGTCGGTGAATTTACTGGTAAACGTAACGAACAAGGTATGGCTGAAGTGGCTGTGAAGAACAAATTCCTACTTGGTGATGATGTAGAAATGATGACCCCTCAGGGGAATATCAATTTCAAAATTGAAAAAATGCTAAATCGTAAAAATGAAGCAGTTGATGCAGCACTAGGTGATGGGCATTTTGTGTTCTTAGACGTACCACAAGATATCAACTTAGACTACGCCTTATTAATGCGTAATTTAGTCAATAGCAATACAAGAAATCCACATAATTAAATGATAAAAAATTATTTGTTAAAAAAATGTTGCATTTTTGTATTTTATTATTATAATACACCACATACCTGATTTGTTAATTCAACAACTCATAGTATGACTCCAAATATTTTTGCCCTTTCAGCTTTTGAAAGGGCTTTTTTATCCTTGAATTTAAAGCCCTAACTTATTCATTTCTTTAATTACAGAGTCCACTTGGATCTGAGCCATTAAATCTTTTCCTTTTAGTTTTGTTACCCAAGGTAATAGATAGGATGGTTTTCCAAATTCTTTTTGTGCATTCTCTTCATAAACAGAGACGACATTAGACAAATTATGATAAGGGCCCGTACGTAATGGGTTGTGATAAGCATATAAACCAATAACAGGCGTATTTTGAGCCGTTGCAATATGTGCTGGGCCAGAATCAGGCGATAAAACTAAATCTACTTGAGAAATTAAGGCAGCAAGTTGCTTCAAGTTAGTTTTACCTGAGGCATTAGTTGGTTTAAAGTCACAAAGTGCTATGATTTTTTCAACCATTTCTAATTCACGCTTTGAGGGGGAACTACAAAAAATAACATGAATATTACGTTTATTTGCAAGATTTGCAACCTCAGCATAACGTTCAATGAGCCAATCTTTTTCTACTTTACTAGAGCAAGGAGAGATCAGTAAATTTTTACGTGAAGGATCGATAAATTGATATGCATATTCACTTTCCTGGGGAGAGATTTCAAGTTTCCAGGTTAATTTAGCTTTTGGCACACCAATATATTCTGCAAAAGCCATAAAACCGTCTAAGACATGAGGTGAATCAGGATCATTTACTTGACGATTAACAAATAGCCATTGTCCCTCTCGTGATCGTTTTTTACCAAACCCAATTTTATATTTAGCTTTAATTCCTAAGGAAATAATAGAAGCACGAAATGCAGTTTGCATATTTAACAAGGCATCAAAGTGTTGATTCTTTAACGTTTTCCATAATGAGAAAAGACCTTTCCAACCGGTTTTCTTATCATAAGGAATCAGAGTAATATTAGGAATCCCCTCTAATAAACCGAATTCTGTTTTACCTACAACCCAAGTAATTTGGGTTTGAGGATAATAAGCCTGAATATGTTGTATGACAGCAAGGGCATGACAAACATCTCCTACAGCAGAAAGGCGGAGAATACAAAGTGATTTGGGAGCACGAGTGAAAAGTGACATTTGCAATCCTTTCTCATTTAATTTGGATGTATTTTAAAGTAGAATAAGGACATTTTCTATCATCCAATTCCACTAATATGCACTCATTCCAACAGGGTAATGAATATTTTATCTTCAGTTTTGACCGCACTTTTAACGATAAAAGTAACTTCTTTAAACCTAAATTCTGGCAAACTCAAAAAAGAATTATTGGGACTGCAAAAGGCCGAGGCACAACTTATTTTCTACAAACAGAAGATTATCTAGGCGTAAACTGCGCACTGAGACATTATTATCGCGGTGGATTATGGGGAAAATTCAACAAAGATCGTTATTATTTCTCCTCTCTCAAGAAGACCCGTAGTTTTGCTGAATTTTATTTACTACAACGCTTATATGAATCAGGGCTCCCGGTTCCTAAACCTATTGCTGCACGAGTTCAAAAGGGAAAATTTGGGATCTGCTATCAAGCGGATATTTTGACAGAAAAAATTGAAAATGCTCAGGATTTATCCCTACTATTACAGGCAACCCCTTTACCAAAAGAAATCTGGACTCAAATAGGAAAATTAATTCGTCAATTACATGATCAGCAGGTTTGCCATACAGATTTAAATGTACATAACATTCTAGTTCAACAAATAAAAAATAGAAAACAATGTTGGTTATTAGATTTCGATAAGTGCACTATAAGATCGGGAGATAGTTGGAAAACAGATAACTTGAATCGATTACACCGCTCTTTTACAAAAGAAATTAAAAGAATGAAGATTCAATTTACAAAACAAAATTGGGCAGATTTAATCGAAGCCTATAATCAACCTCAAGAATAAAGGATAAGCCATGAAACAAAAAATCGTACTTGCTACAGGTAACCAAGGTAAAGTGAAGGAAATGTCTGATGTATTAGCTAATCTTGGATTTGAAGTGATCGCACAAAGCGATTTAGGCATTAATAGCCCCGAAGAAACAGGCTTAACCTTTGTAGAAAATGCACTATTAAAAGCACGCTATGCGTCAGAAAAATCGGGGTTACCCGCTATAGCAGATGATTCTGGTTTAGTTGTTTATGCGCTCAATGGGGCTCCAGGGTTATATTCTGCGCGATACGCTGGAGAGGATAGTAACGATGAAAAGAATCGCAAAAAATTATTAACCGAACTCTCTCATGTCACAAAAGAAAATCGACAAGCAAAATTTGTGAGCTGTATCGTTTATCTAAAACACCCAAATGATCCGTCACCAATCATCGCTGAAGGTGAATGCCATGGTCTCATTGAGTTTGAAGAAAAAGGTAAAAATGGTTTTGGTTACGATAGTTTATTTTTCAGCCCAGAAAAAAATTGCACGTTCGGTGAACTGGATACAATCGAGAAAAAAAGAATCTCACATAGAGCACGCGCACTTAATATCTTAAAAAATAAATTAGAAAATTAATATTTATAGGCACTCAAAAACGGTCAGAAATATAAAATAATTTCTGACCGCACTTTAACGTTATAATTAAGCTAAACGTATTTTCGCTTCTGCAATAGCTTCGGCAACACGCAATGGAGATACCCCACCTTTTGCACAACGTTTGTCTAAGCAAGATTGGAGCGAAAGAATCTCGTAAACATCATCTCCCACTACTTCACTAAATTGGCGGAATTCAGGAATACTGAGATCTTCTAATCCCTTCCCTTTATCAATCGCATAAACAACCGTTTCACCCACAATATGATGAGAATCTCGGAAAGGTACACCCTTAGAAACTAAATAATCCGCTAATTCAGTTGCGTTTGAATAGCCTTTTAACGCAGCTTCTCGAGTACGTTCAACATTTACTTTCAATTCATCTAATACGAACGTTGCCATATCCACACAGTTTTGCCAAGTATCTAAGGCATCAAAAATACCTTCTTTGTCTTCTTGCATATCTTTATTATACGCAAGTGGCAAGCCTTTTAAGGTGACTAGCATGCCTGTTAATGAGCCAATCACTCTGCCTACTTTACCCCGAATTAACTCACATGCATCAGGATTTTTCTTTTGTGGCATTAATGATGATCCCGAAGTCACGCGATCAGATAGCTCGACGAAATTTGCCTCTCCGCTATTAAAGATAATCATATCTTCAGCAAAGCGGGAAAGATGCGCCATACTGAGGGATGCGATGTAAAGCAACTCTACAATATGATCGCGATCAGAGACGCTATCTAAGCTATTTCTAGTTGCGAAAACAAAACCAAGATCGTGCGCAAGTGAATCACGATCTACGGCATAAGCCGTACCAGCCAGCGCACCACTACCAAGTGGACAGGTATTCATACGATTATACGCATCTGTTAAACGTGAATAGTCGCGGTCGAACATTTCCACATATGCCATACACCAATGAGCAAAAGTGATTGGTTGAGCTCGTTGTAAATGGGTATAGCCAGGCATTACTGCTTGTTGTGTGTTTTCTGCGGTTTGAACTAAGTGGCGTTGCAAATTACGTACTGATTCTTGTAATTCAACCACACGTTGTTTGCACCATAGTTTTATATCTACTGCCACTTGATCGTTGCGGCTACGGCCAGTATGTAATTTTTTACCAAGGTTGCCTACTTTATCGATTAGCTTACTTTCAACCCAACTATGAATATCTTCAGCATCATCTTGTAAAATTGCTTGCGGATTTGACCGCACTTCAATAAGTAATTCATTGAGTGCTTGCTCAAGTTGATGCTGTTCTTCGATAGTTAATACATTGACTTTCACCAAGGCTTTGGACCAACCAATCGAGCCTTGAATATCCTGTTCTACCAAACGATAATCAAAACGTAACGAGTCATTAAAATCTTTAAAACGTTTATCCGCTGCCTGCGTAAAACGCCCCCCCCAAAGTGCCATAATCTTTCCTTTTTATTTTAATTAATTATTCTATTATTGTGCATATTTATGCATAAATCAACATTCTATATTAATAATAAAACAAAAATGGACAAAATCTTTCATTTTGTCCATTTTATCTGTATTAGTGCTATTTATAGCGTTTTTGCTAAATTTTTGATAAAGGTTTTGAATTCTTTACCTAATTTTTCATGACGAATACCGTATTCTACGAAAGCTTCCATATAGCCAATTTTATCACCACAGTCGAATGTTTCACCTGTCATATGGAATGCTTCGACAGTTTCTTTTTCAATGAGCATATCAATAGCATCGGTCAATTGGATTTCATCACCAACACCTACCGGAGTTTTTTCCAATAAATCCCAGATTTCAGCAGAGAATACATAACGACCCACTACAGCAAGGTTCGATGGTGCCTCTTCAACGGCTGGTTTTTCAACAATGTTATTAATTTTTGCACTTTCACCACCATTAAGAGCTACACCGCCACAGTCTGCAACACCATAGCTACTCACATTTTCTTGTGGTACCGGTGCAACCATTATCTGACTAGCTCCTGTTTCTTTAAAACGTTTAATCATTGCAGAAAGATTTTCTTTTTTCTGATTTGCGCTAAAATCAGCCAATAATACATCGGGTAATACTACAGCAAAAGGCTCATTACCAACTACTGGACGACCACAAAGAACAGCATGACCTAAGCCCTTAGCATTACCTTGGCGAACGTGCATAATCGTTACATCTTTTGGACAGATAGAACGCACTTCTTCTAGAAGTTGACGTTTAACTCGTTTTTCTAGCATCGTTTCTAGTTCAAAAGAGGTATCAAAATGGTTTTCGATAGCATTTTTTGATGAATGCGTGACAAGTACAATTTCTTTTATGCCAGCTGCAACACATTCATTTACAACATACTGAATTAATGGTTTATCAACTAATGTAAGCATTTCTTTTGGAATTGCTTTTGTTGCAGGTAACATACGGGTCCCTAACCCTGCTACAGGAATAATTGCTTTCATAATATTAAATCCATTATTTACGATTATGATGAACCGTCTAATTGTTCATCTTTCATCTGTTTAATTCGTTGGTAAATTTCTTCTCGGTGAACGGATACTTCTTTAGGCGCTTCTACACCGAGTTTAACTTGGTTTCCACGTACACTCAAAATCGTGATAGAAATATCATTTCCAATAAGTACACTTTCGCCAACTTTACGAGTCAAGATTAACATCTTTTATCTCCTTAGTTTGCATTTATTAGATATCCCTATCAATCAAGGAAGGTTGGCATCCCACCAACCGGCTTGTACTACAGATTTTTGTTTAACCAGTCCTGCGCCACTTTAACTGCTTGTGCTACATTTTCTGGTTGGGAGCCTCCTGCCATTGCCATATCCGGACGACCACCGCCTTTACCCCCGACCTGTTGAGCCATTAAATTAACGAGCTCTCCAGCTTTTACTTTGGTAGTTAAATCGTTTGTTACACCAACGACAAGGTTGACTTTTTCATCTAAGATCGATGCGAATGCGATTACGCCTGAGCCGAGTTGATTTTTTAAATCATCGACCATCACACGTAATGACTTTGTTTCTATGCCATCTAATTGTTGTGCGATAACAGAAACACCGTTGATTTTCACCGCACTTTTCACAAAATCAGAACCCGCCTGCATTGCGGCTTTTTCTTTTAGACCTTGCAATTCTTTTTCCACTTTCTTCGCTTTGTCTTGAAGTTGTTGGATTTTTTCTACTAAGGTATTTACATCTGATTTGAATAAGTCTGCGCTTTGGAGCAGAATGCGTTGTTGATTATGTAACCATTCAATCGCATTTTCACCAGTTACAGCTTCAATACGACGAACGCCTGCAGCCACTGCACTTTCAGTAATAATTTTAAATAGACCGATATCCCCAGTGCGTTTTGCGTGAATACCACCACAAAGCTCAATTGAGAAGTCGCCCATGGTCAATACGCGAACGTTATCACCATATTTCTCGCCAAAGAGTGCCATTGCCCCTTTAGCTTTTGCTGAATCAATGTCCATAATATCCGTTTGAACAGGGAAGTTAGCACGGATTTTTTGGTTTACTAGTGTTTCAATTTGAGTTAATTGTTCTTTTGTAATTGCTTCTGGCTGTGCAAAGTCAAAACGCAAGGCTTTATCTGAAACAAGTGATCCTTTTTGCACAACATGTTGACCTAAAACTTGACGTAAAGCCGCGTGCAATAAGTGTGTTGCTGAGTGATTAAGTGATGTACTGTGGCGACGTTCCGCATCCACAATAGCATTCACTGTTTGCCCAACTTTCAAACTTCCTTGCGTTAATTCTCCAATGTGTCCAAATACTTGCCCATATTTTTGGGTATCTTTAACATTAAAGGTCACGCCTTGCGCGTTTAAATATCCGCTATCGCCAATCTGACCGCCTGATTCTGCGTAAAACGGTGTATTTTCTAGAATAACGACTGCACTTTGACCTGCTTCGATACTTTCCACTGATTTACCATCATAGAAAAGTGCGGTGATTTTTGCTTGAGATTCGACTTCAGTATAGCCTTCAAACTTGGTTTCACCATCTACACGAATAATGCTGTTGTAGTCCACACCAAACTGACTTGCGGCTTGAGCACGAGTACGTTGCACTTCCATTTCACGGTCAAAGGCTTGTTCATCAATAGTGATATTGCGCTCACGACATACATCAGCCGTTAAATCCAATGGGAAACCATAGGTGTCATAAAGTTTGAATGCAACTTCACCTGAAAGAATGCCATCTTTCACTTGAGCAAGGGCTTCATCTAATAAGCTCAAACCACGTTCTAGAGTGCGAGCAAATTGTTCTTCTTCTAAACGTAATAGTTTTTCAACATTTGCTTGTTTTGCTTTTACGTCTTTGCCCGCTTCAGCCATTACTTCAATTAGAGTTGGTACGAGTTTATAGAAAAAGGCTTCTTTGGCACCTAATAAGTGACCGTGACGAACTGCGCGGCGAATAATACGACGCAAGACATAACCACGGCCTTCGTTTGATGGAATAACGCCATCTGCGATTAAATATGCACAAGAACGAATATGGTCAGCAATAACACGTAATGATTTATTACTTAAATCTGTTGTGCCAACAACTTCAGCCGTCTTTGCGATTAATGTTTTGAAAATATCAATCTCGTAGTTTGAGTTCACATGTTGCAATACAGCAGAAATACGCTCTAAGCCCATACCTGTGTCAACTGATGGGCGTGGTAATTTTTCCATTGTGCCATCAGCTAAACGGTTGAATTGCATGAACACAACGTTCCAGATTTCGATATAACGGTCGCCATCTTCTTCTGGTGAGCCTGGAGGTCCGCCCCAAATATGATCACCGTGATCGTAGAAAATTTCAGTACAAGGACCACAAGGACCTGTATCGCCCATTGCCCAGAAGTTGTCTGATGCGTAAGGTGCGCCTTTATTGTCACCAATGCGAATAATGCGTTCAGCAGGTACACCGACCTCTTTATTCCAGATGTTGTAGGCTTCGTCATCCGTTTCATACACGGTTACCCATAGTTTTTCTTTAGGTAAACCAAGCCATTGTGGGGAAGTTAAATATTCCCAAGCAAAATTAATCGCATCGTGTTTAAAGTAATCACCAAAACTGAAGTTACCGAGCATTTCAAAGAAAGTATGATGACGCGCGGTATAACCAACATTTTCTAAGTCGTTATGTTTACCACCAGCACGTACGCAACGTTGCGCTGTGGTGGCTCTAGAATAAGGGCGTTTATCCATTCCAAGGAATACATCCTTAAATTGGTTCATCCCAGCGTTCGTGAAAAGCAAAGTCGGATCATTTTCCGGCACAAGTGAGCTACTCTCAACTACTTGGTGACCTTTGCTATGGAAAAAATCAAGGAATGATTGTCTTATTTCTGCTGTTGTTTTCATTAAAAAGAATCCTTGTTACCCATAATAAAAATAAAAACTAAATCGCTCTATTTTTGCATATTTTTGAAATTTATAAAAAGGCTTTTTGCCAAAACCCAAAAATAAAACCGCACTCCACGACGCTATTTGAGAAGTGCGGTTAAAATTTAAGTTATTTCAGATTATTCAAAAAACAATTTCTTGTTAATTATTCATCTCTAAGCGGAACAACCAACATATCAATTTTAATCGTATTCATCACTTGACGTGTTGAAGACATTAACTTACTCCAAAAGTCTTGGTGATGTCCCGTCACTAATAAATCTACATCATATTGTTCGATGGCATCACTTAGAACTTGTCCTAAATCACCACTGCCACTCAATTTTTCTGAAATTGGATAATCCGCACTTTCAGCTAAATCTAACAAGGCTTTTTGTGTTTCCGTGGAAATTCTGTCTTGCATTGAAGACATATTCACATCAATCAATCCAGTGTAAAGATCCGAGAAGTTCACATCAACGTGGATGATAGAAAGTTTTGCTTCGTGACGTTTTGCAACCCCAACCGCTTTTTTAAGTAAAACAGGACTCTCTTCAGAAAGATCTACTGCCACTAAAACGTGTTTGTACATAATCGACTCCTTAACTGATTGGTTCGGTTTTTTAACTGGTTCTAATGCTAACATTTTGAGCAATAAAAAACTGTGTACTAGATCACAATTTAAACATTTTTATTCAAAATTCATTAAATTTTCAATGTCTGCAATTTCTTTAGGGGCAGCTACGGTTAGGATTTTATTACCATATTCAGTCATGAGTAAATTGTCCTCAATACGCACGCCAATGCCTTTGTATTGCTCTGGCACATCAGCATCTTTTGAAATATAAATACCAGGTTCAACGGTAATCACCATGCCGATTTCGAGTATCCGCTGTTTATCCTGACCATAGCTACCCACATCATGTACATCTAAACCTAGCCAGTGTCCTAATCCATGCATATAAAATTGGCGATAAGCTTGTTGTTCAATGAGTGTATCGACATCACCGTTTAAGATACCTAAATCCACTAATCCTTGGGTTTTAATACGAATGACTTCATCATTGGCTTGCTTAATGGAATTGCCTGGTACAAGTAATTCAATCGCACGTTTTTGTGCTTTTAAAACTAACTCGTAAATTTCACGTTGAGGCTGGCTAAATTTTCCATTTACAGGAAAAGTGCGGGTAATATCGCCTGCATACATGGCAAACTCACAGCCGGCGTCTATAAGCACCAAATCCCCATCATTTAATGGGCGATCATTTTCTGTGTAGTGCAAAATACAGGCGTTGTTTCCCCCAGCAACAATGGAATTGTAAGAAGGAAATCTGGCGCAATGACGATTAAATTCATGCAAAATATCGCTTTCAATTTCATATTCAAAGCGATTTGGACGTGTCGTTTGCATTGCTTTAATATGCCCAAGTGCCGTAATTTGTCCTGCTTGTTGCATTAAGCGGATTTCATTAGGCGATTTTATAAGGCGCATTTCGCTGAGCATTGGTCGCCAATCTAAAATCTCGTTAAAATTCACCGCACTTTCTGTCACTAATTTATCACCCCAAGTATGAATTTCTGGCACATAGTAAAGTGCGGTCAAATTTTTCAGTATTTTGGGGAGTACGGTAACGAATTCTTCAATAGAATAGGCTTCATTTACATTAAGTTGTTGTGGTGCTCGCTCAACACCTAATCGGCGACCATTCCACGTTTCAAGTAACGGATCGCGTGGACGAAGAAAAATAATAGCTTTTTCTGCTTGTTCTGTTTTCAGTAATAACAACGCTGCATTAGGTTCATTAAAGCCCGTTAAATACCAAAAATAGCTATCTTGACGGAAAGGATAGGTACAATCATTATTACGGCGTTTTTCGATTTCAGAAAAAAGCAATAATGCTGAATTAGGTTGCATTTGAGTGAATACTCGTGTGCGACGTTCCTCAAATTCTTCTTTAGGCAATTCAGCCATATAAGCCAATTCCATTCGAGATCTCCTTAATGTAATACAGGTTTGCTCTCAATTTCTCCTTCGTTGAAATGAGAATAGAATAACATAGCAATGGTGCGAACATATTCAATGATTTCTTCTAGTGCTTCCACTAGTTCTTCTTCGTTATCGTCTTCATCATAACCAAGTTGGCAAATATCTTGTAAATCATCTACGGCTTCGCCAATCTCGCCTTTTTCTTTTGCTAATTCAGGTTGAGCTAAGCCAAGACCAAGTAAGAATTGGTTTGCCCAGTCAGATAAGCTATCCGCTTGCGCAAAGACATTTTCATCTTCGGTTAAACCAAGTTCAAAGGTAAATCCTTCAACATCTGATAAGGTTTGACTAATTTGTTCATAAAGTTCTGTAACGGGTTGAACTAATGCTGTTGGGTAAGCGTGATTATCATTGCTGAATTGATATAAGAGCGGTAGCCAACTTTGATCTTTTAATCCGCCACAAAGTAAACCGCTTAAAAAACCGTGTAGTTCTGTTGCATTAAAGCCGATTCCAGCAGATTTAAGTTGTTGGTTAAGGTCAGAATGAGAAATGAGCATAATAGATTTCCTGAGTAAATTTGAAATTAGTGTAAACCTTTGTAAATAAAAAAGCGATCGCTTTTCCTTGTGGAAAAACGACCGCACTTTTATCTGATGATGAGCGAATTACATCATTCCGCCCATGCCACCCATACCGCCCATGCCTGCGCCTAGGTCAGCTTTTTCATCTTTTGGAAGCTCAGTTACCATACATTCAGTGGTAATCATTAAGCCTGCTACAGATGCCGCAAATTGCAATGCAGAACGAGTTACTTTAGTTGGATCTAAGATACCCATTTCGATCATATCGCCGTATTGTTCTGTACCTGCGTTATAACCAAAGTTTCCTTCGCCATTTTTAACCGCACTTGCCACAACAGATGCTTCTTCACCTGCGTTAGTAACGATTTGACGTAAAGGTGCTTCCATCGCACGTAATGCAAGTTTGATACCCACATTTTGTTCTTCGTTGTCACCTTTTAGACTTGCTGCAACTTTCGCTGCTGCGCGAACTAATGCAACACCACCACCTGCAACGATACCTTCTTCAACCGCTGCACGAGTTGCATGTAATGCATCATCCACACGGTCTTTTTTCTCTTTCATTTCAACTTCAGTTGCTGCGCCGACTTTGATTACTGCCACTCCGCCAGCTAATTTAGCCACGCGTTCTTGAAGTTTTTCTTTATCGTAGTCAGAAGTTGATTCTTCAATTTGTTGGCGAATTTGAGCCACACGACCTTTGATTTGAGATTCATCACCAATACCATCAATAATGGTTGTGTTATCTTTATTGATAACAACACGTTTTGCTTGACCTAAATCTTCTAATGTCGCTTTTTCAAGCTCCATACCGATTTCTTCAGAAATCACAGTACCCGCAGTTAAGATCGCAATATCTTGTAACATCGCTTTACGACGATCACCAAAACCAGGCGCTTTCACGGCTGCAACTTTCACGATACCGCGCATAGTGTTCACCACTAAGGTTGCAAGCGCTTCACCTTCCACATCTTCAGCGATGATTAATAACGGTTTACCTGCTTTCGCAACACCTTCTAACACTGGAAGTAATTCACGGATATTAGAGATTTTTTTATCAACAAGAAGAAGATATGGATTATCTAATTCAACCGTTGCAGTTTCTGGTTTGTTGATGAAGTATGGAGAAAGGTAACCACGGTCAAATTGCATCCCTTCAACCACATCTAATTCATCTTCAAGACCTGTACCATCTTCAACGGTAATCACGCCTTCTTTACCCACTTTTTCCATCGCTTGTGAGATTAATTGACCCACAATGCTGTCAGAGTTTGCAGAAATGGTACCTACTTGTTCAATTTCTTTCGCTGTTTCACAAGGTTTAGATAAATTTTTAAGCTCAGAAACAACCGCACTTACTGCTTTATCGATACCACGTTTTAAATCCATTGGATTCATGCCTGCCGCTACTGCTTTCAAGCCTTCATTTACGATAGCTTGCGCAAGTACAGTTGCCGTGGTTGTACCATCACCTGCAGCGTCATTTGCTTTAGATGCTACTTCTTTCACCATTTGTGCACCCATGTTTTCGAATTTATCTTCTAATTCGATTTCACGAGCAACAGATACACCGTCTTTAGTGATAGTTGGTGCGCCAAATGATTTATCTAAAATTACATTACGACCTTTCGGGCCAAGGGTTACTTTTACTGCGTCGGCTAATACATTCACGCCTTTAAGCATTTTTACGCGTGCGTCATTACCAAATTTTACGTCTTTTGCTGCCATTTTCTTTTCCCTTATCTAATTATTCTACAATTGCTAAGATGTCGTTTTCAGAAATGATTAATACTTCTTCACCATCGATTTTTTCGCTTTTCACGCCGTAACCGTCGTTGAAAATTACGGTATCGCCAACTTTTACATCTAATGGTTGAACGGTGCCATTTTCTAAAATACGACCTTTACCCACCGCTAATACTTTAGCACGGGTTGATTTGGTCGCTGCTGAACCGGTTAATACGATACCGCCAGCTGAACGGGTTTCGACTTCTTCACGTTTAATAATTACACGATCGTGTAAAGGACGAATATTCATGATTAATTTCCTTCTTAAGAATTTGTAAGTGCGGTTTTTATATAAGGAACATTTTTTCGCTTTCAAGGGCTATTCATAAAAAAATTCTGACAAAATGTTTCTCCTATTTGGATTTTTTACGTAAAATTCGCCGCTCTTTGTGCGATAAATAAATGAAGGAATGAAGATATGCACTTAACATCAAGAGAACAAGAAAAGCTAATGCTCTTTTTGGCCGGTGAACTGGCAGCAAAACGTAAAGCGAGAGGCGTTAAATTAAATTATCCAGAAACCATTGCTTATATTGCGAGCCATTTACAAGAGGCAGCAAGAGACGGAATGAGTGTAGCGGAAGTGATGCAATATGGCTCAACACTTTTAACCGTTGATGATGTCATGGAAGGTGTGGCAGAAATGGTTCATGAAGTCCAGATTGAAGCGACTTTCCCAGATGGTACAAAACTTGTTACCGTGCATAATCCGATTAGATAAAAGTAGAAGGATTTAAATAAAATGCTCCCAGGTGAATACCAATTAGCTGAAGGCGATATTATTGCCAATGTCGGCAGAAAAACCGTCACAATCGAAGTAACCAATTCAGGCGACCGTCCAATTCAAGTTGGCTCGCATTACCATTTTTTTGAGACCAATAATGCCCTTAAATTTGACCGCACTTTAGCGCGTGGAATGCGCTTAAATGTTCCATCTGGCAATGCAGTACGTTTTGAACCAGGTGAAGTGAAATCAGTCGAGTTAGTGGCTTTTGGAGGATCGCAAACTATTTACGGCTTCCATAATCAAATTGATGGCAAATTATAAGGTAGGGCAAAATGGCATTAACAATTTCAAGAGCACAATATGTAGCAACTTACGGCCCAACCGTTGGCGATAAAGTCCGTTTAGGCGATACCAATTTATGGGCAACTATTGAACAAGATTTATTGACCAAAGGCGATGAGTGTAAATTTGGTGGCGGTAAAAGTGTGCGCGATGGCATGGCGCAAAGCGGCACCGCAACTCGCGACAATCCGAATGTATTGGATTTTGTGATTACCAATGTGATGATCATTGATGCTAAATTAGGCATTATCAAAGCTGATATTGGTATTCGCGATGGGCGTATTGTCGGTATTGGACAAGCTGGTAACCCTGACACTATGGATAACGTCACGCCAAACATGATTATCGGTGCTAGCACGGAAGTGCATAACGGTGCACATTTAATTGCAACCGCTGGCGGTATTGATACCCACATTCACTTTATTTGTCCGCAACAAGCACAACATGCGATTGAAAGCGGTGTTACCACGTTAATTGGTGGAGGAACAGGCCCAGCTGATGGCACACACGCGACCACTTGTACGCCAGGCGCTTGGTATATGGAGCGTATGTTCCAAGCGGCAGAAGCTTTGCCTGTCAACGTAGGCTTTTTTGGTAAAGGTAACTGTTCAACCCTAGATCCGCTACGCGAACAAATTAAAGCGGGTGCATTAGGTTTAAAAATCCACGAAGACTGGGGCGCAACGCCTGCAGTAATTGATTCTGCATTAAAAGTGGCAGATGAAATGGATATTCAAGTAGCGATTCACACCGACACACTAAATGAAAGTGGCTTCTTAGAAGATACCATGAAAGCGATTGATGGACGTGTGATTCACACCTTCCACACGGAAGGTGCGGGCGGCGGACATGCGCCCGATATTATTAAAGCAGCGATGTATCCAAACGTATTACCCGCTTCAACCAACCCGACTCGTCCGTTTACAAAAAACACCATTGATGAACATTTGGATATGTTGATGGTTTGCCATCACTTAGATAAACGCGTGCCGGAAGACGTAGCTTTTGCCGATAGCCGTATCCGTCCTGAAACTATTGCAGCAGAAGATATTTTGCATGATATAGGCGTTTTCTCGATTATGAGTTCTGACTCTCAAGCAATGGGACGTATTGGCGAAGTCGTTATTCGTACATGGCAAACTGCAGATAAAATGAAAATGCAACGTGGTGAGTTAGGCAATGAAGGAAACGATAACTTCCGTATTAAACGCTATATTGCAAAATACACTATCAACCCAGCGATTGCACACGGTATTGCGGATCATATTGGTTCATTAGAAGTGGGCAAAATTGCAGATATCGTATTATGGAAACCGATGTTCTTTGGGGTAAAACCGGAAGTGGTAATTAAAAAAGGTTTTATTAGCTACGCCAAAATGGGCGATCCAAATGCCTCTATTCCAACACCGCAACCTGTATTCTATCGTCCGATGTACGGTGCACAAGGTTTAGCAACAGCACAAACTGCGGTATTCTTTGTTTCACAAGCCGCTGAAAAAGCAGATATTCGTGCAAAATTTGGTTTAAACAAAGAAACCATTGCCGTGAAAGGCTGCCGTAGCGTGGGTAAAAAAGATCTCGTTCACAATAACGCGACACCTGAAATTACGGTAGATCCAGAACGCTATGAAGTGCGAGTGGATGGCGAACTCATTACTTGCGAACCAGTGGATACGGTGCCATTGGGACAACGATATTTTATGTTCTAAGCAGAAAAGAGCGGTCAAATTTTAAGGAGAATTTACAATGAAACTTTGGTACTCCACCACCAGCCCGTATGTGCGTAAAGTGCTGGTAACATTGAAATATCAACAACTCTTAGACAAAACAGAACTGATTAAAATTGGTTCATCATTTGATGCAAGCTCTCCGCATAATCAGGCAAATCCTCTGGGCAGAGTGCCAGCGTTAGAACGTAATTGTGGTAATTGGCTTTATGGCAGTTTGCTGATTTGTGAATATCTTGATCAAAAAGGCAAGGTAGAACCTAAACTCATTCCAGAAAGCGGCAAACCACGCTGGGCAGCGTTAGCGTTGCATAATTTAGCCGATGGCATTATGGAAAACACCGTGCCAATGATGGCTGAAAAAATGCTTCGCCCTGAAAGTGAATGGTGGACAGATCGCCATCAACAACTAACCGAACGTAATCTTCAAAATTTTGCAAGACTTGAGCAAGATTTAAAACCGTTTGGCACGGAATTAAACATTGGTACGTTAACGGCGGTTGCAGTCATTGATTGGTTCTTGTTTAGAGCAGAAAAAATTGGATTAGATCTTGCAAAAGAATTTCCAAATTTAACCGCTTGGGCGGCAGAGATGAATGAAAAATATGAGGTTTTAAGCGAGACAATACCTACTTTGTAACCATTTTTTGCGTCATGAAATAGGTCTAAATAATCTAATTTCTCCGTATTTTCTTCTGCTAAATCTCCCCACCCCCTCTTTGCTAAAGAGGGGAAAGAACGGGCGAGATTTTATATCATTGTTCTACTTTGATATGGCAAATATAAATTAGTCAGATGACAGCAAATTTATAAAGAAAATCCCCTCTTTAGCAAAGGGGGGAAGGAATGAGCGAGGTTTTATATCATTGTTCTACTTTAATATAGCAAATATAAATTAGTCAGGTGACAGCAAATTTATAAAGCCCCCCTCTTTAGCAAAGAGGGGAAGGGGAGATTTGGCAGCCTTAATTAGCGAAGAAAATAAGTAATACAAAAATGAAAATCCTCAACCCCATTTTGCCTATTATGGATACTATTTTAGGCGACTTAGTTAGCCTCCAAACTGAAGGCAAAATTACACATCAAACCATTGAACGCGTGGCATTGCAGTGGTATGAAAGCGAACGGAATATTTTGCGTAAAACCACAAATACGGGGCGCGAAGTTGCCTTTCGTTTGCTAAAAGAAGGGCAACGTTTAAAACACAATGATGTGGTGTTTATCAGTGATGAGTTGGCGATTGTGATCGAAATCTTGCCAAGCGAAGTGATTGTGCTTTCGCCGAAAACCCTGCCTGAAATGGCTCGAGCCTGTTATGAAATCGGCAACAAACATTCACCGCTCTTTTTAGATGGTGATGAAGTCACGTTGCCTTACGATAAACCGATGTTCGAGTGGCTGCAAGCGGCGGGATTTCATCCTCAAAAAGCGGAACGCCGTTTAAGCCAAGCCTTACGTGCCAATTCGGCACAAGGACACGTGCATTCACATAGCCATTCGCACGCTCATCACGGTTATCATCATCACGGAGACGACAATTGGCATCAACATTAAACCGAAGCTTGGCAGATTTAGGTGCGTTGCTTCACTTAGTCGATCCCACTTTACCTATTGGGGGCTTTAACCACTCCAATGGCTTAGAAACCTTCGTCCAGCAAGGCGTTGTTTCGACTAAAGCAACTCTCGAAGAGTATGTGCAAACCCAGCTGTTGCAGAACTGGATTTACAACGACGGTGCGTATCTTTCCCTTGCATTCGATGCAATGAACGAAGGTAATTTTGACAGCTTGTGTGAGCTGGATTGGCAACTTTCCGCCACTAAAGTGGCACGCGAAAGCCGTGAAGGGAGCTTTAAACTCGGTGTACGCTTGCTGAAAATTTTTATTCGCTACGAAACACATACGCTGCTCACCGCTTACCAACAAGCGATTGTCGAAAAACGCGTGCAAGGCTACTTCCCTATCGTGTTTGCAATGGTTGCTCAAGCAATGGGGTTAAGCAAAGCCGATACGCTCTACGCTTTTTATTACAATGCCGCAGTGGGGGCAATTACTAATGGAGTGAAATTGATTCCTCTCAGCCAAATGAATGGGCAAGATATTCTGTTTGACTTGCGTGGCTCGCTCGTACAAGCGGTAGAATTAAGCCTTGAACCCGACGAAGAGTGGCTTGGTGCGGCAACGCTGGCGAATGATATTCGAGCTATCCAGCATGAAACGCTTTATACCCGACTCTATATGTCGTAATAATATTGAAAACAGTTAAGGAAAAGCAAAATGAGCTTTAAAGAAATTTTAGAAACCTTACCCACAATCGATCATTTAACTGGTTTAAATGTGACAGATGGTAAAACGATTATCCACAACATTCCAGCCATACCCGGTAAATTAGGTTCTCTTCGCCTTTATAATGCATTGGCTGAAAAATTTAACGGGAAATTAAACCGCACTTCCGCACAACAAGGTGTTGAATGGTTTGCAGAACACGTAGAAGATGCTAAAGCGAATCCAGGCAAGCATCCGAACATTGATTTACTATTTAAAGTCATTAATGAAAATCTTAATTTAACCCTGATTCCACTTTGCTAATTAATCAGAATTATTTAGAATAATTGAACTTTTGATTGATAAAACCTGTCTTATTAACAAATTGGTTCAATAAGATAGCTTATTGTGCTATAACTAGGTTCATTGATTGGCAAAAGCCAAAATAAAGAAGGGAAACGATGGATAAAGAAACACAAATGATGTTAGTTCCTCAAGGCAGTATCGAAGGTTATATTCGTGCGGCAAATGAATATCCGATGCTGACTGCAGAGGAAGAAAAGGAATTGGCAGAACGTTTGTATTATCACGAGGATTTAGATGCCGCGAAAAAACTCATTTTGTCGCATCTTCGTTTCGTGATCCATGTTGCACGTGGCTATTCTGGCTATGGTTTGCCACAAGCTGACCTAATCCAAGAAGGCAATATCGGCTTAATGAAAGCGGTTAAACGTTTTAACCCTGAAGTTGGTGTACGTTTGGTGTCATTCGCTGTGCATTGGATTAAAGCTGAGATCCACGAATATGTTCTTCGTAACTGGCGTATCGTAAAAGTCGCAACCACGAAAGCTCAACGTAAATTATTTTTCAACCTACGAAAAACTAAACAACGTTTAGGTTGGTTTAACGAAAATGAAGTTGATATCGTGGCAAATGAATTGGGTGTTTCCAAAGAAGATGTGATCGAAATGGAATCGCGTATGAGCGGTGCGGATGTAGGTTTTGATTTACCCACTGATGATGCAGAAACAGAGACTTATTCTCCCGCCCTTTATTTGGAAGATAAAAGTTCCAATTTCGCAGCAGAGCTTGAAAATGAAAACTTTGAAAGCCAAGCAACCGAGCAATTAGGTGCGGCGCTACAAAGTCTAGATGCGCGTAGTCAGGATATTATCAAAGCTCGTTGGCTAGATGATAACAAAGCAACATTACACGACTTAGCGGCAAAATATAATGTCTCAGCGGAACGTATCCGTCAATTAGAAACCAATGCACTGAAAAAATTAAAAAGTGCGGTGAGTTTTTAAATAATTTAAAAAAAGAAAACCTGCTGATTAGCAGGTTTTTTATTTATCATTTAAACGTAATTTCAAATCTTCAGCAGTTTGGCAAGTCTTAATCTTATCAAACACTTGGTTCGCCTCATCATATTCCTTATTCAAATAACGTAACCATTGTTTAATTCGTGCCACATGGTAAAAACCACTGTCATATTCATTTTCGACGTTAGCATATTTGTTCAAGATTTTTTGAATCTCACACCAAGGCATTTTTACTGCATTTGATTTCAGAACATGGCTTAAATTCGGAATATTCAACGCGCCTCGTCCCACCATTAAATCCTGACAACTTGTTTGAGATAGGCAATCTTGCCCATCTTGCCAATGCCAAATTTCTCCGTTAGCAATAACTGGAATGGATAAACGCTCTCGGACTTCACCAATTTTTTTCCAATTAATTCGATCTGCACGATAACCATCGGCTTTTGTGCGTCCATGAACTGTAATTTCGGTTGCACCGCCTTGCTCTACCGCATCTGCGATTTCAAAAGCTTGTGAAATATCATCCCAGCCTAACCGCACTTTTACACTAACAGGAAACTCATTGGGCACTGCTTGACGTAAGGCTTGAGTTGCACGATAAATCAATTCAGGCTGTTTCAATAATGCCGCACCGCCATTGCTACCATTCACAGTTTTAGAGGGACAACCACAATTTAAATCAATGCCATGAGAACCAAGATCGATCGCACGAATCGCATTTTCAGCAAGGCATTCTGGATGCTGCCCGAGCAACTGCACTCGCACTGGTGTGCCAGAGGAAGTAAAGCCCTTATTTTTTAATTCAGGGCATAAACGATAAAATACTTTTTCAGGGAGAAGTTGATCAACTACGCGGACAAATTCTGTTATACATAAATCGTAGTCATTCACTTCGGTGAGGAGTTGACGTACAAAGGGATCAAGAACCCCTTGCATAGGCGCAAGAATAACACGCACTATTTCCAGCCTTTTGCTTTACAAATTAAATCGTAAGCGGCTTGAATCTGTTGAGTTTTTTCTTTTGCCATTTCCATCATTTCTGGCGGTAAACCTTTCGCCACAAGTTTATCTGGATGGTGTTCATTCATTAAACGACGATAAGCACGCTTAACCATGTTTTGCTCGTCGGACTCAGTCACACCCAATACTTTATAGGCATCATTTAAAGTCGGGCCTGAAGCGTGTTGGTAACCACCACTATTTTGTTGCTGATATTGGTAGCCACCTTGATAGGCACCTTGTTGATATTGCTGATAGAAACCGCCTTGAGTAAAAGCTCGAGCAGCCATTTCCATCGCAATCATTTGTTCAAATTGCATACGAGAAAGACCAAGTTCTTCAGCAATTACATAAAGCACTTCTTTCTCATTTTCGTGAAGTTCTGAATCGGCAAAAGCCGCTTGAACTTGCACTTGTAAGAACATTCGTAATAAATCAGCACGTTGCCCACAACCAATGCGAAATTCACGGATAACCTGGCGAATTGGGAAATCAGATTCTTTACCGCGACGAAACGCATCCTGAGCTAATTTACGCCCCGCATCATCCAATTTAAGCTGAATCATTAATTGATTAGCTAATTGAATATCTTCTTCTGTTACACGCCCTTTCGATTTACTTAAATGGCCTAGCACCGCAAAGGTGGTTTGCATAAACAAGTCTTGACGCGTTGTTTTCTTTTTAAAGAAACTGGAACTTACCGAACCAAGCTCATACAATTTTTTATCTGCGATGGAACCTAAAATGAGCCCTGCAATCGCACCAAAAAATCCACCAACTTTCCAACCTAAAAATACGCCTATAATTTTTCCAATAAATCCCATTCTTTCCCCTGTTAAGTCAAAGTGCGGTTATTTTTATAATGTTATTTATAATGATGACAAAAATTTATTTCTCAAGTTTTATACGCCAAATTCAGCACGATAAGCACGCATTTCTGGCAAATGGCTACTGTATCGCGGATCTTGTTCGATAAATTGCATCAAATCATCTAAATCAATGATTGACAGCACTTGGCATTGATAATCACGTTCTACTTCTTGAATTGCTGAAAGCTCGCCTT
Organism: Haemophilus sp. Marseille-P9675; assembly: GCF_916862695.1. NCBI lineage: Bacteria > Pseudomonadati > Pseudomonadota > Gammaproteobacteria > Pasteurellales > Pasteurellaceae > Haemophilus > Haemophilus sp. Marseille-P9675. The sequence goes on from NZ_CAKASP010000003.1 coordinate 178,711, forward strand.
TTCCTCGTTCTTTACGGTTTAAGGCGATTAATACTGCCGCAAGCTCTGCCTTATTTGCACTGATTAATTCCATAGATTCACGGATCGCAGTACCAGCCGTAATCACGTCATCCACAAGCAAAATTTTTCCTTGTAATGGGCTACCAATTAAATTACCGCCCTCTCCGTGATCTTTCACTTCTTTGCGATTAAAACACACGGGTTTATCAATACCATAACGATTAAATAGCGCCACCGAAACTGAAGTGCCAATTGGAATACCTTTGTAAGCGGGGCCAAAAACAACATCAAAATCTACCGCACTTGCCTGAATTGCCGCAGCATAGAACTCGCCTAAACTCGCTAAATCTGCCCCCGTATTGAACAAACCCGCATTGAAAAAATACGGACTTTTACGCCCCGATTTCAAAGTAAACTCTCCGAATTTCAATACATTTCGGCTTAAAGCAAATTCGATAAAATCGCGTTTATATTGTTCCATCTTTTTAATCCCTATAAACTATGTTTATAAGCCTAGCGCTTCTCGTTGAGCGACAAAAATTTGATTACAACCTTGTTTCGCTAAATCTAATAATGTTAATAATTCTTCATGGCTAAATGGCTCGCCTTCTGCGGTGCCTTGCACCTCAATCATTCGACCATCTTCCATCATCACAACATTCATATCAGTTTCCGCTGCAGAATCTTCCACGTATTCCAAATCACAAACAGCTTGACCATCAACAATCCCTACAGAAATTGCCGAAACTAGCCCTTTAATTGGGTTAGTTTTTAACGTGCCATTCTCAATTAAACCATTGATCGCATCACATAATGCAACTGCAGCACCAGTAATGGATGCGGTACGTGTGCCGCCATCTGCTTGAATAACATCGCAATCTAAAGTAATCGCACGTTCACCAAGTGCTTTGAGATCCACCATTGCGCGCAAAGAGCGGGCAATTAAGCGTTGAATTTCCATTGTGCGTCCGCATTGTTTACCTTTGGCCGCTTCACGTTGCATACGACTATGTGTTGAGCGTGGCAACATTCCATATTCAGCCGTGACCCAGCCTTGCCCTTGTCCTTTTAAGAAACGTGGTACAGCATCTTCCACGGTTGCAGTACAAAGCACTTTGGTATCACCAAATTCAACAAGCACAGAACCTTCAGCATGCTTGGTGTAGTTACGGGTAATTTTAATTTGGCGGGGTTGATTATTTTCTCGATTATTTGGACGCATAATTATTCCTTGATATGGTTTCGAACGATGTAATAAAAAAGCGCACTATTCTAGCACGCTTTAGTTTTCATTATTGGGTAGTTTTTTCAAAGTCACGAATTTTATGGAAAGTTTCGTTTAAATCTGCCGCAAAATTAATTTTTTGAATATCTGGCGAAGAATTAGATTTAACTAACATTCTCAACGGCTGAAACTGCATATTGCACAAGTAAAGTTGTTGATGCTGCAACATATGTTGAACAAATCGGGTAAGCGCATGAATGCCACCAGCATCAAGCACTGTAACGGCATCACATTGCAGCACAATATGTCGGATTTCATGATCAGTATGAACCGTTCTATCATGCAAATCCGCAAATAATTTATCCGCCGCGGCAAAGAAAAGCGGACCGCTAATTCGGTAAACCAAAACATCATCTAAATCTTCAGGCGCATTGTGTTCAATGGCTTTTGTCATCTCAGCAATCGTCCGAATAAACAAGAGGCTTGCAAGCAACACTCCGACACTAATCGCAATCACCATATCAAATAATACAGTTAAAATAAGACAAGTGAGCAACACCGCCATTTCATTTTTGCCTGAACGGCGAGCAAGGTGAATAATGTCGTGCACACTTGCCATATTCCACGCCACCACTAACAACAAAGCAGCCATCGATGACAAAGGCAAATAAGAAAGCGCTTGCGAAAACAAAAGTAAAGCGAATAAAACAAGTATTGCGTGTACGACACTCGATATTGGCGATACCGCCCCTGATTTCACATTAGCCGCAGAACGAGCAATCGCAGCTGTTGCAGTAATCCCACCAAAAAACGGAGAAATGATATTTCCCAAGCCTTGCGCTAATAACTCGTTATTAGAGTGATGTTTAGTATCTGTCATATTATCTAAAATCACGGCACAAAGAAGTGATTCGATTGCGCCCAATACCGCCATTGAAAAAGCAGCAGGTAACAATGCTTGTAAGCTATTAAAATCCCAATGAATTAATTGACCTTGCGCATCAGGAATATTCCACGGCAGAGAAAAATCTGGCAATACATTAGGAATCCCATGGCCAATGGAACCATCAGGCAAAGTATATTGGAATGCAGATCCAATCGTCGCCACCTCAAAACCAAAATGCTGTAATGCTAGAGCTAAAATCATGCCAATAATCACGGCAGGTAAATGCCCTGGCACTGCCAAACGCAATTTATGCCATTGAGTCAGGACTAATAGTGTTACCACACCAACTGCTGCATTCGCCCAATTTATCGTAGGAAGTGCGGTAAAAATTGTTTGGATTTTTTCAAGATAATACGCCGGCATTTTTTCTATGGAAAGCCCTAAAAAATCCTTAATCTGCAAAGTACCAATAGTAATACCAATCCCACAAGTAAAACCTAAGGTGACGGGCAACGGAATATATTCAATTAAACGCCCTAGACGAAATAACGCCATCAAAACCAAAATCAGCCCAGAAAGCAACGTTGCCATCAAAAGACCACTTAGCCCAAATTGTTGAGTAACTGGGTAAAGAATCACAACAAAAGCGGCTGTAGGGCCAGATATATTAAAACGAGAACCACCAGTCAGCGCGATAACGATACCCGCAATAATTGCCGTATAAAGACCATGTTGTGGCGGCACACCACTCGCAATAGCCAAAGCCATGGAAAGCGGAATCGCAATCACCCCCACGGTCAACCCTGAAATAATGTCGCGAATCAGCGATTTTATCGAATAACCTAAACGAAAAGAATCTTTCAGCGCGCTAAAGGGTTTTACGGCTAAAAAAACATTTTTAGAAAATAACGCTTTAATATGCATAAAAAAACTACAAACGATAAATAAAGTGCGGTTATTCTAGCGAAACTTTTAAAAGTTTTTTATGTTCTAGCGCAAAAAACTTGACTAAACTGGAGCAAATCTTTATAGTTTGCGCACCTTTTACGGTGAGATGTCCGAGTGGTTGAAGGAGCACGCCTGGAAAGCGTGTATGTGGGAAACTGCATCAAGGGTTCGAATCCCTTTCTCACCGCCATCCTAATTTAATCCCCTTATTTTTCTCCTTTCCTTCTTATTCAAAATCAATTTTTTATTCTTCTTTTCGTATTCTGTTCATTGAATTTTTTCATCAATGCAGTAAACTAGCCACCGATTTTTAATCACCTCTCTTTTCACTTTAAATGTTACCCGCGAGTAACAAAAGGACACATCATGACAAACAAAGTAAACAGTTATGGCTGGAAAGCCTTAATTGGCTCTGCCGTCGGCTATGCAATGGACGGTTTCGATCTTCTCATTTTAGGTTTCATGCTTAGTGCAATTTCCGCAGACTTAAATCTAACACCCGCACAAGGTGGATCTCTTGTAACTTGGACTCTGATTGGTGCCGTATTTGGCGGCATTTTATTTGGTGCATTAAGCGATAAATACGGTCGTGTACGCGTACTTACTTGGACCATTCTTCTCTTTGCGGTGTTTACTGGTTTATGTGCGATTGCACAAGGTTATTGGGACTTACTAATTTATCGCACAATTGCTGGCATTGGCTTAGGCGGTGAATTTGGAATTGGGATGGCTCTAGCAGCGGAAGCATGGCCTGCACGTCACCGAGCTAAAGCTGCATCTTATGTTGCATTAGGTTGGCAAGCTGGTGTGTTAGGTGCCGCATTGCTTACACCATTATTGCTCCCGCATATTGGTTGGCGTGGAATGTTCTTGGTGGGTATCTTCCCTGCATTTGTCGCTTGGTTCTTACGTTCTCATCTGCACGAACCTGAAATTTTCACTCAAAAACAAACCGCACTTTCAACGCAATCCAGCTTTACTGATAAATTACGTTCATTTCAGCTTCTGATTAAAGACAAATCCACGAGCAAAATTAGTCTTGGTATCGTTGTACTTACCTCCGTACAAAACTTCGGTTATTACGGTATTATGATTTGGTTACCTAATTTCTTATCAAAACAACTGGGATTCAGCTTAACTAAATCTGGACTTTGGACAGCCGTTACCGTCTGTGGCATGATGGCTGGCATTTGGATTTTCGGACAACTCGCTGACCGCATCGGACGCAAACCAAGTTTCTTACTTTTCCAATTAGGCGCAGTGATAAGTATTGTGGTTTACTCACAACTTACCGATCCTGACATCATGCTTCTTGCTGGGGCATTTTTAGGTATGTTTGTGAACGGAATGATGGGCGGTTACGGTGCATTAATGGCAGAAGCCTACCCAACAGAAGCTCGAGCAACCGCACAAAACGTACTTTTCAATATTGGTCGTGCCGTAGGGGGATTTGGACCTGTGGTTGTGGGCGCAGTTGTACTCGCCTACTCTTTCCAAACGGCCATCGCCCTACTTGCGATTATCTACGTAATTGATATGTTAGCGACAATTTTCTTAATCCCTGAATTAAAAGGTAAAGCCTTAGACTAAGAAAATATAAAAGATAAAAATGCTCGCCAAATGCGAGCATTTTTTATGAAATAAAAGTAAGCAATTGTGAGGATACTTGTTCAGCTGAAATCTCTTTCATTGAATTAGCCGATAAGTAATGCTGATTTTTACCATAACAACCAATCAATTTAGGATCCGTTGAGCCATAAAGCGTAATATTGGGCTTATCCAAAGCGGCAGTTAAATGCGCCAATCCTGTATCCACCGACACGATAGCTTGCGCATTTGCAAGCTGTTTTGCAAGCTCCGTTAAAGTTAACTTAGGCAACACGATCACATTAGAATGACCTTGAGCCAAACGCTCTGCTCGCGCTTTTTCTAGTTCATTTCCCCAAGGCAAGCGAATTTCGTAATCAGAAAGTGCGGTAATTTTTTCAATCAATTTTTGCCATTCTGATTCTTCCCAATGCTTATCTGCCCGAGTTGTAGAATGAATGAATACCACATAGTTTTGTTCTGAAGTTTGATGAAGAAAATGGCGAGCAATACCATAATCGCCCTGAACTTGAGGCAATTCATAACCTAAACTTTGAGCAAAAAGCTGACGAATTCGTTCCACCGCATGCTGTTGATAAGAAATGGCATATTTTTTATCGTAGAAAAAAGATGCTAACGGCTCTCGGATACTTTGACGATCATAGCCATGTTTCACGCCTTGAGCGAAACGAGTTGCAAATAATGCACTTTTAATGAGCCCTTGTGCATCAATTACCGCATCATAGTTTTCAGCCTGCAACAAAGTGCGGTAATTTTTCCACTCATTTCTTGTTTGAATGGAAAAAGGTGATTTACGCCAACGACGCAAAGCAATAGGAATCACTCGATTTACGGCAGAATGCCAACGTGGAATTTCTGCAAAGTTTTCTTCCACCACCCAATCAATGCTTAAATTTGGTATCGCCCTTTGTGCATCAGTCAATGCTGGCAAAGTATGAATCACATCCCCCATAGAGGAAGTTTTAATCACACATACTTTCATTTAATTAACCTTCTTCCCCAATGCATAATTCCAAGTCCAGATACGGCTAAAATGCCCCCAATAATTAAGGAGAAATCCACTTGTTCATTCAACCAAACGGCGGAGAATAAAATGCCTAAAATCGGCACAAGAATAATATAGGCCGAGGCATTGCCCGCCCCTAAGTGTTTCACACCATCAAAATACCATGCATAAGCCAATACCGTTGAGCCAAATGCAAGACCAAGTAAACTAAACCATTGCGATCCATTTAATTGAAATACGGTTGCCAAATCTTCCGCACTTTCCGTCCATAATGCTGCCAACGTCAGCATGAAAAAACCAAAAGTAGAAGAAATCGTGGTAGCGGTGAGAGAATCAATTCCGATTAATACTTTACGAGCCAATAAAGTATAAGCAACCCAGCAAACTAAAGCACAAAGCAATAACATTTGACCGAATCCAAAATTTTGTAAGAGGTTAGTTGGATTCCCTTTTGTCATGGCTAACAAAGAACCGCTAATGGCAATAATCATCCCTAAAACAACCCAGCGATTCCATTTTTCTTTAAATAATAAAATAGCAAAAAACATCGTAAAGACGGGATTAGAGGCAACGACCATCGTTCCTTGCCCTGCTGGAACATATTTCAAACCCCAAATAAAGAAAGTCGAATAACCAAAGATCCCAAGCAAAGCCGTTAACAATAACCCTACCCATTGATTAGGTCGCAGTTGTTTAGCATATTTGAAACGATTCGCCGCATATAGCCAAATAATGAGTGGAATAATGGCGAAAAAAAAGCGCGCGCTTGAAGCAACAAATGTCGACATAGCTTGGGCAACCACTCGTCCCCAAGGCCAAGAGGCGCCCCATAAAATCACCATTCCAATTAATTGTAAATGTATACGTAGAGGGTTCATTTTGCTAATAATGCCTCTAATTTTTCTAATGCCATTTCCGGCGTAATATCAATCAAACTTTGATGATACCCCCCCTCTTTGTCGCCTTTACGGACTTTAATCAATCCACCTTCAATTAAACGAATAATCGTTGCTTTATCCGAAAGTGGCGGCGTATATTGCGGGCTAGTTGGTCCATAAAGTGCAATCAATGGACGATTTACGGCTGCCGCAATATGCATTAAACCACTGTCATTTGTCACGACTGCCGTACAATTTGCAATTAAATCCACTGCTTCATTTAAATTGGTTTTTCCTGCTAAATTGACACAAAACTCACGCAACTCTTCTGGCAGCGCTTGACGAATTTCTTCGCCCACTAGTTCATCTTTAGCAGAACCAAATAGCTCCACCGCATAGCCTTGGGTAATTAACATTTCTGCTAATTTTGCATAATGATAATGTGGCCAACGTTTTGCTGGGCCAAATTCAGCTCCAGGACAGAAACCGATAATCGGACTTTCGCCTAAAAGTGCGGTTTGTTTTTCAAATTTTTTTAAGGTTTCAGCTTGTTGCGCTGGCTCAACCGTCAAATAGGGTTTCAAGATAGGAATATCATCAGCTTTTGGTACAGCATCTTTTTCAAAAGCCAATGCAACATAACGCTGCACCATCATTGGATAATCTTTTTTATTGGCTCGTAAATCATTCAATAAAATATAACGGCTTTCGCCTTTCCAACCACGACGATGAGCAATTTTTGCGAAGAAAGGAACAAACGCCGATTTCAATGAATTAGGCAAAATAATCGCCATATCATATTGTTCACGCAAAGATTTCCCTAAACGATAACGCGTTCCCAATTCAAAGGCCCCGTGCCCTAGTGGCATTTCAATCGCCTTACGCACCGCTGGCATACGCGCAAGCAAAGGCTTACACCAATTCGGTGCCATCACATCAATATTGCAGTTTGGATATTGAATTTTCAGTTGCTGGTACAAACTGTGCGACATCATCATATCGCCAACCCAAGAAGGGCCAATAATTAGAATATTCATTTTCTGTCTTTCAGATAAAAGTGCGGTCAAAAATACCGAGATTTTTAACCGCACTCTGTTGATGGGAAGTAGGCAAACCTACGGTTTATTTTCTATTCAACCACGCCATATATTCAGCCACGCCTTCCGCAACTGTTTTGAATGATTTATCGTAGCCTGTTGAACGAAGTTTAGTTAAATCTGCTTGCGTATATTCTTGATAGCGAGATTTCAAATGCTCTGGGAATGGAATGGTTTCAATCTCGCCTTTACCGTGGAATTTCACTACCGCATCAGCCACCGCACGGAAACTTTCTGCATTTCCTGTACCAAGGTTGTAAATACCTGAAATACCATTTTGCCAGCACCAAATATTCACTGCAGCTACATCACCCACATAAACAAAATCACGGCGGAAGTGTTCGCTGCCTGCAAATAATTTTGGATTTTCGCCTTTTAAGATTTGGTTATTCAAGTGGAATGCTACGCTAGCCATAGAACCTTTATGATTTTCACGCGGCCCGTAAACATTGAAATAACGGAAACCACATACTGGCGATTTTGCTTCTGGCAAAATGTTGCGTACATATTGGTCGAATAAGAATTTAGAATAGCCATAAACATTTAACGGACCTTCAAATTCACGTTCTTCACGGAATACCTTGGTGTCTCCATAAGTTGCTGCACTTGAGGCATAAAAGAAAGGAATTTCGCGATCAAGGCAATAATGCAACAACTCTTTAGAATATTCGTAGTTGTTGTGCATAATGTATTTGCCATCCCATTCCGTAGTCGCAGAACATGCCCCCTCGTGGAATACTGCATCAATATCGCCAAATTCGTCGCCCGCAATAATAGAAGCAATGAAATCTTCTTTATCGCAATAATCTGCAATATCTAAATCAACTAAATTGGCAAATTTTGTGCCATCTTTTAAGTTATCTACCACTAAAATATCTTTGCGCCCTAAATCATTTAATGCTTTGACAATATTGCTGCCAATAAAACCTGCGCCACCTGTTACGATAATCATAATTCTGTCCTCTTTAAAATAAGTCTGCGTATTGTAATAGATTTTCTACCGCTTAGCCAAAAAACTCTGCGAAAAACAACCGCACTTTTAATCCCCAATAACTCGTGAGGCCGGTCGTAACAAGATCCATTTTGCCTTTACTCAACAGCACAATTGTGGGCGTTACATTAATTTGCCATCGTTCTGCAAATTCCCCTTTAGGATCGTTAACCGTAGTGAAGTGGTAGTCATTTTTACTTAAATAATCATTTACGTCCGCCTCATTACCTGAACGTAACGCCACCGATACAACTTGATAGCCTTCTTTCGCTAAAGAATTAATTGCTGGCGAAGTATAGCGACAATAACCACACCAAGTTCCCCAAAAATAAAGCAGCGTCGCTTTATTTTGATCAAGACTTTCAAGAGAGAACGTATTCCCTTGAAGATCTTGTAACGTGATTTTATTTATTTCCTCTGGTACCACAGGGCGACGAACAAAATCCAGTATGCTACTCATCACAATAAAAGTTAAAAAGAGGGATAATCCATTCTTAAGTAGTTTTTTAATCTTCATTTTCTTTATTCCTTATCGCATTGAGATGATTGTAATCAAGCATAAAACCACAGTCAAAAATAAGGGATTTTTGCTACAATAGGTAAAACATAAATAAAAGGAGGAAAATAATGACACCGAATCAACTTGCTCAATATATCGATCACACCGCACTGACCGCAGAAAAAAATGAACAAGATATTTTGACACTCTGTCATGAAGCGATTGAACACGGATTTTATTCTGTATGTATCAATTCTGGTTATATTCCACTCGCTAAAGAAAAACTTACAGGATCAAATGTAAAAATTTGCACCGTAGTTGGCTTCCCTTTGGGTGCTAATTTAACCTCTGTCAAAGTATTTGAAACACAAGAATCCATTAAATCAGGTGCAAATGAAATTGATATGGTGATTAATGTAGGTTGGATAAAATCGCAAAAATGGAATGCCGTAAAACAGGATATTCAAGCTGTATTTGATGCTTGTAATGGCACGCCATTAAAAGTAATTTTAGAAACTTGTTTGCTCACTAAAGATGAGATAGTGAAAGCCTGTGAAATTTGTAAAGAAATCGGTGTGGCTTTTGTTAAAACATCAACAGGTTTCAATAAAGGCGGTGCGACTGTAGAAGATGTTGCATTGATGAAACAAACAGTCGGCAATATTGGTGTTAAAGCATCAGGTGGTGTGCGTGATACTGAAACTGCACTTGCAATGATTAAAGCGGGTGCGACTCGCATTGGTGCAAGCGCTGGCATTGCAATTATTAGCGGAACGCAAGATACCCAAAGCACTTACTAATCCTTTCACGCGTGGTATCCTCACCACGCGTTTTTACATATTCGATAATTTCTGTAGCAAACGATCCATAGCTCGATATCCCAAAGCTTCCGCTAAGTGCGGTTGAGAAATTTGTTGTTCTCCTTGTAGATCGGCAATGGTTCGAGAAACTTTCAGAATACGATGGTAAGCCCGAACAGAAAGCCCTAGTTTATTCAGCGCATTTTCAAGGAAAAAGGCATCTTTATCACTTAACTTGCAATCACGTTCAATCTCTTTACTGTTCAAATAAGCGTTAATTTTCCCCGATCTTTCCATTTGAATCTCACGCACTTTTAACACTTTTTCTCGTACTTGTGCGCTGGTTTCGCCACGATCGCCGGTATTTTGTAAGCTGCCTTGTGGCAATAAAGGCACTTCAATAGACAAATCAAAACGATCTAAAAATGGCCCTGAAAGTCGATTTAAATAACGCATAATTTGCTGGGGTGAAGTGCGGTTATGTGTTCCGGTATAATGGCCTGTGGGACTTGGATTCATCGCTGCCACCAATTGAAAACGAGCTGGAAATTGGATTTTGGCATTAGCACGAGAAATAATAATCTCACCACTTTCCAAAGGCTGACGTAGTGCATCTAACACCTTTCGCTCAAATTCTGGAAGTTCATCAAGAAAAAGCACACCATTTGTTGCTAAGGATATTTCACCAGGTTTTGGGATCGTCCCGCCTCCAACTAAAGCAGGCATTGATGCACTATGGTGCGGTGAGCGAAAAGGACGTTGTTTCCAATTATGAAAATTTAGCTCATTTTGAACTAAACTCGTTACAGATGCCGTTTCTATCGCTTCTAAATCAGTCATTTCAGGTAAAAGCCCTGTCAATCGGCTAGCTAACATGGTTTTCCCTGTGCCAGGAGGACCAAGAAAGAGCAAGTTATGCTGACCAGCGGCGGCAATGGTCAATGCTCGTTTGGCATGCTGTTGACCAATAATATCCGTTAAATCTAATGTATTTTTACCCGAAAAATTTACCGCACTTTCTTTCACAATTTCAGTGGCAAGGGGTAATTTTTCCTGACCGTTGAGAAATTGCACCACATCTAAAAGCGTTTGCGCAAAATAAGTATTTTGATCAGAAACAAGCGAGGCTTCATTGGCATTTTGTTTCGCGATAATTAACTCTCGCTTTGACTTTTGCGCAGCAAGAATAGCAGGAATCACACCATGCACACCACGCAATTGGCCCGTAAGCGCAAGCTCAGCCACAAATTCAAATTGCTTTAAGCGACTCGCATCAAGCTGCTCCGATGCGGCTAAAATTCCAATGGCAATAGGCAAATCAAATCGACCACCTTCTTTCGGCAAATCCGCAGGGGCGAGATTCACAGTGATACGCTTGGCTGGATATTTAAATTGTGCATTCATTAACGCACTACGCACCCGATCTTGTGCCTCTTTCACCGTCTTTTCGGGCAAACCAACAAGCGTAAATCCTGGTTTTCCGTTGCTTAAATGCACCTCAATGGTGACAAGCGGTGCTTGCACACCCATAGAAGCACGGCTGTAAACAATAGCAAGGGACATGATAATCCTTAAAGTGCGGTAAAAATGAAAATAGTTTTTGCACTATAAAAAAAGCACATAATGAAATCATTCATCATGTGCTTTTCTTGCGATCTAGATCGCAAAATTTACATTTTATTCCGCAAAAAGTGGCGAAAACCAAAAATCTAATTTCGCTGCAAGTTTATCAATACCAATTTTATTTTGTGCAGAAAAGGCTTCTACTTGAATATCACCTTGGAATGGAAGAATCGCTTCGCGCACCATTTTCACTTGTTTACTACGTGCACTTTGACTCAATTTATCGGCTTTAGTAAGCAATAAAAGTACTGGTAAATCTGCTGAAACCGCCCATTCAATCATTTGTTGATCAAGGTCCTTAAGCGGATGGCGAATATCCATCAGCACAACCAATCCCGCCAAACATTCGCGTTTTTGCAAATATTCACCTAATGATTTTTGCCATTGGATTTTCATTTGCTCTGGTACAGCTGCGTAGCCATAGCCTGGTAAATCCACCAATTTACAATTTGGTTCCACTTCAAATAAGTTAATGAGTTGTGTGCGCCCTGGTGTTTTTGAGGTACGGGCCAAATTTTTTTGATTGGTTAATGCATTAAGTGCGGTCGATTTTCCCGCATTTGAACGACCCGCAAACGCAATTTCAATGCCCGTATCTTCAGGAATAGAACGAATATTCGGCGCACTCGTTAAAAAGTGAGTTTTATGGTAATTAAGTTTAATTTCAGACATAAGGATTCCTTTTAAAATTGCGCTTAGAATAGCATAAATAATCCTGTTTCCGAAATGACACGGATTAACTCAAAAGGTAAATTAAGAGATAAAAAAATGCGAAATCAAAGAGATTTCGCATTCAAGTCTAAAGAATAAACTTATTTTCTTGCAAGAGGCGGTACAAACATTAATCCTAAATCCCAAGGCTGTTCAATCCAAGTATTTTGAGGAATATCAATCACATAATCATCAACTAGTTCTGCCCCTGCTGGTTTTGCAAATACTGTCACAAATTTTGCATTTGGATACATTTCACGGATTGCACGTGCCGTATTACCTGTATCAACTAGATCATCAACTATGATGAAACCTTCCCCGCCATTTGGTACCTGTGCAGCGTGAAGAACCTGCAATTCACCTTGATTATTGTGGTCATGATAACTTGCAATACAAACGGTTTCTACGTGGCGAATGCTTAACTCGCGAGCTAATACAGCAGCAGGGAATAAACCACCGCGACTCACAGCAATAATACCTTTCCATTGGGATGCTGGAAGTAAACGCTCTGATAATTTACGAGCATGCATTTGGAACATATCCCAAGTCACCACATATTTTTCACTCATTTTAATACCCTAAATTTTGTCAATAAATAAAAATTGCGTAAGGATAACCTGAAATAGCATTTTATGCTATTATTTCCTCAAACTTTTTCGATAAAAAGGAGAAACTATGTCTGAAATTACAACGCTTCAACCCGAATTGCTATGGAAATGGTTCGATCAAATTTGTGCAATACCACATCCATCTCATCATGAAGATACACTTGCAAACTTTATTGTTAACTGGGCAAAAGAAAAACATTTTTTTGCAGAACGTGACGAGGCGGGTAATGTTTTAATTCGCAAACCTGCAACAGTAGGTATGGAAAATCGCACACCTGTTGTATTGCAAGCCCACTTGGATATGGTACCTCAGGCTAATGAAGGTAATCCCCATGATTTCACTAAAGATCCGATTCGTCCTTATATTGATGGCGATTGGGTAAAAGCACAAGGGACAACGCTTGGTTCCGATAATGGTATTGGTTTAGCATCTACATTAGCCGTTCTTGAAAGCGATAACATCGCACATCCACCACTTGAAGTCCTTCTTACCATGACAGAAGAAACAGGAATGGACGGTGCATTACACCTCCGTCGTAATTGGCTACAATCGGACATTCTTATCAATACTGACACTGAAGAAGTCGGAGAAATTTATATCGGTTGTGCCGGAGGGATTAATGCCAATTTATCAATACCAATTCAATGGGAAAACAACACTTTTGAACAATCAATTCAACTCACATTGAAAGGTTTGCGTGGTGGACATTCAGGTTGCGATATTCATACTGGACGAGCTAATGCAATCAAAGTTATGGCTCGCGTATTAGCGAAACTTTCACAAAACACTTCTCCTTTCCAGCTTGCAGAAATTCGTGGTGGTTCAATTCGAAACGCTATTCCTAGAGAAGCTGTTGCGATTCTAGTTTTCAATGGCGAACCTCATGCTTTTGAAAGTGAGGTAGAAAAACTAAACATTTTATTAAAAGAAGAATTATTCATTGCTGAACCTAACCTTAAGCTTTTCTTAGAATCAGCGGAAAAACCACAATCTATCTTTACCTTAGAATCAACAGAAAAAGTCATTCATTTATTAAACGCGTTACCTAACGGCGTCATTCGTAATAGCGATGTAATCAAAAATGTTGTCGAAAGTTCACTCAGCATTGGGGTATTAAAAACCGAAGATCACAGTGTGAAGGGGACTATTTTAGTACGTTCATTAATTGAAAGCGGTAAAGATTATGTAACAGAATTATTAACCTCTGTTGCCAACCTTGCGGGTGCGAAAACTGAATTTTCAGCACCATATCCAGGTTGGAAACCAGTCAATGATTCCTCCATATTAAATCTTACCCAAAAACATTATGCTGCAGTGTTAGGAAAACAACCTGATATTAAAGTCATTCATGCGGGTTTGGAATGTGGATTACTCAAAGAGCATTATCCTAATATCGAAATGATTTCTCTAGGACCAACTATCCGTAATGCGCATTCACCAGATGAGAAAGTACAGATTTCTACTGTCGCAACATACTGGAATGTATTAGTAAATGTATTAGCTGATATACCAGTTAAAGCTTAATAAATAATAAAAAAGAGATAAAAAAATACCGCACTTTAATATCTCAAAGTGCGGTAATTTTTATCGATATTTTAACTACACATCATAAGTGGTAGAGGCTGTATTCCCACCTCGACCTGTCCAGTTGGTGTGGAAGAATTCACCACGTGGTTTATCAGTACGCTCGTAAGTGTGTGCACCGAAATAGTCACGTTGAGCTTGCAATAAGTTTGCTGGTAAACGTGCTGAAGTATAACCATCTAAGAAGGTGATTGCAGACGCCATACAAGGCATTGGAATACCCACTTCGATAGATTTTGCCACCACTTTACGCCAGTCGCTTAATGCGTTTTCTAAAATGCCTTTGAAGTAACTATCTGAACCTAAGAAGATTAAATCTGGATTGGCTTCATATGCATCACGAATGTTACCTAAGAAACGGCTACGGATAATACAACCTTCACGCCATAATAATGCTGTTGCACCGTAGTTGATGTTCCAGCTAAATTGTTCAGAGGCTTCACGAATCAGCATAAAGCCTTGTGCGTAAGAAATGATTTTAGACGCCAATAAGGCTTTACGTACCGCTTCAATCCACACTTTTTTATCGCCTTCAACTGGTTGAATTGTTTTGCCGAATAATTGGTTAGCGGCAACACGTTGATCTTTAAATGAAGATACACAACGAGCAAAGACAGATTCAGTGATTAAGGTTAATGGAATACCAAAATCTAATGCATTGATACCCGTCCATTTACCTGTCCCTTTTTGGCCTGCGGTATCTAAGATTTTTTCAACTAATGGTTCACCATCAGCCTCTTTATAACCAAGAATATCGGTGGTGATATCGATTAAATAGCTATCAAGTTCAGTTTTTTTCCATTCTGCGAAGATAGCTTGCATTTCGCCATAGCTCAAGCCTAAACCTTCTTTTAAGAATTGGTAAGCTTCACAGATTAATTGCATATCGCCATATTCGATACCATTGTGAACCATTTTCACGAAGTGGCCTGCACCTTCACCGCCAACCCAGTCACAGCAAGGTTCGCCTTGTTCTGTTTTAGCTGAGATTGCTTGGAAGATTGGTTTAACATATGGCCATGCTTCGTGGTTACCACCTGGCATGATAGATGGTCCATGACGCGCACCTTCTTCACCGCCAGAAACACCCGAACCGATAAAGCGAATGCCTTTTTCAGCTAATGTTTTTACACGACGGTTGGTATCAGGATAGTTTGAGTTACCCCCATCAATGATGATATCGCCTTCTTCTAAATGTGGCAGTAATGCCTCAATGAATTGGTCCACCACATCACCCGCGCGCACCATTAACATCACTTTGCGTGGTTTTTCTAATTTAGCGGCCAAATCTTCCAAAGAATAAGCACCGATAATGTTCGTGCCTTTTGCCGCACCTTGTAAAAATTCATCCACTTTGGATGTGGTTCGGTTATACGCCACCACTTTAAACCCGTGGTCGTTCATATTTAAAATGAGGTTCTGCCCCATAACGGCTAAGCCGATAACACCGATGTCGCCTTTTACTGACATTGTTTTCTCCTGTTGTAGGGTACAAGTTGTTGTACCGATTTGAATATGTTGGTGCAATAAGTTGCACTCTACAAAATAAATTCTATTCTTTAATATCTTTAATCAAAGAACCTTTTTCATCATAGACTTGAAATCGAATTAGATGTCCATTTTTATAAAAAATTTTTGTTCTTAACTTACCTTCTTGCGTATAACCTTCAGACCATCCTTGAGCTAGTCCTTTTACCAATGGTGTATGAGAGTGCAATTTCCCATTAGGGTGATAAACATCAAAATATTTATCTACATACCCATTTTTTACAACTGTTTTAAAAGTTCGACCATTACTTGCAGTTCCTGTAAATTCACCATCTTTTATATTAGCAGGAACTTGTTTTTTAGAGATCGTTCTCATACTTTCAGGAATATCACTAATCTGATTAATTTCAGGCTGTGAAGAAGTAGTCTTGTTATTATCTGTCACACATGCGGTCAATATGAGAGATGCAAATAATGTTACTAATATTTTTTTCATATTTTTACCCTAAAAAATAAATGTTATTAAATTAAAAACCCTATGATAGCGCGTGTCTCCTGACGCGTGCCTTTATCTACAAGCATACGTTATGAAACGTGCGCTATCAGTAATCCATCTTCTTTCTACGCAAAAGTGCAGCCACCTTTCCAAGTATTTACCTCTTCGTCCACGCACTCATATGTTGAGTAAATCCAATATATGGATAATAATCCACTGCTTGTGGAGCAGATAAAAGCACGATTTTGGCTTGTGGATGTAAGGCTTGCTTAGTGTATTCAATTAACTGCAAGATGATACCTTGTTTCAGATATTCTATAGCAAAACTTCTTTTAAATTTCTCTAATCAAAGAGCTACCTTGCTCTAACGTGTCTAGCCACTGCCATTTTTCATAGCCGATGAGTTTACTCTTTTCTAAAGAAAATGTGGTACAACAACGCCCCAAACGGTTTTCTAGAGATTGATTTAAATGTTGATACGTAAATTCAATTTGAATATCGTCAATCCATTTCCCAATTAAGAAGCCTTTTAAAATTTCACCGCCACCATATTCGGCCCAAATCATTTTACCTTGTTGATGGTAATGAAATTCTGTTTGGCTACTCACTTCACCATTTGCGGTGTTTTCAACAGCAACAAATTTTTTATTATCTAAATTCAACATTAAGTCACTCCGCATCTGATGTATCTATATTTTAATCTTACTTTAATCCATACAATGCTAATAAATTAACTCTTCGTCCATGCACTCATATGCTGCGTAAATCCAATATGTGGATAATAATCCACGGCTTGTGGAGCCGATAAAAGCACAATTTTGGCTTGTGGATGTAGGGCTTGCTTAGTGTGTTCAATCAATTGCAAACCGATACCTTGCTTTTGATATTGTTCATCAACCGCTAAGTCAGATAAATAACAGCAATAGGCAAAATCCGTCACGGAACGTGCTAAACCCACTAATCGTTCACCATCCCAAGCGGTCACTAATAAATCCGCATGGTGTAACATTGCTGCGACACGTTTTTCATCCTCTAACGGACGGCGTGCCCCGAGCGTTGTTTTATTTAGCAATTCAATAAATTGTTTAACTGAAATCGGTTCATTCACTTTGTAGTCTATCATTTTGCAAGCCTGTGATATTGGATACTCAACTTGTTATAGCAATTTCGCTGCCACTTTATCCAAATACCATTCCGTTACACCATTTTTTGCTTTAATTTTTGCTGCAGGGTAAAGTAGATTATCGGCTGGAGTCGTTTGGATTTCTTTTAAAATATCTGCTTTGCTTTCACCTGTGACTAAATAGGTAATGCGTTTGGCTTGTTCAATAAGTTTAGCTGTTTTAGAAATGCGAATTTGACCACTTTCAGGGTGCTTAGCAATGACAGCTAGGTTTTTATCATCAAAATTGGTTTGATGTGGGAAAAGAGAAGCGGTATGACCATCAGTTCCCATACCTAAAATGATCCAATCAAAAACACCGTTTGGAATGACCGCACTTAATTCTTCTTCGAAACGTTTGAGCTCAAAGTGCGGTTCATTTTCACCGCGAATTCGGTGAATATTTTCTGCTGGAACTTGAATATGATCGAATAAGAGTTTTTGCACTTCGCCATAGTTGCTTTCAGGATCGGATGGTGGAACCATGCGATCATCACCCCACCAAAAATGCAGATTTTTCCAGTTAATTTGTTCCGCATAAGGCGTTTTGGATAAGGTTTTAAATAACAACTTAGGTGTTGAACCACCGGAAAGGGAAATATGTACGGGATGATTTAATTGGCTATAAATCACAAATTCTTGGGCAATTTTATCGACTGCGTGTTGAGCCGTTGGGAAGCTGATATAGTTCATTGATTTTCCGTAAGGTGGGCTTTAGCCCATAATTTATTATGTTAGATATTAAGAGTGGTGGGCTAAAGCCCACCCTACATTAGATTAATTAAACTTTTTTCTTCATTAAGCCTGTCGGTTTACGCCAAACCTTACCTTGTTTTGCGATTAATTTATCGGCTGCCACAGGGCCCCAAGTGCCAGCTTCATATTCATGAATACGACCACCATTAGCTTTGTAATCTAAAATCGGTTGCACAAATTTCCACGCGGCATGCACAGCATCAGTACGAGCAAATAATGTTGCATCGCCTTTCATCGCATCTAACAATAAGCGTTCATAAGCAGTTAATACTTGTGCGCCTGCTAAATCTGCATAACGGAAATCCATTGATACTTCTTTCGCTTCAAAGCCTGCACCTGGTTTTTTCAAACCAAAACGCATTGAAATCGCTTCATCAGGTTGAATACGAATAATCAATTTATTCTCTGGTGCATTTTGGCTGAATACAGGATGTGGCGTAGTTTTAAAATGGATCACAATTTCCGTCACCCTTGCTGGTAAGCGTTTACCTGTACGGACATAGAATGGCACACCAGCCCAACGCCAGTTTTCAATTTCACAACGTAATGCGATGTAGGTTTCAGTGCGAGAATCTGCCGGTACGCCTTTTTCTTCTAAATAGCCATTTTCCATTTTGCCGTTAATTTCAGCCGCAGTGTATTGACCTAAAACAAGGTTATGCTCCATATCTTCTACAGTTAATGGACGCAAACTATGCATCACTTTTGCTACTTCATCACGCATTGAATTCGCATTAATAATCGCTGGTGGCTCCATTGCCACCATCGCTAATACTTGCAATAAATGGTTTTGGAACATATCTCGCATTGCACCAGAACCATCATAATAGCCACCGCGCTCTTCCACGCCAATAGATTCTGCACCCGTAATTTCTACATAATCAATGAAATTTCGGTTCCAAAGCGGTTCAAACCAACCATTTGAGAAACGTAATACGAGCAAGTTCTGAACGGTTTCTTTACCTAAATAATGGTCGATACGATAAATTTGGTGTTCTTCAAAGAAATGGTGGATTTGTACGTCTAACGCTTGCGCTGTTTTTTCATCGTAACCAAAAGGTTTTTCAACAATAATACGTTTCCAGCCATATTCTTCCGTATTCAAACCATGTGCAGCCAAACACTCAGGGATCACGCCATAAAGACTTGGCGGAGTGGACATATAGTAAAGGGTGTTACCACAGGTTTTATATTTATCATGAAGATCATCTAAACGTGGAACAAGTTTGCCATAATCTTGAGCATCCGAAGTATTCACTGCTTGGTAATAAAGATGAGAGCAGAAAGCATCTAAGGTTTCTGGTGTTGTTTCTTCATTATGGATTAAGGTCTCACGCATTTTTTCGCGGAAAGTTTCATCGTTCAAGTCAGAACGCGCAACACCTAGAACGGAAAAGTTTTCACTCAAACGCCCGATTTTGTAGAGATTATAAAGAGCTGGAATGAGTTTACGGTGAGTTAAGTCACCAGACGCGCCAAAGATGACGATACAGTTATTATCAGTTTGCATAATTATTCCTTATAAGATTCCGAGTAATATCGGAAAATAATGCCGTATTCTAGAGAAAAAAACCAATCGAACCAATCAATTAAATTGAAAGACAGAACGCCAATCGAGCGATTGATCGCCCACCATGACAAAATGCGGATTAATCAAGGTTTCACGTTGGTTATAGGTTAAAGGCTCAAAATGAGAGTCAAAAATGGCACCGTGAGTTTCACCCAGTAGGACTTCAGCGCCAGCGGTATCCCATTCACCAGTTTGTCCTAAACGAACATAACAATCTACTGCACCTTCAGCCACTAAACCACTTTTTAAGCTACTTGAACCCACTACAACAAATTCACTAGGAAAATCCTTCGGTAAAATCGACCTCACTTTTTCTTGTGAAGTGGTTGCACCTACCGCAATTCGTAAAGGGCGGTCAAAATTCATCGTGGTTTTAGTGAGTTTTTTTACCTGATCCAGTTGTTTTTTAAATGCGCCGAAATCACGCATTGCATAATAAGTTGTCGATAAAATTGGTGCATGAATAATGCTTAATACTGGCTTATTTTTACGAACTAAGGTTATCAACACAGAAAATTGATCGGCACGATTAATAAATTGTTGTGTGCCATCAAGAGGATCAATTAACCAATATTCTTTCCAATTTTTACGTTCTTCAAAGGAAATATGACAATTTTCTTCCGAAAGAACGGGGACATTAGGAAAAAGTGCAGTCAATTTTTCTGTTAAAAATTTGCTCACAAAAAGATCCGCTTCCGTCACAGGTGTATTGTCTTCTTTCAATTCAACATGAACCTGTTTTTGATAAAACTGTTGCAAATGCTTACCCGCTTGGTAAGCAATCAGCAATACTTGGTTAAGTAAATGTTCGTTTAACGTGAGCATAAAATTATTCTCTTGTTTTTGGCAGCAACCACGGCATCACAAATAGAGCATAAAACACCATTCCGCATGTGCTTATTAGCCCGAGGGATAATCCCCCTTCGGTTAACCAGCCCCAAAAGGAAGTTTCTTGTTCACCGAGCAATAGTAAATAAAAATAAGATGCCATATGGCAGTAAACAAATGAAATGATCGATGAAACTAATACAATCGAAGCAATGTTATAACGTGTGTAACGGAATTTTGCAGCTAAAAGTGCGGTTAAAAATGCGGGAATTGTAGCAAGAAGAAATGCTGTGAGAGCATAGCTAGAAAAAGGAACGATAACGCCACTTGAATCATCATCGAACCAAATCAAAAGTGCGGTGACGATTACTTGTAAAATTAGAGGAAAAAAAATAAGTGTTTTTAAATAAGATTTCATAATAAAAAAATAGGCTATCCCAAAGGTAGCCTATTCTAAAATAAATTTAAGGATTAATCAGATTTTTTCGCACGTAATACGCGAGATGCAAAAATCACAATGCCCACGATAAATACGATTAAACCTAACCACTCGCCAATAGTATCCCAGTTTTCAAGATTTAAGGATAATGGCGCTTCAGAACCACCGGTAGTAACAGAAGCCGCAATAATGAATGCTAAAATCACCCCCATTAAGCTTTCACCTACAATTAAACCTGCAGAGAAAAGGGTACCGAAACGTTCTGCTTTAGCTGACACTTCTTTGTTACCAAGTTTTGCAATATGGCGAGTCATGATCCACGCTAAGAATGCACCGACAATCACAGGCATATTAATTGATGGTGGTAAGTAAATACCAATCCCCACGGCAATAACTGGCAAGCCAAAGACTTTGTTGCTAACTTTTTTCAAGAATGCATCAATCGTAATTAACACAGCCCCCAAAACCACACCAGTTAAGATGTAAGTCCATTCCAATTTATTGGTGAAAATACCTTGAGAAATGGTGGTCATTAATGTTGCTTGTGGTGCAGATAGCGCTTGTGAAGGATCCATATCTGGGCGTGGCAACGCACCGCTGAAACCATACGCATGATATAAGATTTCTAATACTGGTGCGATAACAAGCGCACCGACAAAGCAGCCGATAATTAATGCGACTTGTTGACGCCAAGGTGTCGCATCTACTAATAAACCGGTTTTTAAATCTTGCAAGTTATCATTAGAAATCGTTGCGGTGGTTAAAACAATTGACGCAGTAAAGAGTGTAAGTGCGGTTAAAAATTTCTGACCATCTACGGTTTCAAATAATCCTGATGCATTACCGATTGACACCAATACCAATGAAATCACGATAACAGAAATAATCCCGATACCAGAAATTGGGCTTGAAGATGAACCTACTAAACCCGCCATATAACCAGAAGCTGCGGCCACGAAGAAGCCGATAAATACAGCTAAGAAAGTACAAACAACCACTAATAAAATGGAAAGCTCAGGTGAAATCGGTGCAGCTGCGATAAAGTGATGTAATGAAATAACAATCAACACAACTGTCGCGATTAAGATATAACTCATTGTTTTTGGAGAAAGGTCGATATCAACGCGATGCTCAGATTCAGCCTGCCCACCTTTCAACATACGGAAAGAATGTAGCATCCCCTCAATCATTGGTTTCATTAAAATCAGCAATGTCCAAATCGCTGCAATACCAATCGTACCCACACCAATAAAGCGTACTTTCGTTTTCCAAACCACCATTGCTGCATCAATTAAGCTTGCGTCTGCCGCGATATCACCTGACATCGTGAAATATGGCACAGCCACACCCCAAGTCAAAATAACACCGATTAACATCGCAATACCGCCTACGATACCAATTAAATAACCGGCACCCAGCAAGGCTAGTGAGAAGCCCATTGGTAATTGGAAAGCCGCTTTACCAGTTTGAATCCAAGCGCTTGCACCATCAGCCATCACGCGTAAACCGTTAGTTAAAAATGCAACTAATCCCGCTAAAACACCACCGTAAGCAATATCTTTCACACCACTATCGCCATCTGCATGATTACCCGCTTTTAAGATTTCTGCAGCAGCTACACCTTCAGGATAAGGTAAATCACTGTTTACCACCATCGCACGGCGTAATGGAATGGTGAATAACACACCCAATGTACCACCGGCAGCACAAATCAACATAGTTTGCCAGAATGGGAAGTCTTGCCAGTAACCCATCATTAATAAGCCTGGTAAGACGAAGATCACAGAAGAAAGTGTCCCTGCTGAAGATGCTTGTGTTTGCACCATGTTATTTTCAAGAATACTAGAATCTTTGAAAAATTTGAGTACCGCCATAGAAATTACGGCCGCCGGAATAGATGAGGCGAATGTCATCCCTACTTTTAGACCGAGATACACATTGGATGCAGTGAAAATCACTGTAATCAATGCGCCGAGGATGATCCCTCGAAAGGTCAATTCTTTTAAGTTTTCGTTATGCATATGTTACATCCTTAAGTAAAAAAAAGAGAACACTTTAAAAATCGCAAAAAACACATATTTTTTCAAGTACTTTTAATCTTAATTTTATTCAATTAGAAAATATTTAAATTAAGCGGTATTTCTCTTTCCTAATTTAATAAAAATGCAATAAATAAGATTTGTGATACTATCTTATTCAATAATAACCTAATCCAAAAGGTAAATTCATGGCTAGCAAAGAAGGGGTCCGCTTAGATAAATGGTTATGGGCAGCACGTTTTTACAAAACTCGTACTATCGCCAAAACCATGATTGAAGGGGGGAAAATACACTATAATGGACAACGTGCAAAAGTTAGTAAAATTGTAGAACTAGGTGCATTAATAAAATTACGCCAAGGGAATGAAGAAAAAGAAGTTGAAGTACTTGCATTAAGTGATCAACGTCGTGGAGCACCTGATGCACAATTACTTTACCGAGAAACGGAAACAAGTCTAAAAAAACGTGAGGAAATAGCATGGGCTCGTAAAAATAATGCATTATCTATGCCCCATCCTGATCGTCGCCCAAACAAACAAGAAAGACGTAATTTACTGAAATTTAAACACCAAGATCACTTTGAATAAAAAAATAACCGCACTTAATCTTAAAAGCACGGTTATTTTTCTTGCTATATTTCGACTAAATATCTAAATTTGCACGTAACGCATTCAACTCAATGAACTCACGGCGTGGCTCAACTTCATCGCCCATTAAAGTTGTAAAGAGTTGATCCGCAGCAACGGCGTCCTTAATAGAAACCTTCAACATACGACGTGAATTTGGATCCATTGTGGTTTCCCAAAGTTGGTCTGCGTTCATTTCACCAAGTCCTTTATAACGTTGTACTTCAAGACCTTTACGGGATTCTTTCACTAGCCATTCAACAGCTTGTTCAAAACTACGCACGGGTTGTATTTTTTCACTGCGTGTAACATAAGCGCCTTCTTCCAATAAACCATTGAGCTGTTTATTAAGAGAAACAATTTTTGCGTATTCGTTGCCGTGAACAAAATCAAAATTCAAGAAATAATCTGTATCAATACCGTGTTTACGAACAGTAATCACCGCTTCATACACTTGGCGTTCCGCATTAAATTGTGTACGTACTGAATATTGATGCGCTTCTGTTTCTTTTGCAGTCAGTTGTTCAACAAAAGATTTACCCCAATTTTCAACCGCACTTTCGTCTTTCATCATTTCAACAGAAATTGGCGACTGATAAATTAATCCTTGCAATACAGGGTCTGGATAATGGCGACTTAAGCGACCGATAAGTTTTTGTACGCTGTTATATTCTGCCACCAATTTTTCAAATACAAGGGCATTCATTGCCGGTGCATTTGCGCTAATATGTAATTCTGCGCCATCTAACGCAAGCGTTAATTCATATTGCTCCATTTCATCCGCATCTTTAATGTAGCGTTCTTGTTTTCCTTTTTTCACTTTATAAAGTGGCGGCTGAGCAATGTAAACATAACCACGCTCAATAAGCTCAGGCATTTGACGATAGAAGAATGTTAAAAGCAACGTACGAATGTGAGAACCATCCACATCAGCATCGGTCATGATAATGATATGATGATAGCGTAATTTATCTGGGTTATACTCATCACGCCCAATACCGCAACCTAAGGCAGTAATCAATGTTCCCACTTCTTGGGAAGACAACATTTTGTCGAAACGTGCTTTTTCTACGTTTAAGATTTTACCTTTCAATGGCAAAATTGCTTGAGTTTTACGATCACGACCAACTTTTGCAGAACCACCCGCAGAGTCCCCCTCCACCAAGTAAAGTTCAGAAAGTGCAGGATCTTTTTCTTGGCAGTCTGCAAGTTTACCCGGTAAACCTGCAATATCTAATGCCCCTTTACGGCGCGTCATTTCACGAGCTTTGCGTGCTGCTTCGCGCGCACGAGCAGCCATAATAATTTGGTTTACAATGATTTTTGCATCTGCAGGATTTTCCAATAAATATTCCTGCATTTTTTCATTCATCGCAGATTCCACCGCACTTTTAACTTCTGAAGACACGAGTTTGTCTTTCGTTTGCGATGAGAATTTTGGATCAGGCACTTTAACTGAAATAATCGCCACTAAACCTTCACGCGCATCATCGCCTGAAGTCGCTACTTTTTCTTTTTTCAGCATACCCTCGTTTTCCATGTAGCTGTTTAAGCTACGGGTTAAAGCCCCACGGAAACCTGCTAGGTGAGTACCACCATCACGTTGAGGAATATTGTTAGTAAAGCAATACACATTTTCATTTACACCATCATTCCACTGCAAGGCAACTTCTACACCGATGCCATCTTTCTCAGCGGTAAAATAAAATGGCTTTGGATGAATTGGGTTTTTATTTTTGTTCAAATATTCGACGAATGCTTGAATACCGCCTTCGTAATGGAAATGATCTTCAGACCCATCACGTTTATCAATTAAACGAATAGATACGCCTGAGTTCAAGAAAGAAAGCTCACGTAAGCGTTTTGCTAAGATTTTGTAATCAAAGGTTGTGATAGCAAAAATATCTGAGCTTGGCCAGAAACGAACCGTTGTCCCCGTTGCCTCAGTGTCGCCAATCACTGTCAATGGCGCTTGTGGCTCACCTAAATGATAGAATTGCTCATGAACATGACCTTGACGACGAATAGTTAATTGTAATTTATCAGAAAGCGCATTCACCACTGATACGCCCACACCGTGTAAACCGCCCGATACTTTATAAGAGTTATCGTCAAATTTACCGCCAGCGTGAAGCACGGTCATGATAACTTCTGCTGCAGAAACGCCCTCTTCAGGGTGAATATCCACAGGAATACCACGCCCATCATCTTGTACCGATACAGAATTATCATCATGAATTGTCACGATAATATCGGAACAATGGCCAGCGAGGGCTTCATCAATGGCATTATCCACCACTTCAAATACCATATGGTGCAAACCAGTACCGTCATCGGTATCACCGATATACATACCTGGACGTTTACGCACCGCATCAAGGCCTTTTAATACTTTAATGCTCGATGCACCATAGTTATCATTGGTCGTTTCTGACATAATTTATCTCATTCTTTTGTAAATAAAAATTGGGCGAGATTATAGCAAAAAATCGCCGTTTTGGCGATGCTTTTCGGGAAAGGAAAGATATAAAAAAAGGGCGAGTAATTTCGCCCTATAACTTGTTATTTTTTCCAATTTTTTAGCGCATCAGCAAAGGCATTGCCCATCGCATTATTACCTCTTGAACTACGCTCCTCTCGTTGCGTATTTCCACGAGGTCTTGCAGATAAAGTGCGGTCAGATTTGCCGTCATTTTTGACCGCACTTTCATCTAATCGCATCGTCAACGCAATACGTTTACGCGGCACATCCACTTCCAATACTTTCACTTTCACGATATCGCCAGTTTTCACCACTTGGTGTGGATCTTCCACGAATTTATCGCTTAATGATGAAATATGTACTAAACCATCTTGGTGAACACCAATATCCACAAATGCGCCGAAGTTAGTCACATTGGTGACGGTACCTTCTAAAATCATACCTGGTTTTAAATCAGTGATTTCTTCCACACCTTCTGCAAATACAGCAGTTTTAAACTCACCACGCGGATCGCGCCCTGGTTTTTCCAATTCTTTGAAAATATCTTGAACCGTTGGTAAACCAAATTGCTCATCAATGAATTGTTTTGCATCAAGCTGACGTACTACACCAGCATTGCCCATTAAATCTTGAATAGATTGCGCGGTGGCTTGCAAGATTTTTTCGACCACAGGATAAGCTTCTGGGTGAACGCCTGAAGCATCAAGTGGATTTTTACCTTCTGCAATACGCATAAAGCCCGCACATTGCTCAAAGGCTTTTGGCCCTAAACGTGGCACTTTTTTCAATTCGCTACGGCTTTCAAAACGCCCATTTTCATCACGGTATTCCACAATGTTTTGCGCTAAGGTTTTTGTCATACCAGCTACACGAGCGAGCAATGGCGCGGATGCCGTATTCAAATCCACACCCACCGCGTTTACACAGTCTTCCACCACCGCATCGAGTTTACGCGCAAGTTGAGTTTGGTTTACATCGTGTTGATATTGCCCTACACCAATGGCTTTTGGTTCGATTTTCACTAATTCTGCCAATGGATCTTGTAAACGACGTGCAATTGATACCGCACCGCGTAAAGATACATCTAGATTCGGGAATTCATTTGCGGCAAATTCAGAAGCAGAATAAACCGATGCGCCCGCTTCGCTCACTACGACAGTTTGTGGTTTATTCTCTTTGATTTCTTTAATCACTTCTTTCGCAAAACGTTCGGTTTCACGAGAAGCTGTGCCATTACCAATGGCAATTAATTCCACGTTATGTTTGCGGATCAAGCTGAAAATTGCCACTTGCGCTTCAGCTTCACGCCCCGTGTGTGGATAAATGGTGGTGGTATCTAATAACTTACCTGTGTTATCCACCACCGCGACTTTAACACCTGTACGTAAGCCCGGGTCCAAGCCCATAGTACTTTTCGCCCCTGCCGGTGCTGCCATTAAAAGTGCGGTCAAATTTCGAGCGAAAACATCAATGGCTTCTTCTTCCGCTTTTTCACGTAAACTTGCCATTAATTCCGTTTCTAAATGCAACGAAACTTTAATTTTCCATGTCCACGCAATCACTTGCTCACGCCATTTATCCGCAGGCTGTCCCGTGAAACGCACATCTAAATAATCACGAATAATCTCTTCACAATAGCTTTGGCGACTTCCCTCTTCCGCATCAGGATCAGCATTTAAACTTAATTGTAAAATACCCTCATTACGTCCACGGAACATCGCTAATGCACGGTGAGAAGGCACATTTTTCAATAATTCTTGGTGGTCGAAATAATCTTGGAATTTTGCGCCTTCCGTTTCCTTGCCTTCGATCACTTTGGATACGATAACGGCATTTTTCGCTAGATAATCACGCACTTTCGCTAATAAACCCGCATCTTCAGCAAAACGCTCCATTAAAATATAGCGTGCACCGTCTAACGCAGCTTTGCTATCAGCTACGCCTTTTTCAGCATCTACAAAGGAAAGTGCGGTTGATTCTGGATCATTTTTTGGCTCATTCCAAAGTAAATCAGCCAATGGCTCAAGACCTGCTTCAATGGCAATTTGCCCTTTGGTTCGACGTTTTGGTTTGTATGGCAAATACAAATCTTCTAATTCAGTTTTGCTCTGTGTCGCATAGATTTTGTCACGCAATTCATCGGTCAATTTCCCTTGATCTTCAATAGATTTCAAGATGGTTTGACGACGTTCTTCTAATTCACGTAAATAAATTAAACGGGTTTCAAAATGGCGAAGCTGGGTGTCATCCAAGCCACCTGTGGCTTCTTTACGATAACGTGCAATAAATGGAATCGTGTTGCCATCATCTAATAATTGAATGGCGGAGAGGATTTGTTGGGGTTGAACGGTTAATTCTGCCGCAATAATTTGGCTAATTTGTTGATTTAACATTGTCATACTTCTTTGTTATGAAAGGATTCGAGAAAAAACGGGGATAGAATACTGGTTTTAGGCTGTTGGCTCAAATATAATTCGAAAAACTTTCTTTTATTTTTATTATGGCAAAATCAAATTATATTACCCGTCAAGGCTGGAATGAGCTTGATCAAGAACTCAAGTTTTTGTGGAAAGAAGAACGCCCAAAAGTTACTCAAGCAGTCTCAGATGCCGCTGCGCTAGGCGATCGTAGCGAAAACGCAGAATATATTTACGGAAAACGTCGTTTACGTGAAATTGATCGTCGAGTACGTTTTCTTTCTAAACGACTAGAAGTGCTACAAATAGTAGATTACAGCCCAAAACAAGAAGGTAAAGTGTTTTTTGGTGCGTGGGTTGAGCTAGAAAATGAAGAGGGAGAAGTGAAGCAATATCGCCTCGTCGGTTGTGATGAATTCGATCCTGCTAAAAACTGGATCTCCATTGATTCTCCTGTTGCGCGTGCTTTAATCGGTAAAAGCGTTGACGATGAAATCCATGTAAAAACGCCCTCTGGCAAAATAATTCTCTATGTGAACCGAATTTGGTATGAGAAATAAGCAATGAAAAAACATTCATCATCTTTCTCTTTAAATAAGATCAAACAAAATTCGAATAATTTTCACCGCACTTTCAAGCAAAAGTCAAAGTTTAAACTCATCTCACTAAAAGAAACGAAAGTTATCGTATTTAATAAACCCTTTGACGTGCTTACTCAATTTACTGATGAGCAAGGTCGTCGCACATTAAAAGATTTTATTTCTATTCCAAATGTTTATGCAGCAGGACGATTAGATAGAGATAGTGAGGGATTATTGATTCTAACTAACAATGGCGAACTACAACATCGCTTAGCAGATCCTCAATTTAAAACAGAAAAAACTTATTGGGTACAAATTGAAGGAATACCCGAAGAAAAAACTTTAGATCAACTTAGAAAAGGCGTAAAACTTAAAGATGGCATAACTAGCCCAGCTAAAGTACGCCATATCTCCGAACCTAACCTATGGGAACGAAATCCGCCCATCCGAGATCGTAAAAATATTCCAACAAGTTGGCTAGAAATAAAAATTAGTGAAGGGCGTAATCGTCAAGTTCGTAGAATGACCGCCTATATTGGTTTCCCCACTTTACGGCTAATAAGAGTAAATATCGGCGATTTATCCATCAATAATTTAAAAAATGGTGCATTTAGATCATTGTCATTAGATGAAATAAAAGACTTATTTAATCAATTAAAGATAAGATACTAATCTGATAAATATAGCTTGATAATTATAAATATTATAGAGATATATCTAATACTCATAAACAAAAAAGTGCGATGAAAACTCACCGCACTTTTCTCTTACTTGTCTCTTAGACTATTTCGCTACATCTATTATTTGATGATTTTCGCAACAACGCCCGCACCAACTGTACGACCACCTTCACGGATT
>NZ_CAKASP010000004.1:0-106469 GCF_916862695.1 Haemophilus sp. Marseille-P9675
GAACATAGATAGAAGTTAGAATAAAAGTTATCAAAGAATTATCCTGGCGGCGATAGTGCGGTGGAACCACCTGACACCATACCGAACTCAGAAGTGAAACGCTGTAATGCCGATGGTAGTGTGGGGCATCCCCATGTGAGAGTAGGGCACCGCCAGGTTACTAAATACAAAGCTAAATTAAATAAAAACAGAAAAACCCTGTGTCGAAAGATATAGGGTTTTTGTTTTTTCTATAGAATATTAATTCGAATATTTCGTATTTTAAGGTATTATATCTATCATCTAATTTTCTATTTTGTATGAATATTTTTAATGAAACCAACCTTTCTAGAATTTAGACATCTTAAAACTTTATTGGCCTTAAAAGAGACGGGGAGCGTTTCTTTGGCAGCAAAGCGAGTATATCTAACCCAATCAGCCCTTTCTCACCAAATTAAATTAATAGAAGAACAGTTTGGTTTACCTTTGTTTGAGCGTAAAAGTAATCCACTTCGTTTTACTTCTGCGGGAGAGCGTTTAATTCGTCTTGCTAATGAAGTAATGCCAAAAGTTGTTGATGCTGAACGCGATCTTGCTCGGGTTAAACATGGGGATGCGGGGCAACTTCGCATAGCTGTGGAATGTCATACTTGTTTTGATTGGTTAATGCCTGCTATGGACGAATTTCGTCGGCATTGGGGGCTAGTTGAGTTGGATATTGTATCTGGTTTTCATACGGATCCTGTTGGTTTATTGCTTTCTCACCGAGCAGATTGGGCGATAGTATCAGAAGTAGAGCATAATGATGATGTCATTTTTAAACCGCTCTTTTCTTATGAGATGGTTGGAATTTGTTCAAAAGATCATCCTTTAGCAGAAAAAGAAATTTGGGATGCGGAAGATTTTGCAGATGAAACCTGGGTAACTTACCCGGTTCCTGATGATATGTTAGATCTATTGCGTAAAGTGCTTAAACCAAAAGGAATTAATCCTACTCGCCGCACAACAGAATTGACTATTGCTATGATTCAATTAGTTGCTAGTCGTCGTGGCATTGCAACTATCCCTTATTGGGCTGCATTGCCTTATTTAGAAAAGGGCTATGTCGTGGCAAGAAAAGTCACAAAAGAAGGTTTATATAGCAATCTATATGCGGCTATTCGCAAAGAAGATGAATCCCTTTCTTATTTAGAAGATTTTTATCAAACCGTAAAAGCTCAAAGTTTTTCAACTTTACCAGGGCTATCTGTTTTAGATTTATAGAAGTAATAAATGAATTTTTCTCAACAAAATCAGCAGACTCATCCGATTAGTGCAGCGGCTAAAGCTGCTTTTCCTTATAGTGCGCCAATGATTGCAGGATTTTTATTTCTTGGTGTGGCATACGGTATTTATATGAAGGCACTGGGTTTCGGATTTTTATATCCTACTTTGATGGCTTTACTTATTTATGCGGGTTCGGTTGAGTTTATTGCTGCTGGAGCACTTATCGCACCTTTTTCTCCCATCAGTGTGTTATTAATTACCTTGATGATCAGTATTCGTCAGATTTTCTATGGCATATCAATGTTAGAAAAATATGGCGTACATATTGGTCATAAACGTTGGTATTTAATTACCACCCTCGTTGATGAATCTTTTTCTTTAAATTATATGGCCAAAATTCCACAGCACTTAGATAAAGGTTGGTACATGTTCTTTGTCAGCTTATATTTGCATATTTATTGGGTGGTTGGCGCTGCAATTGGTAACTTATTTGGCTCTGTTTTACCTTTTGATTTAAAAGGTGTGGAATTCTCGATGACCGCTCTTTTCTTAGTCATTTTTGCAGAAAATTGGATAAAGGAAAAATCCCATGAAAGCTCTCTATTGGGTTTAGGGATTGCATTAGCTTTTTTACTGATTGTAGGCAAAGAATACTTCTTAATTCCAACATTAATTGGTATCTGGTTAATTCTAACTATGCGTGGGCCTAAATTAGACACAAAATTGGAGTCGCTAAAATGACACTCACAGAACAGATTATGACGATTGGAATTTGTGTGCTTACTGTGCAATTTACGCGCTTATTGCCATTTTTTGTGTTCCCAGCTAATCGTCCGATTCCACAATATATTCGCTATCTTGGGAAAGTTTTACCTCCAGCTATGTTTGGTATGCTTGTAGTTTATTGTTATAAGAATATTGATGTTTTAACTGGTTATCATGGTATCCCTGATTTTCTTGCTGGCATAGTGGTGCTAGGTCTGCATTTTTGGAAGAAAAATATGTTTCTATCTATTGCTGTTGGTACGCTTTTCTATATGGTTTTAGTACAACTTGTCTTTATTTAGAATAAGATCATAACGTTCATTTCTCTAGAATTCTCTTGAATCTAAAGTTACTTCATAGTTTATAATCAACCTGATTTCTAGAATGGTAGAAATTGGAATTTTAGTTATTACAAAAGATAGAACCTCGTTTTATTAAATTTCTTTATTGTTCATAGCATTACTATCAGGCTTCTTAAATGAGTTTAGCCGGTGACAAAGTGCGGATTGAGCGAGCTAATGTTATCTAATTCCCCAAAATTGGATAAGCTTCCCAAGATTTTAGATGTACGCACTCGTCCCGGCTTTTACGCGCTTATGATGATAAAAATACCTTTATTCTTTGTAAGATAAAATAATTTCATCTTGCAATCGGTTGCTTTTTTTTCTGATCTTTTCCTTATTTTAAAAATCTTTTATTATGGCGCCCGTTTTATTTTTAATCGAAGAGAACAGAATTATGGAATTGAATTTAGTTGAATTATTGGGTTATATCGCAACCTTTTTTGTTGCAGTATCATTTTTGTTTAAATCTATCGTACATCTACGCATAGTGAACAGCATTGGTGCAATTTTATTTGTCATCTATAGCGTAATTATCGCCGCTTATCCTGTAGCATTATTAAATGCATTTTTAGCCGTGGTGAATGTTTATCAACTTTGGCGATTAAGACAAGAAAAAGTCTCTAAATAAAAGAAAAGCGTTGAATTAAATTTCAACGCTTTTTTTTCTGGAAAAGTGCGGTGAAATTTCACCGCACTTTATCGTTTTAATGTTCACGAGTTTTGTAAAAAACGACATCAGGATAACGTTCTTGAGCTAAATTCAGATTTACCATTGTTGGCGCAATATAGGTTAAGTTATCTCCACCATCTAAAGCTAAATTTGGCTCATTTTTGCGTTTAAATTCTTCGAATTTTTTCGCATCGACACATTCCACCCAGCGTGCGGTTGCAACGTTCACATTTTCATAAATCGCTTCCACGTTATATTCAGTTTTTAGACGAGAAACCACCACATCAAACTGCAAGACACCCACTGCACCCACAATTAAATCGTTATTCATTAATGGGCGGAATACCTGAACAGCACCTTCTTCTGAAAGCTGTACTAAACCTTTGAGTAATTGCTTTTGTTTGAGAGGATCTCTCAAGCGAATACGACGGAATAGCTCTGGCGCAAAGTTTGGAATACCGGTAAATTTCAAGGTTTCGCCTTGCGTAAATGTATCGCCAATTTGGATCGTTCCGTGATTATGTAAACCGATAATATCACCTGCGTAAGCTTCTTCGGCGTGAGCACGGTCGCCAGCCATAAAGGTAAGTGCATCAGAAATCACCACATCTTTACCAATTCGAACATGTTTTAATTTCATGCCTTTTTCATATTTGCCCGAAACCACACGCATAAAGGCAACTCGGTCGCGGTGTTTGGGATCCATGTTGGCTTGAATTTTAAATACGAAACCAGAGAATTTCTCTTCTGAACTTTCAACGATTCTTGTATCTGCTTGACGAGATTGTGGTTTTGGTGCCCATTGTGTTAAACCATCAAGGAAATGATCCACGCCAAAGTTGCCTAATGCTGTCCCGAAAAATACTGGTGTAAGTTCACCTTTAATAAAGGCATCATGTTCAAATTCGTTACTTGCACCTTGCACTAATTCCAATTCATCGCGAAGTTGTTGTGCTAAATCATCGCCAACAGCGGCATCTAATTCAGGGCTATTTAAACCTTTCACAATGCGAACTTCTTGAATGGTTGAGCCTTGACCGGATTGATAAAGATAGGTTTCATCTTTAGCGATATGATAAACACCTTTAAATAATTTTCCGCAACCAATCGGCCATGTAATTGGCGCACAACGAATTTTCAGAATATTTTCCACTTCATCTAATAATTCCATCGGATCGCGAATATCGCGGTCGAGTTTGTTCATGAAGGTGATGATTGGCGTATCACGTAAGCGAGTTACTTCCATTAGTTTAATTGTGCGTTCCTCAACCCCTTTTGCGGAGTCGATAACCATTAAGCAGCTATCCACAGCAGTTAAAGTGCGGTAAGTATCTTCAGAGAAATCTTCGTGCCCCGGGGTATCAAGTAAGTTCACCAAGCAATCGTTATAAGGAAATTGCATTACGGAAGTGGTAATCGAAATTCCACGTTGTTTTTCCATTTCCATCCAGTCGGATTTGGCATGCGCAGTCGAGCCTTTGCCTTTTACAGAACCAGCTGTTTGAATCGCATTTCCGTATAAAAGTACTTTTTCGGTGATGGTTGTTTTACCTGCATCGGGGTGGGAAATAATTGCAAAAGTGCGACGTTTATTAACTTCTTCTAATGGATAACTCATTGTTTCTTCTTTATTCAATTAAAAATGTGGGCTATTTTCGCTGATTTTAGGTTTTTGCTCAAACGAATTTGTAAATAAAGTGCGGTTAGTTTTCTTAGAAAAATTGGTCTGCTTTGTACAAAGACAAATTTTCGCTTATACTACGCAAGTTTTTTACGCTAACAATATAGGAAAAATTATGGGTTTCTTAACAGGTAAACGCATTTTAGTAACTGGTCTTGCAAGCAATCGTTCTATCGCTTACGGGATCGCAAAATCAATGAAAGAACAAGGTGCAGAACTTGCTTTCACTTATTTAAATGATAAATTACAGCCGCGCGTAGAAGAATTTGCCAAAGAATTTGGTTCTGATATCGTGCTTCCTTTAGATGTGGCAACCGATGAAAGCATCCAAAACTGCTTTGCAGAATTAAGCAAACGTTGGGAAAAATTTGATGGTTTTGTTCACGCAATCGCATTTGCGCCAGGTGACCAATTAGATGGGGATTACGTAAACGCAGCGACACGTGAAGGTTACCGTATTGCTCACGATATTAGCGCATACAGTTTTGTAGCTATGGCACAAGCAGCCCGCCCTTACTTAAATCCAAATGCTGCATTATTAACGTTATCTTACTTAGGTGCAGAACGCGCAATTCCTAACTACAACGTCATGTGTTTAGCGAAAGCGTCTCTTGAAGCAGCAACTCGCGTAATGGCAGCGGATTTAGGTAAAGAAGGTATTCGTGTGAATGCAATCTCTGCTGGTCCAATCCGTACCTTAGCAGCATCAGGCATTAAAAACTTAAAGAAAATGCTTTCTGCATTTGAGAAAACCGCAGCATTACGCCGCACTGTTACTATCGAAGATGTGGGCAACTCAGCAGCATTCTTATGCTCTGATTTAGCATCTGGTATTACAGGTGAAATCGTTCACGTAGATGCAGGTTTCAGCATCACTGCAATGGGCGAATTAGGCGAAGAATAATTTTTCGTACAATCTATTTTTAGGCAGGCTTTTCAGTCTGCCTTTTCTCTTTTTTTAAATATAACTATGTTCCAAGATAATCCATTACTCGCACAACTTAAGCAACAAATCCACGATAGCAAAGAACACGTTGAAGGCGTGGTAAAAAGTACTGATAAAGCTTATGGTTTTTTAGAGTGCGATAAAAAAAGCTACTTTATTGCCCCACCTGCAATGAAAAAAGTCATGCACGGTGACAAAATCAAAGCCACCATTGAAAAGCAAGGCGATAAAGAGCAAGCTGAGCCGGAATCCTTAATTGAGCCAATGTTGACACGTTTCATTGCAAAAGTGCGGTTCAATAAAGATAAGAAATTGCAAGTTTTGGTGGATCATCCAAGTATCAATCAACCAATCGGCGCACAACAAGCTAAATCCGTCAAAGAAGAATTACAAGAAGGAGATTGGGTGGTTGCTAATTTAAAAACTCACCCATTGCGTGATGATCGCTTTTTCTATGCCACTATTAATCAGTTTATTTGCCGTGCTGATGATGAATTAGCCCCTTGGTGGGTTACATTGGCACGTCATGAACAATCTCGTTATCCTGTACAAGGCGCTGAAAGTTATGAAATGTTAGATCAACAAACTCGTGAAGATTTGACCGCACTTCATTTTGTGACGATTGACTCTGAAAGCACAATGGATATGGACGATGCCTTATATATTGAGCCTATTGAACAAAATGGTGTACAAACAGGTTGGAAATTAGTTGTAGCGATTGCGGATCCAACTGCTTATATTGCATTAGATTCTCAAATTGAAAAAGATGCCAAACAGCGTTGTTTCACTAATTATTTGCCAGGCTTTAACATTCCTATGTTGCCACGTGAATTATCTGATGAATTATGTTCGTTAATCGCAAATGAAACGCGTCCAGCGCTTGTTTGTTATATCGAAACGGATCTTGAAGGCAATATCACGGCTAAACCGCATTTTGTTTCGGCTTATGTTCAATCTAAAGCGAAATTGGCTTATAACAAAGTGTCGGATTATTTAGAACAGACAGACAATGCATGGCAACCCGAAACATCAGAAATTGCACAGCAAATTGATTGGTTACATCAATTTACTAAAGCTCGTATTCAATGGCGTAAGACTCATTCTTTGTTATTTAAAGAAAAACCGGATTATTCTTTTGTGCTCGCTGAAAATGGCAAAGTGGCAGAAATAAAAGCTGAATATCGTCGTATAGCCAATCAAATTGTCGAAGAATCGATGATTATTGCTAACATTTGTGCCGCACAATTCTTAGCAGAGCAGGCTCAAACTGGTATTTTCAATACGCATAGCGGTTTTGATAAAAAATTCTTAGAGAATGCGCACAATTTCTTAATGGCAAATTTAGCTAATGAACAAAACCAAGCTGAACTTGCTCAGCGTTATTCGGTAGAAAATTTGGCGACATTAAAAGGTTATTGCCAAATGCGCCATGATATTGAACCGATTGAAGGCGACTATTTAGAATTCCGTTTACGTCGTTATTTAACTTTTGCCGAATTTAAATCGGAATTAGCACCGCACTTTGGTCTTGGTTTAGAAGGGTACGCGACATGGACATCACCAATTCGTAAATATTCTGATATGGTGAACCATCGTTTAATTAAAGCAGTATTGACACAACAAGCTTGTAATAAGCCACAGGATGAGGTGCTGGTCCGTTTACAAGAGGCTCGTCGCCAAAATCGCCTAGTAGAACGTGATATTGCAGATTGGTTATATTGCCGTTATCTTGCTGATAAAGTTGCATCAAATGCCGAATTTGAGGCAGAAGTGCAAGATGTGATGCGTGGTGGATTACGTGTGCAATTATTAGAAAATGGCGCCTCAATGTTTATACCTGCTTCAACTTTACATAATAATAAAGAAGAAATGCAGGTGAATTCTGATGAGATTGCCCTTTATATTAAAGGTGAGCGTATTTACAAAATAGGTGATATTGTGAAAGTGAAACTTACGGAAGTTAAAGAGGTAACTCGCAGTATTGTCGGCGAAATCGTTCAATAAAATTGTTCTTCTTTAAACCGATTTTCAGTGATTGAAAATCGGTTTTTTCTTTTTTAAAAACTTCTTATTTCTTACCTAATTGTGGCAATACTGAATCTTTAATTGCGCTTAATAAGCCTGTTTGTGCATAGATGCCAAGTTTGCCTCGGGTGTCAGATACATCTAAATTGCGCATTGTTAATTGACCGATACGATCAATTGGATCAAATGGCGCATCTTCCACTTTTTCCATACTTAAACGCTCTGCTTCGTAGGTTAAGTTTGGTGATTCGGTATTTAAGATAGTGAAGTCGTTACCACGACGAAGTTCAAGTGTTACTGTGCCCGTAATTGCTTTTGCCACCCAACGTTGTGCTGTTTCACGCAGCATTAATGCTTGCGGATCAAACCAACGACCTTGATATAACAAACGGCCTAAACGGATGCCATTAATACGATATTGTTCGATGGTATCTTCATTGTGAATACCTGTGACTAAACGTTCGTAAGCGATATGCAATAATGCCATCCCTGGCGCTTCATAAATACCACGAGATTTTGCTTCAATAATACGATTTTCGATTTGGTCAGACATCCCTAAACCATGACGGCCACCGATACGATTGGCTTCTAGAATAATATCAACTGCATTATCAAAACGTTTACCATTTAATGCGACAGGGACGCCTTCTTCAAAAGTGACGGTTACTGTTTCTGGTTTAATTTCTACATTCTCGTCCCAAAATGCGACACCCATAATTGGTTTAACAATTTTCATGCCTGTGCTTAATTGCTCCAAGTCTTTTGCTTCATGGGTTGCACCCAGCATATTGGAATCGGTCGAGTAGGCTTTTTCAACGGACATTTTGTAGTCAAAACCATTTTCGATAAGAAATTGAGACATTTCAAAGCGGCCACCAAGTTCTTCAATAAATTGCGCATCTAACCAAGGTTTATAGATTTTTAAATTCGGGTTTGTTAATAAACCATAACGATAGAAACGTTCGATGTCATTCCCTTTGAATGTAGAGCCATCCCCCCAAATATTCACATCGTCTTCTTTCATTGCTGCAACAAGCATTGTGCCAGTTACTGCGCGACCTAGTGGAGTCGTATTGAAGTAAGGAATTCCGCCTGTAGAAATATGGAATGCACCGCATTGAATTGCAGCAATTCCTTCATGAGCAAGCTGAGCACGACAATCAATTAAGCGAGCATTTTCTGCACCATACGCCATCGCTTTTTTAGGGATTGCGCTGTAATCATCTTCATCAGGTTGACCTAAATTGGCGGTGTAGGCATAAGGCACTGCACCTTTTTGACGCATCCAAAGTAATGCCGCGCTGGTGTCTAAGCCTCCAGAGAAAGCGATACCGACTTTTTTCCCTTCAGGTAAATGTTGTAGAATTGTATTTGACATATCTTTTCCTTGTCTATAATTTAGATTGAATAATTAATCATTTTATTTGAATAAAAAGTCATTTAAATATAACCGCACTTTTTATGTTTGTCTAGCCTTTTATGTATTAAGACTAAAAATCTTTAGTTGTCATCATGCATAAAAATCCCTGCTGTAAATAGCAGGGATTTTGATCTCTATTTTGTTAATAAATCCAGCGCTTCCTGATATTTATCAACTGTTTTCTGAATAATATTTGCGGGCACTTTCGGGGCGGGCGCTTGTTTATTCCAGCCGCTATTTTCTAACCAATCGCGTACAAATTGTTTATCGAATGATGGAGGATTAATCCCTTCTTGATAAGTATTGATAGACCAAAAACGACTAGAGTCTGGGGTTAATACTTCATCCATTAAGGTGAGCGTGCCATTTTCATCTAAACCAAATTCAAATTTTGTGTCGCAAATAATAATGCCTTTAGTCAGTGCATATTCTGCAGCTGCAGTATAAAGTGCGATAGCTTTTTCTTTTACTTGAGCAGCTAAATCAGCCCCGATGAGTTTTTCACATTCTGCATAGCTGATATTTATATCGTGATTGCCAACAGCTTCTTTACTTGATGGGGTGAAAATAGGTTCTGGTAATTTACTGGCTTCAACTAAGCCTTCAGGTAATTTTAATCCGCAGATGGTACCAGTTTGTTTGTAATCTTTTAAACCACTACCAGTTAAATAGCCACGCACGATAGATTCAATTTTAATGGGATTCAAACGTTTACACACTACAGCGCGCTCTTTGATTAAATTAGCTTCTTCTTTTGGCAACACATCATAAACACTCTCGCCAGTGAAATGATTCGGCATAATGTGGGCAAGTTTGTTAAACCAAAAATTGGAAATTTGGGTTAGGATTTCGCCTTTTCGTGGAATAGGATCATCTAAAATAACATCAAACGCGGATAAGCGGTCAGAAGCAACCATTAGCATGCGTTTATCATCGATTTTATAGAGATCACGTACTTTACCAGAATAGATTTTTTTTAGACTTAGAGTGGGGAGTTGTTGTGTCATCGTTTTGCACCTGTATGAAAGTAAAAACTGGCGCGTATTGTACCGCACTTTTAAAGCAAACGTTTGCTATTTTTTAAAAGAAATAAAAAATCCCCTGAAAATTCAGGGGATGTGTAGTTTTTTCGCTTCAAAATATTTGCTTACTATTAGAAATATACCGCGATTAATTATTGTGCGGGTGGATTTGGGTTATCCAATACATCCCAGATACTTTCTTGTCGAGGGGAGATTTCTGTTTCAGCTGGTGGAGTAGCTGGCGATGGAGAAGCATTTGATGTTCCTCCGCAGAAATTCTGCCCATTATTCACCCAAACTGGGATTACTCGATTACTATCACAATCCCAGCTGCCATGTTGGGTAATACCAACCCATTTCATATTCGCTGGTTTATTTAGCTTCAATTTTTCAATATAAGTATGGCTTAAATAATCTTTATAAATCTGTAATGCACCTGATGCGCCAGTAAGTTTGGTTTCGCCATTATCATCGCGACCAAGCCAAACCGTGCTGATATTTTTTCCATCGATACCTACAAACCAAGTATCACGCGCATCATTTGTTGTCCCTGTTTTACCGGCTAAACGTAAATCCGCATAATCATTTTGCAAGCTACGAGCTGTACCACGTTCAACAGTTTGTTGCATCGCAAATAACGTTTGGAATGCTGCTTCTTGTGGGACCACTTGTTTTGCGGTTTTATCATGTTGATAAATGATATTTCCTTGACGATCTGCAATGGTATCGACGGTTGTGAGTTCGATTCGCCCTCCCTGATTCGCAATAGTTTGATAAAGTTTAGTTACATCATAAGGTGAGATGGTATAAGCTCCGAGTAACATGGCGGGCACTTTTGGAATTTCTACATTATCCCATCCCATCGCTTTTTGTGTATCAATGACTTTGCTCAAGCCGACTTTCATCCCAATATTCACGGTCGGAATATTTAAAGAACGCGCTAAGGCATCCATTAACATCACTGAACCACTATATTTTTTGTCATAGTTGCGCGGCTGCCACGGCGGGCTACCTTTGACATTAATCGTAATTGGCTGGTTATTAATTGGGGTATTTAAACGGAACTGTTCTGGATTCGAAAGTGCGGTCAAATAAATTGATGGTTTGACTAAAGAACCAATCTGACGTTTTGCCATTAATGCACGATTAAAGCCTGCATATTGCGTTTGCAAACCACCCACTACCGCACGAATTTCACCCACTCGGTAATCCGCAACAATCATGGCGCCTTCTAAATATGGATTTTTCGTTTTCAGTTGTAGTTGTGAAACTGTATTCACCACTGCATTTTCTGCTTGGGCTTGCTGTTTTAAATCCATAGTGGTGAAAATACGCGCGCCAAGTAAACTGGACATTTTATGTTCGCCTAATTCACGACGTAAATCCGCCTGTAAAGTTTGAATAAATGACGGATATTTACGGGAGATTTGTCCTTTTTGTTGAACACCTAAAGGTCGTTGGCTTAATAATTGGTAAAGTTCATCACCGATCATTTTATGTTCAAGCATGAGCTTTAAAACAACATTACGACGCTCTAAGGCATTCTGAGGATTACGCCAAGGATTATAAAGTGAAGGACCTTTGACCATTCCGACTAAAAGTGCAATTTGATCTAAGCTAATTTCACGAATCGAACGACCAAAATAGAATTGGCTGGCTAATTCAAAACCGTGAATTTGCGTATCGCCATTTTGTCCGAGATAAATTTCATTGAGATAGGTTTCGAGAATACGGTTTTTATCATAACGCCAATCTAATACCAATGACATCAAGGCTTCGTTCGCTTTACGGGTAATCGTACGTTCGCTTGATAAAAATAAATTTTTCACAAGTTGCTGAGTGAGTGTACTACCACCTTGTACAGTTTGTCCTGCACGGATATTAGTAATTAATGCTCGTATAATCCCCACTGGGTTTATACCGTGATGATCATAAAAACGGCGATCTTCTGTTAAAATTAGGGCATCAATCAATAAGCGCGGGTAATTTTGTAAAGGAATTGCAAGGCGATCTTCATTATCGGATTCCAACATTGCAATCAATTTTGGTGCAAGGCGAAACTCATCGATTGCTTTTAGTGCAACGAGATCTTCAATTCGGTTAAGTTTGTTATCGACAAAACGTAAACGTAAAACTCGTTGTGGTTCCGGCTTATCAGGGAAAGGAAAAGCTCGACGAAGAACTACAATGGTATCATCTTCTAATTTAAAATCGCCAGGTGCGGCTACCATGGTCGTTTGGCGATATTCGTTATCTAATAAAATTTGAATTACTTCATCGAAAGCGAGATTATCTGAAATTTTCACACTTTCAATGCGGCTAT
This sequence comes from Haemophilus sp. Marseille-P9675, assembly GCF_916862695.1. Classification (NCBI taxonomy): domain Bacteria; kingdom Pseudomonadati; phylum Pseudomonadota; class Gammaproteobacteria; order Pasteurellales; family Pasteurellaceae; genus Haemophilus; species Haemophilus sp. Marseille-P9675. Next base: position 12,442 of record NZ_CAKASP010000004.1, read on the forward strand.
ACACTTCAGCGGGCAAACGCCAAATTTGCCCGTCCATTTTTGAACGGATTTGCCAATCTAAATATCCGCCATAAAATACAGTTAATACCGCACTAGTAAACGCTACTTTTAATAGAAAGCTTTTGAAAGAACTGCGTTTTTTAGGTGTTTTTTCTTCGGGATTTTTTTGAACGTTTTCGGTGGTCATAGTCGGTTAAGAGATAAAATCAACATAAGCTTCGAGGAAATGGATAAAATCTTGTGTGCCACAAAAAGCAATGCTTTCTTCATCATAATAATGAAAATCGTCTTCCAAAATTTCATCTGTTTCAATGGCGAGATTATTCGCTCGTATCATTACTTCATCAGCATCTAAAAACAATGTATATTCTGCGCTGATTAAGATCTCTTCTTGATTTTCAGAGAGTGATTGCGCAGTAGAAAGTGCGGTCAAAATCGCCTTTGGATTTGACCGCACTTCAGTATTGAACCAGTTAGCAAGGGCAATGTGTTCCATCGAACATTTTACGGATACATAGCCTTGATAATGTGTAAATTGAAAATCCATTTTAGATACTAAAGGATGAACCACAGCCACAAGTGCTGGTAGCATTTGGATTATTTACAGTAAATCGTGAACCTTCTAAACCTTCGGTGTAATCGACGGTACCACCAATTAAATACTGTAAACTCATTGGGTCAATCACAAGTTGAACCCCTGATTTTTCAATCGTTAAATCGCCTTCATTCACTTTTTCATCAAAAGTAAAACCATATTGGAAACCGCTACAGCCACCACCCGTGATATATACGCGTAATTTCAAATTAGTATTTTCTTCTTCGCTGATTAAGCTTTTTACTTTATTCGCTGCCGCATCAGTAAATGTCAATGGTACTGCAATGTTATCTGTCATAATTATTTCCCGCTTCCCGAAAATTTGAATTCTGTTATTATCTAATAACCATTTACTCCATTCAAGTGTAATCCAGTTTTTTCCTAGAAATCGTGCTATAATCTGGCAAAATTTTTTTCAAAAAAGGTGAAATAAAATGGCTATTCCAATTAGAACAGAAAAAGAAATTGTAAAACTACGTGAGGCCTGCAAATTGGCTTCGGATGTGCTGGTGATGATTGAGCCTTACGTAAAAGCAGGTGTAACTACTGGTGAACTTGATCGAATTTGCCATGAATATATGGTGAATGAACAAAAGGTTATCCCTGCGTGTTTGAATTATCACGGTTTCCCAAAGGCTACCTGTATTTCCATTAACGAAGTTGTATGTCACGGCATTCCAAGTGACGATAAAGTGCTTAAAAATGGCGATATTGTGAATATTGATGTCACCGTGATTAAAGACGGTTATTTTGGCGATAACTCAAAAATGTATATCGTGGGTGGCGAAACGAATATTCGTAGTAAAAAGTTAGTGGAAGCGGCACAAGAAGCCCTATACGTGGGATTGCGCACAGTAAAACCAGGTATTCGTTTAAATGAAGTAGGTAAAGCTGTGCAAAAATATACAGAAAGCCAAACTTTCAGTGTTGTGCGTGAATATTGTGGACATGGCGTCGGTACAGAATTTCACTGCGAACCTCAAGTATTGCATTATTACGCAGATGATGGTGGTGTGATTTTAAAACCCGGAATGGTGTTTACCATTGAACCAATGATTAATGCAGGCAAAAAAGAAGTGCGCGTGATGGGAGATGGTTGGACAGTAAAAACCAAGGATCGTAGTCATTCTGCACAATACGAGCATCAACTTGTTGTCACCGAAACTGGTTGTGAAGTAATGACTATTCGTGATGAAGAAATTGCAGAAGGTCGAATTTCACGGATTATGGTGAATGTGTAATTGACATAAAATTATAAGATAAGGGCGTAGATATACGCCCTTTTTGTTTTTCTTTATAATAAAGCAACTTTGATTTAACAAAAGGCAATTAATATGCTGTTTTCTCCGACACTATCTTCTCCCTTAACACCAAGTGCGGTCAAAATTGAGCGAGAAAATCTTAAGCAATTTGAGCTAGAGAATTTTTCTCGTTATTCCATTTTTGAGCTTATTGAAAATCGCAGTGATTTTTATGATGCCTTATTGATTCAATTTTGGCAGGAAATGGGATTAAGTGAACAACAGGGGATTGCTTTAATTGCGGTGGGCGGTTATGGACGGCGTGAGATGTTTCCTTTGTCAGATTTAGATTTTTTGATTTTAGTCGAGCAAACCCCAAGCCCAAAGATTGAAGAAAAGATTACCCAATTTATCCAATTTTTATGGGATTGTGGCTTTGAGGTGGGAAATAGTGTTCGAACCTTAGAACAATGCGAATCGGAAGGAAAACAAGATATTACGATTGCCACCAATTTATTAGAAGCCAGATTTCTCACTGGAAATCGACCGCACTTTGATGCGCTAAATGAATTGGTAAAACGTGCTGATTTTTGGTCGAAAGAAGATTTTTTTAATGCCAAAGTGCAAGAGCAAATAGAACGTTATCAGCGTTATCACAATACGGCTTATAACCTTGAGCCAGATATTAAGTACAGCCCGGGTGGTTTGCGTGATTTGCATTTGTTGTATTGGGTGGCGTTGCGCCATTCGGGGGCGCTGACTCTTGAGGCCATTTTACAAAGTGGTTTTATTTATCCTCAAGAATATCAGCAACTACAAGAAAGTCGTGCATTTTTATTTAAAGTGCGGTTCGCTTTGCATTTGATTTTGAAACGTTACGATAATCGTCTGTTGTTTGATCGCCAAATTAAAGTCAGTGAATTATTGGGTTTCCGAGGGGAAGGCAATCAAGCTGTGGAAAAAATGATGAAATCTTTTTTTCAAGCTTTGCACCGAATTTCGCTGATTAGTAATTTGCTGATTCAGTATTATCGAGAAAATGTGCTTTCATCAAATCAGGACAGTGTGATTCATCAGTTAGATGATGATTTCCAACTGATTAACCAATGCTTATGTTTGCGCAATAGCCTTGTTTTTCAAGAAAAACCAGAGCGAATTTTAGATCTATTCTTTTATTTAACTCAGTACGAACAGGTCAATATTCATTCTGATACCTTACGTCAATTACAAATTTCCTTAGATCAATTGCCACAAAAATTATGCGAAATTCCTGAGGCTCGAGAAAAATTTCTGCGTTTGTTTAATCAACCTAATGCGATTAAGCGTGCGTTTATGCTGATGCACCAATATGGCGTATTAACTGCGTATCTTCCGCAATGGCAAGCCATTGAGGGCTTAATGCAATTTGATTTGTTCCATATTTATACGGTGGATGAGCATACATTGCGCGTGATGTTGAAATTGGAAAGTTTTCTGTCACAGGAAAGTGTGCAAGAACATCCCATTGCTCATCGAATTTTTAGTCAACTTTCTGACCGCACTTTGCTTTATATTGCAGCGTTATTCCACGATATTGCAAAAGGGCGGGGTGGTGATCATGCAGAACTTGGCGCAGAAGACGTAGCAGACTTTGCGCAATTACATGGTTTAGATCGTCGAGAAATTGATACCCTTGCTTGGCTCGTAAAATCCCATTTGCTGATGTCAATTACTGCGCAACGCCGTGATATTCATGATCCAGAAGTCGTCATGAATTTTGCGGAAGCCGTGCAAAATCAAGTTCGATTAGATTATCTCACCTGTTTAACGGTGGCGGATATTTGTGCAACCAATTGTAATTTATGGAATAGCTGGAAACGTTCGCTTTTTGCCTCTTTATATGAATTTACCGAACAGCAATTTGCACAAGGCATGAAAGAATTGCTTGATTACTCAGAAAAATCAGCAGAAAACCGAAAACTTGCACAACAAATTTTAACGCAGGATTATTCCGATATTACGCCAATTTCGATTGAGCAATTATGGGATCGTTGCCCTGAAGATTATTTTGTGCGTAATACGCCAAAACAAATTGCGTGGCATACAAGTTTGCTGGTGGATTTCGCTGAGGCATTATTAGTGAAAATTAGTAATCGCTTTTCACTTGGTGGCACGGAAGTATTTATTTATTGCCAAGATCAACCGCACTTATTTAATAAAGTGGTGACTACCATTGGAGCAAAAAAATTCAGTATCCATGATGCACAGATTATTACGACACAAGATGGTTATGTTTTTGATAGCTTTATCATCACGGAACTTAACGGTGAATTAGTGGAATTTGATCGTCGCCGAGAACTAGAGCAAGCCCTAACAGTAGCCCTTCAAAGTGAAAAATTGCCCACACTTTCTATTACACCGAATCGTCAGCTTCAACATTTTACTGTGCAAACAGACGTGCGTTTTTTACATGAAAACAAAAAAGAGCATACTGAAATGGAACTGGTTGCGTTGGATAAACCGGGGTTATTAGCGCAAGTGAGCCAGATTTTTAGTGAGTTAAATCTCAATTTATTGAATGCGAAAATTACCACTGTGGGCGAGAAAGCCGAGGACTTTTTTATTTTGACGAATAAATTAGGGAAAGCTCTTGCAAGAGAGGAGCGAGAAAACTTGCGCCATGTGATTATCCAAGATGTTACATCATAAGCCAAAATGCGGTGGAACACACCGCATTTTTTAACGCTAAGCAATCGCTGAAAAAGCAATATCTGCAGCCGAAAGCGTTCTCTCTATATCTTCATCGGTGTGGGCGAGCGACATAAATCCTGCCTCAAAAGCAGATGGCGCAAGGTATATCCCCTGTTCTAACATTTTATGGAAGAAAATTTTAAATTTCTCGGTGTCGCATTTCATGACTTCAGCATAGGATGTTATTTCCTGTTGTTCAGTGAAGAAAATACCAAACATACCGCCTACATAGTTTACGACAAAAGGTACATGATGTTTTTCGGCAAGAGATTTTAATCTTAGACAAAGTTTCTCTGTTTTTATTGCAAGTTGTTGTTCATTGCCTGGTTTTTTCAATTCGTTTAAGCAAGCTAAACCCGCCGCCATTGCAATAGGATTACCAGAAAGTGTACCCGCTTGATATACCGGACCAGTTGGAGCAAGATATTCCATGATAGCTTTTTTACCCCCTACCGCACCGACAGGCATTCCACCACCGATAACTTTACCTAGAGTTGTAAGATCAGGTGTTACACCATAATAAGATTGTGCTCCAGCAAGTGCCACACGAAAACCTGTCATAACCTCATCAATGATGAAAAGTGCGCCATATTTGTCGCAAAGTTCTCGTATTCCTTGTAAAAATCCCGATTTCGGTGGAACACAATTCATATTGCCAGCTACAGGCTCGATGATGACACAAGAAATACTATCAGGATATTGTTCAAATAGCGCTTTTACTGAGTCAAGATTATTGTATTCTGCCGTTAATGTATATTTCGCAAAATCTTCAGGTACGCCTGGAGAGCTTGGTTGACCAAGTGTTAATGCCCCCGAGCCTGCTTTTACAAGCAATGAGTCTGAATGACCATGGTAACAACCTTCAAATTTTAAGATTTTATCACGACCAGTATAACCACGAGCAAGGCGAATTGCCGTCATCGTTGCTTCGGTGCCTGAACTCACCATACGCACCATTTCAATAGAAGGGACAATATTACAGACCAGTTCTGCTAAATCAATTTCAGAAGGGGTGGGAGCACCAAAACTTAAACCATTTTCAGCCGCTTTAAGTACAGCATTTAAGATCGATGGATGATTATGGCCTAAAATCATTGGCCCCCAAGAACCAACATAGTCAACATATTGTTTTCCATTAGTATCATAAATATAGGCACCTTGCGCTTTTTGAATGAATACGGGGGTACCACCAACGCCTTTAAAGGCGCGTACAGGGGAATTTACTCCACCTGGAATAAAGGACTGAGCACGAGAAAAAAGTGCGGTTGAATCTGTCATTGTTTTTTCCTTTCTTATAAAAATGACGGTATTGTACTGAAAAATAGACTCTTTGTTAAAAATATCTTTATTGGTAAATTTCCCTTATGTTATCCTTTACAAAAAATTTTTAGGATCAAATTATGTTGAGTCTTTTAGTTGCGTTTTTAGGCGCATTTATTACGCTTATCGTAATGCGTCCAATTGCAAATAAAATTGGATTAGTTGATAAACCAAATTATCGCAAACGCCACCAGGGTGCAATTCCGCTAATTGGTGGCGTATCACTTTTTGTTGGTAATCTTTGCTATTACCTGATGGAATGGGATCAGCTTCGATTACCGTATCTCTATTTGTTCAGTATTTTTGTTTTATTGGCGATTGGGATTTTAGATGATCGCTTTGATATCAGTCCTTTCTTAAGAGCGGGAATTCAAGCAATTCTGGCGATTTTAATGATCGATCTTGGGAATGTTTATCTGGATCATCTAGGTCAGATTTTAGGGCCCTTCCAGTTAACGCTTGGTTCAATTGGTTTGATTATTACCGTCTTTGCCACTATTGCGATTATTAATGCCTTTAATATGATTGATGGTATTGATGGATTGCTCGGTGGGCTTTCTTGCGTTTCTTTTGCCGCGATTGGTTTCTTGATGTATCGAGATGGGCAAATGGATATGGCGCATTGGAGTTTTGCTTTAATTGCGTCGATTTTGCCTTATTTGATGCTAAATCTAGGGATTCCATTTGGCCCGAAATATAAGGTGTTTATGGGGGATGCGGGAAGTACATTAATTGGCTTTACCATTATTTGGATTTTGTTATTGAGTACACAAGGAAAAGGGCATCCTATGAATCCAGTCACCGCACTTTGGATTATTGCGATTCCTTTGATTGATATGGTTGCGATTATTTATCGCCGAGTTCGTAAAGGTAAGAGCCCATTCCGCCCAGATCGTTTACATGTCCATCATTTAATGGTGAGAGCTGGGTTGACATCAAGACAAGCCTTTTTATTGATTACATTTGTTTCTGCAATTTGTGCAACGATTGGTATTTTAGGGGAAATTTATTATGTGAATGAGTGGGCGATGTTTATTGGCTTTTTCATTTTATTTTTCCTTTATGTATATTCAATTACGCGTGCATGGCGAATTACTCGTTGGGTAAGAAGAATGAAACGTCGAGCCAAACGGTTGAAGAAAGCATAAAAATAAAGGCTTGTGTTATTAAATCACAAGCCTTTATTTTTTGAGAAAATTCACCGCACTTTTAACATTTTGGTGATCTATTTTTATAGATAGAAAAAATCCCTAGCCTTTTGGCTAGGGATTGAAATTTGGAGCGGGAAACGAGGCTCGAACTCGCGACCCCGACCTTGGCAAGGTCGTGCTCTACCAACTGAGCTATTCCCGCAATAATGCTTTTATAATGTGAAATTTGGAGCGGGAAACGAGGCTCGAACTCGCGACCCCAACCTTGGCAAGGTTGTGCTCTACCAACTGAGCTATTCCCGCAGTTCACATCAGTGAATGAGCCCGCATTATACAAATATTTTTAGGGCTTGCAAGGGCAATTTCATAAAAAGAAATTTTTTGTTGAAGTTTTCGTCAATCTAATTTCATGAAATGTTCGCGATAATAAGCTAGCTCTTTAATCGATTCTCGAATGTCATCTAGCGCCAAATGCGTATTCTCTTTTTTAAAGCCTTCTAAAATTTCAGGTTTCCAACGTGCTGCAAGTTCTTTTAATGTGCTAACGTCTAAATGACGATAATGAAAATAATCAGCTAAATCAGGCATATATTTCACTAAGAAGCGTTTATCTTGCGCAATACTGTTACCGCAAATTGGCGACGCACCTTTGGGAACCCATTTTTTTAAAAAGTCTAAGGTTTGTAATTCTGCTGCACGTTCGGTGAGTTTGCTGGCTTTTACGCGTTCAATTAAGCCGTTTTCACTATGTGTTTTTTGGCACCAATCATTCATTTTATTGAGTAATTCATCAGATTGATGAACAGCTAATACCGGGCCCTCTGCCAAAATATTCAAATTTTTATCTGTCACAATAGTCGCAATTTCAATAATACGTTCTTTTTCCGGATCTAAACCGGTCATTTCTAAATCAATCCAAATAAGATTTTGTTTATCGAATGGCATAATATCAGGTATCCTATGCAAAAATTTTTTTCATTTTACCAAAAACAAGGGAAAAAACGACCGCACTTTTATGGCTAAACGTAAATTAACTCAAAACCAAACTAGAAGAATTCAATCGAATAATGCGAAAGCATTACATCGCCATAAGAAAAAAGAGATTGAATGGTCAGATGAAATGCTTGGCGAATCACAAGAAGGTGTTGTGGTAACGCGTTATTCGATTCATGCTGATGTAGAAAATGAACAAGGTGAAATTTATCGTTGTAATTTGCGCCGTACCTTGTCGAGTTTGGTGGTGGGAGATAAAGTCGTTTGGCGTAAAGGCAATGAACAATTACAAGGTGTGAGTGGCGTGATTGAGGCAATTCACCCTCGAGAAAATGAAATTTCCCGTCCGGACTATTATGATGGTTTGAAACCCATTGCGGCGAATATTGATCGTATTATTATTGTATCAGCAGTATTGCCAACGCTTTCCTTAAATATTATCGATCGTTATCTTGTTGTGTGTGAAATTGCAGGAATCACGCCTCTCATTGTTTTGAATAAAGTGGATTTATTGGCACAAGAACAGCGTCAAGAAATTGAAGATCAACTCAAAATTTACCAAGATATTGGCTATGAAATTTTAATGATTTCAGCAAAGAGTGGTGAAAATATGGAAAAATTGACCGCACTTTTGGCACAAGGCACGGCGATTTTTGTTGGGCAATCTGGTGTTGGTAAATCGAGTCTAATTAATCATATTTTGCCTAGCGTAAACGCTCAAGTAGGTGATGTGAGTGAAACATCAGGCTTAGGGCAACATACGACGACATCATCGCGTCTTTATCATTTGCCACAAGGTGGTAATTTAATTGATTCGCCAGGAATTAGAGAATTTGGGCTTTGGCATTTAGATGCGGAGCAAATCACAAAAGGGTATCGAGAATTTCAATATGTTTTGGGAACTTGTAAATTCCGTGATTGTAAACATTTGAGCGATCCAGGATGTGCATTACGTGAAGCGGTCGAGCAAGGGAAAATTTCGCCAGTGCGTTATGATAATTACCATCGATTAATTGAAAGTTTAAGTGAAACAAAATCACAACGTCATTTTTCAGTAGTTTAACGATTGCGTAAGGTGGCTAAAAAATAGGCATATTTGTTGCTTTTTCACAATTTAGTTTAAGTTTTTTGTGTTTATTGTTGATTATTTTGCTTTGAACAAGGATACTAAGGCGATTTCTTAGTTTTTATTTTTTAACTATTATTTAGTAGAGGTAGCATTATGTACTCAAAAGATGTCGAAATCACTGCGCCAAATGGCTTACATACTCGCCCAGCTGCGCAATTTGTGAAAGAAGCTAAAGCCTTTTCTTCTGATATCACAGTAACGTCTGCTGGTAAGAGCGCAAGTGCAAAAAGTTTGTTTAAGCTACAAACATTAGGGTTAACACAGGGAACAGTGATTACCATTTCTGCAGAAGGTGAAGATGAGCAACAGGCTGTAGACCATTTAGTTGCTTTAATTCCAACCTTAGAATAATACTGACTTAGCCATAAAATTGAGAAATTTTATGGCTATTGTTTATCTATCCCTTTTTTAATTATTTCGGAAGGTATCTATGATTTCTGGCATTCTCGCATCCCCAGGTATTGCCTTTGGTAAGGCACTTGTTCTCAAAGAAGAAAAGATTGTTCTTGATACGCAAAAAATTACTGATGATCAAATTGACGCAGAAATTGCTCGATTTTATGAAGGTCGGGCATTGGCGGTGGAACAACTTAATTCAATCAGAGAGCGCGCATTAATTTCTTTAGGCGAAGAAAAAGCCGCGATCTTTGAAGGTCACTTGATGATTCTTGAGGATGAAGAATTAGAAGAAGAAATTCTTGATTATCTTCGTTCAAATAAAGTCAATGCCGCAGTTGCAGCGAGCAAAATTATTGATCAACAAGTCACAATGTTGTCGGAGATCGATGATGAATATTTGAAAGAGCGTGCTGGAGATATTCGTGATATTGGTAACCGTTTAATTAAAAATATTTTGGGCATGTACATAGTAGATCTTGGCGATATTCAAGAAGAATCAATTCTTGTTGCTTATGATCTGACTCCTTCAGAAACTGCTCAACTTAATCTTGAAAAAGTATTAGGGGTTGTCACTGATATTGGTGGTAGAACGTCTCATACTTCTATTATGGCGCGTTCTTTAGAATTACCAGCGATTGTGGGCACAAATAATGTGACCGAATTAGTCAATACAGGTGATTATTTAATCTTAGATGCCATAAATAATCAAGTTTATATTAATCCAATGCAATCTCAGATTGATGAATTAAAAACACTTGAAGCTAAAATTTCTGAGGAAAAAGCCGAGTTAGCTAAATTAAAAGATCTTCCTGCAATCACATTGGATGGACACAAGGTTGATGTTGTCGCGAATATTGGGACAATCCGTGATTGTGAAGGAGCAGATCGCAATGGCGCGGAAGGTATTGGTTTATACCGAACTGAATTCTTATTTATGGATCGTGAACAGCTTCCGACGGAAGAAGAACAATTCATCGCCTATAAAGAAGTCGTAGAGGCAATGAACGGGCGTTTAACCGTGCTTCGTACCATGGATATTGGTGGCGATAAAGAGCTTCCATATTTAGATTTACCAAAAGAAATGAATCCATTCTTGGGATGGCGTGCGATTCGTATTGCGTTAGATCGCCGTGAAATTTTAAATGCACAATTACGCGCGGTGTTACGTGCTTCAGCGTTTGGTAAATTGGCCGTGATGTTCCCGATGATTATTTCTGTAGAAGAAATTCGAGAATTAAAAGCGGTTATTGAAACATTAAAAGCGGAATTACGTGCAGAAGGAAAAGCTTTCGATGAGCATATCCAAGTGGGTGTCATGGTTGAAACACCATCTGCTGCTGTAAATGCAAAATTCTTAGCAAAAGAAGTAGATTTCTTCAGTATCGGTACTAACGATTTAACCCAATATACTTTGGCGGTGGATCGAGGCAATGAGTTAATTTCTCATCTTTACAATCCGATGCAGCCATCTGTACTTGGTTTAATAAAACAAGTAATTGATGCTTCTCACGCAGAGGGCAAATGGACGGGAATGTGCGGTGAATTAGCCGGTGATGAACGTGCAACCTTATTGTTACTTGGTATGGGATTAGATGAATTTAGTATGAGTGCTATTTCCGTACCTCGAATTAAAAAATTAATCCGTAATGTGAATTTTCAAGATGCAAAAGCCCTTGCTAATGCCGCATTACAAAAACCGACCGCTTCGGAAATTGAGCAGTTAATCGAAGAATTTTTGGCGGAAAATGCATTAAATTAAACAAAATTGTTTGATTTTACGTTAAAATAACAGCCAATCTATGAATTGATAGGAGATTAAAATGGGCTTATTTGACAAATTATTCGGTTCAAAAGAAAACAAATCTGTGGAAGTTGAAATTTATGCACCTATCTCTGGTGAGATTGTAAATATTGAAGATGTTCCCGATGTAGTTTTCTCTGAAAAAATCGTGGGTGATGGTGTTGCTATTCGTCCTACCGGTAACAAAATCGTTGCGCCAGTGGATGGTGTGATTGGTAAAATTTTTGAAACCAATCATGCTTTCTCAATGGAATCAAAAGAAGGTGTAGAATTATTTGTACACTTTGGTATTGATACCGTTGAGTTGAAAGGCGAAGGCTTTGCTCGTATTGCGCAAGAAGGTCAATCTGTTAAGCGCGGTGATACTGTGATTGAATTTGATCTTCCTTTATTAGAATCAAAAGCAAAATCTGTATTAACACCCGTTGTTATTTCCAATATGGATGAAATTTCTTGCATCGTGAAAAAATCAGGTGAAGTGGTCGCTGGAGAGTCAGTGGTATTAAGCTTAACTAAATAATTTCTTTACGATAAAAAAGTCCGCCTTTGTGCGGATTTTTTATTTATGCAAATAAAACTGTGGTGTAGATAGGATTCAACCGGAAAAATTAAAAATGATCTATAAACTTACTGGCTCACTCCAACACTACGTATGGGGAGGGCATCAATATATTCCTCAATTACTGAATATTCCTACAGAAGAAAATCAATATTATGCTGAATGGTGGTTAGGCGCACATCATTCTGCGCCTTCAACTATTGAAGTCGATGGTAAAAATGTATTACTTACTGAATTTTTACAGAAAAATCCTACCGCACTTGGCGCACAAAGCCGAGCAAGTTTTGGTGATGAATTACCGTATTTATTAAAAATTCTTGATGTCGCCCAACCTCTTTCCATTCAACTTCATCCAACAAAAACGCAAGCTGAGATAGGTTTTGCGGAAGAAAATGAGAAAGGCATTGATTTAAAAGCATCAACACGAACTTATAAAGATAACAATCATAAACCTGAAATGATGATTGCTTTATCTGATTTCTGGTTGTTGCATGGTTTTAAAAATAAATCGGATATTATCGAAACTTTAGCATCGCGATCATCTTTAGCCCCGCTTGCAAAAAAATTACATAAACAAGATTTACATGCTTTCTATGCCGATATTATGCAAGTAGAACAAGCTCAGCTACACCAATGGCTTTCTCCAATTCTGTTGGAAAATCAAACTGCTTATGAGGCTAATAATCTGGATTTAACTAATCCAGATTATTGGGTGCTTTACACCATTGATGCGATGAATATTTCTTTAGATAAATTAGATGCAGGTTTAATCTGCTTCTATTTGTTTAATATTGTGCACCTCAAAAAAGGTGAGGGAATTTACCAAGATGCTGGCATTCCGCACGCTTATTTGCGTGGGCAAAATATTGAACTGATGGCTTGTTCAGATAATGTGATTCGAGGTGGTTTAACGCCTAAATATGTGGATATTCCAGAATTGCTTAAAATTGTAGATTGTCGTGAAGTGGAGCCTAAAATTATCCCGTCGGCACCTCAGGACGCGCGTATATTTACTTATGCTACGCCTGCGCAAGATTTCGCTTTGCAAAATATTCAATATGAATGTGGTGAAACTCATCATTTAAAAGCACAAAGTGCGAGTATTTTATTGGTGATGAATGGCCAATTAAATTTATGCTCAGAAACGACCGCACTTTCTTTTAAACAAGGCGAGGCAGCTTTCATTACCGAGAATGCTTCTTATGAGGTGGAAGGTTTAATTGAAGGCTATGCAGTGATAGCAAAATTGCCTTAATTTTATACAAAATAGGCTATAAAAGTGCGGGTGGATTTGATAGACTTTTTATACAATCTATCCACTAAAGGAGAAAAATATGCTTGATGGATTCGCTATTTCCACATTAATTTTTGTGATATTAGTCGCATTAATTTTGTTTTCTACAGTGAAAACCGTACCACAAGGCTATAACTGGACAATCGAACGTTTCGGTCGTTACACAAGAACGTTAATGCCAGGGCTAAATTTAGTGGTGCCTTTTGTTGATCGTATTGGTCGTAAAATTAATATGATGGAACAAGTTTTAGACATTCCTTCCCAAGAAGTGATTTCTAAAGATAACGCCAATGTTTCTATTGACGCGGTTTGTTTTGTCCAAGTGATTGATGCCCGAAGTGCGGCTTATGAAGTAAACCATTTGGAACAAGCTATCATCAATTTAACCATGACAAATATTCGAACCGTGCTTGGCTCGATGGAGCTTGATGAAATGCTTTCCCAACGTGATTCTATTAATAGTCGATTATTGGCTATTGTGGATGAAGCGACAAATCCATGGGGGATTAAAGTAACCCGTATTGAAATTCGTGATGTTCGTCCGCCTCGTGAATTGATTGATTCTATGAATGCTCAAATGAAAGCGGAACGAAATAAACGTGCTGAAGTATTAGAGGCTGAGGGGATTCGTCAGGCTCAGATTCTTCGTGCTGAAGGTGAAAAACAAGCTAGAATTTTAAAAGCGGAAGGGGAGCGACAAGAAGCCTTTTTACAAGCTGAAGCTCGAGAACGAGCAGCAGAAGCTGAAGCAAAAGCAACGCAAATGGTATCAGAAGCAATTACCAGCGGTGACACCAAAGCGATTAACTACTTTATTGCACAAAAATATACGGAAGCATTGAAAGAAATCGGAAGTTCAGGAAACAGTAAAGTCGTGCTTATGCCATTAGAAGCTGGCAATTTAATTGGTTCTGTTGCTGGTATTGCGGAGTTATTAAAGGGCGATAAGAAATCTTAATTTAGATAAAGTGCGGTGATTTTTTTAATCGTTTATCACCGCACTTTTGTAATAAAAAGCCTTTACAACAAATAGGAGAATCTATGGCGGATTGGTTAATAAATTGGACGCTTTGGCACTGGCTGATTTTAGGTTTTATTTTGCTTATTGGTGAAGTGCTTACACCTGGGATATTTTTGCTATGGTGGGGATTAGCAGCTTTAGTGACGGCATTTGTACAATTTCTTTTTCCCAGCCTTTCTCTTGCCTCACTTGCTATTTTTTACGCGCTATTAGCTTGCATACTTTCAGTGATTTGGTGGAAATATCAACATGGTAAAGATCGCCATGATCAATATCATTCAACATTAAATCAGCGAGATCATGCGTTACTTGGTAAACAAGGTGTTGTTCAAGAACTTGGCGTGAATGGAATTGGTCGAGGCGCGTTTGGCGACACAACTTGGCGCATTCAAGGTGATAATCTCACGGTTGGAGCATTGATTGAAGTTGAACGTGTGGATGGTATTACGCTGATTGTAAAAAATATTTCTAATTAGTTTAGGATTTTAATTAATAATAAACAAGACAGGCGCTAGGCCTGTCTTTTTTTGTATGATTAAAATGTTCTTCTAAAATTTACCGCACTTTGAGATTAACCTAGCGTAGCTAAAATAATTTGCTCTTGATCAATGTGAATCCAAACCTGTTGCCCGATTTGCCATTGATTTGGTTGGTGGAGCGTGGCACAAAATTCAATGTCGCTGTCAGCAAATTGAAGGATGGCTTCTTCTTCATTTAGTGATTTGATATTTACAGGGAACTGATTAGCCTGATTTTCTAGTGGTTTTTCACTAATTTTCACCCAAGGTGCTTTGAACATCAACATCACTTCTTTTTCCGTAATGAGTTTCAAACGAGCCGAGCTTTTAGTGGTAATAGAAACTTGCAATGGGGTTGGTAATCCTTGCACATTCACATCCACAACACAACGAGAGTCAATGATTCGTTGTTGTGCCACTCGTCCAAAAAATTGATTGCGTGCGCTACTTTGTAAAGAAAAACGTGCAGTTGCCGTGAGTAAACTATCTAACGGAACAGATTCATCTTGTAAAATATGAAAAGCGTGTTCTTGCGTACGTTCTAATAAATCATAAAGCTGCAGCAAACGCTCGGCATAAGAGGTAAGTGCCGTACCTCCGCCATTTTTTCCACCTGTATTTCGTTCAAGCAATGGGCGAGGGCTGATTTTATTCATCGCTTCTAAATGATCCCACGCACTTTTATAGCTCACTTTTGCATTTTTCGCTGCTTGATTAATCGAACCGCATTGTTGAATTTCTTTGAGTAAACGCACTCGTTTTGGATCGATAAAAAGTTCTTGTTGAAGTTTAATGGTGAGTAAGATCTCGGTATTTTTCATTTTTCTGTTCCTTATCACAATACGGACATTTTACTATGAAAATAGATGAGATAAAACGCTCTGGCGGATAAACTATCTTTGAATAATATTAATTAACTGTTTTTTTAAACAGTTGATTGTTGAAATATATTATGAACTTCAGTAAACTGTTCGTCAGTTTTTAAACAAGCATTAATGCGTTATTGATATTTATGAAAACGGCTTTTTTCCAACCTGATATTCCTACCCAACCCAATGATCACAAAATTTTAGGCAATGTATTACCCGGCGCTGATGCATTGGCGATTAGTGAAATTGCAGAGCAAAATCAAAATTTAACAGTAGTGGTGACACCAGATACGCGAAGTGCGGTGCGTTTATCACGTGTTTTATCGGAATTAATCAGCCAAAATGTATGCCTTTTTCCTGATTGGGAAACCTTACCTTACGATACCTTTTCTCCCCATCAAGAAATCATTTCCTCTCGTTTAAGTGCGCTTTTCCATTTACAAAATGCGAAAAAAGGCATTTTCTTATTGCCGATTTCGACATTAATGCAACGCCTTTGCCCGCCACAATATTTACAACACAATGTGCTTCTGATTAAAAAAGGCGATCGTTTGGTCATCGATAAAATGCGCTTACAATTGGAAGCCGCGGGCTATCGTGCTGTGGAGCAAGTATTGGAACATGGTGAATATGCGGTTCGTGGAGCCTTGTTGGATCTTTTTCCAATGGGAAGTGCGGTGCCTTTTCGTCTTGATTTTTTTGATGATGAAATTGATTCCATTCGCACTTTTGACGTGGATACGCAACGTACTCTTGATGAAATTAACTCAATTAATCTTTTGCCTGCTCACGAATTTCCAACGGATGACAAAGGGATTGAATTTTTCCGTGCGCAATTTCGTGAAACTTTTGGTGAAATTCGCCGAGATCCCGAACATATTTATCAGCAAATCAGTAAAGGTACCTTGATTTCTGGCATTGAATATTGGCAACCACTTTTCTTTTCTGAAATGGCGACTTTGTTTGATTATTTGCCAGAACAAACGCTGTTTGTGGATATGGAAAACAATCAAACGCAAGGAGAACGTTTTTATCAAGATGTAAAACAGCGTTATGAACAACGTAAAGTGGATCCGATGCGTCCCCTTTTATCGCCTGAAAAATTATGGCTTAATGTTGATGAAGTCAATCGCCGATTGAAATCTTATCCACGCATTACATTTAAAGCGGAAAAAGTGCGGTCATCGGTACGCCAGAAAAATTTACCTGTTGCTGCTTTACCAGAAGTGACCGTTCAATCCCAGCAAAAAGAACCATTGGGGCAATTACGCCAATTTATTGAGCATTTTAAAGGAAATATACTGTTTTCTGTGGAGACGGAAGGTCGCCGAGAGACTTTGCTTGATTTGCTTTCACCATTAAAACTCAAGCCAAAACAAATTCAATTCTTGGAACAGGCTGAAAATGAAAAATTTAGCTTGTTAGTCAGCTCTCTTGAACAAGGTTTTATTATTGAACAATCGCTTCCTGTCGCGATTCTTGGCGAAGCTAATTTACTTGGCGAACGTGTTCAACAACGTTCTAGAGATAAACGTAAAACGATTAATCCTGACACGCTTGTGCGCAATCTTGCCGAGCTGAAAATAGGGCAACCCGTTGTGCATCTTGATCATGGTGTGGGGCGTTATGGCGGTTTGGTCACCTTAGATACAGGTGGCATTAAAGCAGAATATTTGCTGCTAAATTATGCAAATGAATCAAAACTTTATGTGCCAGTCACTTCATTACATTTGATTAGCCGTTATGTCGGTGGTTCTGATGAAAGTGCGCCATTACATAAATTGGGTAACGAGGCTTGGGCGAAATCACGCCAAAAAGCAGCGGAGAAAATTCGTGATGTTGCGGCCGAGTTACTAGATGTTTACGCACAACGTGAAGCGAAGAAAGGCTTTGCCTTTAAATATGATCGTGAAGAATTTCAACAGTTTGCCGCAACTTTTCCTTTTGAAGAAACCTACGATCAGGAAATGGCAATTAATGCGGTAATTTCTGATATGTGTCAGCCAAAAGCAATGGATCGCCTTGTTTGCGGTGATGTAGGTTTTGGTAAAACTGAAGTGGCAATGCGTGCCGCATTTTTGGCTGTGATGAATCATAAGCAAGTTACAGTGCTAGTGCCAACTACACTGTTAGCCCAACAGCATTATGAGAATTTTAAGGATCGTTTTGCAAATTTGCCGGTGAACGTAGAAGTGTTATCCCGTTTTAAAACTGCAAAAGAACAAAAACAAATTCTGGAAAATCTTGCAGAAGGCAAAGTCGATATATTGATTGGTACCCATAAATTAATTCAATCAGATGTAAAATTTAATGATCTTGGTTTGTTGATTATTGATGAAGAACATCGTTTCGGTGTGGGCCAAAAAGAGAAAATTAAACAGCTCCGTGCGAATATCGATATTCTTACGCTAACGGCAACGCCAATTCCGCGTACGCTCAATATGGCGATGAATGGTATTCGTGATCTTTCCATTATTTCTACGCCACCTGCTCGCCGATTAAGTATTAAAACCTTTGTCCGCCAGAATGACGATCTTGTTGTACGAGAAGCAATTTTGCGTGAAATCTTACGTGGCGGGCAGGTTTATTATCTCCATAATGATGTCGCAAGTATTGAAAATACAGCAGAAAAACTCACCGCACTTGTACCTGAAGCACGAGTGATTGTGGGGCACGGACAAATGCGAGAACGTGAGTTAGAACGTGTGATGAGTGATTTTTATCATCAGCGTTATAACGTCTTAGTTTGTTCAACCATTATCGAAACGGGTATTGATGTGCCAACGGCAAATACCATTATTATTGAACGAGCAGATCATTTTGGTTTGGCTCAGTTGCATCAATTACGTGGACGAGTCGGGCGTTCACATCATCAGGCTTATGCTTATTTGCTTACGCCACCGCCAAAAATGATGACAAAAGATGCTGAACGCCGCCTAGATGCGTTAGAAAATCTTGATAACCTTGGGGCTGGTTTTATCTTGGCTACTCATGATTTAGAGATTCGTGGCGCAGGCGAATTACTTGGAAATGAACAAAGCGGACAAATTGAAAGCATCGGTTTTTCGCTTTATATGGAATTATTGGATGCGGCGGTTAAAGCATTAAAAGAAGGGCGTGAACCATCATTAGAAGAATTGACTCAACAACAAGCAGATATTGAATTGCGCGTGCCTGCTTTATTGCCAGATGATTATCTAGGTGATGTGAATATGCGTTTATCCTTTTATAAACGAATTGCCGCAGCAGAGAGTAAATCAGAATTGGATGAGTTAAAAGTTGAGTTGATAGATCGATTCGGATTATTGCCTGATGCGACAAAAAATCTACTGCAAATTGCAGAATTGCGTTTGTTGGTTGAGCCGTTGAAAGTTGTGCGAATTGATGCAGGAATGCAAGGCGGTTTTATTGAGTTTTCACCAAAAGCACAAGTGAATCCAGATAAATTTATTCAATTAATTCAAAAAGAACCTATTGTGTATCGATTTGATGGTCCATTGAAATTTAAGTTCATGAAAGATTTATCTGATAACAAAGTGCGCTTAGAATTTGTGGTAGATTTGTTGAAAGCAATTGCTTCATAAAAAGAAGTCCGATCATCATGATCGGACTTTTTGTTTATATCTTTGGTGGAAGAATTATTGTACTAATAAGTAAAAATTGTTGTCTCCACGTAAAATATTTAAGGCTACAGCCGATGGTTCATCATCAAGCGCTTTACTTAATTCAGATGTGTTTTCAACCAGTTGACGGTTTATACCAATAATAATGTCGCCAGCTTTTAAACCACGTTGTGCAGCAAGCGAGTTCGGTTGAACCTTGGTGATTTCAATCCCTTTGATGCCTTTTGTATCATAGTTTTTCAATGTCGCGCCATCTAACGCAGGTAATTCCGTTTTAGAGGAAAGTTGGTTTCCATCATCCGCCTGTAATTTCACTTTAACATCGTGAGATTTACCATCGCGTAAGTAAGTTAAACTAATCTCTTTTCCTGCACCAGAGGTGGCAATTTTTGCACGCATTTCTGCGAAGCTTGAGATTTTTTGACCGTTCATCGCCGTGATAATATCCCCTGCTTTAATGCCAGCTTTTTCAGCGGCTGATTTAGGTAATACTTCACTTACAAATGCGCCTTGTTGTGCGCTCACGTTAAAGGCTTTGGCTAAATCAGCATTGAGTTCTCCACCTTTAATACCAAGCAATCCTCGGCGTACTTCACCAAATTCTAAAATTTGTTGCACTAAATTATTTGCTTGATTACTTGGAATCGCAAAGGCAATTCCTGCATTGCCACCGCTTGGAGAAATAATCGCGGTGTTGATACCAATAAGTTCACCATTTAGGTTGACTAATGCACCACCTGAATTACCGCGGTTTACAGCAGCATCAGTTTGAATATAGTTTTCATAAGCACCGCTATCAGAGCCAGTTGAGCGACCTAATGCAGAAACAATGCCTGATGTAACAGTTTGACCTAAACCAAATGGATTACCAATTGCAACAGTAAAATCGCCTACGCGTAATTTATCGGAATCAGCAAATTTGATTTCTGTTAAATTACTTGGTTTTTCAAGTTGAACTAATGCAATATCTGATTGCTCATCTTTACCCACTAATTTGGCTTTAAACTCTCGGCCATCTTGTAATTGCACGGTAATTTTATCAGCCCCGTCAATAACATGGTTATTTGTTAAAACATAGCCTTTATTTGCATTAATAATGACGCCAGAACCTAAACCACGGAAGTTACGTTTTGATTCACCCCGTCCGCCAAATTGTTCAGCAAAACGATCGCCGAAGAAGAATTTAAATTCCTCAGGAATATCGTCTTGAAAAGGAGAACGTGAATCAACTTTTGCTTTTCCTTCAACAGAAAGCGTCACCACCGCAGGTTGAACTTTTTCTAACATCGGTGCCAAACTATTTTGCTCTGAAATGAAGCTTGGTAAATCGGCTTGAGCCACAAATGGTGTACTCAAGACACTTAATCCGAGCGCAATACTGCTTAATACAAAACGTGTTTTTTTCATAAAATACTCCAAAATAGATTTCAGATAACGTAGTCTATGAGACAAAGAAATAAAAAAAATGTTCAATCATGGATTTATTTCTCGTATTTATTGAACGTTTCTAAAGGAAATCGGAGCAGTACAAAAACGCCTTACAAGTAGCAAATTCTGCAAATTTATGGTCTAATACGCAGAATTTTCTAGTCAATAAAAAGGTCAAAAAATGAGCTGGATTAACCGAATTTTTAGTAAAAGTCCGTCTTCTTCTACTCGAAAAGCAAATGTGCCGGAAGGCGTGTGGACAAAATGTACTTCTTGTGAACAAGTACTTTATAGTGAAGAACTCAAACGTAATCTTTATGTTTGCCCAAAATGCGGTCATCATATGCGTATTGACGCACGTGAGCGTTTATTAAAATTATTGGACGAAGGTTCAAGCCAAGAAATTTCGGCAGATTTAGAACCAAAAGATATTTTAAAATTTAAAGATTTAAAGAAATATAAAGATCGTATCAGTGCGGCGCAAAAAGAAACGGGTGAAAAAGATGCGTTAATTACCATGACTGGTACACTTTATAATATGCCAATTGTTGTGGCTGCATCGAACTTTGCTTTTATGGGCGGTTCAATGGGTTCTGTAGTTGGTGCAAAATTTGTTAAAGCGGCTGAAAAAGCTATGGAAATGAATTGTCCATTTGTGTGTTTCTCTGCGAGTGGTGGTGCACGTATGCAAGAAGCATTGTTCTCTTTAATGCAAATGGCAAAAACTAGTGCAGTGCTTGCCCAAATGCGTGAAAAAGGTGTGCCGTTTATTTCGGTATTAACGGATCCGACTTTAGGCGGCGTATCAGCCAGTTTTGCGATGTTAGGGGATTTAAATATTGCTGAACCAAAAGCTTTAATTGGTTTTGCAGGTCCACGTGTTATTGAACAAACTGTGCGTGAAAAACTCCCAGAAGGTTTCCAACGTAGTGAGTTTCTACTTGAGAAAGGGGCAATTGATATGATCGTAAAACGTTCAGAAATGCGTAAAACTTTGGCAAGTGTACTGAGTAAATTAACGAATCAACCTTCTCCTTTTGTAGAACCTGAACTCATTTCAGAAGATGAATAATATGCAACTTAAAGCCACTTCGCCACTCGCTGAGTGGCTTTCTTATTTAGAAAAAAGCCATTTTAAACCCATCGATCTCGGTTTAGATCGTATTAAATCCGTGGCAGAAAAATTGGATTTACTTCATCCTGCCCCTTATGTGATAACGGTGGGGGGGACGAATGGTAAAGGCACGACTTGCCGTTTGTTAGAAACGATTCTGCTTAATCACGGATTACGTGTGGGCGTGTATTCTTCGCCTCATTTACTACGTTATAACGAGCGAGTACGCATTCAAAATCAAGATTTACCCGATGAAGCACATACTGCCTCTTTTGCTTTTATTGATGAAAATAAAACAGAATCGCTGACTTATTTTGAATTTAGCACCCTTTCTGCCTTGCATTTATTTAAGCAAGCGAAATTAGATGTGGTGATTTTAGAAGTGGGGTTGGGTGGTCGTTTAGATGCGACCAATATTGTGGATAGCCATCTTGCTGTGATTACTAGCATCGATATTGATCACACCGATTTTCTTGGGGATACCAGAGAGGCTATTGCTTTTGAAAAAGCAGGAATTTTCCGCAAAAATTGCCCTGTCGTGATTGGCGAACCTAATGTGCCACAAACAATGTTAGATCAGGCTGGAAAATTACATTGCCAAGTTTCCCGACGTGATGTGGATTGGTCATTTGAGCAAAATGCTGAAAATTGGCAATGGCAAAATAAAAAAGTGCGGTTAAAAAATTTGCCGTTTTGTCAGATTCCATTGGCGAATGCGGCAACAGCCCTTGCAGCCGTTCAATACTTGCCGTTTGATATTTCAGAACAGATTTTACGAAAATCTTTGCAAGAGGTAGAACTGGTTGGTCGTTTTCAAGCAATAAAAGTAGATAAACGTGAAAAATTAGCAGATTATCTTGGCGTATCAGTTGAAACCTTGCCAACAATCATCGTTGACGTGGGGCATAATCCTCACGCTGCAAAATATTTATCTGAAAAATTAACCGCACTTAAATGCAACATTGAGGGCAAAATTATTGCCGTATGTGGGATGCTCAAAGACAAAGATGCAAATGGGGTATTTGCGCATTTAACGCCTATTATTGATGAATGGCATTGTGTCACCTTAGGCGGCTACCGCGGGCAGTCAGGTGATGAATTAGCAGAGAAATTGAAAAGTCATTTCTCACATGTTCAGGCTACATCTGATAATTCTGTTATGGATGGTGTGCGCACAGCGCTCAAAAGTGCGGTAAAAAATGATGTTGTTTTAGTCTTTGGATCTTTCCACACCGTAGCCGAATTTTGGTCGGTTGTAGAGTAAACATCAATTGACCTTATTTATTGGGGAGGGGAGTGGTTCTGGCTCTCCCAAAAAATAAGGCTCAACGCCTAATATCAAATCCAAAACCGCTTTTATACGCGCAAAAACTTCTCTTATTCGGGTCGATAGATGTAATTCAGGTTGTTTGGCTACAAAACAAATCGCATCAATATCATGTGCTTTGGCAATTAAAAGTGCACGTTCGCAATGAAATTTTTGGCTGACAATCGTAAATGCTTGTACTTGGAAAATTTTATCTGCGCGGATAACGGAATCTAGCGTACGGAAACCAGCAAAATCACGGAACATAGAGGCTTCAGATACGCCCATTTTTCGTAAATCACGAAACATTGCTCTTGGTTCGTTATATTGGACAGTGCGATTATCGCCACTTAATAAAAGGTAATTGACTTTTTGATGATCGATCAACTCTTTTGCGGCGGCTAAACGATACTCGTAATAAGCATTAGGTTTTCCACCAATAATATATTTCGATGTGCCCAGCACAAGAGCATATGCACGAGGGGGGAGTTCATCAATATTCGTGAATACCTTATCATGCACATAAAAACTTACGCCTTTATCGACAAGCAAGCAAAGCATAATCAGTGCAAAGATTGTATAGAGCGATATACGAAAAAGTGCGGTTAATTTTGATGGTAATTTTTTTATTATCATGCCTGTAAACATAATGAAAAATTCCCCGCACTTCAAGGAGAATTTGATGGATTTTATGAATTGTATTGATGTGTGATAATTTAGCCGTTTAGACGGCTAAAATTTCTTGACAACCTAATCGACTTACTGATAGTTTAAGTGCCATTCTCATTATTACAATAGGTTTCCAATGTCTGTGCAAAATGTAGTGCTTTTTGACACACAGCCTTTAACCATGACGCTTGGTGGCAAGCTTTCCCATATCAATGTCGCGTATCAAACTTATGGTACGCTTAATGCCGAAAAAAATAATGCGGTATTAATTTGCCATGCTTTAACTGGCGATGCTGAGCCTTATTTCGATGATGGTCGCGATGGCTGGTGGCAGAATTTTATGGGCAAAGGTTTAGTATTGGATACGGATCGTTATTTTTTTATTAGCTCGAACGTATTAGGTGGTTGTAAGGGAACAACAGGGCCTTCATCAATTAATCCGCAAACGGGTAAACCTTATGGTAGCCAATTTCCTAATATTGTCGTGCAAGATATTGTCAAAGTACAAAAAGCCTTGCTTGATCATCTTGGCATTAGCCATTTAAAAGCCATTATTGGTGGATCTTTTGGCGGTATGCAAGCGAATCAATGGGCGATTGATTATCCTGATTTTATGGATAATATCGTGAATCTTTGCTCATCCATTTATTTTAGTGCGGAAGCCATAGGCTTTAACCATGTTATGCGTCAAGCGGTAATTAATGACCCTAATTTTAATGGTGGCGATTACTATGATGGTACACCGCCAGATCAAGGGCTATCTATTGCTCGTATGCTAGGTATGTTGACTTACCGTACTGATTTACAGCTTGCAAAAGCCTTTGGACGGGCTACAAAATCAGATGGCAGCTTTTGGGGAGACTACTTTCAAGTTGAATCCTACCTTTCTTACCAAGGTAAAAAATTTTTAGAACGTTTTGATGCCAATAGTTATTTGCATTTGTTACGTGCGTTGGATATGTATGATCCAAGCATTGGGTATGAAAATGTCAAAGAGGCATTGTCACGCATTAAAGCACGCTATACATTGGTTTCTGTGACAACGGACCAGCTCTTTAAGCCAGTTGACCTTTATAAAAGTAAACAACTTTTAGAACAAAGTGGAGTCGATCTACATTTTTACGAATTCCCATCAGATTACGGACACGATGCGTTTTTAGTGGATTATGATCAGTTTGAAAAACGAATCAGAGATGGTTTGGCGGGTAATTAATGAGTCATAAAAAAAGTGCGGTGAAATTTCACCGCACTTCTTTTTTATAATAGGTTATTCTTCAGAACCGCTTTCTTCCAAAGAATCTTCTTCATCTGCATCACAAACACGTTCTAAACTTACTACGTGTTCATCATCGGCAGTACGAATTAAACGAACACCTTGCGTGTTACGACCTACGATGCTCACTTCGCTTACGCGTGTGCGAACAAGGGTTCCAGCATCGGTAATCAACATAATTTGGTCTGTTTCTTCTACTTGAGTTGCAGCAACTACTTTACCATTGCGTTCGCTCACTTTAATCGAAATCACACCTTTTGTATTACGTGATTTAGTTGGGTATTCACTTAATTGTGTGCGTTTTCCGTAGCCGTTTTGCGTTGCAGTTAAAATTGCACCTTCACCTTTTGGCACAACGAGAGAAACCACTTTATCGATATTTAAATCTAATGATGCTTCGGCGTTGTCATCAGAAATTTCTTCAATTTCTACCGCACTTTCATCGTCAGAAATATCGTTTGTTAAAGCGAGTTTGATACCGCGAACCCCAGTTGCTAAACGCCCCATTGCACGCACAGCATTTTCAGCAAAACGTACCACGCGACCTTGTGATGAGAACAACATAATTTCGTTGCTACCATCGGTAATATCCACACCGATTAATTCATCTTCATCACGTAAATTCAATGCGATGATACCGTTTGAACGTGGACGACTAAATTCGGTTAAGGCGATTTTCTTCACAATACCGCCAGCAGTTGCCATAACTACGAATTTATCTTCTTCGTAAGCAGAAACTGGCAAGATTGCAGTAATACGTTCGTTTTCTTGTAACGGAAGAATATTCACAATTGGACGACCGCGTGCACCACGGCTTGCTTGTGGAAGTTGATATACTTTCAACCAATATAAACGACCACGGCTAGAGAAACAGAGGATCGTATCGTGAGTATTTGCCACCAGTAATTTTTCGATGAAATCTTCTTCTTTCATCTTCGTTGCAGATTTACCTTTACCGCCACGGCGTTGAGCCTCATAGTCAGTTAATGGTTGGTATTTCACATAACCTTCGTGAGAAAGCGTCACAACTACATCTTCTTGTGCGATTAAATCTTCTAAATCAATATCACCAGAAGCTGCGGTAATTTCAGTTAAACGATCATCACCAAATTGTGCTTTTACTTCTTCTAATTCTTCACGAATCACTTCTATTAAGCGTTCTGCGCTACTTAAAATATGAAGAAGATCCGCAATTTTAACTAATAATTCTTCATATTCTTTTACAACTTCTTCAAAGGCAATGCCTGTTAAACGATGTAAGCGAAGTTCTAGAATTGCGTTTACTTGTGCTGGCGATAAGTAATATTGTTCACCTTGAATACCAAGATTTTCTTCTAAATCATCAGGACGAGCAGAAACATCAAGAAGATTAATAATATCGCTATGTAACGTCCAAGAGCGTGAGCTGATTGCTGTTGCAGCCTCTTCACGGTTTTTAGAGTTACGAATGATCGCAATCATTTCATCGATATTAGAACGAGCAACCGCTAAACCTTCCAAAATGTGCGTACGTTCACGCGCTTTGCGAAGCTCAAAGATAGAACGACGTGTAACCACTTCACGGCGGTGTAAAACGAAGGATTCAATGATTTCTTTAAGATTAAATAAACGTGGCTGACCGTGATCCAATGCCACCATATTGATACCAAAGGTCACTTGCATTTGAGTAAGCGAGTAAAGATGGTTTAATACTACTTCACCTACTGCATCACGTTTAATATCAATTTCAATACGAATCCCTTCTTTGTTTGAAAGGTCAGTAATATTGCTGATGCCTTCGATTTTTTTCTCGCGAATTAATTCGGCGATTTTCTCGACTAATTTTGCTTTATTTACTTGGTATGGCAATTCAGACACGATAATTTGCTCGCGTCCTTTTTCGTTGGTTTCTACTGTTGCACGAGCACGAACATAAACTTTACCACGACCAGTGCGATAGGCTTCTTCAATCCCTTTACGACCATTAATTAATGCCGCAGTTGGGAAGTCTGGTCCCGGAATATGTTGCATTAATTCATCAATGGTAATTTCATTGTTGTCGATATAAGCCAAACAACCATTCAATACTTCATTTAAGTTGTGTGGAGGAATGTTAGTTGCCATCCCTACTGCAATACCAGAAGAACCATTTGCTAAAAGTGCTGGAATACGAGTCGGCAATACATCTGGAATCATTAATTCGCCGTCATAGTTTGGCGAGAAATTGACGGTTTCTTTATCCAAATCTGTGAGCAATGCTTGCGTGATTTTTTGCATACGAACTTCGGTATAACGCATTGCAGCTGGCGCATCACCATCAATTGAACCGAAGTTACCTTGCCCATCAACCAACATATAACGAAGTGAGAATGGTTGAGCCATACGAACGATAGTATCGTACACGGCTGAGTCACCATGCGGGTGATATTTACCGATTACATCACCTACAACACGCGCTGATTTTACGTATTTTTTATTGGCGGTATTACCTTCGCGATCCATTGAGAACAATACGCGGCGGTGAACAGGTTTTAAACCATCTCGAACGTCAGGTAATGCACGCCCAACGATAACCGACATCGCGTAGTCAAGGTAGGAAGATTTGAGTTCTTCTTCGATATTGACAGGGGTGATAGATGATTGGATTGAATCCGTCATTGGTATTCCTTTTTTGATCAAAAATTGTGGCAGATTATAGCATAAAGGTATGTTTTTTACATTAGGATTTCGCCTAATGGCGACTTACTTTCTTTTGCTTGTACAAAAGAAAGTAAGCAAAGAAAAGTACCCCCAGTTAAATCGCTGATCTTTGCTTTGTTTCAATTTTCTTTACGGCAATTTTCTAAACTCGCAACTACGTTGCTCAAACAGACGAAAATTGCCTAAAAATTGAAAGTCGCAAAGGCGATTTATATGGGGCCCGAGTTTATCGGAGGATCATTTAAAAAGTGCGGTTGGTTTTAGAGAGGTTTTTATAGGTTGTTTTATTTGTTGGTAGAATTAAATGGGTCCCCTTCTTTTCCGCCTTTGTTTCATAGAATTTGTAGGAAATTTTCGTCTGTTTGAGCCGTTTGCGGCGAGTTCAGAAAATTTCCGTTAAGCAAATTGTATGGAACAAAGGAAATAAGGAAAAGCAGGAGCGCTTTTCTTTTGCCTACTTTTCTTTGGCGAAGCAAAGAAAAGTAGGTCGTACTTTCAAGAATTGAAAGTACGAAATAAGCCTAATTTATTTTTGATGTACTTGCTTTGCTTTCTGCAACTTCCCATACGCTCCCAGCAACGCCTGATGTTCCTTAAAGTTTTCCAAATTCTCATCACTTGCTGGAAGATTGTAGAACGGATTGCCACCTTCAGATACAGCTGCCCAAGCTTGTTTAACTGCATCTTTACCATACATTTTCTCAAACACTGAACGATATTGCTCTGGTTCGCGATTTTCATCTAAATGTAATTCAATGATGGAAATTAATGCGCGGTAATAATTCACACGTTCTGTGGTGAATACAGAGCTGTTCATATTCAGCGTCCAATTTGCCCAATCTAATGCTTGTTCTAATTCGCCTAATGCAAGGTGAAGCATTGATTTTAGTTCACCTATGCGTAAGGTTGTCCAGCCGCTATTTTTAGGTGCAACGATACCGATAAATTCACGCACGCGAGTTGCATCGTCAATATCTTGGCCATCTAATTCTTCTAATAACTCTTGATAGGTTTCTGCATCGTGATGCCAATTTGGTAAATCCAGTAAAATTTCGCGCCAATCCATTCCCATATTGTTGTTAGCGTAAATTAAATCGTCTGCAGGATAAATATCAGACATGCCTGGCACAATAATACGGCACGCATAGACATCCAAATGGTTGTAATCCATCACGTAAACTTCTTTTTCATCCGCACGGAAAATTGCCATTAAATTATTGTATTCTTCTTGCGTTGTACCACTGAAATCCCAATCAGCAAATTCATAATCAGGCGTTTCTTTGAATAAATCCCAAGAAATTAAACCGCTCGAATCAATAAAGTGGGTTTCTAAATTAGCGTGTTCAGCCACATCATCGTTATTGAAAGATGGCGGTGAGAAAACATCTAAATCTTTCAAGCTACGACCTTGTAAGAGTTCAGTCACCGTACGTTCTAACGCTACTTGGAAATTTGGATGTGCGCCGAAAGAGGCAAAGCACGTGCCGTTATTTGGATTTAATAATACGACGCAAATAACAGGGTATTTTCCGCCAAGTGAAGCATCAAAAGCATAAATTGGGAAGCCTTCTTCCTCTAATTTTGCAATGGAAGCCTGAATAGATGGATAGCGATCCATCACCGATTTTGGAATTTCTGGCAGACTGATCGCTTCGGCGATAATTTTGTTTTTCACATAACGCTCAAATACTTCTGACAAGCCTTGCACACGTGCTTCAAATTTCGTATTGCCTGCAGACATGCCATTTGAGACATAAAGGTTGGCAATAATACTTTGTGGAATGTAAACGATTTGTTCGTCTGATTGACGAACATAAGGCATCGCTACGATCCCGCGATCATAATTGCCAGATTGTAAATCTACCAATAATTCAGGCGTCAGCTCAGCATTAGGATCAAAATAATCCAATAAATAATCATCTAAAATGCCATTAGGCAGTAAGGCATCATCTTCAATCGGGAACCATTTTTCATTGGGATAATGCACAAAATTACCGTTTGCAATTTCTTGTCCTAAATAGAAATCAGCAAAGAAATAATTAGTGGAAAGACGCTCAAAATATTCGCCAAGGGCAGAAGCTAACGCCGCTTTTTTGCTTGCCCCTTTACCATTAGAAAAACACTGCGGGCAGTCTTTATCGCGAATATGCACAGACCACACATTTGGCACGGGATTCAGCCAAGATGCCTCTTCAATATTAAAACCAAGGGCGGTCAATTTTTGTTGAAATTTTGCAATGCTATCTTCTAATGCGGCATCTTTGCCAGGGATAAACGTTTGTTCTGTCATTTTTGTTCCTAAATAAGAAAAAAGTGCGGTGAATAATAGGGGAGTTTTAATAGCGGGGCAAGATTTTTTCGGCAAAAATAAACCCCGAAACACTTCGGGGTTTTTTACCGCACTTTTAACGTATATTTGATTGGCGTTAAAGTAACGTTGGATTGAACCGCACTTTCAACGCAATCGTAATGGTAGCGAAAATTTTTTCATCGTTGAGAGGAAAGTTTTCACGTAAAGTGCGGTGGGAATCAGTTATGTTTATTTGAGCTTGTGATAATTCATTTAATAAAATTGGGAGAGAAAGATTGAGTTGCTCAGCGATTTGTTGAATAGAAAAATGTTCGAAAGTCATCATCAAGCGATCCAAATTGCAATAAGAGGGCATGCGATTATGGGTGATGAGATCGGTAAATTGAGTGTTGATTTTTACCCATTTCTTCTTGCGGTTATAAAAATGTAGTAACAAACCAAATACGGTAAATCCAGCAAAGAAAAGATGAATGTCTAAGGCTTGAGTAAAAGGAAATCCTAGCCACATTGAAATGCCACTTACAACAACGAAAAGCAAACTTAAGGCTAATCCCCACACTAAGAAAAATTTATAAATCACTTCAAATTTCATTGAATTGTCCTTTTCTACAAAATAACCATAGGAAAATATAGAACACCTAATATTATAGAATCCTTTTATCTCATTTTACTACGCTATATTTGAATTAATATATCGATGCTGTAGAATTCGTTGTAATGTCTCATTTTTAAAATGAAAAAATTCTTACTATTTTAACCGCACTTCGCCCGAACTTTTACATCAACATTTGAATAACTACATTGAAAAATCACTATGACTATTTACGACATCAATTTTGCTGAACTGTATCAACAACACTTAATCGCTTGTAATCATTACAACTTGCCGCCAACAAAATGGGATAAAAAAGCCGTGAAAATGGCAGAGAACTTAGTCGGCAAGCCTTCTGCATATAATCAGCAATTATTGCAAGCTATGAATGTGCAAGCCGATGAAACAGTATTGGATGTTGGCTGTGGTCCCGGTACCTTGGCTGTGCCTCTCGCACAACAAGGCTCAACGGTATATGCCTTAGATTATAGCAATGGAATGTTAGATTGCTTGGCGCAATTCAAGCAGAAGTTTGGTTTGCATCATCTCACGACATTTCATAAATCTTGGGCGGATAATTGGGATGATGTGCCGCAAGCTGATGTGGTGTTGGCATCTCGTTCCACATTGGTAGACGATTTGGACGATATGATCGAAAAACTCTGTGCGAAAGCGAAAAAACGTGTGTTTTTGACTTCTGTCACACAAGGTCATTTTTTAGATGAGGGCGTATTTGAGGCGATTGGCCGTGAAGATATTGGTTTCCCCACTTATATTTATTTACTCAATCGGTTGTATCAAAAAGGCATTCAGGCAAATTTGAATTTTATTGGAACCGAATCGGGTTGTTTTCAAGGTGAAAGCTACGAGGATTTATTAGCTTCGGTGGAATTTTCTTTAGGCGAACTTTCTGAAAAAGAAAAACAAGGTTTAAAAGCCTTTTACGATTGTAAACAAGCTAACAACGAACCCATTTATCACGGACAGAAAAAATGGGCGTTGATTTGGTGGAATGTGGAACGCGCCTAGCTTTTAAGCTTGAATGCATTTACTGGCTCTAAAAATACCGGTATTTTTGACCGCACTTTTTCTGGGTTAAGCGTCAGTGGATAGGTTCGTTTTTGCGCAATGATTAACGTGAGCGGCGAAAAGATTGTTGCGCGTTTATTCTTGGTTGCAATAGGGCATTTTTCAATCACTTCAAAATTGAGCAATGAAAGCCAATCAATGACTCGCCAAGCTGGGTAGTGACGCAATGGATAATCCCCCATTTTTCTTTTGAAAATCAGCGGACTTAATGGATTAAATAAAGCAATAAAAATCCAGCCATCGTCTGTCAGTATGCGATGAGATTCACGCAGAATTTGATGCGGATCTTGTGCAAAATTAAGCGTATTCATTAAAAACACGGCATTAATTTCTTTTTGAAGGCATGGCAATTCGGTGAGGCTTGCTTGAACTAAGCTAACTTTAGCATTGCAAAGTGCGGTGAGATTTTGCGTGATTTTTTCGCTCAAAATAATCTGGTGGTGCATAGGCAAATTTGTCGTAACTTCACCGCTTAACCCACCAATTTTCAAAACCTGATGACCTAAAATTTTGGGCATCCAAGGCATTAACGTTTGGCGTAAGGCTTGGCAATAATTATCCCCCTTTGGCAAATTTTGCCAACTTTCAGGCTGAATGAAAGGCTTGGTCGCTTTGGCATTCCAGTTTACAATCATTTTATTCCTCCATCACAAATGAAAAGGACGATTATGTTATTTGCTTTGCCTGCGCTGAATGATAACTACATTTGGCTTTATCAACGAGAAAATCAGCCTCTTATTATTGTCGATTTGCCTGAAACGGACAAGCTGTTTGCATGGCTAGATAAGCAAAACGCAACGGTTGAAGCGGTGTTGCTTACTCACGAACATGAGGATCATACACAAGGTGTGTCGGCATTTAAAAAACGTTATCCAACGGTGCCGATTTATGGGCCGAAAGAATGTGAGAACAAAGGTGCGACTCAAATTGTGAACGAAGGGAAGATCCTTACCGAACATTATCAAATTGATGTCATTCCGACGGGGGGACACACTAAACAGCACGTTAGTTTTTTAGTGGATAATCATTTATTTTGTGGTGATGCGTTATTTTCTGCAGGTTGCGGACGTGTTTTCACGGGTAATTACGCACAGATGTTTGAAGGTCTACAGCGTTTGAATACATTGCCTGACGAGACGATTGTTTGCCCTGCTCATGAATATACCTTGGGAAATTTAGCATTTGCGGAAACTGTGCTGGTGGAGAAAAGTGCGGTAGAAAAAAGTGCGGTAGAAAAACAACGTATTTTTGTTGAAACACAACGGGCTGAAAATAAACCAAGCTTGCCAACAACCTTAAAACTAGAGCGAGAAATTAATCCGTTTTTACAAGCAAAAACACTTGAAGAATTTACCGCACTTCGCAAAGCAAAAGATATTTTTTAATCATTTGGCATGATTCTAATAAATTTATGATGTGTGAATTTGCTCAATGCGTCACAATTCATTAGAATAATACACCGTATTTTTATCATTAATATGTAGGCTGGATGGAAATAAGGTGTGGTGCTTAAAGTATCATATCTATGTTTTTGAAATTTTGCTTTCTACAGATTATTTTTTAATTATTTTATGACACTTCTTGTTCTCGGCATTAATCACAAAACCGCATCTGTTTCAGTGCGTGAAAAAGTCGCGTTTTCAAATGAGAAACGCGAGCTTGCCTTGCAACAAATTTATCGTCAAAACCTTGCTGAAGGTGCTGTGATTCTTTCTACGTGTAATCGCACGGAAGTGTATTTTCATCATCGACAAATTTCGCCACAAGAATGTGAAAAATGGTTGCATAATGCAGCGCAATGGTTTGCTGATATCCATCAACTTTCTTTAGCAGAGCTGAATCCGAGTATTTATACCTATCAAAATCAGCAAGCGGCAAATCACTTAATGCGTGTGGCTTGTGGATTAGATTCACTCATTTTAGGTGAGCCACAAATTTTAGGACAGGTAAAACAAGCATTTCAAATTACAGAAGATTATTATCAAGCTGCTAATTTACCTCTATCAACAGAGCTTTCTCGTTTATTTCAAAAAACATTTTCTACGGCAAAACGGGTCCGAACTGAAACCAATATTGGCGAAAGTGCGGTATCAGTGGCTTATGCTGCTTGTAGTCTTGCTCGTCAGATTTTTGAATCACTCCGAAACCTAAATATTTTACTGGTTGGTGCAGGGGAGACGATTGAACTCGTCAGCCGTCATTTATTGCGTCATGGTGTGAAAAAATTAATGATTGCAAATCGTACTCGAGAAAGAGCCGTGCAATTAGTTGAGAAATTAGCAACTGAGACGCAGATAGATGTATTTGGTTTAGATGAATTGCAATATGCATTGCATCAGGCTGATATTGTGATTAGCTCTACAGGTAGTCCAAATGTGTTGATCACTCAAGACATGGTGAAACAATCTCAAAAAGTGCGTCATTATGCGCCAATGTTATTGGTAGATATTGCGGTTCCTCGAGATATTGATGAAACGGTGGCAGAACTTGATAGTGTATATCATTATACCGTAGATGATTTGCAAGATATCATTCAACGTAATTTGAATCAGCGAGAGCTAGCTTCTGAACAAGCACAAGAAATTATTTCGCAAGAATGTCATGATTTCTTTGAGTGGTTAAAGGTTCATCAATTCTCTAATTTAATTAAATATTATCGCCAAGATGCGGAGCGAATTCGCCAAGAGCTACTTGAAAAAGCGCAATTAAGTTTACAAAATGGCGAGCTCGCCGAAGATATTTTGCAAGAGCTGAGTTATAAACTTATGAATAAATTGATTCACGTACCAACACAGACAATGCAAGCAATGATGAAAAGTAGTAATGCCGAAGGATTACATGCATTTTCTAACGCCTTACATCTGGATCATCCGTTGAATGAAAAATAAGGTAAATATTCAAAGAAGAAACCAATATCACTCAGCGATAACTTACCTACGTTCTCTTTAATAATGTAAAAGAACGTAGATTTCCTCCAAGTAACACTTCATTTCAGCTATATTGAATATGTTTCGGAAAACCAATCTCAATATTTAAAGATCGGTTTGTCACAATAACGTTTTCCCTATCTGCGATAAAAAATCTTGATGTCATGGTTTTTTCACCATTATTTAAGAAAATTTCTACAATAGAACGATCAAAGAAAATTTCGATAGTATGAAGTTCGTGTACTTTGCAGTAACGTTGCGATCCAAATTTTATCATTAACTCAGTTTGTGTGGATTGATGACGATCTAAGCAAATTAGGCCATTTTCATAAGATAAGCTTAGCTTTTCCTTAGCTTTATTGAAAAAGAAATCTAATGTAAAGGAGCGATTTTGCGCATCAAATTTCAAATAAGCCCGATCTAAATGTTCAACTTCCATTTTTCCTTTTAATGTGAGGGATGAAAGTGCGGTCATATTTTCATAGATTTTTTTAATCGGACGCTGGAATAGCTGATTGTTTTTTAACTGAATTTCGCGTGGCATGGTAAGGGCTGAATGCCATTTGAATTGATTTGTTGGATAAGTTAAATCAGGTAAGCCTATCCAGCCTAGTAGAATAGTATTCTCTTTATTTTCTAAACCTGAAAAGGTTTGCGGTGCATAGAAATCAAAGCCTTGATCAAGTTCTGCAATATATTCTGCATCAAAAGTATGCTGATTTAATTGACCGATAGCATAAGTAGCATGATAGTTATTTTGGAACTGATGAGTTTCACGCGCTTTTCCTTGTGGTGACCAAATAAAAATATCTTTATTGCCTAATTTCATCAAATCAGGGCATTCCCACATAAAAACCTGATGGTTATTAAATTTAGGGACGTCAAGTTCACCCAGTAAACGAGGCGTATCATCTAAATTATCCATTTCAAACAGGAGAGCGGTGCCTGTGAGATTTTGCCGTTGCGCACCACAGATAAAACGAATTTTACCTTCAGGAGTCAAGTAAGGTTTAGGATCCCGTACATGTTCTGTATAACCATTAGGCGCTTTTTCAATCAGCGGACGTTTACTGATAAGCATGCCGTTACAATCAAAAATAGCAAGGTTTTGGTAGGGGATTCGTTGATTATCAGTCAAACGGCGAGTATTTCCCGTATAGAATATTGCTAATTTATTATCGACTTTTAATGCCCCTCCAGAATAACAACCATGAGATTCAAATGGCTCACATGGGATTAAATCATCTGCATGTTGGAAGACTTGAAAGTCATTTGTAATAAAATGTTTCCAGTGCTTCATCCCATGTAATGCATCAAAGGGAAACCATTGATAAAAAAGATGATATTTTTCACCATCAAACACTAAACCATTCGGATCATTTAATAATCCTGTTGGTGGGGCAATGTGATAGGTCGGATAGAAATCTTTATCGCTTTCCACCGTTTGACGTATAGCGTTGAGCTCATCTGGTTCTGCTGCAAGAATACTTTTGTATTTACCGTTGTTAAAAATGATCATTATGGTGTTGTGCCTAAATTGAAATGTGCGAATTCAGTGAAAAAAAGTGTGTGAACCTTTTATTCACACACTCAGCAACTAATTTTCTAAAAATTCAGTTAATTGATTTTTATTTGGTAGGGCAGACATCGCTCCTTTGGCTGTGGTTGCCAGTGCGCCACAAGCATTTGCCTGACGAATAATACGAACTAGCACATCACTGTCACGCCAATTTTCATGTTGAGAAAGTCCTGCTAATAAACCACCCACGAAAGCATCACCTGCACCGGTAGTATCAATTGGTTTTAATGCCTTACCTGCAACGACATCCTTTTCCCCTGCAAGGTGATACAATGCCCCATCTTTACCTAAGGTGACAATAATCAATTTCTCAGGATAAAGTGCGGTGATTTTTTCAAATGCTTTTTCAAGGCTGTCAGTATTGGTTAAAAGCGTTAATTCTTCTTCGGAGAATTTCAATACATCAGCGAGGGCTACCGCATCCATCACAACGCTTTTCATTTCATCTAAGCTTGCCCATAGTGATTCGCGTAAATTGGGATCAAAGGAAAAAAATCCTCCTGCAACTTTAATACGGCGAATTGCTTCAAAAGTTGCTTCACGTGATGGGTTATTAATGAGAGCAATAGAACAACAGTGTAACCATTCTCCAGATTTAAAATGAGGGAGATCATTGGTTTGTAAAAACTGATCCGCACTTGGATTAACCATAAAAGTGAAGCTACGTTCACCATTGTCTAATCCCACTACTACCGTTGATGTACGATGTTGAGGATCGAGAATCATATGAGTTGTATCTACGTTTTCCGAATTAAGGGTTTCTAGCATAAATTGACCGAGAGGATCATTTCCCACTCTTCCGATAAATGCACTTTGTCCACCTAAACGCGCAACCCCCACCGCCACATTTGCAGGTGCGCCACCCGCACAACGTAAATAGTGATTTTCACCGTCTGGAATTAAATCGACTACAGCATCACCGGTTACCCAAATTTTTTGATTCATTTTACGTTCCTTTATACGACAAAATTGATTAAAAATAACCGCACTTTAAAGCGCGGTTATGTTATGTTTTTATTCTACCGTTATACGAGCAAATTTTCGTTTACCCACTTGGTAAACATTTGTACCTTTTGGTGCATTGTCTTTTACGTTATCGACTTTTTCACCATTGATTTTTACACCGCCTTGTTGAGCAGAGCGAATCGCTTCTGAAGTGGAAGGCACAAGTCCCGCTTCTTTTAATAAGGTGGCTAAACCCATTTCGCCAGAGAACGTAAATTCAGGCATTTCATCAGGCATTGCGCCTTTTTGGAAACGATTAATGAATTCCTGTTCTGCGGCGTTTGCTGCCTCTTCATTGTGGAAACGGGCTATTAATTCTTTTGCTAATAAGATTTTTACATCACGAGGATTTTTGCCGTTTTCTACTTCCGATTTTAATTGTGCAATTTCACTTAATGGACGGAATGAAAGAAGGTTATACCAATCCCACATGAGTTCATCTGAAATAGACATCACTTTACCGAACATATCGTTTGGTGCTTCTGTTACACCGATATAGTTGCCAAGTGATTTGGACATTTTTTTCTCGCCATCTAAGCCAACGAGCAATGGAAGTGTAATCGCAACCTGTGGTTTTTTTCCTGCTGATTTTTGTAATTCACGACCAACAAGTAAGTTGAATTTTTGGTCTGTACCGCCTAGTTCTACATCAGCATCTAATGCAACAGAATCATAGCCTTGTAGTAATGGATAAATAAATTCATGGATGGCAATAGGTTGATTGTTGCCAAAGCGTTTTTTGAAGTCATCGCGTTCAAGCATACGCGCAACGGTGTAGTTGCTTGCAAGACGAATCATACCTTCTGTTCCAAGTTTGCTTAACCATTCAGAGTTGAAGACGATTTTGGTTTTTTGTGGATCGAGAATTTTATAAATTTGCTCTTTATAGGTTTCAGCATTGCGCAATACATCTTCACGGCTGAGTGGAGGACGTGTGGCATTTTTACCTGATGGATCGCCTACCATTCCAGTAAAATCACCAATTAAGAAATAGACTTCATGACCGAGTTGTTGAAATTGACGTAGTTTGTTTAATACAACGGTATGCCCTAAATGAATATCTGGTGCGGTTGGATCTGCGCCTAATTTTACTTTTAATGGGCGATTTTCTTTCAGTTTTTCGATTAAATCCGCTTCTGAAAGGATTTCATCAGTACCGCGCTTTAGTTCCGCGAGAACGGTATTAATGTCAGTCATTATTATTTCCTAATTATGTTTTTTGAAAGGTTTTATTATAGGGATTCTTAGCGATTTGTGAATAAAAAAAACGCCTATTTGTGGGGAAATAGGCGGGAATGTTGGAGTGATTATCTGTTGAACGCTTCAAATTAAGAAAACGCTCTGTTATTGTTGGAATGACTAGATGATAATCGTTATCAATAATCTTGTCAACAAGAAAATGAAAATAATTCTCAAAAAATATTATTTTATATAAGGCACCGATTCTGTTAAGGAAAGTGCGGTAGGAATTCCATTAGAAATTTCAAATTTGCCCGCATAAGCATAGGCTTCAACGCCTTGTTCCATTGCTTCTTTTAATAAGCGATCATATTCGGGATCGATATATTCTGCGATCTTGAAACGATCAAAACCATTGTGTAACCCAGCAAATAGCACTACTGAACGATAACCTTGTTTTTTCATTACGAGTAATTCACGGACATGTTTTTGTCCACGCGTAGTAACCGCATCAGGAAACATACCTAAATTTCCTTTGACTAAGGTGATGGATTTTACTTCCACATAGCAATCGGGTAAGCCTTCAGCTTTCAGTAAGAAATCAATTCGGCTATTTTCTTCACCGTATTTCACTTCAGGATAAATTTCGTGATACATTGCTAGTTCTTTGATTTGCTTATTTTGCAGTGCTTCAAAGACAAGTTGATTAGAACGATGGGTATTGATACAGCAAAGTTGCCCGTTTTCAAGTTGAGTGAGTTCCCAAGTATGAGGATATTTGCGGGTTTGGCTATCGGAATGTGAATACCAAATTGTGTCGCCTTTTTCACCGCACCCCGTCATCGCGCCTGTATTGGCGCAATGAATTGTCATCATATCACCCGTGGGTAGTTCAATATCCGCAAGAAAGCGTTTGTAACGACGAATCAACT
The DNA here is from genome assembly GCF_916862695.1 of Haemophilus sp. Marseille-P9675. NCBI lineage: Bacteria > Pseudomonadati > Pseudomonadota > Gammaproteobacteria > Pasteurellales > Pasteurellaceae > Haemophilus > Haemophilus sp. Marseille-P9675. The sequence goes on from NZ_CAKASP010000004.1 coordinate 51,768, forward strand.
TTGCTGATTGTAAAGCTGGAAGTTGCATAAAGTTCCTTATTTGAGTTTTTCTAAACGTTGTAAAATGGCGTTATCGCTCATAGCTTGCATTTTTTTCATTCTCAAAGAAAGTAAGATCGCTGCGAAAGTGAGTGAGACCACAAAGGCAATCCAGAAACCTTTCGCATCAATGTGTGGCACAAGCCAATCTGTACGACCCAGTATATAACCAAGTGGCACACCAATTACCCAATAAGAGAAAAGGGTAATATATAAAATGACTTTGGTATCTTTATAGCCCCGTAAAATGCCGCCAACCACCATTTGGATGGTATCTGAAAATTGATAAAGTGCGGCAAATAATAATAAATTTGCCGCCATAGCGATGACAATTTCATCGGTTACGAAAATAGAGGCAATTTCATAACGGAAAAAAATCGTAATTAATGCGGTAATGATTGTCACCGTTAGCCCTAATAATAATGCGGCATAGCTCATTTTTTTCGCATTTTGTGGTGAGCCAGCTCCCAATGCTTGTCCGACTAAAATCGTTGTTGCCATACCAATTGACATAGGGAACATAAAAATGAAAGAGCTGGTATTCAATGTAATTTGATGGCTCGCAACAATGGTTGAGCCTAGCGGAGAAAGCATTAACGAAGTGAGGGCAAATAACGCCACTTCACAACAAAGTGCAATAGCAATTGGCAAGCCTAAACGCAGTAGTTTTTTAAGCGTTTTGGGATTCGGCATTTCAATTAATTGGCTAAATACTTTTAGCGAGCGTTCTTGAGCATTCGTGTAGGAATAGAACATCATCATTAAGCACATTGCCCAGTTCACAATAGCTGTCGCAATGCCACAGCCCACCGCACCAAAAGCAGGCATGCCAAATTTTCCATAAATAAAAATGTAATTAAGCGGAATATTCAGCAGTAAACCTAAAAAGGTAATGACCATCGCTGGCTTAGTTTTGGCAATCCCATCATTTAAACAACGAAAATTAATTAGGATCAAATAAGCAGGCAATCCCCACAACATCGCATGTAAATAATCGCGTGCTAAATCTGACATTTTGCTTTCCATTTGCATATATTGCAGCGGAATTTCACAGAAATAAATCAGCAAACCTAAAGGAATACTCACGCCTAACACAAGCCAAATGCCTTGGCGAACTTGATGGGCAATGCGATGGCGTTGGCCTGAACCGTTTAGGTAAGAAATAGTCGGTGGTAGCGCCAATAATAAGCCTTGACCGAAAAGCACCAACGGCATCCAAATCGATGCGCCAACAGAAATCGCTGCCATATCAGTGGAACTCACTCGACCAGCCATAATGGTATCCGCTAATCCCATTGAGTTTTGTGCGATTTGCGCTAATAAAATGGGTAAAGAGATTTTAATTAATTTTTTAATATCAGCGTGATATTGGGACAAAAGACGAAAATTCATAAATTTGATATACTAAGAAAAATTTTTAGAAAAGGAGAAAATATGTTTACCGGAATTGTACAAGGCACGGCGCTTATTCATTCAATTACAGAAAAGGCTAATTTTAGAACACAAGTGGTAAAATTACCACCTGAAATGCGTAAAGACCTAGAAATTGGCGCATCGGTGGCAAATAACGGTGTATGTTTAACCGTGACTGAAGTCAATGGTGATCTCGTTAGCTTTGATCTCATGCAAGAAACTTTAAGAATTACGAATCTTGGCTTGTTGAAAGTAGGCGATAATGTCAATATCGAACGAGCCATGCAAATGGGAACAGAAATTGGCGGGCATTTATTATCTGGTCATGTCTATTGTACGGCAAAAATTTCAAACATTCTCGCCAGTGAAAATAACCGACAAATTTGGTTTGAGCTGCCTAGTGCAGATGTAATGAAATACATTTTAACGAAAGGATTTGTTGCGGTAGATGGCATTAGCCTGACTATTGGCGAAGTAAAAGGCACGCAATTTTGTGTGAATTTAATCCCCGAAACTTTGCAACGAACCTTAATGGGGCAACGTAAAGTGGGCGATATTGTGAATATCGAAATCGATCCTCAAACGCAGGCCATTGTAGATACCGTGGAAAATTATTTAAAAGCGAGAAATTTATAGTCTATTGAAATAAAAAGAGCGGTTAAAAAACACAGAATTTTTTAACCGCTCTTTTGTTTGATGACTTCGCTTATTTTTTCGATTTTTTCCATTTCCAGAACAGAAATAGGGCAAGTAAAGCGATGAGCATATAAATCACCATTTGACCTTTTTGGATTTGAGCATGTAACCAGTCTAAATTTTTTGCACCAAGTTCGCCTAAATAAACCCAAATTGGCACAGAAATAATAGCAGCACAGAAATCAATTAAGACAAAACGTGTGTAACTTACACGGCGAGTAATGCCAGAGACCATATAAATTGGAGCACGCAAGCCGGGTAAAAAACGTGCGACAAATAACACACGGTTGCCATATTGGCTGAATTTTTCACGCACCATTCTTAAACGTTGTAATGTCACGATTTTACGCATTGGGCGGAAACGTAAAATTTTTGTACCATAAATACGACCAAGCCAATACATGGTCGAATCTCCCGCAAGTACACCAATCATACTGACGAGCAACATTAAATGTGAATTAACACTTTCAGGATAAAGCCCCGCAATCACACCACCAGAAACTAACGTAATATCTTCAGGAATCGGTACACCAAATCCACAAATAATTAAAACAAAAAGAACAGCCCAATAGCCGTACTCAGTAAAAAATCCAATCAGAAATTCCATAATCTTCCTACTTTATTTTTTAATGAATATCGTAAAAAACTGTTAAGCATTCTAATCTTTTCAGGGTAAAAAGCCTAGAAAAAGTTTGCTTTGAAAAGAGGGATATTCTATAATTCGCCGTCTCAAAGCATAGCTCAATGCTTGTCTTTGAGAGCAATATTTGGAAAATTGCTGGGTCGCCTGCAATTTTTTTCTTTTAACATTAATTTAAAGAGAACATTAAAATGGCATTTAAATTTAACGCTGAAGTTCGTACAGCGCAAGGTAAGGGTGCGAGCCGCCGCCTGCGTCACAATGGTCAAATCCCTGCAATCGTTTATGGTGGCAGCGAAGAGCCAGTTTCAATCATCTTAAACCATGATGAGTTAAACAACGCGCAAGCACACGAATCTTTCTATTCTGAAGTGATCACTTTAGTGATCGGTGGTAAAGAGGTTGCAGTTAAAGTACAAGCAATGCAACGTCACCCATTCAAACCAAAATTGGTTCATATTGACTTCAAAAGAGCATAATCCAGTATTTACGCTATCTAAAGTCAATTTTAATTCCGAAACCTTTTCTTATTTTTAGGTTTTAAACTTTAATAAAATCAATGGGTTTTAAAAACGTTTCGGAACGTGATTTGTGACAAAAAAAAAGGCTCTTCAAATGAAGGGCCTTTTTTATTTGGTTGGATTGAGTGGTTTTTCTTTTCTGATGTAATGTTGAGTGGTACGTGCAGAAGTATGGCCAAGTTGTTTTCTTGCTCGTTCATCATCAATCATTAATGAAAGGTCTGTTGCTGCTTTCGCGCGAAGATCTCTCAATTGCACTTGGTTGATCTCTTCGGCTAGCTCTTTATATTTTCTTGATGCCGCATTACGTGTATCCTTGAAATAATCTGTAAGTGATCTACGCTCGAGCTTTCGCCCCCATTTATTCGTAAATAGGAACTGATTTTCTTCAGTGATCCGCTTATCGATAATCTCTTTTAGTTTACCTATAACTTTAATCGAAACACGTTTACCTGTTTTTTGCTGTGTAATATGCAGTAAATCGTTGTAGATGTGTGAACTATGGATTTTTACCACGTCTATTGGGCGTTGTCCGGTTAAATACATCACATCCATAATGTCCTTCATATCACCTGTGGCGCAGTCGTAGATTTTATCCAAGATATAATCTTCAATGTACACATCACGGTAATTCACTTTGAATTTTTTAACCCCTGTTGATGGGCTGATCTTTTCAGTGTAACCCCATTCTCTCGCCATGCTCCAAATGTGGCCAAATAACCCAACTTCGATATTTGCGGTTGGTTTAACGTCTTTTCTCCAATCTAAATATTCACGGATGTGTATAGGCTGTATTTCATCAAGGGTAAATGGTGGATCTTGGAAGTATTGGCGTAATTTCTTTATTGCCTGAATGTTTGAGTTTCGAGTGTTCTTCGCTTTTTTAAGCGGCACAACTTCTTTTTCATATCGCTCAAGCACTTCAATAAAAAGGATATTATCTTTTTTAGTCAGATACTGCATATTCAGCTTTGCTGCTTCCAGAATAGCAATGTGCTTATCTTTACCTAAAGCAACTTCTTTTTTATCTGCCATCGTGTAGTAATAATAAACCACGATTGAGCCATCCGCTCTTTTTCGATTCCGACACACTAAACCTTGTGGCAATCCTTGATTAATTCGTTTTCTTGGACGTGCCATAATATCCCCCTTACTAACTTAATACTGCAGACCGCCGTCTTTCCTTTGTTTGTGTAATCGGCTGCACTTTCTCACCTTTCAAAATTTTGTCACCATCAGATCGTAACACAAGCGGGAATTTTCTATTTCCTTTTGGATGCAGGAAAGGAATTCCGAATTCATTTAAGCTTTTCATCTGATATTTAGGACAAACATATCCAGTTATTAACGCTAATAATTCTGGACTGCAGTATTCATCAAAAAATTCTCTTCCCATATTTACTCCAATAAAAAACCGCCCGTAGGCGGTTATTTGTTATTTATCATTTAATCTTTTGGTAAGTCAGGCAAGTGCATCCAATGAGTTACCTTCGCAAGCTTATCATCGTCTGTATATGTATACCAACAAATATTGGTTAAGAAACCAATCCTGATTTCCTGGTTGCCATTATCCATAACTACAACCAATACATCATTATTGTCTCTCGGCAACATATCCTCGCATCTAATCCATTTACTTTCATGTAAAGCAGATAATGGAGGGTGATTTGTTTTAATCTCTATATCTTTCATATTCACCGCCTTAAAATTTTTGAATATGATAGCACAATGCTTTAATAATCTCGTTAATTATAAATCTTCTGGCGGTCGTGGAAGTGGTTGCCAATGTGTAACTTCGCCATAAAGAGGGATGTAACCAAACCCAATTAATTCTTGATATAAAGCGCACCTAATTTCTTTGTCTCGGTTACAAATCAATACTCTTGTATTTGGTTTAGGCAATCTCTCCGAACACTTAATCCACTCATTTTGTGGATACTCAACAAGCACTGGATTTTCAACCATGTGAGTGAACTTATCTGCATAGAGCTCTTTTTCCTCTTCGGTGAGCGGTCTGGTCAGTAAATCAAACCCACCTAATACAACCCCAAAATACGTTTCTTTTATGCCGTCTTCGATTTCATCCTCGAAACCATTATCAGCACCAATATCAAAAATTTCATCAACACAGTCTTGCGCTTGTGATTTAGCTTCTTGTAGTGTGTCGTGTGTTGTAAATTCGCGCTCTAACGCGTCATAAGCAAAATATTTTTTCATTTTTTAATCCTTACTTAGTAAGATGCGGTCTAATGTTTCGTCCCAAATATACTCAAGGATATGTTCATCTAGCACTTTCATATCTTCCCCAATCTCATTCTTATCCCTGACAACCGCTCCGAACATTTAATCCATTCGCTCATATCACACCACCAATCGAATAATTTTCCACGCAACGCCAAGAAATAATCCTATTCCTGCTCCAGCCATCGCAATGATGAAAGCGCCAGTCAATAGATAGAATAGGCATTCTATAAATGCTTTCATACTCACTCCATCATATTCTTCATAAAATCAAGCCATTTTTGAGCATCTTCTTTTGTGCGAAAACATTGCCCATTGATTGCTCTTTGTCGTGAAATAATGTTGTTATTACAATAATTTGAGTTATAAATCACTTTGCCGTCTAAGATGTAAAAATAATCGCTAGATTCTTCTGGATAAAACGGTCTAGGTAAATCTTTAGCACTAATCTTTGGATCTTCCCACATTCCGATTACGTTATCTTGATCAAACGAATTCTTGCCATCTGAAAGCCAGCTAGCTGGGTAGCAGTCATTCTCTTCACAATCAGACATAACAAGTCCGTTTAAAGGTCGTCTGTTTGCGTGTTTTAATAATTCAGGGTATCTACTTAAATCGTAGAGTATATATGCCTTTCTTCCACAAGCGAGCTTTACAGGCTCGCCATTTAAAGCTGCATCTAAGTTAAATTCTTTCATTTCCTTTCTCCATTAAAACAATAGGCGCTCACTTGGAACGCCTATTGGGTTTGTTAAATACTAATTTCTATTTTTGATTACCAAGATTTACCACAGGTAACACAGGCACAAGCGGTTTTGCTGTTGTGGCCGTTGTTGATGTGCTACTGCGGTTTTCATTTATCCAGTCGGCTAACTCACTCCAAGCGGTTAAGTCATCTTTAAAATAATCACTTTTGAGCAAATAGCCATTATCATTTACATAAGATTTAACATTGTGCTCAATGCATTCTCTCGTGTAACTATTTAACACCAGCCAATATTCTTTGACATCTTTGACGCAGATTAAAACCGATTTCCCACTTTTGTTGAGTGTTTCACGGACATAGTAGAGCATTAATGTTTGGAATTTATGTAAGGGTATTTTGATGTTAATTTCATTTGGTTGTGTCATAGTTTCTAATCCTGCGGAACATTTTCGATCTTTACCCATTTAGGTTCGTTTCTATTAGTACCAACAGTGTTTAACCATCTACGCCATAATGTCCCGTCATTACACAGTGCAACAATTGTTTCTGATTGCTCTAAACCCCCGCAGTCATTGTCATAACCCATAGATTCAGACACAGCAATTTGAATAATTTTTCTCATTTTTAACCTCACTTTTAATTAATTTTAACCGCTAAAACGGAATATCATTAAACCCATCTTGTTCTGCTGCTGCGCTTAATGGGTCAGGTTTATTTGGTTTTGATTGTGATTTACTTTGCGACTTTGGCTCATCTTGGCGACCTCCTAGCATTTGCAAAACATCGCCTTGTATTTCTGTTGTATATCTATCTTGGCCGTTATTATCTTGCCATTTGCGTGTTTTTAAGCGACCTTCTATATACACTTGAGAGCCTTTCTGTAAATATTGTCCGCAGATTTCAGCTTGACGACGATAGAACACAATGCGGTGCCATTCGGTTTGAGTTTTTTTCTCGCCTGAGTTTTTATCTGTCCAACTTTCGCTGGTTGCTACGCTAATATTCGCTACTTGTTCGCCATTTGGCATAGTGCGGATTTCAGGGTCGTTGCCCAAGTTGCCGACAATAATTACTTTGTTTATTCCTGCCATATTTCACCTACATATTTAAATTAAATAAACATTCGTCATAAAACGAATTATATTCATCAATCAGTTCCGAGTGATTTTGCTCAAGCCACGGAAGCTGTTTCGCATATCGTTGTTCAAGCTCTTGCTTGTCTTTGCATTCCTGCAAGCCATCTTTCAGCTTTTCAATCACTGTTTTTTGGTCAGCTTGAGAGGGTTTTGCCGGAATAGAGCTCGTACTCGGCGGCGTTGATTTGTTGTAGTGTTTTTGAGATTCTTGCTTTTTTTGCTCTGCCTTTTCTGGTGGCATGCTATCAACCAAATCATCTTCAACAATTTCAAGCGCCGTCAAATATAGATAACGTCGTTGATAAGTTTGAATAGCACCAAGATTTTGGATTTCCGTACCTGATGGCAAGGCTTTCTGAACCATTGGCGAGGTAAACTCAATGCTCTCATCCTTTTCGCAGTCATAGACTGTCAATGTAGCCAGCTCGGAAGAATATCGAACAACAGCGCACATCTTTAATTCATCAAAGATTTCATTAACCCTCGGAAGAAAATCCTTTAGCTCAAAGTATTTAAAACTTCTATTATTGCCCGTCTTCTTCAGGTTTTCTTTTTGCAACTTCACACGCGCTTGCGACAACTTTGCATAAATACTCATTCCATCACCCCATAAAATTCATGCGCTTGTAAATTTGGCGAGTGCGCTCAACGTCTTTAGCACAATATTCCGCCACCTCGGCAATCTTGCCGTCTTGGACGCATTGCCACACTTTCGAGCCATCAATATCGCCTTTTTGCTCAACGCCAAGCACCTTACAAAGTTTATCGAGTGATACCGTATTGCCGTAGCCAGCCCATTCCGTCATCGTGTCGTAAGTATTTTGGCGTGTTGCCGTATAATAAGGTTTTACACCATTAATGACGGAGCGTTGAAAAATAAATCGATCGTCAAATTTCGTGATGTTATGCCCAATAAATTGAGGCACCTCCTTGGATTTACTGGCGTGCTCACGCAAATAATCATTAAAGCGAGTTAAAATATCTACCTCACGATTCGGAGCTTGCCAATCATCACAATAAAACACCACAGGGTCTTCATCATTGATCGCAACACCAATCGCCACAATTTCACCGAAAGCGCCATCAAGAGAGGTTTTATTCACCGCATCGCCCTTGTTTTCTTCCAGCCATTTTGCAATGGATTCTTCGTTTTTGTAGTTACCCGGAGCTTTTAAGTTCTCACACACATATGATTTCAATTCATCGTTTTGTGTTGGAATAGTTTCAATGTCGATATAAATTTTCATAAATCACCTCAAAATGGTATTGGATTTTCTTTTACTTGCTGGATTAATTCTTGCAATTCTTCCGGTGCAATTCGCTCTTGCCAAAGCCAGTTTTTAATTGCATTTAACAAATCCGCCTTGCTTTCTAGGCGTTCACGTGGTGTTTCTTCCATTTTTAACCTCTCCCATAACAATTGGATTGCCAATATTCACAATCAGCATCTTCAGGTTCACGCCAATCTTCTTCTGGTTCATCTTGCTCTATGCTTTCGCTTTCAAATTGTGCGTAGTAATCATAGGGGTTATCGCATTGCCAAGGAGATAGCGTTGTGCGTTTCATTGTTTTACTCCTAAAGTGCGGTTAATTTCTTCTTGTTTTTGCTCGACATAACGATACATATCAGCATTAACTTGTGGGGTAAGATTCGCTTGATAGATGCCGTTTTCTTCACGCCATTGCGCTTTGGCTTTTGCACGTGCCTCTTGTTGGATTTGTTGGCTTAGTGTGTTGTCGTGCCAGTCGGTGGGTTCATCGGCAAAACAGTAGGCGATACCGCCAATTAAAAAAGCGAGGGCAAAGGCGATGGCTGTTTTACAAAGAAATGGAATAGTTTCGACGAATGCGTCAGTAAATTTTTGCATTTTTGTTTCCTTTTTAGTCGATTTAGTGAATTTAGGGTGTGAGAATCCGCCGCACGATTTTTCAAAAGTGCGGTAGATTTTCGTGAGTTTTATTGCACGTAGTTTTCTAACGTGATGAGGGGCGCAAGGCGCATCACATCTGTGCCGCGTGTGATTCTAAAAAGCACATCGGCAGATAATTTGAAATCCATATCGGATGACGCGATACGATTTTTGATTGGTGTGAGTAAGGCGGATTGCGCCGCTTCCAGCATGGGGAAAAGCTGTTTGAGTAGCTCGCGATATTCATAGGCTTGATACCACGAGAGCACAAGCCATTCAAGTTCGCGTGCGGTGAATTCTCGTTCGTAAGTCATATAGCCAAAGGGATTTTTCGGCGGTAATAATCCGCGTTGTTTTTTGCCTTTGGTTTCCGATAATTCAAGCTGTTGCGGTTGTTGCAAGGCTTTTAATGTTCTTTCGCAACGGATGAAGTATTGGCGGATTTGTCTGCCTCGTTCGTTTCTTTCGACCATACCGAGTTCTTTGCCCATATCTAGGGTGATGTGATATTCCTTGCGTGGGCGTCCGTTGGTGCGTTCGGTGATGATGAAGTAGTCTTCATCTTGAATGAATCCATATTCGTTGATGCGGTCTTTGATCCAAGTAGAATAATCTTTGCCAATATCTAAGAAAGTGTGAAGTTCACGAGCATTGCAAAGTTGAACAGGTTGATTTTGGATTAAACCGTTAAAAACAGGAATTAAGTTTGAGTTTGTCATTGTGTGATTCTCTAATCAAAGTTTTAGAACTCATCACGAACCACTGCGAATAGTTGGTGATGAACTGAATAGGATTCGCAGTACCGTTGATTAGAGTAAACGGCGGATCTTTCGATCCTCCTAAACAGTTCATCATTGGACTTTTCACCAAATTTGGGGAAAAGGTAGATTTGCTGTTTTGCGGCTATAAAAAAAGTCGCTTTTGAGCGACTGTCTTTTTCACCGCTCTAATCATTCAGGACTGCGATCCCGACTTTCTGTTGAAAGTGAGAATATCTTAATCTGATGTGGGGGCGGTGTCAATAAAAAGCGCTGAGAATTTGAGGGAGTGAGTTATTCATCATCAATTAATTCTTTTGTTTTCTTTGGAATGTCATTCACCTCTCCTTTAATACCATCAACAGCTTTATCTAGGCGTTTTCCTACGCCATCGATAATCGTTTCAAGTGGTGTGCTTTTTAAATCTTTGTCAAAGACTTTGGTTGGATTTATCCCCAAATTATCCACGGCAATTTGCAGAAGTTGCTGATGTAATTTAGGGTCTTGTTCTTGTACTTGTTTCTTATAACCTTCAAATGCCATTGCTGAGGAATATTTGTAGTTATAATCCTCCCTTAATCTAAAGAGATAAGCCCGTTCTTTAGCTTTTAACCAGGCGATGACAAGTAACGGGATTGTCACAATAGACTTAGCAAGAAATTGTAAAATATTAAGGCTGTCTGTTGCACTCAGGCTTGTTGAATAATTGATAAATGAAATAGCAGATGTTGCAACAAGTGAGCCAAGCAAAATTTTATCTACAGCTTTCATTTTACTATCGATATTTTCAGATTGAGTTTTAAACGAACCTGCCATGCTTGCTCGGTTGGCGTCTTCAATAATCATTTGAATCTCCTCTTTTTGTTTATTGAATAATTTAATCATACCTTCAATATCTTCATGATATCTTTCTATTTTGGGTTTATTGGTTTCCGCCGTGGTTGCTAATGTCGTGATTTTAGTAAGATTATTTTGTGCGGTGATTGCATAGGTCGAAATATTGTTACTTAATGTGTCTGACTGTTCGTGCCACTGAGAAATTTCAGTTATTTGTTCTTGTGCATCGTTATAAGATTTTTTTAGTGTAATCAGCGAGTTTTTTAAATTTTCGAACTCCTTTTTATCCTCTACTAACTGTTCTTCAAGTGAGATATGTTCTTCTAAATTCAATTTTGCTTTGGATATATCAGCAGCAATAGCATTGAGTTCTTCTTCTGTTCTTAATTCACCTTTAACTTCAATTAAATATAATTCCTTGATTGTCATTCTTAGTTTGACTAGAGATAAAATAAATGAATTTACATCATATTCATCCCATTTATTATTCGTTCTTTTTTTATTAAGGATACGAATTATTTTTTTAATTAATTGAAGAGAAATATATTTTGCATAGGAAATTTCAAGGGTTTTTCCAGATTTTTCTATTTTCTCTATTAAGGGATAAAGTTTCTCTATTTCTTTGATGATTTCGGGTGATTTTATTTCTCCCATCCACTCATAGTCTTTGTTGATTTTTGTATTAATTAAGTTTTTTAACTCAGTCAGTCTTGCTTTAACGGTTTTCATAGTATTCCCTTTATATATTAAAAATTACTTTGATTGTAAGGTAATTTTTCGGGATAAAAAAGCCCTCGTTTTACGGAGGGCAAACCTAAGGAACCGCATAAGTTTTAAGCCCTCATGCTCGGCTAAGACAGTAACCAAAAGTTTGGGTAGTCATCCCTAGCGAATAAGCTCATCTTGAGCAGTGTCCACCGTGACTAAATCGGTGCAACCAGCTTAATCATCCATAATTAAGCCCGTATAGTGCCTTTCTTTATGCTTGTAAGGCTCAAGCTCCTTATTGTCACCACAACACATAAGGAATATAATTTCCCCAACCACAACACAAATAAGGAGAAATTATGAATAAAGCAAAAGCCGATACATTAGCATTGCTTTTGGCGAGAGATATTGCTAAAACATCTAGCTCATCAACAGCATTGCCATTTACCTACTTAAATCGAGATTCAGCTGAGAGCATTGCTGATTTTGTTGAGATGTTATCAAAACGCTTTGAAGCATTAGATGATAGCGTATCACTTCCTCATATTCTCAATGCTTATAAGAATCAATCAGATAAATAGCATCACAAATTGATTTGGCTAGTTTATCTGGGGGAAAATTAGTATTTTTTGCTGCACTTTCCAATACAGCCTGTTTGATTAGTTCTTTATCGTTATCAGATAGGCTGTTTTCTTTTTTTTCTTCCATTTTTAACCTCGTTTGTTTTATGTCTGCCATTTCAAAACACACTTCATCTATCATTCGCAACGGTTTCACGTGCCGTTGTGTCTCTGTACTTCAAATGTGCTTTAAAGTGGTGCCGCGGGAGAGATTCGAACTCAACTATCCTCCGGTTATGAGCCGGTCGCTTTTACCTATTAAGCTACCGCGGCAGTTTACCGTCTCTCCGATATGTCACGCCTTTAGCTAACGTTTGCTGTCTGTCGCTTTCCCATTTTTAACCAACTTGAAAACAGACCAAAAGGTGTGGTTCGGTTTACCTGTCTGTTTCCACTTTCGGCAACTGCACCGTTTTTCACTGGCTTCCACTTGGACAGATATTCAAAACACAGTGTTGCTAAGTAGGTTAGGGCTTTCAATCTAACGACCGCCTAGCACCGTTATGCACTGTGATTCTGTAAGATAAATTGTTAAAGAGCGTTGCCTTTCGGATTGGTTGTAAAACCTTTATTCAAGCCCTCACCACAAGGGCTTAGTAAAGATTCTTATTGTTTTGTTAGTTGTTCCGCTTTTACTGGGAACCAGTAACAATCTTTGTTTAAGTAAACAAATCTTCCGACTGAAATATCTTCTTTCTTTTCAAATCCAATGACTTCAAACGGCCCGAATTTGACCCCAAAGTCGTTTTTATAAATAACTCGGTCGCCAACTTTTAAACTGCACTCAATCGGTGCGACTGAGTTAAGCTGTTTTTTAAAGTTTTGAAGATTTGTCATTTAAGGCTCCTTGTTTTTGTGTATCTCGTTTTAATGGGGATATAATATCTAAATGCTATCTTATATGCAATATCTTTTTGATATGATTTCGCGTTATTTTGATATTTAAATAATATCTATTTGATTTTTAAGGAAATAAATTTTAAGCGAGGTGATTTGGGTGGTGGTTTTTTGAGCGGCTTGTTTGCCGAAAGTTGTAGAAAGTTAGAGATTTGGTAATAAATTGGGTGAGATTAGATTCAAAGGCAATAGAATTTAAATGCCGATAATCATCTAAAAAGTATCGATTATTATAAAAAATCTTTGTATAATACCCACAATAGGAGAGTAATTATGATTGAAGCAATTGATTTATTTTGCGGAGCAGGTGGTTTAACCGCAGGCTTACAACAAGCTGGCATTAAAGTAAAAGCAGGGTATGATATTGAAGAGCAGTGTCGCTATGCATTTGAATTTAATAATCACACTGAGTTTGTCAATAAAGATGTTTCTTTAGTAGATAATGAAGAGATTGCTCGCCGTTTCTCAAAAAAAGCAATTCGATTATTAGCCGGTTGTGCCCCTTGTCAGCCTTTTTCAAAGTATAACCAAGGAAAAGACACAACAACCGATAAGAAATGGCCACTGTTATATGCTTTTGCTCGTTTAATTGAGGGAAATCTGCCTGAATTGGTCACAATGGAAAATGTGCCTGAAGTGGTTAAGCACCAGGTCTATCATGATTTTGTGAAAAAATTGGAAAACCTCGGGTACCATACTTGGGCGGATACGGTGGTTTGTGCGGATTACGGCGTGCCACAACGCCGCCGTCGTCATGTATTACTTGCTTCGCGGTTAGGGCCTATCCACTTAATTGACCCTACTCACAAAGAGAAATGGATAAACATTAAAGAAGTTATCGGACATCTTCCTGCTATTAACGCAGGGGAACAACACCCTGATGATCCTCTGCATCGTGCAGTTTCATTAAATACACTTAATTTAAAACGTATCCGTGCTTCCAAGCAAGGTGGTTCTTGGAAAGATTGGCCAGAAGAGCTACAGTTGGCGTGCCATAAAAAGTCCTCTGGCTCTACCTATGTAAGTATTTATGGGCGAATGAAATGGGATGAACCAAGTCCAACAATGACAACACAATGTTACGGATATGGTAACGGTCGTTTTGGACACCCTGAGCAAGATAGAGCTATTTCACTAAGAGAGGCTGCAATTTTCCAATCGTTCCCTGATGATTATCAATTCTACCCAGTAGATAGTAAAATGCAAACTAAAGACGTGGGTAGAATGATTGGTAATGCAGTTCCTGTCCGATTAGGAGAGGTTATTGGGTTAAGTTTACAGCATCATTTAAAAATCTATCATTAAGATAAAATCTATCATTAAGGGATATTTCTAGCTTATCTTGAATATCTAGAAATATCCTTTCTATCTCCTTTTTACATACCATTAACTGTTCTACTGAATACGCTAGCCCAATCTCGCTAAAATCTTTTTCTCCATGTGCAAGTTGGTTTCTAATGTCTTTCAAAGTACGCAAGTCAATTTCTGCTTGGAAATGAAATTGGATGTCTGATATCTGGTATTCCTTCAATATATCTTTAAACATCCTGCCATCAACATTTCCATTAGCAATATCTGTTTTTTCAGGTTTGTAAATTTTGAATTTATCTTCAAACAAATTTTTTAAAGTTTGATGTTTTTGCTCAGCATTGCTATTTTTAGGGAATAGATAACCTGAGATTATATTCTGAATATATGGTTTTAGCTCAAAAAATGAGACTTCCTGATCATGGATATCATCATAAATACTAAAAATAAATTCCCTAAAGAAAAACTCTACCTTGTTGTATAACATAACAAGTATGTTTGCCTTTACAATATTACAAAGTTGCTCATCCCCTAAGGAAAGAAGATGAGTATATAACTTGTCTATATCCTCATCCCTTTTTCTCAAATCTTCTTTTAGTGACTCTAATACCATTAAGCTTGACCCAATAATTTGTTTTTTACAAAATCAATTCTTGCAGTTAATTTTGATTTATTATTCGCTGCATCACTTGTAACAACACTACGGTACTCTTCGGAATTAAACCAGCTTGAGATGTTGTCAGTATCTAATCCTTCAACCCCATTATTTTCTTTAATTGCAAAATATGTACCTAAAGCAATAGACTCAAAAAATGTTCTTGAGGTAGAGCTTGCATTTTCTGATTTTTTAAAGCCAAAAGGAAAATATTCATCAACGAACTTCATAACTTGTTGAAATCTATCCAAATACTCTTGAATATTTAATTTTTCCTCTGGAATACTTGCCATCTCATTAAAGTATTCATCAAGGAATGTTCTCACACTATTTTTATAGTCTTTAAGTTTATCTCCGTAACCAAAGAAGCGTAACACTAATTCTGCGTAATCTTCGTTGCTTCTTCTACTTCTTGAAAGAGGTGACAATGTTCTAAACAACTCATTCTTTGAGCAAGGGTCAATCACTTTTGTATAAAAAGCTGATGTAGCACTTTCAGAGCCTCGTCGTTGTTCCATTGGAATTAATGGTTTAATACCTGAATTGATGCGTTCAAATAAATCGCGTTTGTATTCGCTATCATCTGACCTTAATTCCATAATGCGTAAAGATTCCCGTAAGAATCTTCGCTGTCTTCCTGCGGGTAAATCAGAAAATTTAAAACCCTCCAATTCGGTTAATTCTTTTAATTCTGATAATGGAAATTCATCCTGAACAAAGTAATAAATAGCTCTAATTCGTTGAGAGCCGTCAATAATTTCTACTCGGCCATCTAAGTCAGGATTTTCATTAAAACTATCTGCTATATAAATATAAGGGATAGGTAAAGTGAGTAAGATACTTTCAATAAATCTAGAGGCTATACGCTCATCCCATTTGTAATCGCGTTGGTAATCTGGGATAAATAATTCGCTATCACAATCAGGATCACCGCCATTCCCAAATTTATCTAAAATAGTCTGGATAGACCATTCTCTTAACCCGAATGAAATCTCTCGTTGTTTTTCAATAATTGCCTTTTCAGCTAGGTCTTTTTGTTCTTTCGTTATCATATTTTTTCCTTATTATCACAAATCCAACACCAAGCTCTCTTTGGCAATGCCTGCTATATATTGCATTTTGCGGATATTTTCTTGGTAAAGGTTGATTGGCTCGTGGTTTTCATTCACGGAATAGAGCGTGAGTCTGCCACCTTGTTCGTAGGCGTAGATTTTAACCATTACCTGATCTTCATCGGTAACAACAAGCACCTCATCCCCATTTTTAATTTCGTGATTAGGTTCAATAATCACATATTCACCGTGCTTGATACGTGGGGTCATTGAATCGCCCTGACATTTTAGGGCATATACATCTTCATCACGGCTTGGCCACCAGATGTAGCCATCGCCTTCGCCTATGGGGTATTCTAAATCGATCCAATGCCCTTCAGTACCTAATTGGGCGTGGCCGCGAATAGGCACATGGTTCACGGGTATGGAACGCATTTTCAGGAAGTTCACGCCTTTCGGATTTTGGCTGAGGTCGTCATAAAGCAAGCAGTCTGCAGACACGAGGAATAATTGCTCAAGGGTGTTTAAAAAGAGCTTTTCATTTTCCACGTTGTCGGAATTCAATAACTCTAATAAACGGCTTTCTTCAATCTCGGTTCGCTCTGCCAAAAGTGGGAGTGAGATGCCTTTTTTACGCATTAAGAATTTGACGTTATCCAGCAGGTGGACAGGCTGTTTCTCTTCAATGGCTTGATGCTGTTGATCTAACCAGCCTCTTGGCTTACCCATTCCATCTTCTAATTTTGCAGCAATTTTATCGCCAATGCCTTTCGGCTTGCCGTTTTGAATAACATTTTTGTTTTTAATTTGGCGTAGATAATTTGCAGTAACGCCTGTTCTCTCTTCAAGTCTTACCATACTTCCAGCTTCTTCCACCAATCTTAAGAGATTGTTGTATCTGTTTTCTTTTACGGTATTCATAGCGTTTTCCTCAATTAGTCTATTAAACCCTTATTTTAATATCATAATGATACGATTTTAATTTGGTAAAAGATATTGAAAAGATACTTAAATTAAGATAGCATTTAGATATTCATTAACCAGAAAAAAGATATTATGACGCTACAAGAATATATCAAAGTAGAAGGACGAGGATCTATCGCTACTTTAGCTAAACAAATTGGCATTAAGCCTTCGATTGTTTCATTTTGGTTTGGCGGTCAACGCCAAGTGCCAACTAATCGCTGTCCAGATATCGAACGCATCACAGAAGGCAAGGTAACTTGCGAAGAGTTACGCCCTGATGTGAATTGGGGTGTGTTACGTAATTCAAAAGGGCAATAAAAAAACCAAGGCTTATTTTTGATTTTTATTAAAAAACTTATCTAGCACAACAGGCAGAAGAGTAAGGCTCCAAAAGAAAAATGACAATTTGAGTACAAAGTAAGGCCAACTTGACTCAGTTAGCAAAAATTTAAAACCAAACTCAATAAGTTCTTCTTTGCTAAATGAACCAAGTGTAGTTAGAACGGCAATGCACATCATTGATGGAATGTAGGCGTAGTTATCTAAAGTTTGTTGATATTTCCTTACTCCCCATTTGTGCAAATAAAACTAATCCCAGAGGGATGCCGTTTACAAGTATTCCAATGAGCCAATACGGAATATCACTTCCAATAATTAGCCGTGGAAGTAATAGAAAGACAATAAAACATAACCCGACGAATAAATCACGGAATGTAACAAAGGACATAAAAAGAATGAGTAAATTGAAAAGTAGATTGCGCATTATTGCACAAATCTGGCGAGAGGATAGCGAGTTTCGTTACTTTACGGCGATTGCCATTCTTTTTGTGGTTGTGAGTTTTTTTTAATAAAAAAGCCACGACGGACACCGTGGCAATTTCAGTATAGGAATTATGTATATGGAAAATATTAATCCAAACGAAAAAACAAGTCAAACGCAAAACGGCAAGATTCTAAAGGCTTTGTTGAATGGCGAGCGATTGACTCAGCTTGATGCTTACACCCGATTTAATTGCACCCGTCTAGGAGCAAGGATTTACGACATAAAGCAGCTAGGGCACAAAATTGAAAAGCAAATGGTGGTTGTGGCCAGTGGAAAACGTGTAGCTGAATATAGATTGGTGGTTTGATATGGAAAGACTATTTGACCCCGAATTTGTAGCTAGTTTAAGCGATAGAGAAAAATTCATAGCTTATGAAGGCATAAAACAACAATTAATAGCGCAGGGCGTAAGTAAAGAAATATACGACAGTATAACAGAACAAGCGATTGAGGAATTGGAAATATGAGCATGCGATTAATGGTTCAAGCAATGAATTGTGAGGTTGGCAATCCTGCTAGAAAACTTGTGCTTTTAAAACTTGCCGACAATGCCAATGATGATGGAATTTGTTTTCCTAGTTATCAATACATTGCCGATAAATGCGAAATGTCAAAACGTAGTGCAATTAGTCACATTGATGATTTAATCAAAATGGGATTTGTCACCAAGAAAGCACGAAAAAATAAAGATGGTTCAAATGCAAATTTATATCTTTTACACCTTGAGCAGGGTGGTGAAAAATCTGCACCAGGGGGTGAAAATATTTCACTAGGTAGTGAAAATTTTGCACTAGGGGGTAGTGAAAAATCTGCACCCATAACCAGTCACTCTTTTAACCTATCAATTAACCGTGTATCTGACGATGAAAATTCTGCTAACGCAGAGCGCACTGAGGAAAATAAAAAAACATCTAAGCGTGAAAAAATATCAGTTGATTATCAAGGAGTGATGGATGCCTGGAATAAAGTTTTTAATGGTTCACCAATTCACTTGTTAAAAACATTAAGCCAAGAAAGACAAAAGGCAATTCTCAAGGTTGCTAAAGCAATGTTAGAAACACCAGATGTTGAAAGTTGTTCTGTTGAAGTGTTTACAGGGTATTTCCAAGACTTTCTTAGTCAAGCCAATAGTCGAGCCAATAAATTCTTCTTTGGCGGCCCAAATGGAGATGGATGGGTGGCTAAGTTTGATTACATCATGAAACCTAAAACTTTTTTAAATACTTGGGAAAATTCATTATGAGCAATTCAATGTATGAAATCGAATATGGGTTAATCAGCTCAATGTTAGCTGCAGGATTAACTTCACAAGCTCGTGAAGTGATGAGTTGGTTAGAACCAGAAATGTTTGCCACATTCCAACTTGGCGCACTTTACGGAAACATTCGCAAACAGGCTCGCAAAGATGATTTGATTGATATTTTGTTACTTGCGCAAGACTACGGCGAAAACTTTGCCAATTTAGCGGAATTAGCAAGCGGATATGCTTACAGCGGAAACATTTTAGGGTATGCGAAGAAAGTCCATTCTGCTTGGGTAAATCGCACTGCTCAACAGGCATTGTTAAAAATGGCAGGGGAGTTAGCCAACGCAAAAGAGGAGCAAGTCAACCAAATCACTCAAAATGCACTTAACCAAATCCAAAAACTGCTTGTCAGCAAAACGGAAATTAAGCCAATTGCGATGGGTGAACTGGTCGATTCTTACGTGGATGTTTTAGAAAAACGTTCAAAAAGCGATTTCAAAGAACGCTTGCTTTACACAGGCATTGAGGCAGTCGATAACATTCTTGGCGGCATAAATTCTACCGATATTGTCATTGTTGCTGGTCGCCCAGGAACAGGGAAAACAGAATTTAGTCTGACAGTGACTCGTAATATTGCCAAAAATCATGGCTCAGTTTTATTTTTCAGCCTTGAGATGGGTAACTTCCAGTTAGTCGATCGTTTATTGAGTGCTACTGGCGGCGTGAGCGTAAAAAAATTGCGCAATCCTACCGAGCTTGATGAGGGCGACTATCATCGCTTAACAAGTGCATTGCAAGAAGTGCGGTCGCAAGATGTTTACTTTGTCGATCGCGGTGGGTTGTCAGCCGATGAAATTTGCGCCATTACCGAAAACCATATTAGCGAGAAAGGCGCACCATCTGTGGTTGTGATTGATTATTTAGGCTTGATGAATCACAAGCAAGAGCGTGGTGTAAATCTAACCCAAGCTATCGCAAATTCCATGAGCAAGCTAAAAGCCTTTACCAAAAACTTCAACATTCCAATCATTTTACTTTGTCAGCTTAATCGTGATGTGGATAGTCGTGCAGTAAAACGTCCCGCTAATTCAGATTTACGTGATTCAGGCTCAATCGAGCAAGATGCAAGCCAAATCATCATGCTTTACCGTGAGGGCGCATACAAGGCAGATTGTGATAATCCTTATTCTGAGGCCATTGTGACTAAGAATAGATTTGGTGGATTAGGCACGGCCTATATGAAATTTGATAGAGGCCACTTCCTCGATTGTGATCAGGCACAAGCGTATCAATTCATCAACGAGAAACCACAGCAACAAGCCAAAACCTATGCGGCTAAAAGTTATGGGAAAGGAGCATTGCAATGACAAGCTACAAATGCCCAAAGTGCGGTGCGGAATTAGAGGATTTTTATACGCCAGATTATTTTATATCGAGTAGCGAATGGGATGACGATCGTTTCCGCTGTAACGGTCACTTAATTGAGCCAATACCGTTTCCGCAGGTAAGCAAATACAGCGCAGTAAATCGAACAAAATCTTGCGGTTATTTTGGGTTAGAGGATTTAGGTGTGGAGTATAGCGATGACTGACAAACAAACGTTTTTCTTACGTAACGAGCAAGTGCGATCAAATTGTCAGTCATTTATCCAAGATTTGCCAACGGACGATAAAAAGCCGTTAGTCGTAAAAATCCAACCAATAACACGAAACCTTGAGCAAAACGCCAAGTTCCACGCTATGTGCCAAGACGTTGCAAATCAGGCGGAATTTATGGGGCGTAAGCTCACAATGGAGCAGTGGAAAGTATTATTTATTTCGGGTCACGCAATCGCCACAAATCAAAAAGCGGATGTGGTGCCAGGTCTCGAAGGGGAATTTGTGAATATCCGTGAAAGTTCGGCTCAAATGAGTGTTAGCAGAATGGCGAGCCTTATCGAGTATGTGACCAGTTGGGGCGTGCAAAATGGTGTGAGATTTAACGATAGATGGGGATTTTACGGACGATGATTGAGGTAGGAATTATGATTTTCTTTTTGATTGCATTTTCGGCTATGTTGTTTTTTCTTTTCGACGAGCCCCTTGCTGCCACCCTTGTCTTGTGTGGAGCTTGTTGGCTTTCTGGTTGGTATTTTGCTCATAGTACGGTTGCAACAGAGTGCGAGAGATTGGGAAAGTTTTACGTTGGCAAAAACGTTTATCAATGCTTAAAAATTGAAACTATCGAGGGTAAATAATGTTAGAGGTAATTTTACTCTTGCTCATTGCGATGATTTTTGTTGCCGTGGTGGTTGTGGTTTTGGATTGGTTTATTGGTGATGGATGGTGGTTTGATGAGTAAAGAGAAATTTGAACGCACAAAGCCAGTTGTGAATGTTGGCACTATAGGTCATGTTGATCACGGCAAAACAAAACTCACGGCAGCAGTAACGGCAGCATTATCGGCGCTGTTATCCGAAATTGAAAGCGAAAGAACGCAAAAAGATATACAGGCTAAGTTAATGCAAGGATTAACAAAAGAGCGCAACGACTGGCGCAAATGGAGACAGTCAGGCGGTAAATATAAGAGTTTGATTAATGGGGTGAGACGGTGATTTGGTTTATTTGGATTGTTGCGATAATTGGATTTTTATTTGGTAACTATAAAGACAAGGTAATTGAGTTTGCTATCTTTTTGGTTTTAATCAAAATCGCTTATAAGTTAGGGGTGTTTTAATGGTTAAGGCACCAAAACAGCATAAATGCAAGGCATGCGGGAGCTACTTTGTAAAAACGTTCAGTAGTACGCAAAAGGTTTGTTCGCCGGAATGTGCAATTAAATTATCTCGTGAACAATCCCGCAAAGAGCGAGAAAAGAAAGATAAGCAAGAGCGTATTGAATCTCGTAAAAGAATGGCTGTACTTAAAGAAAAAGCTAAAACCAAGGGGGAATTGACGTCAGAAGCGCAAAGTGCGGTGAATCGATATATTCGGTTGCGTGACGAAAATAAGCCTTGTATATCCTGTGGAAGACCTCTTACAAACGACCTGCTTGGTGGCGGTTTTGATGCGGGGCATTATCGTAGTCGTGGTAGTGCGGCACATTTGCGATTTTATACGTTAAACATTTTTGGGCAATGTAAAAAGTGCAACCGGTATTTGGGTGGAAACTATCAGCAATTCAGGCTTGGTTTAATAGATCGAATTGGATTGGTAAAGGTTGAGGAAGTTGAAGCAGATCAGCGAATAAGAAACTACTCAAAAGAAGATTTGAAAAGAATTAAACAGATTTTTAATAAAAAATGCCGATTAATTGAAAAGCGTAGAGGTCTTAAATGAGCATTAACATCAACAAAGTATCGGTGCAGTGGGGATATTGGGCTACTCCTCGTTATGAGGGAGAATATCCACGAATATCAGCAGGATTTGCAGAGCTTAAATGTGATGTACGCTATTTGCCAAAATACCGTGTGCAGCCGATTACAGATGATTTAGGCATGCAGATTGACGGGCATATGCAGACAATGAAACGTGTGTCGCCGGAGCTTTACGATGTCTTTATGCTCACTTACGTTAAGCGGTGGGATAACATTGATATTTGCCGACACTTAAACTTATCAAGACGTGAGTATTTTCAGCGCCTCAAAACTGCCAAAACATCACTGCTTTTGATGATTGAGTGCCAAAAATGTATTTTTGTTGCATAAGTGCTTGACAGTGCGCACTAAAAATGTATCATTATGTGTAAGTTGAGGTTTTAGCGCATAGCAAACGCACAAGAGAATTTTACAGCCCTGATCGGAAACGGTCGGGGCTTTTTTGTTGGTGGAATATGAACATTACATTAGGCGATACAATTAAGATTGATGGTGAGGAAGTGCCAGAGTATTTGCTCAAGGCACTTTATGAATGTTTGAAAAACAAATATGCATTTTTAGCTAACAATTCTATTTGCTCTGGTGTTACTCAAGCTGAGAGACTGTCAGTAAATGGTTTGAAAATCCCATTAGACGCGATTACTTATCCTTGGAATAAATAGGTTCATACTGTTCAGTATTTTCATTGTAATGAATGCCCTCATACATCCACGCCACCACCTTTTTAACTAAGATCTCATCGCTGATATTCATATAAGTATGTGCTAATTCTTCTAGGAAAGCCGCAATTTGTATTTCACGAGGGTATAAATTGGCTTTGGCGAGATCGTAAAATATGCAGCTGTTATAGTAAACGTGGACTGCTTCTGGGTGAATTTGATATTGGAGAGTTAAGCAATCTGAGGAAACGATACCGTTACTCTTTGATGATGTGAAGAATATATCAACCTTTTTGTTAATTTGTGCGTGCTTGCATAAGATATTAACGGCGTCAGTAAAGTTTTTGAAAAGCGGATATATGTCTTGGGCGATGTCTAAAATAACGATGTTGAAATAATGTCGATATTGTTCAGGAATGTTATTTAGAATTTGCTGACGAGATATTCTTGCTTCATTCATTTTAATTAAACCTCTGTTAAGTTTGGTGTGGTAACCTAGATCTTAACAGAACTTAACGCCCACTGTAACAGGTGGGCTTTTTTATTGCCTAAAATAATTAGGGGGAAATATGCCAATTAAAGAGCCTGATGTATGGGCGTTAATATGGTCTTGGTTACAAATTAATTTGAGTTCTAGCTCTATTCAAAGCGCCCTTTGGGCATTATTTATTTCTATTTTAAGACTTGGATTTATGCGTAAAAAACCAAGTTTCCGATATGTGTTCATTGATGCAGCTATGTGTGCATCTATTGCTGGCGTAGCAGTGCCGATCTGCACTCATATTTTTGGGCATAGTGAATATTCTTCATTTCTTGGCACGATGATTGGTTTTGTTGGCACTGAGAAAATTCGCGAATTCTTATTTAAATTCATTAATCGGAGAATTGAAAAAGATGACAATGATGATTTCCGAAGTGACGTTCAATAAAATTTTCCCTCATGCAGTTAAGGGTGTTTATCAAGCCATTTCAGAACAAATAGAAAAAGCAGGTTGTGTAAATAAGATGCAACAAGCTATGTTCTTAGCCCAATGCGGGCATGAAAGTGAAGGGTTCACAAGATTTAAAGAAAACTTAAATTATTCTTGGTCTGGGCTTTCTCAAACTTTTCGCAAATATTTTCCCGATCCACTTACAGCCAAGAGATATGAGCGCAAACCTGAGCTAATAGCTAATCGTGTTTATGCTAATCGTTTGGGTAATGGAGATGAGAAAAGTGGAGATGGTTGGAAGTATCGTGGTCGTGGACTGATTCAGATCACAGGTAAGGATAATTATGCCGCGTTTAGAAAATGGTTAGGTAGAGATATTGAGCCAGAAGATATAGCAAGTAATTTAGACTTATCAGTTAAAGCTGCTGTTTGGTATTGGAAACTCTGTGAATTAGCTGATCTTAATTCAGTAGAGAAAGTGACTCGAAGAATTAATGGTGGACTAAATGGCATTGATGAGCGTTGCAAGCTATATCGAGCATTAATGGTAACTGATAATGACTAAGTACATTTACATAGCGTTAGGGGTTGTTGTAGTGGTTTTGTTTGGCGCATTGCGTTACCAATCAAGTGTTATAGATGAGTTGAACATAACCACAAAACAACAAGCCCAAACCATTCAGCAACAAGAAGATGCTAATAAAGCATTGAACATTGCACTGCAACAAGAGCGTGATGCAGTCATTGAGCAACAGCAACGTAATGATGAAATAGAAAGGGTAGCAACAGAAAATGCTGAATCAGTTAAAACAATCATTAAGACACAACCTTGTGCTCACACTCGTTTGCCTCAGTCTGCTCTTGACCGCTTGTACAAATAAAGTCACGACCAAAGCAGAATATATTTACCCACCTCAAGCCTACACTGCACCTTGTGTTAAAACAGCGTTTACTGGTGAGACATACGGTGATGTAGTCATACAGTTAGTCAAGGTAACCGCAGAGCGAGATAAGTGCGCAAGCCAAGTAGATAATCTCAATAAGTGGATTAACCAAACCAAGACCGCCAATTAAAGTGCGGTCTTTTTTTTATCAACAAAAACAACAGGAGCAATTATGCTAACAATAAAAATCATCCAAGATGGTGTAACGTCAATCACCGAGAGTAATAGCTTTGTATTTTACGATGAGACCTCTCGTGAGTTCGAGGAGATGACTAGATTGGCAGACAAATTAAAAGAGAGACCTATCACACTTAACGGCATCTACTACACTCAACCAATCTATGGAGACCAAGAGTGTAAAGAGGTTATCCGTGAGGAATCAATCTACTGCTCGGCAAGAAACAATCCAACATCAATCTTTGGTGTAATAATTGATTTTATACCGGACGATGAGTACGGCGATCAAGGCATTGAGAAAGAGATTGCATACAGATTAATTGGGGATGGAGACCACATCTACGTTACCAATGAGCAAGGTAAGACGGTTTTTAATATTTAAATCTTCAATAAAGGCGGCTGATAACAGTCGCTTTTGTTTTATATGCGCTACATATCTCAGCTATGCCCCTAAGGGAAACATCAAGTCTTTTGGGATTATATCTAAGTTATGTGATGTAAATACGAATATATCAATGGGAATTGCACAGATAATTCGAATTAAAAAGGTACTCCTGAGGGGATACCCCTTTCCACGGGGTTTCGGGCGCGCGGTTTTCGACAGTTTTTTGACATCTTAGGCATCATCATCTTTTTTCTTTTTGGGCATTTTAACGGTCTCGGCTATGGATAATTTATACGACTTAAAACTCAATATAAATCAGATCGCCGAACTGGTCGGAATGCATCGACAAACCGTATCACAAAGGCTTGCAGGACTAACGCCAGCCATTGGCAGTAATTCCAAATTAAAGCTCTACGCACTATCTGATTTAATCAAAATCGGACTTGCTGAAAAAATGACGGCAGATGTTGATAGCTTATCACCTGTTGAAAGACGAGCATTTTGGCAAGCGGAAAACGAAAGACTTAAATACGAGCGAGATACTGGCGAACTGGTGCCATCATTTGAAGTGGCTCAAGAGATGGGCTTTTTGGCTAAAGCTGTTGTGCAGTCACTTGATACATTGCCAGATATTCTAGAGCGTGATTGCGCATTAACTCCCACACAATTAACTCGTGTAATACAGGTGATTGATGACGTTAAATCGCAAATGTCATTACATATACAGGATGGCGATAATAAATCAGAGGAGTAGCCATGTTTGCATCAGCTAAAGATATTAGGCGAGATATTGCAAATCTACTTAAACCTCCTCGCCGAATGAAAGTATCGGAAGCCGTAGCAGAATATATGCGCGTGCCTGTTGGAGGTGGTAACTCAGTTAAATGGGATAAAGATACTGCTGCATATATGCTAGATCCAATGGACTGCCTAAACTCTCGTGAGTATGACGCAGTAATTTTTGTTGGGCCAGCTCGTACTGGTAAAACAATCGGATTGATTGATGGCTGGATCACTTATGCGATTATTTGCGATCCGTCTGATTTTCTCTTGGTGCAACTTACACAAGAGAAAGCCAGTGAGCATAGTCGTAAACGTTTAGACCGCACTTTTAGATGCTCACCTGAGATTGCAAAAAGATTAAGCCCGCGTAAAAACGATAACAATGTCCACGATAAATATTTTAGGGCAGGTAATTTATTAAAGATTGGCTGGCCGTCAATTAACGTATTGTCATCATCCGATTATAAATACGTTGCGTTAACAGATTACGACCGATGGCCCGATGATGTGGACGGTGAGGGGGATGGATTTAGTTTAGCGTCAAAACGGACAACTACATTTATGAGTGCTGGAATGACACTTGTAGAGAGTTCTCCAGGCAAAGATATTGTTGATATAAAACATCATCCCAAAACGACTCATGAGGCACCGCCAACAACAGGTATTTTGTCACTATATAACCGTGGCGATAGACGTAGATTCTATTGGCAAT
The DNA here is from genome assembly GCF_916862695.1 of Haemophilus sp. Marseille-P9675. NCBI lineage: Bacteria > Pseudomonadati > Pseudomonadota > Gammaproteobacteria > Pasteurellales > Pasteurellaceae > Haemophilus > Haemophilus sp. Marseille-P9675. Next base: position 78,887 of record NZ_CAKASP010000004.1, read on the forward strand.
GCCCACATTGCAAAGAATGGTTTGAGCCATCAATGGCAAATATGGTTGGTTATCGTAATGATACTGACTATGTTAAGGCAAGCGAGAACGCTCGTTTACAATGCCCACATTGTCAATCTCTCGTAGATCCTGACAAGAAACGCGCATTAAACATCGGTGGCAAGTGGTTAAAAGAGGGGCAAACAATAGATAAAGATGGTGTAATCCATGGTGAGGGAAGAAACTCACGTATTGCATCATTTTGGCTAGAAGGTCCTGCAGCCGCTTACCAAACATGGGCGCAATTAACTTATAAATTACTCACTGCTGAACATGAATTTGAAATGACTGGCAGTGAAGAAACGCTAAAGGCAGTAACAAATACAGACTGGGGATTGCCTTATTTACCACGCTCCGCACTTGAGCAACGCCGAAGTGATGAGCTGATGGAGCGGCGCGAAGAAACCGAAAAAAGAACGGTACCTTATGGGTGCCGTTTTTTATTGGCTGCGGTTGACGTACAGGGTGGGCGGAATCGCCGTTTTGTCGTCCAAATTGTGGGCTATGGTGAAAATAGCGAACGGTGGCTCATTGATAGATACAACATTAAATCATCAATGCGGAGCAATTCAGAAGGGGAAAGCCTACCAATTGATCCGTCCGCCTACCCTGAGGATTGGGATTTACTCATCAGTGATGTGCTTAATAAGCAATATCGTATTGATGGATTAGATGGCGGATTCATGCCAATCCTTGCAATGGCGGTGGATAGTGGCGGTGAGGACGGTGTAACAGATAACGCCTATAAGTTTTGGCGTAGATGCAAGCGTGATGGCATATCAAAACGAGTGTATCTCGTTAAAGGTGATAGTACCAAGCGACAAAAACTTATTACGCGCACTTATCCAGATAACACCTCTCGCTCAGACCGACACGCTAAAGCACGAGGTGATGTGCCACTATACCTACTTCAAACAGACCAACTCAAAGATCGCATTAGTAACGCATTAAGCCGTGAGACTATCGGGGCTAACTATATCCATTTTCCGTCGTGGCTTGGCGAATGGTTTTTTGATGAGCTGACATACGAGGAGCGTGGACAAGACGGTAAATGGCGTAAACCAGGTAAGGGCAACAATGAGGCGTTTGACTTATTTTGCTATACCCATGCGATCGCTATTTTGCGTGGTTATGAACGTATTAAGTGGGGCGATGAGGACAATGTCCCATACTGGGCAAAACTACCTGGATTAAATCCTGATGTAATCCGAAAAGAGATAACTGCACCGGAAGAAAAAACAGAAAGTGCGGTAGAAATTGAACAAGTAAAACCGCAACCGAAACCCAAAACAAAAAGTAATTGGCTAAACGGTGGCGTAAGCAAGAAAAAAGGTGGGTGGCTGTGATTTACGATAAAGAAGAGCTTGAAGAAAAAATCCGAACGCTTGATGAAAAAATCGAAAACGCCCAAAGCCAAGTTAGCTTTAATGGGCGATCGGTATCTTACCAAGTGTCCGAATGGACAAAACAACGTGACCGCTATCAACAAATGCTTAATGAGTTATTAGCGGAAACAAGACAGCGCGTTAAACGCCACAGAATCAAATATGCGAGATTTTAAACGATGGGAATATTAGATAAAACAATTGCCGCAATCTCGCCTAAATGGGGCGCACAGCGAGCAAAAAGCCGATATGTGATGAATGCATACGAGGCAGCAATGCCAAGCCGTACACATAAGGCAAAACGCGAAAGCCAAGGCGCGAATGTATCGACCAAACAAAGTGCGGTTAGTTTGCGAGAACAGGCTCGGGCATTAGATCAAAATCACGACATTGTGATCGGGATTTTAGACAAGATGGAGGAGCGGGTCATTGGCTCACGCGGCATCCACATTGAGCCACAGCCGCTTAATTTAACAGGTGATGTTGATGAGGAGTTAGCAGAGCAAATCCGCAAAAAATGGGCGGAATGGTCTGTGCGTCCGGAAGTTACCGGACAATTTACTCGCCCTGAACTTGAGCGGATGTTGTTACGCACGTGGCTCCGTGATGGCGAGGTGTTTATCCAGCTTGTGCGTGGCAGTGTAGCCGGACTAAATCACAGCACCGGCATTGCATTTAGCCTTGAGGCACTAGAGCCTGATTTTGTGCCGATGAATACGTTAGATTCCGCAAATCTTATTCAAGGGATCGAGCTTAACGCATGGCGGCGCCCTGTCTCTTACCGTGTGTACATGGATAACCCGCAGGAAAATAACCGCACTTACGGGCGAGTTAAAACAGTGCCGGCGGAAAATATGTTGCACCTTGCGTTTAAAAAGCGGCTACACCAGTTGCGTGGCGTATCAATGTTGCATGGCGTAATCGTCCGACTTGCCGACCTCAAAGACTACGAGGAGAGCGAGCGTGTGGCCGCACGAATTGCCGCTGCCTTTACGATGTACATCAAAAAAGGTGATGCTGCACTCTACGGGGATAATGAGGATTACAGCGTAGACAGTCCGGAGCGAGATTTTGAGATTGCTCCCGGTGCGATTATTGATGATTTAAAACCTGGTGAAGATATTGGGCTAATCAATTCTAATCGCCCAAATGTGAACCTTGAAACCTTTAGGAATGGTCAATTAAGAGCAACGGCGGCAGGCACTCGCTCAAGTTATTCAAGCATTGCCCGTGACTATAACGGCACTTACTCAAGCCAGCGCCAAGAGTTGGTGGAAAGCTTTGAGGGCTACTCTGTTTTACAAGATACCTTTGTTGCGCACATTTCCCGCCCAATTTACCGAGAATGGCTAAAAATGGCGATTGTCAGCGGTGAAATTGAGGTGCCAGTCGATATTGATCCAGCGTCACTTTATAACGCTGTTTATAGTGGCCCAGTGATGCCGTGGATTGATCCAACCAAAGAGGCGCAAGCGTGGAAAGAGCGCATTAAAGGTGGGTTGGCAACGGAAAGCCAAGCTGTACGAGCAAGCGGTAGCAATCCAGCAGAAGTTAAACGAAGACGAAGAGTTGAGGTTGAGGAAAACCGAAAATTTGGTCTCAAGTTTGATACGGATTTAACTAACACAGGTACGACAAATGAAAAAACAAAAGATGATTCTGGCGCCAATAGCGATGGCAGCGAACGTGACAAAGACGAATAACCAGTCTTGGTACTCAATCAAAGCCAAAGCCAACGATACGGCAGAAATATCAATTTATGATGAGATCGGATTTTGGGGCGTATCTGCTGCGAGCTTTGCGCAGGATTTAAAAGACTGCGGAAACAACATTAAGCAGATTAACCTACACATCCACTCACCCGGTGGCGATGTATTTGATGGGATCGCTATCTACAACTTGCTAAAAAATCATCCAGCCAATGTGACGGTTTACATTGACGGTTTGGCGGCAAGTATGGCGAGCGTTATTGCAATGGCGGGCAATGAGGTAATCATGCCTGAAAATGCAATGATGATGATCCATAAGCCTTGGGGCATCCAAGGCGGCGATGCGGAGGATATGCGCAAATATGCCGACTTATTAGACAAGGTCGAAAATACGCTAATCCCAGCTTACGCAAACAAAACAGGAAAAACACCTGAAGAATTAGCAGAAATGCTATCAGCAGAAACTTGGCTCAACGGAAAAGAATGTGTTGAACAAGGATTTGCAGACAAACTAGCCGAACCACTTGTGGCGATGGCGTCTATTAAATCACGAAAATTAGAGGACTTTGAAAATATGCCAAAAGCAATGAAAGACATGTTGTTTAAGCCACAAGGCAACGCTGGCGCATCTGCACCACAAGCAACACCAACTCCAGCACAACCGGCGCCAACCGTACCAGTAAATCAAGCACCAACAGCTCCGGTAGATAACACCGCACAAGTGCAAGCCGAATTAAATAAACGCAACGCTGACATTAAAGCGGTATTTGCACCGTTTGGTACTACGCACAATGATTTGTTGGTGGAGTGTTTGGGTGATTTATCAATTACTCCTGATCAAGCCAAAGACAAATTATTAGCAAAACTTGGTGCAGGCACAACGCCAAGTGCAGCGCCTACCGCATATGCTGGAAATGGTAATATCGTTGGCGACAGCGTGAAACAATCTTTGTTAGCTCGTGCAGGCATCGATAAAGACAAAGCAGACGCCAAAGACAATGCCTACAACGCAATGACCTTGCGCGAACTTGCTCGTGCGTCATTGGTCGATCGTGGTATTAGTGTTGCAGGCCAAAATGCAATGAGCATGGTTGGATTGGCGTTTACCCACTCAAGCTCTGACTTTGGTCAAATCTTAATTGATGTGGCGCACAAATCCTTGCTCAAAGGTTGGGAAACCGCAGCAGAAAACTTTGATCAATTTACCTCTCGCGGCACATTAACCGACTTCCGCGCGGCGAAACGTGTTGGTTTAGGTGATTTTGGTTACTTACCGCAAGTCGGTGAGGGGGAAGAGTACACCTACGGCACAATCGGCGATGAGGGCGCTAGCGTTGCATTAGCGACTTACGGACAATTATTTAGCATTACTCGTCAAGCAATCATCAATGACGATATGCACTTGTTGACAAAAATCCCTGAAAAAATGGGACAAGCTGCACGTGCAACAATCGCTAAATTAGTGTTTGCGTTATTAACCGGTAACGCGATTGCACAAGATGGCAAAAAATTATTTGATGGCTCGCACAAAAACTCATTTGATAATGCTGCATTAGATGTGGCCAATATTGATAAAGCAATTCAAATGATGAATGGATTTGTCAATACTCGTGGTGAACCATTAGCAATTGAGCCTGATTTTATGTTGTTACCAACCTCACTTTATACTCGCGCTAAACAAGTTCTAGGTTCAGCAAGTGTTGAGGGAGCTGATATTAACTCTGGTATTATCAATCCAATCCGTGACATTGTGCCGACAGTTAAATCCGCTCGTTTACAAGTTGCCGATCCAAAATCTTGGTACTTAATCAACAAAGAGGCAATTGAAGTTTCTTACCTTGACGGCATTGATACGCCATATATGGAGCAACAACAAGGTTTCACTGTTGATGGTGTATCTACTAAGGTGCGCATTGATGCAGGTGTTAACGTGATTGATTACCGAGGAATTGTAAAAGTTACCAATAAGTAACTTAACATCCCATAAATAACGACCGCACTTCGATTAAAAGTGCGGTTTTTTATTATCAAAATTAAAGGATCATTAAATATGTCTAAAAATTACCTACAAGACGGAAACACCGTGCGTTTTACCGCTACTGCAGACGTAAAAAGCGGTGATGTAGTAATGTTAGAAAACCTTGCTGCAATCTCAGTATCTGATGTTGCACAAAATGAAACAGGCGTTGGCTTAACTACAGGCGTTTTCACTGTGAAAGCAAAAGCGGAAGATGACATTAAACAAGGTGCAATTGTTTACTGGTCCGCAACCGATGGTGCAACTATTACCGCAGGTAGTAACAAGCGTTTAGGTATTGCTTGGTATGCTAGTGGCGTATCGATGGGCACTGTAGATGTCAAGATCAACGCTTAGTCCGTTTGATGACGCACTCGCACAGGCGGACAAAGTCATATCAGATGTGATGATGTCCGTCTATGTTATCAACGGCAAAAAATACAAAGCTGTGCTTGATGAAAGCCCAAAACTAATGAGTGGCAATTACACCGATGATTACTTAATTAATGGCACGACGCGTACTCTCACTCTTTTTAAAGCATCAGGATATAAGCCAAAACTTGGAGATATCATTATTTCTTCAACAGAGGAATATGTTGTGCGAGGGTTTAGCTTTGAAGATAAGAAGATCGTACTGCAATTGGAGTAAATATGGCGGTGAAAATTGAAGGGATGGCGGCATTACAAGCTAATATCCAAAAACTGGCTAATCAAGTCGCGCCTAAAGCGGCAGCAAAAGCGATTAATAAGGTAGCGAGAAGTGCAATCAAAAATGGAACAAAAAATGTATCCAAAGAGATTCATGTGCCAGCTAAATTAATCCGCAAGCGAGCTCGATTATCCCAAAAAGCAACAGCGAATCGACCAGTTGCAAAAATACGAGTTGATAGAAGAAATTTACCGTTAATTCGATTATTGGAAAACCCTAGACGAACCATGCGAGCGAGTAAAGGGCAAATTAGAATAGGCAAATATCAAATACAACGCGGTTTTATTCAAACTCTAGCAAATGGTCGTAAACACGTTATGCAGCGACAAGGTAAAGAGCGGTATTCAATTGATGTTGTTAAGATTCCGTTATCTAGACCATTAACAACGGCTTTCCATAATGAGTTAAAAGATTATTCAAGTCAGATCAAAGTCGAACTGACAAGAGAGTTGAGTGACATTTTTAAAAAATAGAGGATTAAATGCTAATTCATAAGAAGATTCGACATCAAGTGTCGGATATGCTCAAAAGCAGTATAAAGGGTGTTGAGAATATTTATTCTGGGCGCCCTTTATTTATTGATATTGACCAAGAAAAAACAGCTATTGCAGTTTTTCTTGATGAGATTTCGTGCGAAGAGGTAGATCTCTGTCATCACGAATATACCGCAGCCTTAAACATCGCAATTTATCTGAAAACTGCTTTAGGCGACGACGCATTAGATGATATTGCAGACAAAATCAAAGAGCGATTAAGCGTAGCTATATCTCATGATGAATTATCGGAAAACATTTCCGAAATGACTCTTATTAGCTACGAATACGAGCAAGATACGACGAATCGCACTTGGTTCGTTTCTAACCTTAAATATCAAATTAAGTATGAGGACTAGATATGCCTACACAAACAACACCTTTTCAAGGCACTAAATTTTATTTAGGCACTGGTCTAACCGAAGGCAAAGCAGTCACAGCCGTAACGGTTAAGCCTAATGCAACCATTACATCAGCAGGGCATGGTGCCAAAGTAGGGGATTTTATTAAGCTAACTGGTTTAGGTGCGCTTGATGGATATTATCCTGTAAAAGTCGTTACCAACGACTTAATTACACTTGCAGATGAAGTAGATTGGACAAGCCAAGATGCGCCAGCCAGTTACGCAACAGCTAAAGTGGCTATCGTGAAATGGTCATCTAATTTCTGTGCGATTAAACAGATTGAGGGTGATGGCGACACATTAGGTGAAGAAGATATTACAACCATGTGTTCTGAAGGTACTGAAACAGAAGCAGGTGAGATTGAGTATGGCTCAATTAAATTAACATTCTTCTACGCGCCAGCTACCGCAATGCAAGCTGACTTGCGCAAGAAGTTTTATGCGAAAGAAACCTTCCCTTGGATGATGATATTGAAAAATGGTCAAGGTTCTCTTTACGGCACAGGATTTATCCAAACCTCACCTAATTTTAGCGGTGAAGTCAAAGGTAAATTTGAATCTGGTGTAACGATTAAAAAAGCAAAACGCGATTATCACTTACCAGCATAGCCGCAAAGTGCGGTGAATTTTGACCGCACCTTATAAAAACCAAAACCCCGAAAGCAGCGAACTCTCGGGGTTTTTCATTCCAATTAAACCATACTTAAAAGGAATAAACTTCATTGGAAATTATAACTAACTTTCTTCCTTTATTCAAGGAGCAAGCTATGCAATATGGGTTATGGGAAACGATCTTAGCTTATTTAGTGTTAGGCGTATGTTTCATCATCGCTTGGCGACTCCCAAATATTATTAATTCAATTAAAAACAAAGGTGATAAATAATGAATCTACGTGAAAAACTTTTAGCCAATAAGCCTAAAATTACCCCAATCATTATTAATGGTGAGAATTATTATATCCGTGAGTTTACTGTTGGTGAAATGAATCAAGCCCTTTATGGACAGCAACAAGAGTTAATTCGCATCGCTGAAGAGCAGGGCATTACATTAGCTTTCAACGATGAAATAACTCTCACTGAGCAACTATCAAAAATCTACGATCCTAATCGATTAACTCGAACATTAGCTACTCGACTTTGTGATGAACAAGGCAATAATTTATTTGATGCTAAAAATCCTGAGGATTTGGCCGCACTTTCGGCACTTGATAAGGCGGTATTTGAACAATTAAGCCAAGCCATTGCGGAGCTTGAGCCAAAAAACTTACCAGCCGACGAAAGTTCCAACTAAACCTTTCTCTTTCGCTCGGCAAAACTCTTGAGGAAATCGAACAAATGCCAGAGCATCATCTTCAAGAATACGAAATGTTTTATCAGGAACAGCCTTTTGGATTATGGCGAGAGGATTATCGTACTGCACAAGTTTCACATTTGCTTGCTATGATAAATCGAGCCTCTAAATCTAAGGTTCCAGAATTATCTGATTTTATGCCGTTTTACCAAGAAAAAATGGATGATGATGGAGTGGCTGATTATTTAGCAAATCGTTAAATTATCTATTGCTCCTGTATTTTATATAGATTAAAATCTATATAAATAATAAGAAAGGTAATAGCTGCATGAAACAAGAATGGGAAGTAATTTTACAAGACCCACTTTTTAACTGGTTAAAAACGCTGGCAGAAGATGACGTATTAAAAATCTATGCGGCGTTGGAATTATTATCAACAGAAGGTCCACAATTAAGCAGACCTTATGCGGATACGCTGCAAGGCTCTAAATATACCAATTTAAAAGAATTGCGAGTACAGTCTAAATTATCGGTATTCCGTTTATTTTATATTTTCGACCCTGTCAGACAAGCGATTGTTTTATGTGGTGGAGATAAAAAAGGCAAGAAAGAAAAACTCTTTTACAAAGAGATGATTGCCCTAGCGGAACAAACCTATGATGATTACCTTTCTGAATTAACTAAGGAGCAAGAAAATGAGCGTGAAATTTAAAGATCTGATGAATAATCTTCCAGCTGAAAAGCAAGAGAAAGTGAAAGCTATGGCAGACGATATGCGAATGGAGTTACAACTTTACCGTATTCGTGAAGAATTAGAGCTTTCACAAAAGCAAATGGCAGAAGCATTAAGTATTTCTCAGCCTTCAGTTGTTGCCCTTGAAAAACGTGGAAATGACATTAAATTATCATCAGTTAAACGTTACATTGAAGCAATGGGTGGCGTGTTAAATTTATCGGTTGAATTACCCACAGGAAAGACAGTTACTTTCAACCTATAGAAGGCGGTAAACATATTGTGTGATTTCATTCAATTTACAGCAAAATGCTTTTTTATACTGCTTATTGCATTAGGAACATTATTCCTTTTATTTGACGTTGATTTTACTTATATTCTCGCTTTTTTGGGTGTATATGTTGCTATTTTCGCAACTTGTCTTGTTGTAGCTATTATTAAAGAAAATAATCGTATTAATAAACTAAGGATAGCTGAACAAGATAAGAATCGTGTGAAATATGTTATTATTAATTAAATTATAAGTTTCTAAAGAAATCTATATGTGTATATCGTACGATGATAAAAAAATAACCAAGGAGAGAATATGAAATGGCTTATTGATAGTTTTTTTGATTTTTTGTTTGATTCTATGGGTATTATTTTTGTTATTGCTTTAATTATTGGTTTTGCTGGTTTTTGTGGTTATTTGAATACTCCTTCTTTCCCTTGGGGAGCAGTATTCGCTTTTGCAGTATCGTTGATTCCTTTGATTTACTGCATTCGAATTGTTTTAGATAAAAAACTGACTCGGGAAGATAAATGGAATAAACTTTTTGGCATTCAGTCCAAATAATAAAGTTCTGTTTGATAATTAAGTTACATTTTTGAAAAGGCTCACTTCGGTGGGCCTTTTTATTTTAAAGGATAAAGTATGTCTGGTTTATTAGGTCAATTAAATATTCAGTTAACGTTAGATCAGGCGCGCTTTCAGCAAAATTTAGGAAAAGCGCAAAATAGAGCGAAACAATTTTCAGTTCGCTCATCTCAATATCTCAATAATATTGAGAAAGCAGCACAAAATTTAAATAATTTCACTCGAGGTACTTTTTGGGCTGGTTTTGCTGGTGGAAGAATTGCTCAACTAAAAAATTATGCTGATGGCTACACTGAAATTCAAAATAAACTTCGTTTAGTTGAAAGCGCATCAATTAACAGTGCGCGCGGGTTAGAATCTGTTTTTGATATTTCACTTAAAACAAACCAAAGTATCCAAGCGACATCTGGTGTATATCAACGCTTTGCTCAAAATGCAGAAGCCTTAAAAATTAGCCAAGCACAGGTCGCAAGTTTGACAGAAACTGTATCAAAAGCTGTTGCAATGTCTGGTGCAAGCGCAGAATCTGCACAAGCGGCACTAATGCAATTTGGACAGGCTCTCGGTAGTGGCGTTTTTCGTGGTGATGAATTTAATTCCGTTATGGAGCAAACACCAGGATTGGCAAAGGCGATAGCAGACGGTTTAGGCGTTACAACTGGCGAACTTCGCAATATGGCGGAAGAAGGGAAATTGACTACAGATGTACTTATTCCAGCATTAGAGCGAGCAAAAAGTAGCGTAGATAGTCAATTTGGCTCACGTATTTTAACAATTTCTGCTGCGTTAGAAAATTTAAGTACGGCAACAGTTAAATGGGTGGGTGAAACAGACAATGCGATAGGTGTCAGCCGAACTGCAGCCGAAATCATTAATGGATTCAGTCATCATTTAACAGTAGCGGCAACCGTAATGGGGACATTCGGCGCGGCGGTCGGTGCAACAAAGCTTAACGGATTTATTGCCGAAAGTCGTAAACAAGCGCTTGTTGCATCAGAAGTAGCGCAAGCTGAAGTAAAACGAACAGCAGCATTACGCGCAGAAGCTCAAGCGGAAATGAGCGTAATCCAACTTAAAATCACACACGCACGAACAGAAGCGGAATTGCTTGCGGCTAAAACATTGGCAGAAGCACAGGCAAAAAAATTAACCATTGCGATTAATGCGGAAGCAGCCGCGAATAAAAACCTTGCCATTGCAAAACGCAATACCAGTGCAGCAGGGCGCTTATTAGGTGGTGCATTAGGATTAGTTGGTGGTCCTATTGGTGCGTTGGCGGTTGGGCTTTCTTTGGGGGCTGGCTATTTATTAGAGTGGCGACAAGAAGCAGAAAGAGCCAAAGAAACGGCACTAGCTTACTCAGATAATCTTGAGCAAGTGTCGAAATCTTTAGAGAAAATGAACGGTGTGCAGCTTCGTGCAGAGCAAGCCAAACTTGAAGAAAACATTATCGCCCGAAAACAACAAATTGAAGAACTAAAAAAACGTTATGACAATTTAACGGCAGCCATAAAAACCTATCAAGCGCAAAGTGAAAACAACGAAGGTTTCTCATTAGTAAATTACGGTGAGAAAATTGCTTCTGCAATGCGAGAACAAGCCAAAGTTACCGCAGATTTGGAAGAAAAACAACGCCTACTCAATGACGCAATGGGGGTGAGTGAAACTATTTCATCACAGTTGGCAACAACAACTGAAAATGAAACTAATGCGGTTTTAAGCAATCTTGGGTTTGAGTTATTGCGCACCGATAAAAACGTACAAACATTTAATTCATCAATGCTCATTGTGGCGAATAATGCCGCTAATGTTCAGCCACCATTAGCGGGAATGATGAGTAAGTTGTTAAATGTAGGCGATGCAGCAAGAGAGGGCGCAGATGGGTTATTGATTTTTAATCAAGCCTATCGTGACGCATTATCTGGAAAATCTCCGCAAGCCTTAAATATTGATGATAAAACCCAAGCTTTTATAGACCGCACAAAATTGCAGAATGAAATTAATAATGCTAAATCCAAAAAAGATTGGGTTGCATTAAATACTCGTCGAGATTTGGATAGTGCAGGGATTACCGTCAAAAATGATGGTTATATGGAGGCTTACAATGCTTTGGATGAAAAATATTCAAAGCAGTGGGACGATAGACAAAACAGAACACAAAGAAAATCTGCCAAATCAGGTGAAAATGCACGCGACAGCTGGCTTAATTTCTACGATGAAATTCGCAAGAAAAACAGTTCTAGTTTAGGCGAAATTGAATTAGAGCAAGCGCGAATGTTCCAGCGGTTGGAAGAACACAATAAAAAAGGTGTGGTATCGTATCAAGAATATGAAACCGCAAAAACGGCTATTGCAGAACGCTTTGCTCGCCAACGTTTAGAGCTTGCTGGCAAATATGCGCCAGAAAAGTTGTTGAAAGCTAATCGTGATGATGAACTAAAATCTATTCAGGAATTATACGAGAAAGGGCAGATCAACCAAAGTGAAGCGGCGAAAGCCTCGAATCGAGTACAGTTTGACTATGCGCAACAGATGTCACAAAGTGCGGTCGATCCATTGGCACAATTTCGTGCTCAGTTCGATCCGAATCAGGAGATCGAGAATCAACGCACTCGCGATTTAGCCTTGCTGGAGGCAATGCAAAGCGGCAATGAGCAGAAATTATTGTCGGAGGAAGAATATCAGCGTCGCAAAAAAGAAATTCAAGATAAGTATGATTTGGAGCGGCAGAAGAAGGAATCAGATTATTATGCGCAATCGACGCAGATGATGAGTTCAGCTTTTGACACGATGGCTGGTGTAATGGCTAATGCTGCAGGCCAACAGTCATCTGCTTATAAAGCTATGTTTGCTGCAAGTAAAGCTTTCGCTATTGCGGAAAGTATTATCAATATCCAGTTAGCTTTGTCGGAAGCAGCAAAATTACCTTATCCAGCAAATTTAGTTGAATATGCACGGGTAGCAAGTCAAACTGCCAGTATCGTTTCAAATATTCAATCAGTAACGATGAGTTTTGCCACTGGTGGTTACACTGGTGATGGTGGAAAATATACGCCAGCTGGTATTGTACATAAGGGCGAATACGTCATAACAAAAGAAGCCACTGCTCGTTTGGGCCGTGGCTTTTTAGATCATCTTAATTACGGTTCTGTGCGTCGTGGTTTTGCTAATGGTGGTGGAGTCGGCGTACCAAGATTGCCAACTATGGCTTATCAACCTAAATCATCAGGGGATATAGCGGTTAAGGTGATTAATAACGGTGAACCGATGGATGCAACGGTAAGCCAACAATCAAGAAATGGACAGCTTGAAATCACCGTGGAATTAGTACGACAAATTGCGCAAGCAGAAGCGGGAACAATGTTGCAGAAGAATATGCGCCCTGGTGGATTGTTATCTTAGGAGTAAACATGGCATTAAAAACATTATCTTGGTGTCCTCAGCCTAAATACACTGTAGAGGAAGAACCTAGACGAAAAGTGATTAATTTTGGCGATGGTTATCAACAGCGGATGGTGGACGGACTAAATCCGCTGCTTCGCAAATTTAACCTGACATACAAGCTCAATCACAAAAGTGCGGTCGAATTTGACCGCTTTTTAACATCGCATGGTGGCGTCACGGCATTTTTCTTTCGTGAATACGAAAATGGCGATTTAATCAAAGTCGTTTGCCCGAAATGGTCAAAAACCGTCACTAAAAGACACACGGAAATCAGCTGCACCTTTGAAGAAGTGGTGTAGTTTTTAGATAAAAAAACAAACCCCGAACACTCGCAATGTTCGGGGTTTTTATTTACCCCTTATTCCAAGTTTAACCAACTAAGGAGCAATTTTGATTAAGTATACACCAAAACATCAAGTTAAGGTAGGTGGAAAAATGAGTGAAAAAGATGCAGGCATTGCAGGGAAAATGCTAGCAAGTGCAGCAATTATTGCAGCGGTTGGTTTTGCCATTGGCGCAGCGTGCTTCGGAATTAGCTTTATTCTATGAAATGCTAGAAGTAATTTCAAAAGAACCTATTGCACGCCGATTCGCTTATACAGTGATTATTTGCTTATTTATAGCGGTGATTTGGTGGAAGCTGCCTGATGTAATTATGGCATTCAAATAGTTTTTACTAAAAATAAATAAACAGAATTATTGTATCAATTGTAGATTGAACTTTCATATTTTATCCCCACATAGAGGCAAGCACAAAATTTTATAAGGGGTAAATGATGAAAAATTGCGTTGTAATTGTTAAGAAATCGGCATTGGAGCTTTTATGCAAGAATTATCCTCAATTTTCATTGAGAAAATGGTTTGATGTACAAAGCCAACAATTTTTGATAACTATAGAAGAATTGAGTAGGAATTATTCAAATGTCATTTGTTATGATGGGTTTGAAAAGTCTAATGAAGTTCATTTTACCTATAGTGGAGATTATCAATTGACAAACTTTTTTACTTATTACCGGATTGAATTTTCATTTTCTGAGACAGAGATGGTAGCATTAAATCAGCCTCTATTAGGATTCTAATTGATATCAGGAAATCAGCGTAGTAACATTCTCTCAATAGGCGTCAGAAACCTTAACTAAAAAGCTTCCCAATAGAAGCTGTTTTTTTATGGGGTAAGATATGGGTCGAAAAGATAATATCAAAGCAAATTTAGCTAAGTTAAAAGAACGGTTCCCAAATGTCTTTTTCGATACTAAACCATTAGTTCCTACAATTATCGATGATATGCTTGCCGTACTTGGTGATGATGAATTATCAAAAGTGGTTCGAAGTGCTATGCGATATTATTTAGATTCACCTAGCTATTTAAAACGTTTTGTTCGTAGAAAATGGATCAGAGATGTTAATGGTTCAAAAGTGAGGTTAATTACTGCGGAAGAAAAGCAACTAGCGAGAGAAAGATTAAATCAAATTAACGAACATAATTCCAAAGCCAATGCTGAATATCGTTTTGCTATTGCACTCGCAAGAGAAACGAAGATTGAATATAAGAAAGTTGAATTGCTTGAGCAGAAAAATCCTGAAAAAAGTAAAGTAGTTGTAATCCATAGACGAACGCCCAAAATTAAAAGTGAATAATTACAAAAAGCTCCTTGACACCCAAGGGGCTTTTTCATTATGATTTTTATCAAGCAGATAGTTATCTGCTCAAGGTGTCGTAGCCTTAAATCCAAAGCGGTTAGTCCGCTCCCGAAAGCATAGCGGTTTTTTTATGCGTGAAATTTAGTAACCTTGTTTGTTTATTGCCATTAAACATTCATTACGCATAACCACATCTTATCTATGCCGAGAGGGCGAGGAATAAAAGACCTTCGGGGAATAACTCCAGCCGACTTTGGACGGTTTACGAACCTCTTGGCACCCTATTTAGGGTAAATCTTAATTTCGTAAAAAAAATCCAAAGGAGACATTCTATGTCTAATCAAATTTCAACCCAAACAATTTCATTCAACAATCAGTCATTAATTACCGTTGAACAAAATGGCAATCACTATGTTGCTATGAAGCCTATTTGTGAAAATATCGGCATTGACTGGCGCGCGCAACGCCAAAGAATAGTGAGAGATGAAGTATTATGTTCAACTGTGGTTATCATAACCACGGTTGCAGAAGATGGGAAAAATCGTGAAATGCTATGTCTTCCTATTCAATACCTAAACGGCTGGCTATTTGGTATTGATATTAATCGTTGTAACCCAGAAATCCGTGACACATTAATCAAATACAAAAAAGAGTGTTATCAAGCGTTACATGATTATTGGTTTAATGGTAAAGCAGAGCGTAAAACTACGGTAGATGATCGCACAGGCTTACGCAATGCCGTAAATATGTTGGTGAGTAAGAAAGGCTTAATTTATTCTGATGCTTATCATTTAGTCCATCAACGCTTTAATGTGGAATCAATCGAAGATTTAACCCTTGAACAACTCCCTGAAGCAGTAGAGTATGTTCACAAAATAATTTTAGAAGGGGAATTAATCACTGATCCTGAACTACCTAGCAGTGAAAAGAAATTCTCTTTTGAATTTACCGAGTACGAACTCCAACAGCTTATTTGGTTATGGTTCGCTTTCAAACGTGGCGTCGGCACTTTCCAACATATTGAAAAAGCCTTTAACGTTTTAGGCTCGAACATGAGCGGGCAAATCTATGGACAGGCTTACGAATATTTAAGCGTGTTACGCTCAACAAACAAAATCTTAAATCGCATTACACAAGAGTTTGAGATTGACCCAATGACAAATTGGCGAGCATTAAAACACTTGCGCCAGTTTGACCAGAAAGCTGTCAAAATCGATTTCTAAAAACACCACAAAATCCGACCGCACTTTTTTTAAGCCTGCGGCGGATTCTCACACCTAAAATCCGACAAAAGGAACAGAAAATGAACAAATTAATCATTACGCTTGTGTGTGCATTTGTGGTGTATATGGCGCACGCCCTAAATCTTAATCAAGACTGTGACGGCAAAATCTGTCACACCGAACAGACACAACAATATTAACAAACAACCGCTCTTATGGGCGGTTTTTTATTGAGGTAAAAATGCCACAACTCATCAGCAACCAATTCAAACTCGACCTCGCCAAACTCGAACAAAATGCGCTCATTGAGCTGTTTGAAGTGGATTTGCGAGGATTGAAAGATAATGACGGCATGAATGGCGAGTTATATCGCTTTTATGCTGGCACCAATGAGAAATCACAATCTATCGTATGGCAAAGCAAAACATTTGAGCCATTTGCCGTAAAAGCAGATGGTTTTGAAATGTCAGGTAATGGCCCAAGTAATCGACCAACTCTCACTCTGGGAAATATTAACGGATTTATTACCGCACTTTGTAACCGCTTTGATCAATGTTTGGGTGGGATTGTCAGACGCAGATTAGTCTATATGCACTATCTTGATGCGGTTAATTTTACAAACGGCAATAAAAAAGCAGATCCAACGCAAGAGGCGTTAAGTTACTTTGTGATTGAGCAATTATCCTCATTAAATCGAGATATTGCTCAATTTACACTGGCTTTGCCATCTGAAACCGACAACGCATTAATTGGTGCAAGAATGATTACATCTACTTGTAGTTGGCTATATCGTAGCGTTGAGTGTGGCTATACAGGCAGAGCGATTGCAGATGAAAAAGACCAACCGACAGCAGATCCTAAAAAGGATAAGTGCAGTGGATTATTGACTGGATGCAAGTTGAGAAACAATACGCATAACTATGGTGGATTTGTTAGCGTTGATAAGTTGGGGTAACAATGGACGGCAAATTACATAACGAGATAATTAAATACTCAAAATCAAAAGAACCGCAAGAAAGTTGCGGTTTTATTGTTTTAGTGGGTGGTGAAAAAGTCTTTATACCTTGCGAAAACGTATCAGAAGATAAAGAGAGCCACTTTGAAATCTCGCCAGAAGATTACATTGCAGCAAGTGATAAAGGCGAGGTTTTAGCCTTAGTCCACTCACACCCACAAGGCGAGCCAAAACTATCACCAGCAGATTTACAAACACAACTCTATAGCCAGTTAGATTTTTGGTTAGTTTGTGATGAGCAAATCCATATTTTTCCGAAAATCCCATTTTTAATTGGCCGTGATTTTAAACACGGTGAAATGGATTGCTACACATTATTTAGAGATTTTTACCGCTTATCTGGTTGTAACTTGCCTGATTTTGAACGAGACGATTACTGGTGGGAAGATGGCTTTAATCTCTACCTAGATAACATGGCAAAACACGGTTTTGAGCAGGTAAAAGAGCCACAAATAGGCGATGTTATTTTAATCAACATCGGGGCTGATGTACCCAATCACGCAGCAATTTATGTCGGTAATCAAATGGTTCTTCATCATGCACCAAAACGATTATCCAAGCGTGATTTATATGATGGATATTGGCTTAAACACACTCATAGTATTTGGAGATATAACGCATGGTCAACGTTAGATTTTACGGTAGCCTTAAACAGTTTGGATCTGAATTTAGGCTAGATTGCCAGACTACGGCAGAGATAGTCCAAGCCTTAACGAGCCAAATCCCTAAATTGCGCCAATTCATCCAGCAAGGATTGTTTACCGTGCGAGTAGGGCGAGACTACTTTGATAATCGCTATCTCGAGCAAGGGCTGAGTCACAAACTAAAAGATGATGCAACAGTCCATTTTACACCTGTTTTAAAAGGCTCAAAACGTGGCGGATTATTTGGTGTGATTGCGGGTGTCGCAATTATTGCGGGTGCAATCGCTTTAGGTCCGCTTGCTGGCATTATTAGTACCAATGCGGCTTGGATAGTTGGCTCTGTTGGGGCATCTCTATTATTGGGTGGCGTTGCTCAGATGCTCACAAAAATGCCTGAGATGAAAATGGGCACTGAAAAAGAAAAGAAACAATCTACGGCATTTTCAAATCTGTCGAATATGACAGCGCAGGGAAAACCTATGCCATTGGCGTATGGGAGAATGAGAGTAGGCTCTCTCATCATATCTCAGGGTGTAGAAACGATGGATACTGAAATTTAAGGAGTTTTCAATGGGTAAAGGTCGTGGCGGCGGTGGTCATACTCCAGTCGAGGCAAAAGAGAGCGGAAGAAGTAAGCAACTTGTCAAAATTGTTGAAGTAATTTCAGAGGGCGAAGTTTACGGTTTAGCCGATGGAATGAAATCCATCTATTTTGACAAAACACCAGTACAAAACAAAGACGGCTCTTATAATTTTAAAAATGTGCAGGTAGAGGGGCGTGTAGGTGGCCAAGTACAGGATTTAATGGCTGGGTTTAACACCTCAGAAAAAGAGGTGGGTGTAGGCACTCTAGTTAAGAAAAATCTACCGCTTACAAGAACCGTGACCGATAGCAAAGTATCTCGATTACGCTTGACCATTGGTGTCCAATCGCTTTTTAAACAAGAAGATAATGGTGACACTAACGGAACATCCGTAAACTTTATCATTACTATTGGCTCAAGAACTTACCCTGTGTCAATTAGCGGCAAATATAGCTCTCAGTATTTGCAACATCATACTTTTGATAATCTGCCTAGCGTACCATTTATTGTCAAGGTGGAACGGACTACAGACGATAGCACAACACAGAGACTGCAAAATAATACCATTTGGTCTAGCTATACAGAGATTATTGATACGGAGTTTACTTACCCAAACACAGCTTTAATGGGGGTTAAATTTGACTCTGAATATTTTAGCAATATCCCTACTCGTACCTATGACCTACTTGGCTTAAAAGTAAAAGTACCAAGCAATTATGATACTCGTACTCGTCAATATACCGGTATGTGGGATGGTACATTTAAGGTTGATTGGACGGATAATCCCGCTTGGGTGCTCTATGATGTGGTGACAAATAAACGCTATGGCTTGGGCGGAAGACTTGGTGAGTTTGGTGCGGATAAATGGGCGTTATATCAAGTCGCTCAATATTGTGACCAATTAGTGCCAGATGGATTTGGTGGGCAAGAGCCAAGATTTACTTGTAATGTTTGGCTGACAGAGCAACGATCCGCTTATCAAGTTATTAATGATATTTGCTCAATTTTCCGTGCAATGCCAGTTTGGAATGGTCAGCAGCTAACCGTGGTAATGGATAGACCTGTAGATCCAGTTTGGACTTATACAAATGCCAATGTGGATGAGAGCGGATTTAGTTATACATTTTCGGCTCGAAAATCCCGCCATAATGCAATCCAAGTAGAATACGCGGATAAAGAGAATAGCTACGAGAAAGCGATTGAATATGTTTCTGATGACGAAGAAATTCGTAAGCACGGATTAAACGTTAAGAAAATCACGGCTTTTGGCTGTACATCAAGAGGGCAAGCGCACCGCACTGCCTTATGGTTGTTGCAAACAGAAAAACTAGAAACCAAAACCGTTACCTTTACTGTTGGCGCAGAAGGGTTAATGCATATCCCTGGCGACATTATCAAAGTCGCTGATACGCACTATGCAGGTACTAATATTGGTGGTCGAGTTTTAGCTATTAATGGCACGACCGTTACATTAGACCGTGAAATCACCCTTAGCGGTAATAGTTATCTTAGCTATATCAATGCCAATGCTAAACATCAAAATATTAAGATTATCTCAGTCAATGGTGCAGAGGTAACACTCGATCAACCGCCATTAGGTTTGGAGCTATACGGCGTATGGTCTTTGACTACTCAACAAGTAACAAGCCAATTATTTAAGGCGTTATCTGTAAAAGAGGAGGATAAAGGCAAGTACACCATTATGGCGTTACAACACGAGCCACAAAAAGAGGCTATTGTTGATAATGGCGCCAAGTTTGAGCCAGTAGGAACGACCGTACTTACTACACCGCAAATTAGTAACATTGGTGTGGCAGTAAATGCAGATGGTAGCGTATCAGTTGACAGTAGCGTGACTGGCGGTAATGGCATCGTAAAATACGACATCCGCATTTATAAAGGCGGTGTGCTATATGACGTGCGATTAGGGCAACAATCTCACAATCTTAATATAGACGGTCTCGAAAACGGAGATTATAGCGTCCTTATCCAAGTTAAAAATGAGAATGGACAGTTATTGAGTGAAAAAACTCAGACTTTTACCATCAATAAACCGCCAGCACCAACAGGCGTAAGAACAACTGGTGGTCTGGGTAATATCACGCTTGAGTGGGATTGGGTTGATGATGCGACGGCAACAGAAATTTTTACCAGTGAAACAGATGACATTAAAATAGCCAAACGTTTGACGAAAGTCACAGCAAGAATGTACACGCACGAAGTTGGCGCAAAACAGGTTAGATATTACTGGTTGCGACATGCTCGTGGTGTGAATGTTGGCCCATTTAATCAGCAATCAGGGATTAAAGGCGAAAGTGCGGTAGATATTGATGCCGAATTAGAGGTGCTGAATAAAAAGCTATCTCAGAACATTGTAAATGAGGTAATTGATACTGCGTTGCCAGCTAGAAACCTTGAAATGACTAAAACCGTAACAGGGTTAAACGTCAATAAATTTATAGGCTACAAGCAAGTCTATAATACGGCCGACGGAAAACTATACACTTGGAACGGAAGTAAATACATCGAAAATGGGGTTGATGTAAACGGCATACGAATCAATACAACTCAATTAGTTGGCACGTTGCAAGCTAATCAGATTGGTGTAAACACAATTGGAGCTGGAGCGTTGCAAGCTGGAGCAGTAAGAGCCAATCATTTAGCGGCAGGCGAAGTTACAGCGGATAAGTTAGCAATTGGGTTAGGTGGGAATTTGCTCTATAACCCAATTTTCGCAAACGTGCAGGATAATGGATTGCCACATGGTTGCTTTTCATGGATGAGTTCAAATGGTAAAAATTTTAGAGCAAGCTCAAAACAGGCTAATGATGCTTGGGGTTTGACATCATACCTGCAAAACGAAAACCAGTTGATATTCAGTATTGATGGCGATTTATCGGCACAGGCGACTGTTGCAATGGAATCTGTGGCTGTTAATAGTGGCGGTTGGTATATGTTATCTGCCTACATTGGTGTACATAGAGCTAGCTCAAAACTAACGGCTAGATGTCTCTACAAAGATGGGGGCTATAAGGATTTTGATACAGGTGTTATCAACGGTTACTCTTTTAATGGCGGTTTAACGGGCTATACAAAGAGGGCATCTGTTAAGTTTAAAGTCCCAGATAATGCAGTTAAAGTAATACCAATATTCTGGATTATTTCAAATAGCAATGAGACAAATAAACATCTTCGAGTTGCCCGTCCAATGCTTGAAGAGTGTACAGAATACACAACTCAACCAAGTCCTTGGCAAAATGCAGGTGTAACCTCAATACATGGTGGCTCTATCATAACCAGAACAATCACTACCGAGCTATTAGCGGCTAATAGTGTTACCACTAATGAGATTGCAACTGGGGCGGTGATGGCTAAACACGTTGCGGCTAACAGTATTGGTGCAAACCACGTTGCCACACGGTCGCTTACTGCCGATAAATTAAACGTAACTAGTCTATCAGCAATTAGTGCAGATCTTGGTGATATTACAGGCGGATCGATTAATATTAACAATCGGTTCAAGGTGAGTAACCAGGGGCAAGTCGAGATGAGGGCTAATCAAGGCAATGTAGGGCTTGTGATGAACAATGAAAACATCATTGTTTATGACACTAGTGGGAGACCGAGACTAAAAATAGGAAAACTAAGATGATCTATTTAATTCTTGTTTTAATTATCGCCACGGTTATTGCCGTGGCTTTCTTTTATCGAAAAAAGAAAAAATCAAAAGGCGGTGACAGAATGTATGGGATTGAAGTATATGAAAACGGTCAAACGTTCGATCTTGCGAGTAAAACTGTTTTACTAGTAGATAAATTCACAATTCCTTACGGACAAAATGGCAGTAAGTCTTATGAAGATAATATTTTAACTGCGGTCTATACTGTATCAGGCGGTTATACATTTGGTAACGATAGCTTGCTACCAAAATTCCGCATTGAAGGTAAAGTACTGCACTGGGAGTGGGTACACTGCCGAAATAAACCATACGGCAATAATATAACCGTTCTTGTAATGGGGTGATTTATGGATAAGTTTGGGATTCAACTTTTTGGGAAAAACTTTTCAATGACAGATGAAAAGCTACTTGTTTGCGTTCATGACATTGACGTAAGTGGTCAATTAACACAAGGATGGTGGGACATTCCAAATGGCGATATTCTTAATGCGAATGACTATTCGGAAGATGAGATTCTTGTTTTCGCTAATCGAAGTTTTATTAAATATTTTGATGGTCAGAAACAAACTAGTGGGGAGCACTACGATAAATTTAATATAGATGGCTTTTTTTATTATTACCGACCATTTATTAGAAAATATAATGGTAAATTTCAAATTAGAATAGTCTCTACCATTGCTTCTAGCTATGAAAACTTTGAGGGAGTTAAAATTTATAATCCTTATACTTACCACTGGTTAGATGGGAGATATTTTAATAATCAAAGCTTAAAAAGCGCTCGAATAAGATTAAAAATAGTAGTCCCTCTAAAACGAATAAAAAATGTGCCAGAATATGGTATTGCAGTTTATGATGAGAGCGGAAATTGTAAGTATTGTAATAGCAGTAAAGGTTATGCAAAGCGTTTGCGTATCCATAATACAGCTTTAAGTTCATCTAAAATTAATTATGGTGATCTTAATCATGTTAAGTCTAATATAGAAAAGGGCAGTTCAACAAAATTAGGGGATAATGAGTTTGTCCTAGTTTCACCTCTTGGATATTATGATTTATGCCGATCGTGGAATCAGCGAGCCACGTTTGAAGCCGGAGAGGTTATTCCTGTCGTAAAAGAAGATGGAACTGTTAAAATTTTAGCCACAACTGAATTTGCGCCCATCCCTGGTAGAAAACATTCTTTCCCGTCGCAATCTAGCGAATATTACTCAAACCTGAGCATAATTAACCCACTCCTGCTTATAGCCGAATTTTAAGCAACCGTAACCCAGTCAATCGATTGGGTTTTATTTTTATCTAAATAAGGACAAAACTATGACAACATTTAACAAAATCTTAAACCCAATGTATTCAGTGATTGCTGCATACTCAAGACAAGAGGACGGCTCAATTAATGCTAAATATGTACTTGGTACTGGCACAGACAATGATGGTGCAGTGACAGACTTTACTCCGATCATCTCGGAATATAAATGGATTGATCCAACCGCAGCAAAAAGCATTTTTGGACAGCCATTAACTCAAGATGACATTGGCAAAACAACGGAGGAAATCGATCTAGGACGCATCTATGCTTACTTAAAAGAGCAAGGACAGATTGTTATCTAATCATCTAATTATTAGAGATACCGCCTACGGGCGGTTTTTTATTGGAGGGGAAATGGAAACAATCGACTTGGAAATGATCCGTGGAGACGATGAAGGGTGGGCGTTTGAAGTCACGCACGAAGATGAAAGTGCGGTCGATTTTAGTGGTTATCGGTTTGATTTGCATATTAAGCCAACTAAGAAAGGTGAGCCAATCATCAAACTCTCCACTAAAACTGGTGATATTACTGTCGAGAATAACCTGATTAAGGTCAGTATAAGCCACGACAAAACCGAAAATGCCACTTGGGAAAATGCTAAATGGGATTTGCAAAGCATTGACGGCAATCAACTAGTACGCACGTTAGCTGGGGGAGATTTTGCTCTATTAGCAGATGTGACCAGAGAGGTGGGTTAGTGGATAAAACAATAACGATCAAAGTTAGAGATAAACCCAAAATAAAGGTGAAACTAATAGGCAAGAAGGTATTCAGGGTTAAATTAACCAACCAACAATACATGCCTGTAATCCCTAATATCAATGATCTAATACTCAACTACAAAATAGGACGACTATGACAACACAAACAATCCAGCAATTATTAACCGAATTTGCAACTTACTTAGGCGAGCAAGACAAAAATATTTTGGCTCAAATTGAGACAAAGATAACCCAGCTTAAAAATGACCTGTTAGGCGGTGAGGTATCAGCAGATTTAGATACATTCCGTGAGCTCGCAGAAGAACTACGCAAACTTAAAGCAAGCGGGAGCAGTACCCCTGAGGCATTAACAACTAAACTCACGGAGTTTAAACAGAGTTTAGATGGCGTGATTGAGCAAATTAATGCACTAAATGGAATGGACCTAAAAGCGGCTTATCAAAAAGGGAAAAATAGCTAATGAGCCTTTTACAACAACTGCCCGAGGTGATTGAACAAATCGGGCGAGATATTAAAGCCATAACCGTTGTGCTTGGTAGAGGTCGCCCTGATAAGCCCGATACAACAGGTGACAAAATAACAGGAGAGGAGCCCAAAATAAAAGGCAATGAGCCTAACGGGACTATCTATGAGTCATCAGATGGCGGTGGAGTCGGAGCTTGGAAATGGCAAAAACGAAATAAGAAATGGGTGGTTATCGATGGTGATACAGGTTTAGTTACTGTTGCAACCAAAAACCTAAAACCCGGTGCTTATATTAAACTTCGTCGTCAAGGAAACTTTGTGACCTGCCACATGGGCGGGTTATCTTGGGGGCTGTTTGGTTATTTGGGTAAAAACGAAAAAGATTTTAAACCTAGACAAGCAGGTCGAGTTGAAGTTATTGGTACAAGTGGGATTCCTCTTGGATTTAGATCAGATGACTCTTGTGGATTTAGCTTGTTTGATGATGACACCAACAGAGCAGTTGCAGGTATTTATGTGGGAGGGGTAGGCGATGCTAATTTTATGAGATTTACCCCATACCACGCCGACCCTAAAGTAAAAGGCAATGATGCAATACCTGACATTGGCCCAAAAAATCTAAGACCGCCCGCTATGATGTGGACAACATCCGATCCTTGGCCTGAGAGGGTTTAAGACAAACGGCGGGTAATTCCGCTGTTTCTTATATCTAATTTAAACGCCCTTTAATGATAGTTTAAAGGGCGTTTTGTTTCTCAAATTTTAATTTAAAAATAGCATTATTATAGCCCTGTAACTTTTTTAATTTCGGAAAAACGTGTACAGTTTCGGAAATTACAGGCGTTATAGATTTTTAATAGTATGATTTTATTTATAAAATTTTTGTGTTTTGAAATTGGTTCACATTGACTTCAAACGCGCGTAATTTGTATTTATACAGTTTTATGTAAGTTAAAAAAAGCTCGTCAAATTTGACGAGCTTTTTTGTTTTTATAAGTAATTATTTTTCACACTATATTAGTGATATAGTGTGAAAATGTTTACATATGTAAACATTAGGTTAAATTACTTGACTTATATTTTTTCGCTGTTACTATGCGCGCGTATTTTTCAGGTGTGGGACGGTTTATGATAAATAGATCGCCCTCAGTTTTTATGACCTTTTAATCTTTAATAGGGAAGACATCTATGAATCAAATTTTCCGTGTAGTCTGGAATCACTCAACACAATCTTGGGTTGCCGTTTCTGAATTAACTAAAGCACATAAGAAAGCAAGTTCAAGTAATACTATTAAGACTTTCTTGGGAGCAACCGCACTTTTATTCAGTTTAAATGGGGTTGAAGCTGCGGTGAATATTGAGTCTACTTCAGGTTCTAATGTCAACTCAGGTAGTACAAAAGCCTCAGGTAACTCTATTGCTATCGGCTCTAAAGCGAATGCATTAGGTGGTGATGAGATTGTTATAGGTAGAGGTGCAGGACGAACAGAAAATAATGGTTCATTATATGGTTCTGATCTAACTAACAGTGGTTTTAATATATCTATCGGTACCAATAGTCGAGTGGGTGAGAAAGGTAAAAAAGTTTCTCAGTCAGTAGCGATTGGTGGTGGAAATGGTAGCTCTGAAAATAAACCTGATGGTGCTTGGGCTAGAGGGACTCAATCTGTTGCTATTGGTGGTAATGCCTATGCTTATGGTGATTCTTCTATAGCAATTGGTGGGGATGATGTAGATGAGGCTGTAACAAAAGAAATTACATATACTAATCCTAAAAATGATCAGTCTAAAAAAGCGACTATAAAGGATGCTTTTACTGATTTAACAGGGAAAAATATTTTGTCTCCTCGTTGGACGCCAACACAAGCTTCGGATGCTGCTGTCGCTGTAGGTATGAAAGCAACTGCAGCTGAGCTTGGTGTAAGTATGGGGACATTAGCTACAGCAAGTAAAGTAAATGCTGTTGCTATCGGTTCTGGCGCTACAGCAAATCGAGATAACTCAGTAGCATTAGGTGGCGGTTCAATTACAGATAAAGTAGGAACTAAACAAACTCAAACAGTGGTGAATGGGATTACTTATTCATGGGCTGGTGGTGCAGATACTGCAGAAGGAGATATTGTTTCTGTAGGTTCTGCTGGCTTTGAGCGTCAAATAAAAAACGTTGCGGCAGGTGAGGTGAGCAATGTATCTACTGATGCAATTAATGGTTCACAACTTTATGGTGTTTTGAGTAATTTAACGACAGGCGCGTTCTTAAATTATGCGGGTGATAATGCAGTCCAACCAAATGTGGATGATACTAAGGTCATCAAACAAAGCATAGCTAACAATCGTTTAGATATTCGTGGTGGTGCAGATAAAGCTGCTTTAACTAATGAGAACATTGGTGTAAACAATGAAGACGGCAAATTGTGGGTTAAATTAGCTAAAGATTTGAAAGGTTTAAATAGCACCACTGTTGGCGGCATTGTAACCAATGCTAGCGGCATTGATATGAGCAATAAACCAATCACAAATTTAGCAGCGGGAACAAATTCAACTGATGCGGTTAATAAATCACAGTTAGATAAAGTCGCAAATAATAATATTAAACTCGGTGGTGATTCCGGGAACACTGATGCTCAGCAGTTAGATAAAACTGGTGGTTTACAGTTTAATGTGAAAGGTACAAATGGCTTGACTACAACAGCCAGCGGTACGGATGTAACAGTTAAATTAGATGATGCCACGAAAGCAGCTGTAGATTCAATTGCGAATAAAATTGAAAATAACAAAATCAAACTATCCGCGACAAATGATTCAACTTCAACCGATCAACAAGATTTAAATAAATCGGGAGGCATTGAGTTTAAGGTCAAAGGTGACAACGGATTAACTGCATCTGCGTCAGGTGATACCGTTACATTAAAATTGGATGATGCGACAAAAGCTAAAGTAGATTCAGTTGATAGTAAAATCGGCGACAATAACATCTCTTTAGGAAGTGATTCAGGTAGTACAGATACTCAGGCATTAACCAATGCAGGTGGGATGAAGTTTAATATCAAAGGTGAAAACGGCTTAACCACAACCGCAAGTGGTAAAGATGTAACCGTTAAATTGGATGATGCCACTAAAGATAAAATTGATAATGCAGCGGATAAGAATTTAAGCAATATTACCGATGCTGGTAAAAAACAAATCA
>NZ_CAKASP010000005.1:0-103720 GCF_916862695.1 Haemophilus sp. Marseille-P9675
GAACATAGATAGAAGTTAGAATAAAAGTTATCAAAGAATTATCCTGGCGGCGATAGTGCGGTGGAACCACCTGACACCATACCGAACTCAGAAGTGAAACGCTGTAATGCCGATGGTAGTGTGGGGCTTCCCCATGTGAGAGTAGGGCACCGCCAGGTTACTAAATACAAAGCTAAATTAAATAAAATAAAATAAAATAAAAACAGAAGAACCCCAGTTGAGCTACTGGGGTTTTTGTTTTTTGGAATTTACTCATTATTTAATCAAATAAGAGTCTGATTTTAATTTTCAATAAATAAGTGATTTTTCAACTCATATGAAGTCACGTCCTATAAATGTTTTATTAGCTGTGCTAAAATCCCGCTAAAATTCTATCCTTAAAACAAGAGAAATTATGACCGCACTTAATGTTTTAATTTATCCTGATGATCACTTAAAGGTTGTTTGTGAGCCTGTTACTGAAGTTAATGATGCAATTCGTAAAATTGTTGATGATATGTTTGATACGATGTATCAAGAGGAAGGTATTGGTTTAGCTGCACCTCAAGTAGATATTTTGCAACGTATTATTACTATTGATGTTGAAGGTGATAAAAAAAATCAGCTTGTCTTGATTAATCCTGAAATTTTGGCTTCTGAAGGCGAAACTGGAATTGAAGAGGGGTGTTTATCCATTCCAGGGTTCCGTGCGTTGGTTCCTCGTAAAGAAAAAGTGAAAGTGAGAGCGTTAGATCGTGATGGTAAAGAATTTACTTTAGATGCTGATGGTTTGCTTGCGATATGTATTCAACACGAAATTGATCATTTAAATGGAATTTTATTTGTTGATTATCTTTCTCCACTTAAACGCCAACGTATTAAAGAAAAATTGGTGAAATATAAAAAACAAATTGCGAAACAATAAGCTTCTTATTCTTAATTAAAGTGCGGTTGATTTTAACCGCACTTTTTCCTATCAATCACCATAACGTAGAACATTATGAAATCACTTAATATTATTTTTGCTGGTACGCCAGATTTTGCTGCACAGCATTTACAAGCCATTCTAAATTCTCAACATAACGTGATCGCTGTTTATACTCAACCAGATAAACCAGCTGGTCGCGGTAAAAAATTGCAAGCAAGCCCAGTCAAGCAACTTGCAGAGCAAAATAACATTCCCGTTTATCAACCTAAATCCTTACGTAAAGAAGAGGCTCAGTTTGAACTAAAAGTGTTAAATGCAGATGTAATGGTTGTTGTCGCTTATGGATTAATTTTACCGAAAGCTGTATTAGACGCCCCTCGTTTAGGTTGTTTGAATGTGCATGGTTCTATTCTTCCCCGTTGGAGAGGAGCTGCACCCATTCAGCGCTCAATTTGGGCTGGTGATGCACAAACTGGCGTAACTATTATGCAAATGGATGAGGGTTTAGATACAGGTGATATGTTACACAAAGTTTATTGTGATATTTTACCGACTGAAACTTCAACAAGTCTTTATAACAAACTGGCAGAGCTTGCTCCATCGGCATTAATCGATGTTTTAGATAATCTTGAAAACGGTAAATTTATAGCCGAAAAACAAGATGACAGTCAAAGCAATTATGCAGAAAAGCTTTCTAAAGAAGAGGCGCAATTAGATTGGTCACTTTCTGCAATGCAACTTGAGCGTAATATTCGTGCTTTTAATCCTTGGCCGATTGCTTATTTTTCAACAGAAGATAAGGATGGCAATACACAAACTTTAAAAGTATATCAAGCGGAAGTGTTTCCTCATCAAGATAAACCAGCGGGAACTATTTTAAGTGCGGACAAAAATGGCATTCAAATTGCGACTGTTGATGGCGTCTTAAATTTATTGCAATTGCAACCTGCAGGTAAAAAGCCTATGTCTGCACAAGATTTATTAAATGGCCGTGCAGAATGGTTTACTATTGGTAAGATGCTTGCATAATGAAAAAATTTTCTTCTAAAACTATCAACGTAAAAAATTCAGTAAAAATGACCGCACTTTCGACCAGAGCTATTGCAGCAAACTTAATTTTGCAAGTATTGGATGAGGGCAAATCCTTGTCGGCGTTAATTCCAGAAGTGCAATCTTCTGTTAAAGCCCAAGATTTGCCCTTGTTACAAGAAATTTGTTTTGGCGTGTGTCGCGTATTGCCTCGCTTAGAGCAAATTATCAAACGTCTTGTGGATAAACCGCTTAAAGGTAAAACTCGCATTGTTCATTGCCTGTTGCTTGTAGGGTTATACCAATTGCTTTACATGAGAGTGCCTGCTCATGCGGCAGTTGATGAAGTTGTGAACGCAACAAAATCATTAAAATCTGATAGTTTTAGAGGATTAGTGAATGCGGTTTTGCGTAGATTTTTACGTGAGCAAGATGAAATTTTGGCAATTATTGATAAAAATTGGCAAACGCTTCACCCTGAATGGTTCGTGAATAAATTAAAAAAAGCCTATCCGAATTGGCGTGAGATCATTGAGGCGAACAATCAGAAACCACCAATGTGGCTACGTGTGAATTCACAAAAAAACTCACTCGAAACTTACCGCACTTTACTTGAAGAACAAGGTGTTTCTTCGAAAACAAGCCATCATCCTAATGCGCTGTGTTTAGATATACCGATTGCTGTGCAAAAATTACCGCACTTTGAAGAAGGAGCTGTAACAGTACAAGATTTAAGTGCACAGTGGGCAGCAACGTTGCTTGAGCCAAAAAATGAGGAGTGGATCCTCGATGCTTGCGCGGCACCGGGCGGTAAGACGACCCATATTTTGGAACTGGCACCTCAAGCTAATGTGATTGCATTAGATGTAGAAGCGCATCGCTTAAAACGAGTGGAAGAAAATCTTGCACGTTTAAATCAGCAAGCGATAGTGGTGTGTGGTGATGCGAGTAAACCTAACGAATGGTTAGATGAAATCGGTAAAAGTGCGGTGAAATTTGACCGAATTTTACTTGATGCTCCTTGTTCTGCTACAGGGGTGATTCGTCGCCACCCCGATATAAAATGGTTACGCAAAGAAGCCGATATCGCTCAGCTCGTTGAATTACAGAAGAAAATTCTGAGTGCGCTTTGGGAAAAACTTAAGGAAAATGGTGTTTTGCTTTATGCGACTTGTTCTGTATTGCCAGAAGAAAATTGCGAACAAATCCAAGCATTTTTAAATGCTCACGCGGATGCAGAGTTATTGTCATTACCTTTTGGTGATGATACAAGTGCGGTGGGTTTTCAATTCATTCCGCAACCAAATGGTGGTGATGGGTTCTATTATGCGAAGTTACGTAAATGTGCTTAGAGGCTAAAATGTTTGCCAATATTGATGTAATTATTCCTTGCTATAATGCAGAACAAACGCTATCTCGTGCAGTGCAGTCCGTATTGTCTCAAACTTATTTGGGGAAAATTTGGTTGATTGATGATGGCTCTAAAGATAACACGTTAGCTTTAGCGCAAGAATGGGCAACACAATATCCGGAAAAGATAGTTGTCGAGTCTATGTCGAGAAATAGCGGGGTGGCGAAAACGCGCAATTGGGGTGCTTTGCAATCAAGTAATGAATTTATTGCTTTTTTAGACGCTGATGATGCTTATGAACAGGGCGCATTAGAAGTTGCTGCGGCGACTTTTCATTTTCAATCAGATACCTCAGTGGTACGTTTAGCATTAAAACCGATTGATTTGCCCGCGCGCTACGCTGAACATCCTAATTTTGAGTTTGCATGGCAACATATGCGAATGACCTGTGGTGGGAGCATGGTTTTTCGTCGAGCTTTTTTCTTGGCGTGTGGCGGTTTTCCACAAGATGAATTATTTCGTCAATTAGGCGGTGAAGATGGTGCACTTGGTATTGCGACAACTAAGATAGCTAAAGTTGCAACGCTATTTAATGATGTTGGGGTACTTCATTACTGCAGAGATGGAATGCATGCAGAACGGCTATTGGATGCTATTTTATTCCAAAAATCGCCACAGGAGATTACTGAAGAACAAATGGCGCAGGCTAATGGGGTGACAGATGAAATTTGTCGTCAAATTAACGCATTAAAGTGCGGTCTAAATTCATCAGAAATAGGCATTCGTCCTCTTGTATTAGAACGAACGGAGTAAGCGATGAAAATTATTATTTTGGGCGCAGGTCAGGTAGGAACAACGCTTGCCGAAAATTTGGTTAGTGAAGATAACGATATTACACTCGTTGATAACGAGTCCCCACAGTTACAAGCCTTACAAGAAAAGCATGATTTGCGTGTGGTGCAAGGCTCGCCATCATCACCCAAAGTGCTTCGTGATGCAGGTGCGGCCGATGCAGATTTAATGGTTGCCGTAACAGCCTCTGATGAAATCAATATGGTAGCCTGCCAAATGGGCTATACATTATTTAATACACCAACTCGTATTGCTCGTATTCGTAATTCAGAATATTTACGTGAAAAAGATAAGTTATTCAATGATGAGAATGTGCCTATTGATCATTTGATTTCGCCTGAAAATCTTGTGACAGATGAAATTATACGCTTAATTGCTTATCCTGGGGCATTACAAGTTGCCCATTTTGCTAATAATCGTATTAGTATGGTTGTGGTAAGAGCTTATTATGGTGGTCCTTTGGTTGGATATGCGCTTTCCACATTTCGTGAACATATGCCACATATTGATTGCCGTATTATGTCTATTTTGCGTAACGGTAAACCGATTCGCCCGCAGGGTTCTACTATTGTTGAAGCTGGTGATGAAATTACTTTTATTTGTGCAACTGAGCATATAAAAGCTGTAATGAGTGAACTTCAACGCTTAGAAAAACCTTATAAACGCGTAATGATTGTTGGGGGCGGAAATGTTGCCGCTGGCGTAGCGAAATGTTTGGAAAATATTTGTACCGTAAAATTAATTGAGCGTGATGAAGAACGGGCTAATTTGTTAGCTGAAAAACTTTCAAAAACCTTGGTTTTTTATGGTGATGCGTCTGATCAAAATTTATTGTTTGAAGAGCATATTGAAAATGTCGATGTATTCCTTTCATTGAGTAGTGATGATGAGGCGAATATTATGTCCGCTTTATTGGCAAAACGTTTGGGTGCCAAGAAAGCAATGGTGCTGATTCAACGAATTGCTTATATAAACTTGATTCAAGGTGGAAGTATTGATATTGTAGTTTCACCACAGCAAGCGACAATTTCTGCTCTGCTTGGGCATGTTCGTAAAGGGGATGTGAAAAATGTGGCTACATTACGACATGGTATTGCTGAAGCTATTGAAATTGTAGCGCATGGTGATGAAAGTGCCTCTAACGTGGTGGGAAGAAAAATCGGTGAGTTGCGTTTGCCTATGGGGACCATTATTGGTGCTTTGTTGCGTGGAAATGATGTAATTGTTGCACGACGCCAAGTTGTGATTGAAGAAGGCGATCATGTGGTGATTTATTTGAGTGATAAGAAGAATGTACCTGAAATTGAAAAATTGTTCCAGCCAAGTGCATTCTTCATTTAACGATTTATTTACTTTTAAGAGCGACTCATTATAATAGGCGCTCTTTTATTCAATCTCTAAAGGAAAATTATTATGAGTTTTATTAAAGAATTTCGCGAATTTGCAATGCGCGGTAATGTTGTAGATATGGCTGTCGGTGTGATTATCGGCGGTGCGTTTGGTAAGATCGTAAGTTCACTTGTTAGTGATATTTTTATGCCTGTGCTTGGTATTTTAACTGGTGGCATTGATTTCAAAGATATGAAATTTGTATTAGCTCAAGCACAAGGCGATGTTCCAGCTGTTACTTTAAACTACGGTGTATTTATTCAGAATGTGATTGATTTCATTATTATTGCTTTTGCAATCTTTATGATGATTAAGGCACTTAATAAAGTGAGAAAACCAGAAGAGAAAAAAGCTGGTCCTACATCAGAAGATTTGCTCACAGAAATTCGTGATTTATTAAAGAATAAATAATGAAATTGAAAAATAAAGGTTGGTAAATATGCCAACCTTTTTTTATTGTTATTTTTTAGGCTATAATCGCCCCCTAAAATTTAAGGAATTAAAAATGGAAAAATATAATAAACTCCGTATTGAATGGGATTGCCGCCGAGGAATGTTGGAGTTGGATAAAATCATTATGCCTTTTTATTTGAAGCATTTTGATGAATTAACAGATGATAAAAAAGATATATTTATTTGTTTATTAGCAAGCACAGATCTGCAGCTGTTTTCTTGGTTTTTTAATCGTGGTCAATCATCAGATTCAGAAATTCAATCTATGGTGGAATATATCCAAAACGTACAAAAAATCACAACTAATTAAAATTATTAAGATACGTATGAACTTTTTTAACACACTTGTGTCTGAGATTGCAACAAGAGCTTGCTGTCTTGAATATTAAGGCGTGTTAGATATTGGCATAGGAGAAATATGGCTGAACAGCTAACAGATCAGGCTTTGGTAGAAAGAGTGCAGCAAGGGGATAAGAAAGCCTTCAATTTGTTGGTTTCTCGTTATCAGAATAAAGTGGCGGGGCTTTTGACTCGCTATGTATCACGTAACGATATTCCTGATGTGGTGCAAGAATCCTTTATAAAGGCTTATCGCTCAATTGAATCTTTTCGTGGCGAAAGTGCTTTCTATACATGGCTTTATCGAATTGTCGTCAATACGGCAAAAAATTATTTAACGGCTCAAGGGCGTCGTCCACCTAATGAAGATATTTTAGCTGAGGATGCTGAAAATTATGATGTGGGTACGCACTTGCGGGATGTAGATACACCCGAAAATGAAATGTTATCTAGTGAACTTGAACGAATCGTGTTTAGTACGATTCACAGTTTGCCAGAAGATTTAAAAACAGCAATCACCTTGCGAGAGCTAGAAGGCTTAAGCTATGAAGAGATTGCAGAAATTATGGATTGCCCTGTTGGTACTGTTCGTTCACGTATTTTCCGCGCAAGGGAAATTATTGAGAATAAAATTCAGCCACTGATGCAACGCGAATAAAAAAGTCGGAGTTTACTATGCAAAAAGAGCAACTTTCAGCCTATATGGATGGCGAACAAGTCGAGGCTGGCTTGACAGATGCTTTATTGAAAGACGAAGAATTACAAGAATCTTGGCAGGCATTCCATGCTGTACGTGCAGTGATGCGTAAAGAAAGCGTTTTGTTTCTAGGGGCTGATTTTACCGCTAAAATGGCAGGTTTAATTGAATCTGAAGAAGTGAAGAAAGTCGATGTCATTGCCGTGTCTCAACCTGAACCAGAAGATGCACATAATTCTGCATTTATGCAAAAATTAAAAGCGTTCTTTGCGCCAATGACGCAAGTTGCTGTTGCTGCTGGTGTATGTTTAGTGGCGGTACTTGGTGTTCAATCTTTCAATAATAAAAATGAAGTGTCTAATTTACCTGAGACTCCAGTATTGCAAACCTTGCCATTTAATAATGC
Organism: Haemophilus sp. Marseille-P9675; assembly: GCF_916862695.1. Lineage (NCBI taxonomy): Bacteria > Pseudomonadati > Pseudomonadota > Gammaproteobacteria > Pasteurellales > Pasteurellaceae > Haemophilus > Haemophilus sp. Marseille-P9675. The sequence continues at coordinate 7,424 of NZ_CAKASP010000005.1, forward strand.
GGTTCAAGAGGTTAGCTATAATGCGCCGAGTAAAGATACATTGACATCAGAGCAGCTTGAACAAAAAAGTCGCCGTATTGGTGCGATGTTACAGAACTATGAATTACAACGTCGTATGAATGCAGATGCATTAAATGTAAGTAGTAATAGTCAAAAATAATATGGATTAGCCCTGTGCATTTATGTTAATTCACCACCTAATATACTATTTAGTGTGGTGAATTTTTATCCTTTAAATTTAATGTTTATGAAAAAAATAGCGTTAAAACTCACCGCACTTTCTCTTTCTTTTCTATTTAGTAACATTACTTCAGCTGAAGAGCTTTCTGCGAAGCAGTCTTTAGATAAAATGACACAAGCATTGGATAATCTCAATTATGAGCTTGCCTTTGTTCAAACAACTCCATCAAATATGGATTCCTTTCGCTATCGTCATATTAAGAAAGATAATAAAACTTATGCGCAATTAGTGACGCTTGATGGTCGTCAACAAGAAATTATTCAACGTGATAATTTAGTCAGCTATTTTCAGCCAAATACTCAAGCCTTTACGCTTAATAGTGGCAATATCGTCGATGCAATGCCTGCTGTTGTTCGCGCTGATTTTGATAAACTTTCTTCAGTTTATGATTTTATAAAAATAGGTAAAGATCGAGTGGCTGGGCGTTTTGCTGATACTATTCGTATTGTCCCTAAAGATGATTTCCGATATCAGTATTTAGTGTTTGTCGATGAAGAAAATGGTTTATTGTTACGCGGCGATATGCTTGATAGCGAAGGTAAATTACTTGATCAGTTTAGAGTTGTAACGCTTTATATCGACGATAGATTAAGAGGGTTGACGGAGTATATTAACAAAGTCTCAATGCCTCCTTTGTTGAAAGAAAGTAAAAATGAACAAAACTCAGATATAACTTGGTCTGCAGGTTGGTTGCCACAAGGTTTTTCTTTAATTCGATATACTCAAGAAACATTAGAAAATGAAGTGATAGATAGTGCGCTATATAGCGACGGTTTGTTTACTTTTACACTATTTGTTTCTAACGCAGGCTCTAATGTTTTGCCAGAAAATACTTGGAAGCAAGGGGCATATACGATTTATAGTGAAGTGAATGGCGGAAAAGAAATTACTTTTATCGGGCAATTGCCCATAGCTGCAGCTAAGCGAATTGTACAAGAAGTTAAATTTCGATAACAAGTGCGGTGATTTTTCACCGCACTTTTATTTTTAAAGATTAGTGTAATTTTAATCTTGGTTTTAAATAACGATTAAGTTTATCAACCAGAATAATCAATCCAATTTTAATGCAACCATGTAAAGCATGTTGATGCATTCTATATAAGGATACATAGGCAAATTGTGCAAATTTACCTTGAACGGTAAGTGGATTTTTTCCAAATTTATTCGAAATACTGCCTAATGCAGTAAAGCTCGAAAGAGAAACCAAGGTGCCTTTATCGTTATATTTAAATGCTTTTAATGGTTTTTGCTCAAAAAGTGCAAAGATATTTTTTGCACAAGCTTTTGCCATTTGATGTGCGGCTTGAGCCCTTGGCGGGACTAATTTACCGTTTGGTTGCATTAATGCTGCACAGTCGCCAATGGCGAAAATGCTGTCATCCGCAGTGGTTTGGAGAGTATCTTTTACCACTAATTGATTGATACGGTTAAGCTCTAATCCATCAAATTGTTGTGTCACTGTTGAAGTGCGAACGCCTGCGGCCCAAACAATCAGATCTGCTTTAATTTCTTCTCCATCTTTGGTGATAAGGGTATTTGGTTGAGCTTCCGTGATCATCGTGTTTAATTTCACGTTCGCGCCCATTTCTTGCAATTCGTCTAATACCGCAGCAGATAAATCTTCGGGTAATGCTGGCAGTAAGCGAGGCCCTGCTTCAACGAGTGTGACTTGTAAACAAGAGTTATCAATCTTGCCATAGCCGTAAGAAGATAAATCTTCCGTGGCATGATAAAGCTCAGCTGTTAATTCCACACCAGTTGCTCCACCACCGACAATGGCGATGTTCACTTTATTTTCATACACTAATTTTTGTTTAAATTCTTCTTCACCAATATCATCTAAAGCACGGTTTTCAGAGAATTTAAGGAATAATTCCAACATCTTTTGCTGAAAGCGCAACGCTTGATCTGAGCTGTCTAGGAAAATACAGTTATCTGCTACACCTTTTGTGTTGAAATCATTTGATTTGCTACCGATCGCAACTACTAAGTAATCATAAGGAATTCGGCGAGCAATGACGAGCATATCGCCTTCTTGCCCATAAACAGGGGCGAGTTCAACATATTTTTGTTCACGATTAATACGAGTAATTGAACCCTGTTCAAAACTGAAATGGTGATTTTTACCATGTGCGCGATAGCTAAGAGAATCCATGCCATCATCCATCACACCCGTAGCTATTTCATGTAATAATGGTTTCCACAAATGGGTCGTATTACGATCCACAAGCGTCACTTTAGCCTGCTCTTTTCGACCTAATTTGTCTCCTAAAAATGTCGCTAATTCAATGCCGCCAGCCCCTCCGCCAACGATCACGACGTTTTTCATAATGTACTCCTAAAAGCAAAATTGTTAAAAATGTTAAACTACTGTAATGATAGCATAACAAATAAACAAGAAGAAAAAATTTAATGGAAATGACCGCGCTTCATTGATGGCAGCGATCGTAAAGCGGTTGTAATTGTTGGATGGTTTGAGTGATAAATAAAACGGGATCGATTTGGCTTAGTTGATCTTTTTCAATACTTTTCCCAATACACCAAAAATCTTCATCTGAGCGCAAGAGAAGATCTTTTTCAGAAATGCCCTTCACTTGGCGGAAATCATCATATTCGCTTTCATCTTCTCGCCAAATATCAAAATCCGCAAATTGTTTGAAATCAAATTGATCAAGCCAATGATTATATTGTTGCACATTAATTTGTGAGCGATCGGCACGATAGCAATGCCAATCCAAGCACACTCTTAATCGACGGCGATTTAAGAGCACGGAAAAAATGGCTGCAGAATTTTGGTTAAACTCGTATTTAAAATAAGCGAAGAAATGGGCGCGTACCTGCCAGCCATTAGTCCAGCTTTCAATATGCGGTTTTGCAAAAGGTGTGCCAAGCTGTTTTGCGACTTCTTGGATAATCGCTTTCCAGTTATCCCAATGTAATTTGTAATCAGCTTTAATTGCCGGAATATCCTCCGGACAGAATTTTTTCATTTGGGCGAATTGATAGAAAGGAATATTGAACAGTTCGCAAGATTCAGCCGTAAGAGAGAGCATAGCGTTTCCTTAAAAATCACTGTAATTTTTGACCGCACTTTGCGTGAAGATCTGTCTGTCTTCCCAACGCAACAGGGTCATTCGATTATTCCATACACAACCGGTATCCAAGGCATAGATACCTGGTGGAGTAGGTTCATCCACTAAACTTGCCCAATGCCCAAAGACAATGGGAATTTGTTTATAAAGTGGATTATCTAAATTAAACCAAGGCGTGAGATCTACAGGTGCATCTTTTAAAGAGGATTTACAGGCAAAATCAAAGCGATGATCTAAATAGCAAAAACGCATGCGAGTGAAAGCATTAATAATGTAACGATGACGCGCTAAGCCCTGTAAATCTGGCGACCAGCGATCAGGCTGTTCAGAATACATATTTTCAATGAGATAATGAAAATCGCCGTGCTGTAAAATATGTTCAACTTCAGCTGCACAAGATTTCGCAGTTTTCAAATCCCAATCAGGCGAAATACCTGCGTGTACCATCAGGAAGTTTAATTCTTCATTATGTACAAGCAATGGCTGATGACGTAACCAGTAAATGAGATCATCAAAATCCGGTGCATTAAAAATGGCATCAACACGATCACGCGGTTTGACTTTTTTAATACCCAATGCAGTCGCAATTAAGTGTAAATCGTGATTACCTAGTACGGTTTGCGCCGCATTACCAAGTGATTTTACGAAACGAAGGCATTCAAGTGATTTATCACCACGTGCCACCAGATCCCCCACAAGATAAAGTTTATCTTGCGCAGGATTGAAATCTACACGCTCTAATAAAAGCTGTAATTCGTCATAACAGCCTTGCAGATCACCAACGAAATAGGTTGCCATTTTTGACCGCTCTTTTTACTCTTCTGAATCTAAGATTTCATCTTTATTGATATCGACTGGAGGATTATCCGCCAACCAGTCCGCTAAACGTGCATAATCTGCGATAGCCAAATTTTCTGCGCGTGCATTTAAATCAATACCAAGTGCGGTCAGATTTTCAGGTGAAAATAGCGTTGAAAGCGCATTGCGTAATGTTTTTCGACGTTGATTGAACGCCTGGGAGCAAACACGGTTCAACCAATATAAATCTTTTACAGGGTGCGGCAATTCTTTATGAGGAATTAAACGCACAACGGCTGAATCCACTTTTGGTGCAGGTTTAAATGCAGAAGGTGGCACTTCAAGTACTGGCATCACTTGGCAGAAGTATTGAGCCATAATGGTTAAGCGACCATAAGCTTTGCTATTTGGTCCTGCGCATAAGCGTTTAACCACTTCTTTTTGCAGCATGAAGTGCATATCTTGAATCACATCATGATACTTAAACAAGTGGAACATCAATGGCGTAGAAATGTTGTATGGCAAGTTACCAAACACACGTAATTTCTGACCTTTTTCTGCCAAATTTTCTTTTGCATAAAGCTCACCAAAATCAAATTGCATCGCATCCGTTTCAATCACGGTGAGCTTTTGATGTAAAAATGGATGATGACGTAAACGTTCTGCTAAGTCTCGGTCAAGCTCTACTACAGTCAGATGATCGACAAGTTCACCAACAGGCTCTGTTAATGCCCCCAGCCCTGGACCAATTTCCACTAAGAATTGATTGGGTTGAGGGTAAATTGCCGCCACGATACCTTGAATTACAGGGGTATCATGTAAAAAGTTTTGACCAAAGCGTTTACGCGCCGTATGGCCTAAGTGTTTTTTTGAATTCATATATTATCTTCTTTTATAAGAGTGCGGTTATTATAGGGCTTGTTTTGGCTTTGTAAATCATTGTTAACTTATGCTAAATTGAGTTTTTTATGAACAATATTATTTTTTCTTTCGTAGAAAGTTAAAAACGGCTATAATCCGCCCGTTTTTCTTAACTTTTCCGCCTAAAGTGCGGATAAAAAATCGATTATTTTTAGAGGATACAATGGCGAAAGAAGATTGCATTGAAATGCAAGGCACAATTTTAGAGACTTTACCGAATACTATGTTCCGCGTGGAGTTAGAAAACGGTCACGTGGTTACTGCACATATTTCTGGAAAAATGCGTAAAAACTATATCCGTATTTTGACCGGGGATAAAGTGACTGTAGAAATGACTCCTTATGATTTAAGTAAAGGTCGTATTATTTTCCGCAGTCGTTAATCACAGAAGATCTGAGATAGGCCGATATTGTTACAATATCGGCCTTCTTTTTTGTTCAAAAAGAACTCAAACTGGTTGCGGAGCGTAAAAAAATCGGTATAATCCGCAATCCTTAGTCACATTGAATTTTTCGTTCCTTGCCTTTGCAGATTGGTGGCTGATCTACGTCAAAGGCTGATTAACCCGTAAGGAGCAGTAATGCGTCACTACGAAATCGTGTTTATGGTTCATCCGGACCAAAGCGAGCAAGTACCAGGTATGATCGAACGTTACACCGGTTCTGTAAAAGAAGCTGGTGGTCAAGTTCATCGCCTAGAAGATTGGGGTCGTCGCCAATTAGCGTACCCAATTAATAAATTACACAAAGCACACTATGTGCTTATGAATGTAGAAGCGCCTCAACAAGTCATCGACGAGCTAGAAACGACTTTCCGTTATAACGATGCTGTATTACGCAGTCTTGTTATCCATACTAAGCACGCCGTAACAGAAGCGTCCCCAATGAAAGCGGCTAAAGAAGAACGTAAACCTTTAGCTGAAGTTGAAAACAACGATTTTGAGGATGCTGAAGAGTAATTTGAAAATTGATAATCGTTTTTCGGTTATGGGAGTCGTTTCTCAGTTACCAAAACGATTAAAGAGCCCTAGTGGAATTGAGCATTGTAAGTTTTTGTTAGAACATCGTTCTGAACAGATTGAAGGTGGTTTCACACGTCAAGCTTGGTTAAAGATGCCAGTTCAAATTAGTGGTAATCAATTGATAGAAAAAACTCAAAGCATTACGGTCGGTAGTAAAATTTTGGTGGTGGGATTTATTACATCACATAAAACCCAAAGTGGGTTATGCCAATTAGTTTTACATGCCGAGCAAATCGAATTTATAGATTAGGAGACTAGCCAAATGGCACGTTATTTCCGTCGTCGTAAGTTCTGCCGTTTCACAGCGGAAAATGTTGTTGAAATCGATTACAAAGATATCGCTACATTAAAGAACTATATTTCAGAAAGCGGCAAAATTGTACCTAGCCGTATTACCGGTACTCGTGCGAAGTACCAACGTCAATTAGCACGTGCAATCAAACGCGCTCGCTATTTAGCGTTACTTCCATACACTGACAATCATCAGTAATTAAGGAGATACGGTAATGCAAGTAATTCTTTTAGATAAAATTGTTCACTTAGGTCAAGTGGGCGATCAAGTAAATGTTAAATCAGGTTTTGCGCGTAACTTCTTAATCCCACAAGGTAAAGCAGTTATGGCAACTAAAGCTAACATTGAACACTTTGAAGCACGTCGTGCAGAATTAGAAGCGGCGGCAGCAGCAAATCTTGCAGCAGCTCAAGCTCGTGCAGCAGAAGTTACTGCATTAGGTTCTGTGACTATCGCATCTAAAGCAGGTGATGAAGGTCGTTTATTCGGCGCAATCACTACTCGTGATGTGGCAGAAGCAGTAACTGCAGCAGGCGTTAAAATTGCGAAAAGTGAAGTTCGTTTACCAAACGGTCCAATCCGTACTCTTGGTGACCACGATGTTCGTTTCCAACTTCACGGTGAAGTATTTGCAACATTAGATGTAATCGTTGTTGCAGAATAATTTGTCAGATAGGCAAATAAAACCCGGTCTTAGATCGGGTTTTTTTATTATTAGTTTAATGTAATAAAAAAGGAGCATAGCTCCTTTTTATTTGTAACTTTTAGTCGTCAAGGAAACTTCTTAATGTTTCTGAGCGGCTCGGATGGCGTAATTTACGTAACGCTTTTGCTTCAATTTGACGAATACGTTCGCGTGTAACGTCGAATTGTTTACCCACTTCTTCAAGCGTATGATCGGTATTCATATCGATACCAAAACGCATACGTAATACTTTTGCTTCTCGTGGTGTTAGGCCTTCAAGAACTTCGTGAGTCGCAACTCTTAAGCTTTGTGCTGTTGCAGAATCTAAAGGAAGTTCTAAGGTTGAATCTTCAATAAAATCACCTAAATGTGAGTCATCGTCATCACCGATAGGCGTTTCCATAGAAATTGGCTCTTTTGCAATTTTCAATACCTTACGGATTTTATCTTCCGGCATACCCATGCGTTCAGCTAATTCTTCTGGCGTTGCTTCACGTCCCATTTCTTGTAGTAACTGGCGAGAAATGCGGTTAAGTTTATTGATTGTTTCAATCATATGTACCGGAATACGGATTGTACGAGCTTGATCTGCAATAGATCGTGTAATTGCTTGGCGAATCCACCAAGTCGCATATGTAGAGAATTTATAACCACGGCGATACTCAAATTTATCTACCGCTTTCATTAAGCCAATATTCCCTTCTTGAATTAAGTCTAGGAATTGTAAACCGCGATTCGTGTATTTTTTCGCGATGGAAATTACTAAACGCAAGTTAGCTTCTACCATTTCTTTTTTGGCACGACGAGCTTTTTGTTCACCTCGGGAGACTGCATCACAAATATCGCGCATTTGGGTAATGGTAAGTTTCGTATTTTCTTCAATGTTAGCTAAGTTGTTTAATGCCTCAAGAATACGTTCTTCATATTTTGGTAAGCGTTTTGCCCATGATTTGCTTGATTTTAAGGCTTTTTGTACCCATTCAGTATTGCTGCCATTAGTTGTAATGAGTTTTTCAAAATCATCTTTTGGCATTCCAGCAATATCAACTAATATTTTTTGTAATTGGCGTTCTTCATAGCGCACACGTTTCATCATTTCTTTCATTGATAAAACGAGTAAATCGAATTGTTTTGGTACTAAGCGGAATTGTTTAAAAATTTCACCAAGCAGTACGATTTGATCCTGGGCTCGTTTTCCTGAGCGACCATGTTTTTCAATAACAGCAAGCGTTTTGGTATGCTGGTCTTTTAACTGTTGGAATTTTTCTCTCGCGACCTCTGGATCGATGCTATTATCAGATTCGCTTGAATCTGATGTAGATTCTGATTCGCTTTCGTCTTCATCTTCATTATCTTCAACGTCCGCACTTTCTGATTCTTCTCCGTCTTCAGAAAAGTTTTCATCAATGACATTATGTTCTTCTATTTCGGCATTTGGATCGACAAAACCTGTAATTAAGTCAGCTAAACGGAAGTTTCCTTTTTCCACATCATCATAATTTTTTAGCAACCCATTTAAAGCTTCAGGATAGGCTGCAATGGATGTTTGAACTTCATCAATTCCTTCTTCAATACGTTTTGCAATGCTGATTTCATCTTCACGAGTAAGAAGATCAACGGTTCCCATTTCACGCATATACATACGGACAGGATCGGTTGTTCGACCGATTTCAGATTCTACATTTGAAAGAATTTGGGTTGCCTCTTCCACCGCATCTTCATCCGGAATGGTGTCATTCAACATCATCTCATCGCTTTCAGGGGCTTCGTCCAAAACCGGAATCCCTGCATCATTTTGCAGCGTTTGTAGCAACTTATCGTAATATTCAGGGTCGATGACATCTTCTGGTAATAAATCATTAATTTCTGCATAGGTTAAATAACCTTGAGTGCGACCTAATTCCATCAGTTGTTCAATTTGTTCTGAATATTGTTCAGCTGTAGATTGTTGATTTTTTTCCATTTTTATATCCGTTTTGCTTGATGTGATAGTAGCAATATAATTCTTGTTACAAACTTAGAATTTTATCATTGTTATTGCGGATTAACTAACTGTTTTTTCTGCTGTTCTTTACCCGCTAAAAGGTGAACGAGCACTGTTTTTTCCTCGTTAGTAAGTCCTTCAGCTCGTTCTTTAGCAATAAGCATTTCAATATCCCGCTCAATGGCTTGAATATTTAAGCGGCGATAGTTTTGTGAAAATGCATTGATTATTTCTGCTTCGTCTAATAAATGATCCCAAGTTGCCAGTATTTCAAGAGGATTGCTGTAAGGCGTATCACGGAAGTGCTCTAAAATCTGCCCTGTCGTAATCCCTTCTCGTTGGCGACAAAGTGCGGTCAATTTTTCCAGAATTTCAAAACCAGCTTCTGCACGTAATGCTTGCACACCGCTTTCAGACATTCTTTTCACTAATTCAGGATTTTGAAGAAGCAATGAAATGACCATTCGCATTGGTGTCTTCTTGATTTTATTATTAGCAACTTTTTGTTGTGTGTCAGTTTGTTCTAATTGTTTTGGAATAAGATTTTCTAGCTGAGTTTGATCAAAAATCCCAAGTTTCTGAGCAAGCATATTGCGTAGTGATAAGCGCAGCATTTCCCCTGGAATTTGGCGAATTAACGGTGCAGCCAGAGCAACTAATTTTCCGCGCCCTTCTTTGCTAGAAAAATCAACTTGTGGGCTTAAGTGAGCAAACATAAACTCGCTTAAAGATTGTGCACTTTCGATATATTCTTCAAATTTTTCTTTGCCATATTGGCGAATGTAAGTATCAGGATCTTCTCCCTCTGGTAAGAAAATAAATTTGAGTTGTCTGCCATCTTCTAAATAAGGCAACGCATTTTCTAATGCTCGCCAAGCCGCATCACGCCCTGCACGGTCACCATCGTAACAACAAACAACTTGCTCAGTCGAACGAAAAATAAGTTGAATTTGTTCTGATGTTGTGGACGTACCTAAAGAAGCGACCGCATAATCCACGCCAAATTGTGCTAATGCCACCACATCCATATAACCTTCAACAACAAGTAATTGTTTTGGTTCATCGTTGGCTTGTAAGGCTTCATACAAACCATAAAGCTCGTTACCTTTATGATAAGTAATGGTTTCTGGCGAATTCAGATATTTCGGTTTTTCATCTGTTAATACCCGCCCTCCAAAAGCCACTGTGCGCCCACGTTTATCGCGAATTGGAAACATAATGCGATTTCGGAATTTATCGTAAATATTGCCACGATCATTTCGAGAAAGCATGCCTAATTCAATGAGTTTTTGTTGTTCTTCGCGATTGACACCAAATTTACGCAATACCGTATCCATTGCATTCGGTACAAACCCAATTTGGAAACGCTCAATAATTTCAGCCGAAAGCCCACGTTGTTGTAAATATTCTTGCGCTTGCGTATTTAATGGCAATTGGCTTTGATAAAACTTGGCAATCTCTTGCATTAATTCATAGAGATTTCGTTTGGTTTGATAATTAGCTTGAGGTTTCCCGCTGTTATTAGCGCGTTTTTCGTAAGGAACTTCAAGCCCTGCCATCGCTGCAAGTTCTTCAATAGCCTCTACAAATTCAAGTTTGTCATAATCCATTAAAAAGGAAATGGCATTACCATGTGCGCCACAGCCGAAGCAATGATAAAACTGTTTCTTTTGACTAACCGTGAAGGATGGTGTTTTTTCGTGATGGAAAGGGCAGCAGGCTTGATAATCGCGGCCAGCTTTTTTTAGTTTTACGCGCGTGTTAATCACATCGACAATATCGGATTTTGTTAGCAAATCATCAATAAAGGGGCGTGGAATAGAACCTTTCATTGTCGAGCCTCCGTGATCGTGGTGTGAAAGTGCGGTCGTTTTTGGCGTAGATTTTTGTTTTGCTTAAAGTAACAAAACCGTGAGTCCAAAGGATTCACGGTTTGTCTTAACTCGAGTCAGAAAATACTATAAATTAGTATAAACGGGTATTGCGCGCGTTTTCGCGAGCGTTGCGTTTTGCGTGACGTTTTGCAAGTGTTGCATTTTCACGTTTACGAATTGTAGTTGGTTTTTCGTAAAATTCGCGAGCGCGTACTTCAGCTAAGATTCCCGCTTTTTCGCAAGAGCGTTTGAAACGACGTAAAGCTACGTCAAATGATTCGTTTTCACGTACTTTAATTACAGGCATAAGCCAATCACCTCAATGAGTTTAATTTAATTGCAATTTAAAATTTTATTTTCACCAAAGCACCACTGTGCAAATGGTAAATTTAATAAAGGACGCAATTCTAATCTACTTTTAGGGAAAAAGTAAAGGAAAGAATGCCAATTCACCTTAATATTTGTGGTTTCAACTGGTTAAAACCGCTTAAACAGGGTAAAATCGCGCAACATTTTAGGTAATAAATTAAGAAAATCAATGAAAATCTTAGGCATTGAAACCTCGTGTGATGAAACGGGCGTAGCAATTTATGATGAAGAAAAAGGATTAATTGCTAATCAACTTTATACTCAAATTGCCCTACATGCAGATTATGGTGGTGTGGTTCCTGAATTAGCATCGCGCGATCATATTCGTAAAACAGCTCCTCTCATTAAAGCTGCGCTAGAAGAAGCTAGGTTAACGGCAAGCGATATTGATGGCGTGGCTTATACGAGTGGTCCTGGGCTTGTCGGCGCATTGCTCGTCGGCGCTACGATTGCGCGTTCTTTAGCTTATGCGTGGAATGTCCCAGCGATTGGAGTTCATCATATGGAAGGGCATTTACTTGCGCCAATGCTTGATGAAAACTCACCGCACTTTCCTTTTGTTGCTTTGTTGGTATCGGGTGGTCATACTCAATTGGTACGTGTAGATGGTGTAGGAAAATATGAAGTGATTGGTGAATCCATTGATGACGCTGCAGGTGAAGCCTTTGATAAAACAGCAAAATTACTTGGACTAGATTATCCTGGTGGCGCGGCACTTTCTCGTTTAGCAGAAAAAGGCACGCCAAATCGTTTCACATTTCCACGTCCAATGACAGATCGTGCAGGCCTTGATTTTAGTTTTTCTGGTTTAAAAACGTTTGCTGCGAATACGATTAATCAAGCAATTAAAAACGAGGGTGAACTAAAAGAGCAAACTAAATCAGATATTGCTTATGCTTTCCAAGATGCGGTGGTGGATACCCTTGCTATTAAATGTAAGCGCGCATTAAAAGAAACTGGCTATAAACGTTTAGTGATTGCGGGGGGAGTGAGTGCAAATAAAAAACTCCGAGAAACGCTTGCGCACTTAATGCAAAATTTAGGTGGTGAAGTGTTTTATCCTCAACCTCAATTTTGTACAGATAATGGTGCCATGATTGCTTACACAGGTTTTTTACGTTTAAAACAAGGTCAGCATAGCGATCTGGCTATTGATGTTAAGCCTCGTTGGGCTATGACGGAATTACCAGCAATTTAGGAGAAAAAATGGCGAAACTCTACTTCTATTACTCCACAATGAACGCTGGAAAATCAACGACGTTGCTACAATCTTCCTATAACTATCGTGAGCGCGATATGAACACAGTAGTTTATACGGCTGCGATTGATGACCGTTTTGGTGTGGGGAAAGTCACATCGCGTATTGGCATTTCGCAAGATGCTTTTTTATTTCGCTCGGAAACCAATTTGTTTGATGAAATCAATGAGCACTTAAAAAAAGAAAAAGTGCATTGTGTGCTGGTGGATGAAGCTCAATTTCTTAGCAAGCAACAAGTTTACCAGTTGAGCGATGTCGTCGATAAACTCAAAATCCCTGTGCTTTGTTATGGCTTGCGTACAGATTTCCAAGCGGAACTTTTTGAAGGAAGTAAATATTTACTGGCTTGGGCAGATCAACTCGAAGAATTAAAAACAATTTGTTATTGTGGCCGTAAGGCTAATTTTGTTTTGCGCTTAAATGATCAAGGCGAGGTTATTAAAGAAGGCGCGCAAATTCAAATTGGCGGCAATGACTCTTACCTTTCTGTTTGCCGTTTACATTATAAAGAAAAGTGCGGTCAACTTTAAATTAGTTTTCAAACACAACACTATAAGGATAATTTTATGTTACAGAATAAAACATTTGGGAGTGCACTAATTATTGCAGGCACAACCATTGGAGCAGGTATGCTTGCTATGCCGCTTACATCAGCGGGCATGGGCTTTGGTTATACCGTGTTATTGCTCGTTGGCTTGTGGGCTTTGTTGGTTTACAGTGGATTGTTGTTTGTAGAAGTGTATCAAACAGCGGATCAGTTGGATGATGGTGTTGCCACGCTAGCTGAAAAATATTTTGGCGTTCCGGGACGAATTTTAGCAACGTTGAGTTTGTTAATTTTACTTTATGCGCTTTCAGCCGCTTATATTACGGGTGGTGGATCTTTACTTTCAGGTTTGCCAACTGCTTTTGGAATGGAGGCGATGTCGCTTAAAACCGCGATTATTATCTTTACTGTGGTATTAGGTTCTTTTGTCGTTATAGGAACGAAAGGCGTGGATGGTTTAACTCGCGTGTTATTTATTGGTAAGTTAGTCGCCTTTGCTTTTGTGCTATTTATGATGCTTCCCAAAGTATCAACAGATAATTTAATGGCATTGCCTTTGGATTATGCTTTTGTGGTTTCTGCTGCACCGATATTTTTCACCTCTTTCGGTTTCCACGTCATTATGGCGAGTGTAAATAGCTACTTAGGTGGAAGTGTAGAAAAATTTCGTCGTGCTATTTTGATTGGTACCGCGATTCCATTAGCCGCTTATCTTGTATGGCAGTTAGCAACTCATGGTGTATTAAGTCAAAGTGAATTTGTGCGTATTTTACAAGCTGACCCAACGCTAAATGGTTTAGTGAATGCAACACGTGAAATCACAGGTTCTCATTTTATGGGGGAAGTAGTGCGCGTGTTCTCATCACTGGCTTTAATTACTTCATTCTTAGGCGTAATGCTTGGTGTGTTTGAAGGCTTAGGTGATTTATTCAAACGCTATCATTTGCCAAATAATCGCGTTGTATTAACCATTGCCGCATTTTTACCGCCACTTGTATTTGCATTGTTTTATCCTGAAGGATTTATTACTGCATTAAGTTACGCTGGTTTGTTGTGTGCGTTCTATTGCTTAATTTTACCAATTGGCTTGGCATCGCGTACACGTATTGAAAATCCAACATTGCCATATCGTGTTGCTGGCGGTAATTTTGCTTTGGTGTTTGCGTTATTGATTGGCGTGGTGATTATGGTCATTCCATTTTTAATTCAATGGGGATATTTACCGGCCGTAGCGGGGTAATGTGAAGAAAAGTAACTCAATGTGGTTCTTTTTATAGATAAAAGTGCGGTGAAAAATTTCAGTTTTTTGATAATAAAAATAAGCTCAAAATTAACCGCACTATTTTAGAAGATAATAAGTCATATTTCAGTTGCTTTAAAAATTACAATTTATCTGAATGATGAATCATCACAAAGCGTTCCCAAAGCTGTTCTTCGGTTTCTTGATGTTCAGGATCGGGCTTAATACAGTTAGTGATTGGGCAAACTTTTTGACAGGTTGGGGTATCGTAATGGCCGACACATTCTGTGCAAAGTACAGGATCGATCACATAAATCTCATCGCCAATGGAAATGGCTTCGTTCGGGCATTCTGGTAAGCACATATCGCAGTTGGTACATTTGCTAGTGATGAGTAATGCCATTGTGATCCTTAATAGAAAGTTGAAAGCCGCGAATTATAGCCGACAAAAACTTGATTGACAAAAACTAAACAAAATTTATGAAAAAATTCACTTCCACCCTTTCTCTTATTGTCCTCGTTGTATTAGCAATTTGGCAATATTTTACCGATTCAACCAAAACTAAAAATCAATTACCTTCTCCTACAATCGAACAGGCTAAGCAAACAAAAGCATCTGAGCCTAAATTTGAGACAAATCGGACGGATATTGAGAAAAGTGCGGTGAAAAATCCGAATGTTTTTGCCAATTATGATGTGATTATGCGTGATGATCCTATCGGGCAAAATGCAAAGGCGCCTGTCGATTATTATATGTTGGCATTATCTTGGTCACCTGGATTTTGTGATATTCAGCGTGAAAAATATGGTAATCAGCTGCCTTCCTCTTCTCAATATCAATGCGGAAATAACCGCGCTTTAGGTTGGGTCGTTCATGGGCTGTGGCCTCAAAATGCGAATGCACTTTCAGTGACGGATCATCCACGTTTTTGCAAGGGCGATTTACCCGCATTGCCAAAAGATTTATTAGCACAATATTTGGCTATTTCACCCGGTGAACAATTATTACAAGGAGAATGGGAAAAACACGGCAGCTGCGCGTTTGATTCTGCCCAGCAATATTTTGCTAAGGAGCAGGAATTATTTAGCTCATTAAAATTACCGAATCAAAATTTAAGCCGTAATGAACTTTTTCGTTGGATGAAACAACATAATCCACAATTAAAAAATGCTTATTTAGGTGCAAGCCGAAACGAATTATTCATTTGTTATGATAAAAAATGGCAGGTAATGAATTGCCAAAGCAAATAAGAATTTCTTTGATCTAAATCGTTACAACCTAGCGCGAAGTAGGTATAATACGAAAAGTTTTCAATTTTAATTTTAACTTAACAAGAGGATAGATTATGTCAGTAATCAAAATGACCGATTTAGATTTAGCCGGTAAACGTGTATTTATCCGTGCGGATCTTAATGTGCCAGTAAAAGATGGCAAAGTGACCTCAGATGCGCGTATTCGTGCGACCATTCCTACTTTAAAATTAGCCTTAGAAAAAGGCGCAAAAGTGATGGTAACTTCTCACTTAGGTCGTCCAACTGAAGGTGAATTCAAACCAGAAGATTCTTTACAACCAGTTGTTGATTACTTAAAAGATGCAGGTTTTAATGTTCGTTTAGAACAAGACTATTTAAACGGCGTAGATGTTAAAGAAGGCGAAATTGTTGTTTTAGAAAACGTACGCGTGAACAAAGGTGAAAAGAAAAACGATCCAGAATTAGGTAAAAAATATGCCGCACTTTGCGATGTATTTGTAATGGATGCTTTTGGTACCGCTCACCGTGCGCAAGCTTCAACTTATGGTGTCGCAGAATTTGCACCAATCGCTTGTGCAGGTCCATTATTAGCTGCTGAGTTAGATGCATTAGGTAAAGCATTAAAAGAGCCTGCTCGTCCAATGGTGGCTATTGTTGGTGGTTCTAAAGTTTCCACTAAATTAGAAGTATTAAATTCTCTTTCAAAAATCGCTGACCAAATTATTGTGGGCGGTGGTATTGCAAATACTTTCATTGCGGCAGCAGGCCATAATGTAGGTAAATCTTTATATGAAGCTGATTTAATTCCAGTTGCGAAAGAATTAGCAGCAAGCACAGATATTCCTGTGCCAGTTGATGTGCGTGTAGGTTTAGAATTCTCTGAAACGGCAGCAGCAACAGAAAAATCAGTGACTGAAGTGAAGGATGAGGAATCTATCTTCGATATCGGTGATAAATCTGCAGAACAATTGGCTGAAATCATCAAAAATGCAAAAACCGTTTTATGGAATGGCCCAGTTGGTGTGTTTGAGTTCCCTAACTTCCGTAAAGGGACTGAAATCATTTCTCACGCAATTGCAAATAGCGATGCATTCTCTATCGCAGGTGGCGGTGATACTTTAGCGGCTATCGATTTATTCGGTATTGCAGACAAGATCTCTTACATTTCAACGGGTGGCGGCGCGTTCTTAGAATTCGTAGAAGGCAAAGTATTACCAGCAGTAGAAATTCTTGAAAAACGTGCGAAAAACTAACCGCACTTTTCCTATGTGACATATCGATGGCGATCATTAAAAATGTCGCCATCAATAAAAAGTCAAAAAAATTCTCCAATTGTGGGTTTGTCCCGCTAAACATAAAAAGGAAACACAAGTATGGCTAAATTATTAGATATCGTGAAACCTGGTGTCGTAACAGGTGAAGATGTGCAAAAAATCTTTGCTTATGCAAAAGAGCATAACTTTGCTATCCCAGCAGTAAACTGCGTGGGTTCTGACTCAGTTAATGCCGTGTTAGAAACTGCTGCACGCGTAAAAGCGCCAGTTATTATTCAATTTTCTAACGGTGGTGCGGCGTTTTATGCGGGTAAAGGTATTAAACCTGCAAGCGGTGCTCGTCCTGATGTACTTGGTGCGATTGCTGGAGCGAAACACGTTCATACTTTAGCTAAAGAATACGGTGTTCCTGTTATTCTTCACACTGACCACGCAGCGAAAAAATTACTTCCATGGATTGATGGTTTACTTGACGCAGGTGAAAAACACTTCGCAGAAACTGGCCGTCCATTATTCTCTTCTCACATGCTTGACCTTTCTGAAGAGCCAATGGAAGAAAATATGGCAATCTGCCGTGAATACCTTGCTCGTATGGATAAAATGGGGATGACCCTTGAAATCGAAATCGGTATTACTGGTGGTGAAGAAGATGGCGTAGATAATTCTGGTGTTGATGAGTCTCGTTTATACACTCAACCATCTGACGTGCTTTATGTTTACGACCAATTAAATCCAGTAAGCCCTAACTTTACCGTTGCTGCTGCATTCGGTAACGTACACGGTGTTTACAAACCAGGTAACGTAAAATTAAAACCATCTATTTTAGGTGCATCACAAGAGTTCGTTGCGAAAGAACGTAATCTTCCTGCAAAACCAATTAATTTCGTATTCCACGGCGGTTCTGGTTCTAGCCGCGAAGAAATCCGCGAAGCAATTAGCTATGGTGCAATCAAAATGAACATTGATACCGATACTCAATGGGCATCTTGGAATGGTATTTTGAATTTCTATAAAGCAAATGAAGCTTATCTTCAAGGTCAATTAGGTAACCCAGAAGGTCCAGATGCACCAAACAAAAAATACTACGATCCACGTGTTTGGTTACGTAAAATGGAAGAATCTATGTCTAAACGCTTAGAACAATCTTTCGAAGACTTAAATTGTGTTGATGTTTTATAATCCACAAAAATAACATAAAATACGACCGCACTTTCAAGTGCGGTTTTTTTATTTTAGCGGAGAAATTATGGAAAAGATCTTAGTTATTCGTAACGATAAATTAGGCGATTTTATGCAAGCATGGCCCGCTTTTGCTATGCTGAAGTTATCGAATCCTTCTTTAAAATTAACCGCTCTTGTTCCGAGTTACACTGCGCCTTTAGCGGAAGTTTGTCCGTTTATTGATCATGTCATTATTGATAGCAAAAAAAATGATAAAACGGATTTCAAACGTCTTGTGCAGGAAATCAAAGCGCAGCAGTTTGATGGAATGATTAGTTTTTTTTCCAATACCCATAATGGAAAACTCGCTTGGAAAAGTGGGATTAAATATCGTCTCGCGCCAGCAACGAAATGGGTTCAAATTCTCTATAATCACCGCCTAATACAACGTCGTTCTCGTTCTGAAAAATCGGAAGCTGAATACAATCAAGATTTAGTCCGCGCTTTTTTGCACAAGCATAATATGCCAGTTGTTGAACCTAAACCGCCTTATTTAACCTTTGAGAAAAGTGCGGTGGAAAATCAACGTGTTTTCTTGCAAGAGAGTTTAGGACTTTCCGCAAATAAAAAATGGATCTTTGTACATAGCGGTTCTGGTGGTTCAGCTACGAATCTTTCTTTAGCGCAATATGCGGATTTAATTAAAGGCTTATTGGCTGAGTTTGATTGTAATGTTGTGCTGACTGCAGGACCTGGCGAAAGTGAAAAGGCCCATGAGTTAGCTAATCTAGTTAATGATTCACGCGTAGTTATTTACGATAAGAATAAAGGTTTAGTGGATTTTGCGCATTCTTTGGCTTGTGCGGATTTATTTATTGCGGGATCTACTGGTCCATTGCATTTGAGTAGTGCGTTTAATATTCCAACTATCGGATTTTATCCAAATAGTCGTTCTTCTCAGCCGAGACGCTGGAAACCGATTAATGATGTCGATAAGCATCTTGCATTTTGTCCACCCGCGGGAAAAGAGACTCAAATGAATCTAGGTTTAATTTCAATAAATAATGCTTTAGTAACCATTTTCCCCTTTGTGAGAAAAATGTGGGCATTGAGCAATGATGTTTAAGCAAATCTGAACTATCCATCCTATACTGGCGGCAAAAATAATTGTCCCTAAACCGACGGTGCCACCAAGGATAAACCCTAGAATACAAACAAAGATTTCAATGCTTGTTCTGACGATGCTCACTTTTAAATAAAATCTTTGACAGAAACCAACCATTAATCCATCCCTTGGACCCGCGCCTAAATGGCAGGTAAGATATAGGGCTGTGCCTAAGCCATAAAGTAATAAGCCTACCGTACCATATAATAGTTGTTCTGCTAATGAGCTTGGTGTGGCCAGTATTTTTGTTGTGAGACCAAGGAAAAAAGCAATAATAACGATATTAAGTAGAGTGCCCAATCCTAATCGAAGTTTTAGTGGAAACCAAGCTATCATTACGATACAACTGATAAAAAATGATGCCCAACCGATGCTCATATTAGTTTGTATTGCAATGCCTTGTGAAAGCACCGTCCAAGGTGTTGAACCTAAATTCGAAAGCACGATTAATCCATCGCCGATACCAAGGATTGATAAGGCAAAGATCAAAACTGACAATGTTTTGATGTCCAACGACCAAAGAGATGTCGCCGCCCAAGATGTATGGGGAATAACACGTACTTTTTTCTTCATAAAATATCCTTTTAATTCTTGCCATAATAAAAGGAAATGTAGAAAAAATGAAACAATTTAATGTTCTATTTTAGAACTGTATCTTATAGAAATACATGACTATTTGTATCAATATTAATTTCTAAAACTGTGATCTTACTCACATTTTGAAAATTGTTTAATATCTCTCCATTTCGTACAATATGCCCAATTCTTAATGGGAGAAAATTATGTTAGCAACACTTCAAGATATTCTCGATACGGTTAAAGCCAATAATCTGACTTATCATCAAAAATTAATGACATTAGGCAATATTGCTGAGCGTTTATTTGATCCTCGCGATTTGCTTGGCTATACCGATGAAGAATGGGGCTTTTTACAGAATCAGATGATTTGTGATTTATGTGAAGGTTACGCTATTTATCGTCCTCGCTATATCCTGCCTGATTACAATGTGTATATCCAAAAAGGCTGCGAATTTTTAGAGTTGCCGCCACCAAAAGATCTGGATGAAGCACTTGATGGATTATTGATTCTTTATTCCCACGTGCCATCCATTACAACTTATCCTGTTTATGTTGGTCGTCTTGATGTATTGCTCGAACCTTTCATTACTGATGAAGAAAAAGACTATATAAAAATTAAACGTTTCTTAAATCATATCGACAAAACTGTGCCTGATTCATTTTGTCATGCCAATATTGGGCCTTATGATACGAAAGCGGGTCGCTTGATTTTACGTGCAGTGATTGAGCTTGAAGCGCCAACACCGAATATGACCATTCGTTATGATAAATCCAAAACGAGCCGTGAGTTTGCTGAACTTGCAGCAAAAGCCTGTTTATTAGTTTCCAAACCATCTTTTGCGAACGATGCCTACTATATTTCTGATCTAGGTGAAGAATATGGAGTAGCAAGTTGCTATAACGCACTGCCTGAATGTGGCGGTGCCTACACATTAACACGTTTACGTCTAGGGACGATTGCTCGCGCGTGTAAAAGTGCGGATGAAATGCTGAATGAATTATTACCACGTGTGGCGAAATGTGCTCTTTCAACCATGGATAAACGCCATAAGTTTGTAGTGGAAGAAAGTAATTTCTTTAACAGTTCATTCCTCGAAAAAGAAGGCTTTATCAAACGCACTAATTTTACGGGGATGTTCGCAATTGTGGGCTTGGCAGATGCAGCAAACCACTTATTGCAATGTGAAGGCTTAAATGAAACCTTTGGTAAGAGTGCTCGCGGTGATGAAATTGCGACAGCAATTATGGATAAACTTAAAGAAATCACTGATGCTCATGAAGGGGTTTATGCTGAACGCACTGGCAATCGTTATTTATTACATGCGCAAGTTGGCGCAAGTAACCACGAAGAAGACAAACGTAACGCACCGGCTCACCGTATTCGTGTAGGCGAAGAACCAACGTTACTTGCACATTTAAAACAGTCTGCCCCGTTCCATAAGTATTTCCCATCTGGTACAGGGGATTTATTCGCATTTGATCAAACCTATGTAGATCACTGCGATGCGGTGGTGGATATTATTGACGGTGCATTCTCTTTAGGCTATCGCTACATTACCACCTATTTGAAAAATACGGATTTAATTCGCGTTACAGGTTATTTAGTGAAGAAAAGCGAAGTTGAAAAATACCGTAAAGGCGAAGTCGCATTACGCGATACAACCTGGTATGGCTCAGGTACGGATGAATGTGCCAACGTGTTTGATCGCCAATTACGCGATGAAAAAGATGTTACCGCTGAAAAATAATTGGAAAAATGACCGCACTTTCTGAGATTCTTGTGCCGTTGCATCGGATTATTCCTTTTTCAAATGTAGAGGGACAAGGCAATCGTTCGAGTATTTTTCTGCAAGGTTGCAAGTTAAATTGCTTGTATTGCCATAATCCAGAAACTATTCCTCGTTATACGGAAAATGCGAAATTGGTTAGTTTGCAGTATTTGTATGAACAGGTTATGGAGGCGGTTCCATTTATTCGAGGTGTCACAATTTCAGGCGGTGAACCGACTATCCATCATAAAAAACTCGTCCCGCTATTTGAGGCTTTACGTTCGCAAGGATTAACCTGTTATTTGGATAGTAGTGGCTTTTTTGAGTTTGATCGTATTCGTTCGTTAATTGATGTCACTGATAAATTTTTATTTGATCTGAAAGGAGAGGGCGCTGGTTTACAAACGCTTTGTTTTGACCGACAAAATCAAACAGGAATTGTGCCACAGCAAGTGATACCACAACGTTTACACATAAAAAACGATAAACTGGAGCGAAATTTACAAAATTTGGCTGCCTTGTTACCGTTAAATAAAGTGGAAGAAGTGCGGTTAGTTTTTTTAAAGCATTTTTTTGATGCTGAACATTTAGTGGGAAAAGTTGCGCTACTTTTACGAAATTATCCTGATGTGGCATTAAAAATTATCCGTGTGCATAGTAAAGGTGCGCGCGATGAAACTGGGTTATCAACGCACATTCCAAGTGCGGAAGAAACTAATGCATTGGCTGCTTATGCGCGTCAATGTGGAATTAACAAGGTTTTGACTATTTTGTAGTCGCTTACAAGAAAGTGCGGTGAAAATTCGCCGACTTTTTGTGAGAAAACAAGTAGAATAAGCCGATTTTTTTATTAACTTAACCAATCTAGGGGAATCAAATGAGTGTGTTAAGCAGCATTTTGGGAATGGTCGTATTAATCGCTATTGCCGTGTTACTTTCCAATAATCGTAAAGCGATTAGTATCAGAACCGTGCTCGGGGCGTTAGCAATCCAAGTTGGATTTGCCGCCCTTATTTTATATGTGCCAGCAGGTAAACAAGCACTTGGTGCAACTGCTGATGCCGTATCAAATGTTATTGCTTACGGTAACGAAGGTATTAACTTTGTATTTGGTGGTTTAGCTGATCCAAGCAAACCTTCAGGTTTCATTTTTGCAGTGAAAGTATTACCAATTATTGTGTTCTTCTCTGGCTTAATCTCAGTGCTTTATTATCTTGGCATTATGCAAGTGGTAATTAAAGTATTAGGTGGTGCATTACAAAAAGCATTGGGTACGTCAAAAGCAGAATCCATGTCAGCTGCTGCGAACATCTTCGTAGGTCAAACTGAAGCACCATTGGTGGTTCGCCCTTACATTAAAAATATGACCCAATCTGAATTATTTGCCATCATGGTGGGTGGTACGGCGTCTATCGCGGGTTCAGTAATGGCGGGGTATGCTGGAATGGGCGTGCCATTGACATACTTAATCGCTGCGTCATTTATGGCGGCTCCAGCAGGTTTGTTATTTGCGAAATTAATGTTCCCACAAACAGAACAATTCTCTGATAAACAACCAGAAGACAATGATTCAGAAAAACCAACTAACGTACTTGAAGCAATGGCGGGCGGTGCGAGTGCAGGTATGCAACTTGCGTTAAACGTAGGTGCAATGTTAATCGCATTCGTTGGTTTAATTGCATTAATTAACGGTATTTTAAGTGGCGTTGGTGGCTGGTTTGGCTATGGCGACGTAACTTTACAATCTATCTTTGGTTTAGTTTTCAAACCATTAGCATATTTAATCGGTGTAACTGACGGCACTGAGGCCGGTATCGCAGGACAAATGATCGGGATGAAATTAGCCGTTAACGAATTCGTAGGTTATCTTGAATTTGCAAAATACTTACAACCAGATTCTGCGATTGTATTAACTGAAAAAACTAAAGCAATTATTACTTTCGCACTTTGTGGTTTTGCTAACTTCAGCTCAATTGCAATCTTAATCGGTGGTTTAGGTGGAATGGCGCCAAACCGTCGTAGTGATGTGGCACGTTTAGGCTTGAAAGCGGTAATCGCAGGTACTTTAGCAAACTTAATGAGTGCAACGATTGCTGGCTTGTTCATCGGACTTGGTGCTGCAGCGCTTTAATTCTCGGATAAGTGCGGTGAAAAATGACCGCACTTTTTATTTTTACATTTGAAAAAAGGAAGGAAAATTATGACTCCACATATTAACGCGCCTGAAGGTGCATTTGCTGATGTTGTTTTAATGCCAGGCGATCCACTTCGTGCAAAATACATTGCAGAAACGTTTTTGCAAGATGCAGTAGAAGTAACAAATGTTCGTAATATGCTTGGTTTTACTGGGACTTATAAAGGTCGTAAGATTTCTATTATGGGCCACGGTATGGGGATTCCATCTTGCTCTATTTACGCGAAAGAATTAATCACTGAATACGGTGTGAAAAAAATTATCCGTGTAGGTTCTTGTGGCGCTGTTCGTATGGACGTAAAAGTACGTGATGTGATTATCGGTTTAGGTGCATGTACTGATTCAAAAGTAAACCGTATTCGTTTCAAAGATAACGACTTTGCAGCTATTGCTGACTTCGATATGGCACAAGCCGCTGTTCAAGCTGCAAAAGCAAAAGGCAAGGCTGTTCGTGTCGGTAACTTATTCTCGGCAGATTTATTCTATACGCCTGATGTTGAAATGTTCGATGTAATGGAAAAATACGGCATCTTAGGCGTGGAAATGGAAGCTGCCGGAATTTATGGTGTGGCTGCAGAATATGGTGCGAAAGCCTTAACGATTTGTACTGTGTCTGACCATATTCGTACACATGAACAAACCACAGCAGAAGAACGTCAATTAACATTCAATGATATGATTGAAATTGCGTTGGATTCAGTATTAATTGGTGATGCACAATAATTTCTTATAGTGGATTTAAGAAGTGCTTGAAAAACAACCGCACTTTTTATATAATCCGCACCCATTATGAGCCGTTCGCGGCTCATATTTTTGTGTGGTGCAATGAATGTTGTACTGAAAATTATCGGGGAGCTATTTAATAGCGTTATTACCCAATTAGAGGAAAACTAAAATGGCAAAAAAAGTCCAAGCCTACGTTAAGTTGCAAGTTGCAGCTGGTATGGCAAACCCATCACCACCAGTTGGTCCTGCATTAGGTCAACAAGGTGTGAACATCATGGAATTCTGTAAAGCATTTAACGCTCGTACTGAGAGCTTAGAAAAAGGTTTACCAATTCCGGTTGTTATCACTGTATATGCAGACCGTTCATTTACTTTCGTAACTAAAACTCCACCAGCAGCAGTATTATTGAAAAAAGCTGCAGGTATCAAATCTGGTTCTGGTAAACCGAACAAAGATAAAGTGGGTAAAGTAACTTTAGATCAAGTTCGTCAAATCGCTGAAACTAAAGCAGCAGATATGACTGGCGCGACTATCGAAACCAAAATGAAATCAATTGCTGGTACTGCTCGCTCTATGGGCTTAGTGGTGGAGGAATAATACGATGGCTAAATTGACTAAAAAAATGAAAGCAATCAAAGCTGGCGTAGATTCTACTAAAGCATACGAAATCAACGAAGCGATCGCAGTATTAAAACAATTCGCAACAGCTAAATTCGTTGAAAGTGTTGACGTTGCAGTAAACTTAGGTATCGATCCTCGTAAATCTGACCAAAACGTTCGTGGTGCAACTGTATTACCACACGGTACTGGTCGTGAAGTACGCGTAGCTGTGTTCACTCAAGGTGCTAACGCAGATGCAGCTAAAGCAGCTGGTGCTGATTTAGTAGGTATGGAAGATTTAGCAGAGCAAATCAAAAAAGGCGAAATGAACTTTGATGTTGTTATCGCTTCTCCTGATGCAATGCGTGTTGTTGGTCAATTAGGTCAAGTATTAGGCCCACGTGGTTTAATGCCAAACCCTAAAGTTGGTACCGTAACACCAAACGTTGCTGAAGCAGTTAAAAATGCTAAATCTGGTCAGATCCGTTATCGTAATGATAAAAACGGTATCATCCACACCACTATCGGTAAAGCAAACTTCTCTGAAGTTCAATTAAAAGAAAACCTTCAAGCATTATTGGCTGCTTTAAACAAAGCAAAACCAACTACTGCTAAAGGTATCTTCATCAAGAAAGTAAGCATCTCTACTACTATGGGTGCAGGTGTTGCTGTTGATCAAGCTTCTTTATAATTTAAAGAATTGATAGATTTTAAACCGCACTTTTTGAAAGTGCGGTTTTTTATTTCATAAAATTTCTCCATAAGTTTTAAACTTGACGAGAAAGCTGCATTCATTTAAAATTTACCGCCTTAAAATTAGCAAAGATTTAGATTGATTTTTAATCAATTTTGACCTTTTATTGTTTAATTTAACCGTGTTTTTGATAGAAAGCACATCCATGCAATGGCAGATTCACCGTTATTTGTCGTTGTTTTGCTCAAGTTGTCGTCCTATGTAATTTGAGTTGTCACCCCACTACAGAAGTAAGGTTCAGAGTGCGGTCATTTTAACGGTCATTCACGTCACAGTTAGTTTGTGGCTAGGTCACTGAACAGTTAGCAGAGGAAAACCAATGGGTTACTCCTATTCTGAAAAAAAACGAATTCGTAAAGATTTCGGTAAACGTCCGCAAGTTTTAAATGTTCCTTATTTATTAACCATTCAGTTGGATTCTTTTGATAAATTTATTCAAAAAGATCCTGAAGGTCAGCAAGGTTTAGAAGCGGCATTCCGTTCTGTATTCCCTATTGTAAGCAATAATGGCTATACAGAATTACAATATGTAGATTATCGTTTAGAAGAACCTGAATTTGATGTACGTGAGTGCCAAATTCGTGGCTCAACTTATGCAGCGGGCTTACGTGTAAAATTACGTTTAGTGAGCTACGATAAAGAATCTTCTTCACGCGCAGTCAAAGATATTAAAGAAAATGAAGTTTATATGGGTGAAATCCCATTAATGACTGATAACGGTACCTTCGTAATTAATGGTACTGAGCGTGTTATCGTTTCACAATTACACCGTAGTCCAGGCGTATTCTTCGATTCTGACAAAGGTAAAACCCATTCTTCAGGTAAAGTGCTTTATAACGCACGCATCATTCCTTACCGTGGTTCTTGGTTAGATTTTGAATTCGATCCAAAAGATAACTTATTTGCACGTATTGACCGTCGTCGTAAATTACCGGCAACAATTATTCTTCGTGCATTAGGCTATACCACTGAAGAAATCTTAAACTTATTCTTCGATAAAATTACCTTTGAAATCGCTGGCGATAAATTATTAATGACTTTAGTGCCAGAACGTTTACGTGGTGAAACAGCTTCTTTTGATATTGAAGCAAATGGCAAAGTTTATGTTGAACGTGGTCGTCGTATTACCGCACGCCATATTAAAGCATTAGAAAAAGATAAAATTTCACAAGTCGTTGTGCCTTCTGAATATATTTTAGGTAAAGTTGCGTCGAAAGATTATGTTGATTTAGAGTCTGGTGAAATTATTTGCCCTGCAAACGGCGAGATTTCTTTAGAGACTCTTGCAAAATTAGCGCAAGCAGGTTACACCACGATCGAAACTTTATTTACTAATGATTTAGATTATGGTCCATATATTTCTGAAACGCTACGTGTAGACCCAACTTATGACAAAACCAGTGCACTTTACGAGATTTATCGTATGATGCGTCCAGGTGAACCACCAACACCGGAATCTTCAGAGGCGTTATTCAACAATCTATTCTTCTCTGCAGAGCGTTATGATTTATCTGCCGTGGGTCGTATGAAATTCAACCGCTCTTTAGCGATCGCAGAAGGTGAAGGTTCAGGCATTTTAAGCAATGAAGATATTATTGCGGTAATGCGTAAATTGATCGATATCCGTAATGGTCGTGGCGAAGTGGATGATATTGACCACTTAGGTAACCGTCGTATCCGTAGCGTAGGTGAAATGGCAGAAAACCAATTCCGTATCGGTTTAGTGCGTGTAGAAAGAGCGGTGAAAGAACGCTTATCTTTAGGTGATTTAGATGCAATCACACCACAAGACTTAATTAATCCAAAACCAATCTCTGCAGCGGTGAAAGAATTCTTTGGTTCTTCACAACTTTCGCAATTTATGGACCAAAACAACCCATTATCAGAAGTGACACACAAACGTCGTATTTCTGCATTAGGTCCGGGCGGTTTAACGCGTGAACGTGCTGGCTTTGAGGTACGTGACGTACATAACACTCACTATGGTCGTTTATGTCCAATTGAAACCCCTGAAGGTCCAAACATCGGTTTGATTAACTCCCTTTCTGCGTTCGCCCGTACTAACGATTACGGTTTCTTAGAAACCCCATATCGTAAAGTAGTGGATGGTCAAGTTACCGAAGAAATTGAATATTTATCTGCTATCGATGAAGCAAACTACATCATTGCGCAGGCAAACTCAAACCTTGACGAAAACAATCGCTTTAGAGATGCGTTTGTAACGGCGCGTGGTGAACGTGGTGAATCTGGTTTATATAAACCTGAAGATATTCACTATATGGACGTTTCGACACAACAAGTGGTATCTGTTGCGGCTGCATTAATTCCATTCCTTGAGCACGACGATGCGAACCGTGCTTTGATGGGTGCGAACATGCAACGTCAAGCAGTTCCAACATTACGTGCTGACAAACCATTAGTTGGTACAGGTATGGAAAAACCAATCGCACTTGACTCAGGTGTTGCGGTTGTTGCAAAACGCGGTGGTACAGTTCAGTACGTCGATGCTTCTCGTATCGTGATTAAAGTAAATGAAGATGAAACCATTGCAGGTGAAGCAGGTATTGATATTTATAACTTAATCAAATATACCCGTTCTAACCAAAATACTTGTATTAACCAAATTCCTTGTGTGAATTTAGGCGATCCAATCAATCGTGGTGAAGTATTAGCAGACGGTCCTTCGACTGATTTAGGTGAGCTTGCATTAGGTCAAAATATTCGCGTGGCGTTCATGCCTTGGAACGGTTATAACTTCGAAGACTCAATGTTAGTTTCTGAACGTGTTGTTCAACAAGACCGTTTCACTACTATCCATATTCAAGAATTATCTTGTGTTGCCCGTGATACCAAGTTAGGTGCAGAAGAAATTACGGCTGATATTCCAAACGTAGGTGAGTCAGCGTTAAGCAAACTTGATGAATCTGGTATTGTTTATGTTGGTGCAGAGGTTAAAGGTGGTGACATCTTAGTAGGTAAAGTAACGCCTAAAGGTGAAACTCAATTAACCCCGGAAGAAAAACTTTTACGCGCAATCTTTGGTGAAAAAGCATCTGACGTGAAAGATTCTTCATTGCGCGTACCAAATAGCGTAACGGGTACGGTAATTGATGTTCAAGTCTTCACCCGCGATGGCGTGGAAAAAGACAAACGCGCACTAGAAATTGAAGAAATGCAATTAAAACAAGCGAAAAAAGACCTTTCTGATGAATTGGAAATCTTGGAAGCCGGCTTATTCGCACGTGTTCGTAATCTTCTTATCTCTTGTGGTGTTGATGTTGCTCAATTAGATAAATTAGAGCGTACTAAATGGTTAGAACAAACCATTGCAGATGAAGAAAAACAAAATCAATTAGAACAGCTTGCAGAGCAATACGAAGAACTTCGTAAAGAGTTTGAACATAAACTTGAAGTGAAACGTAAGAAAATTATCAAAGGTGATGATCTTGCACCGGGCGTGTTAAAAGTGGTTAAAGTTTACCTCGCGGTGAAACGTCAAATCCAACCGGGTGATAAAATGGCGGGTCGTCATGGTAACAAAGGTGTTATCTCGAAAATTAACCCAGTTGAAGATATGCCATACGATGAGAATGGCCAACCAGTTGAGATCGTATTAAACCCATTGGGCGTACCATCTCGTATGAACATTGGTCAGATCCTTGAAACCCACTTAGGTTTAGCAGCGAAAGGTGTTGGTGATCAAATCAATGCAATGCTCAAACAAAAACAAGAAGTGGAAAAATTACGTGGTTATATCCAAAAAGCGTATGACTTAGGTAATGGCTCACAAAAAGTGGATTTAAGTACCTTCACAGATGAAGAAGTATTGCGTTTAGCTGAAAATCTACGTAAAGGTTTACCAGTTGCGACACCAGTATTTGATGGTGCAGCTGAAGCTGAAATCAAAGAGCTATTAAAACTTGGTGGATTACCAACTTCAGGTCAAATAACTTTATATGATGGCCGTACAGGTGAGAAATTCGAGCGTCCAGTAACCGTAGGTTATATGTACATGCTCAAATTGAACCACTTAGTTGATGACAAAATGCATGCTCGTTCAACGGGTTCTTATAGCCTTGTTACACAACAACCATTGGGTGGTAAAGCTCAATTCGGTGGTCAACGTTTCGGTGAGATGGAGGTATGGGCACTTGAAGCATACGGTGCAGCTTACACCTTACAAGAAATGTTAACGGTGAAATCGGATGATGTGAATGGTCGTACGAAGATGTATAAAAACATCGTAAGTGGTAACCAACACATGGACCCAGGCACACCGGAATCTTTCAATGTAATTATGAAAGAAATCCGCTCACTTGGTTTAAATATCGAGTTAGACGAAGAGTAATCAGTAGGGGAGTGAAGAATTTATGATTCACTCGCCTTACGAAAGAAAAATCGCCGAAGTGCGGTGGAAAAACATCGAAATTTTCAACCGCACTTTAAACCTTTAACTCCGACAGGAGAACATTTGTGAAAGACTTAGTTAAGTTTTTAAAAGCACAATCAAAAACCAGTGAAGATTTTGATGTGATTAAAATTGGGTTAGCTTCCCCAGATATGATCCGTTCTTGGTCATTTGGTGAAGTGAAGAAACCTGAAACCATTAACTACCGTACGTTCAAACCTGAACGTGATGGTCTTTTCTGTGCGCGTATCTTCGGGCCTGTAAAAGATTACGAATGTTTATGTGGTAAATATAAACGTTTAAAACACCGTGGTGTGATTTGTGAAAAATGTGGTGTTGAAGTTACCCAAACTAAAGTTCGTCGTGAACGTATGGGCCACATTGAACTTGCATCGCCAGTTGCACATATTTGGTTCTTAAAATCATTGCCGTCTCGTATTGGTTTACTTTTAGATATGCCATTGCGCGATATTGAACGTGTACTTTACTTTGAAATGTACATTGTGACCGAACCGGGTATGACTGATTTAGAGCGCGGTCAATTATTAACTGAAGAACAATACCTTGATGCTGAAGATCGTTGGCAAGATGAATTTGAGGCGAAAATGGGTGCTGAAGCGATTCAAGATCTCTTAAAAGGTATGGATCTTGAAGTTGAATGTGAAAAATTACGTGAAGAATTACAAGAAACTAACTCTGAAACTAAACGTAAAAAAATCACTAAACGCTTAAAATTATTAGAAGCATTTGTTCAATCTGGTAATAAACCAGAGTGGATGGTAATGACTGTATTACCAGTTCTTCCACCAGATTTACGTCCATTAGTGCCGCTTGATGGTGGTCGTTTTGCGACTTCAGATCTGAACGATTTATATCGTCGCGTGATCAACCGTAACAACCGTTTAAAACGTTTATTAGATTTAATTGCGCCAGATATTATTGTGCGCAACGAAAAACGTATGTTACAAGAATCTGTTGATGCATTATTAGATAATGGTCGTCGTGGTCGTGCAATTACGGGTTCTAACCGTCGTCCATTAAAATCATTAGCGGATATGATCAAAGGTAAACAAGGTCGTTTCCGTCAAAACTTATTAGGTAAACGTGTTGACTATTCAGGTCGTTCTGTAATCACTGTAGGTCCATACTTGCACTTACACCAATGTGGTTTACCTAAGAAAATGGCATTGGAATTATTCCGTCCGTTTATCTACGCTAAATTAGAAAGCCGTGGTTATGCAACGACAATCAAAGCGGCTAAGAAAATGGTTGAGCGTGAAGATGCGATCGTTTGGGATATTCTTGCAGAAGTTATTCGTGAACACCCAATTCTATTGAACCGTGCGCCAACACTTCACCGTTTGGGTATCCAAGCGTTTGAACCGATCTTAATCGAAGGTAAAGCGATTCAGTTGCACCCACTCGTTTGTGCGGCGTTCAACGCGGACTTCGATGGTGACCAAATGGCGGTACATGTTCCATTAACGCTTGAAGCTCAATTAGAAGCTCGTGCATTGATGATGTCAACCAACAACGTGCTTTCACCAGCAAACGGTGATCCTATTATCGTTCCATCACAAGACGTGGTATTAGGTCTTTACTATATGACCCGCGAAAAAGTGAACGGTAAAGGCGAAGGCATGTTATTGCAAGATCCTCGCGAAGCTGAAAAAGCATATCGTACAGGTGAAGCAGAATTACATTCTCGCGTGAAAGTACGTATTACTGAATATGTGAAGAATGAAGCTGGCGAATTTGATGCGAAAACCACGCTTACTGATACAACTATCGGTCGTGCGATTTTATGGATGATTGCACCACAAGGTATGCCTTATTCATTGTTCAACCAAACATTAGGTAAAAAAGCCATTTCTAAACTGATTAACGAAGCTTATCGTCGTTTAGGTTTAAAAGAAGCGGTAATGTTTGCTGACCAAATTATGTATACCGGTTTTGCTTATGCGGCACGTTCAGGTTCATCAGTTGGTATTGATGATATGGAAATTCCAGCGAAGAAATACGAAATTATTTCTGCTGCGGAAGAAGAAGTGGCAGAGATCCAAGAACAATTCCAATCAGGTCTTGTGACTGCAGGCGAACGCTATAATAAAGTAATCGATATTTGGGCAGCGGCAAATGAGCGCGTAGCGAAAGCGATGATGGAAAACTTATCTCAGGAAGAAGTCATCAATCGCGAAGGTAATCCTGAAAAACAAGCATCCTTTAACAGTATTTTTATGATGGCTGATTCTGGTGCTCGTGGTTCTGCAGCGCAGATTCGTCAGTTAGCTGGTATGCGTGGTTTGATGGCTCGTCCAGATGGTTCGATCATTGAAACCCCAATTACAGCAAACTTCCGTGAAGGTTTGAACGTATTACAGTACTTTATTTCAACCCACGGTGCGCGTAAAGGTTTGGCGGATACCGCATTAAAAACAGCGAACTCAGGTTATTTAACTCGTCGTTTAGTTGACGTAGCACAAGACTTAGTGATCGTAGAAGATGACTGTGGTACGCACGAAGGCTTAGTCATGACCCCATTAATCGAAGGTGGTGATGAAAAAGTTCCACTTCGTGAATTAGTGTTAGGTCGTGTAGCTGCAGAAGATATTTTAAAACCAGGTACAGAAGAAGTATTAATTCCTCGTAACACGTTATTAGATGAAAAACTCTGTGATGTGTTGGATGCAAACTCTGTAGACAGCGTAAAAGTACGTTCTGTTGTAACTTGTGATACTGATTTTGGTGTATGTGCGAAATGTTATGGTCGTGACTTAGCTCGTGGTCACCTCATCAACCAAGGTGAAGCAGTAGGTGTTATCGCTGCTCAATCTATCGGTGAGCCGGGTACACAGTTAACCATGCGTACGTTCCATATCGGTGGTGCGGCGTCTGCGGCAGCAAAAGAATCGAGTGTACAAGTTAAAAACACTGGTACATTACACTTAATGAATGCAAAATTCGTTACTAATGATGAAGGTAAATTAGTATTAACTTCTCGTAATACTGAATTAACTATTACCGATGCATTTGGTCGTACTAAAGAACACTATAAAGTGCCTTACGGTGCGGTGTTAAGCAAAGGTGACGGTCAAGATGTAACGGCTGGAGAAACTATCGCAAATTGGGATCCACATACAATGCCAGTTGTCTCTGAAGTATCTGGTTTTGTGAAATTCGTTGATATTATTGATGGCTTAACTGTAACGCGTCAAACCGATGAATTAACAGGTTTATCATCAATCGTGGTTCAAGATGTGGGTGAACGTGCTACTGCTGGTAAAGATTTACGTCCAACCATTAAATTGGTTGATGCAAATGGTAACGATATTTTCTTACCTGAAACTGATGTTCTTGCACAGTACTTCTTACCGGGTAAAGCAATCGTAAGTTTAGACGATGGCGCAGCAGTAAAAGTGGGTGAACCATTAGCACGTATTCCGCAAGAGTCTGTGGGTACTAAAGATATTACCGGTGGTCTACCGCGCGTTGCAGATTTATTTGAAGCACGTAAACCAAAAGAACCAGCTATCTTGGCTGAAATTTCTGGTATCGTGTCTTTCGGTAAAGAAACCAAAGGTAAACGCCGTTTATTAATTACTCCTGCGGAAGGCGAGACTTACGAAGAAATGATTCCAAAATGGCGTCAGCTCAACGTATTTGAAGGTGAAATGGTACAACGTGGAGACGTAATTTCTGATGGTGCTGAAACACCACATGATATTTTACGTTTACGTGGCGTGCGTGCAGTAACTGAATACATCGTGAACGAAGTACAAGATGTTTACCGCTTACAAGGGGTAAAAATCAACGATAAACATATCGAAGTTATCGTTCGTCAAATGTTACGTAAGGCAGTAATTACCAAAGCTTACGACTCAGAATTCCTAGAAGGGGAACAAGTCGAAGTTGCTCGCGTGAAAATCATCAACCGTCAACGTGAAGCAGAAGGTAAACCACCGGTTGAGTTTGAACGCGAATTATTGGGTATCACTAAAGCGTCTCTTGCGACTGAATCCTTCAT
The DNA here is from genome assembly GCF_916862695.1 of Haemophilus sp. Marseille-P9675. NCBI lineage: Bacteria > Pseudomonadati > Pseudomonadota > Gammaproteobacteria > Pasteurellales > Pasteurellaceae > Haemophilus > Haemophilus sp. Marseille-P9675. Next base: position 41,655 of record NZ_CAKASP010000005.1, read on the forward strand.
CTCAGCAGCGTCGTTCCAAGAAACTACTCGTGTTCTTACCGAAGCAGCAGTGGCAGGTAAACGTGATGAATTACGTGGCTTGAAAGAGAACGTAATTGTAGGTCGTTTAATCCCAGCGGGTACAGGTTTTGCGTATCATCAAAGCCGAGTTAAAAATCGTCAAAAAGCGGCTGATTTAGCAACGTTAGCAGCGGAAGATGTAGCTTCTGCTTTCGCAAGTGATGCTGATATCGCTGATGAATTTGAAATGATCGCAGATGATGCTACACAAAATCTTGCTGCATTATTAAATTCAGAAATGGAAGATTAATTTTCCAAATGAGATGAAAAAAGCCCCGAAAGGGGCTTTTTTATTATAGCTACTCAAAGTTTGGTTATAAAAGTTATATGCTATTTGTATGACGGGAAATAGTTTAAGTGAATGATAAATAGAAAAATCCTCACTATATAATGAATAAATCTGATAAGCAAAATTCAATATATAGGAGGATTGTTATTGAATCACATCTTAAAGAAGAATGTGAGAAAGACCTAAACCGATTAATAAGCAGAAAAGCATGCTTAATAAACCAGGAATCATAAAGCTATGGTTTAAAATATATTTACCAATTTTGGTTGTGCCCGTAGTATCAAAGTCAATGGATGCAATGATTGGACCGTAATTAGGAATAAAGAAGTAACCATTTACTGCCACAAATACACCGATTAATACTGGCGCTGGGATACCTAATGCGATACCAAGTGGGAACAATGTTGCTACTGTTGCGCCTTGGCTGTTTACTAATACTGAAAGTACAAATAGTGCGAAAGCGAATGCCCATGGTGCAGTTTCAACTAAGCCTTTCACCATTTCTTTTACTTCTGTCATGTGCGCTTGCATTAACGTGTCGCCTAACCATGCAATACCGAAGATTGCGATTACTGCACGCATACCTGCGTGGAATACAGAACCTTTAGTGATTTCAGTGCCATCTGGTTTACAAGTTAAGATAATTAACGCACCAATCGCTAACATAATGATTTCGATAGTGTGTGCCATCCCCATTGGTTTACCATCAAATACTGGACGTAAAGATGGAACCGCACCCATGATTACAACAAGTAATGAACCAAATAAGAATAAAGAAACAGAAATTTTAGCTGTTTTGCCCACTTCTACTTCTTTGACTGAAGTGGTAGAAGCAAAAGTATCTGCATATTTTGGATCATTTAAACGACGTTGATATTCCGGATCATCTTTTAATTCTTTACCCATTTTGTTTACAAATAAACAAGCAATAAAAATACCTAAGATGGTTGAAGGAATAGTTACCATCAATACATCGCCAAGATGGATGCCTTGAGGTTCAAGGTAAGCCACGACCGCTACAACAGCTGCCGCAATAGGGCTTGCTACGATAGCAAATTGTGATGCGATTACCGCCATTGACATTGGACGTTCTGGACGGATACCGTTTTGACGGCTCACTTCAGCGATAACTGGTAATACAGAATATGCTACATGGCCAGTACCCGCTAAGAAAGTGAATAACCAAGTTACTGCTGGAGCGATAAACGTAATGTGTTTAGGATTACGACGTAAGATTTTGGTTGCGATTTTGATCATGTAGTCTAAACCGCCGGCTGCTTGCATTGCTGCCGCCGCTGCCACTACAGCCATAATCATAAACATAACATCAATAGGTAAACCTGCTGGTTTTAGACCAAAGCCAAAAGAAAGAATAGCAAGGCCTAAACCACCAAATACACCTAAACCGATACCACCTACACGTGCACCCACAAAGATACACAATAATACGATGGCAAATTGTAGTAAGAACATTGCAGACATACTGCCCCCTAAGTTAATTAAAAAAACATCTTTGTTTTATTTGTTAAAACAGCGACTAATATAGCAACAAATAGGTATCGATTCCATAACATGGATCAATAAATTGTAGTCAAAAGTACAGTTATTTCTAACCGCACTTTTGTTTCTTACAATTGCTCTTAGAAGTCTTCGAAATATTGTTGAATTACTTTTGGATCTTTAGTTTGAGTTAAAGCTAATTGCAAGAGTACGCGGGCTTTTTGTGGATTTAAAGTACCTGATGCTACAAAGCCATATTTACTATCATCAACTTCAGCGTCACGAGTTGTATAGCCAGTTGGTACACGAGAAGAACGGACTACAATGACCCCATCTTTTGCGGCTTTTTCTAAGCGCTCTAAGTGTGCAGCATTAACATTTCCATTGCCAACTCCAGCAGATACAATCCCTTGATAGCCAGCATTGAGTAATGAGTTTAATGGTTCAACTGGTGCATTTGAATAAGCATAAATAATCCCCACTTTTGGTAGGCTATTTAATTTTTCTACATTAAACGGAGTGTTGATGGTGTGTTTGCTTTCTGGGGAACGTTCATAGTCCACTTTGCTGTTATGAATATAGCCTAGAGAACCATAATTTGGTGAATGAAAAGTTTGCACTGCGGTAGTACTGGTTTTTGTGACATCACGAGCACCTAGTACTTCATTGTTCATTGCGACTAAAACGCCACGACCACTCGATTTTTTGTCTGCTGCAACGACAACTGCATTGTAAAGATTTAATGGGCCATCAGCACTTTTTTCTGTTGCTGGACGCATTGCTCCTACGAGAACAACCGGTTTTTCACATTTTACGGTTAAATCTAAGAAATAAGCTGTCTCTTCCATGGTATCTGTACCATGGGTAATGACAAATCCATCAGTACTTTTACATTGACTATTGATGGCTTTTGCAAGTTTTAGCCAGACTTCGTCATTCATGTCTTGTGAACCTATTTTTACAATTTGCTCACCTTTAATGTTGGCAATATTTTTCATTTCTGGTACTGCTTCAATTAAAGTATCAATACTTAATTGTCCAGCTTTATATGCAGAATTTACCGAACTTTGTCCGCTTCCTGCAATGGTACCACCCGTTGCTAAGATTGTAATATTTGGCAAGTTTGCTGCATTTGCTATTGAAATACCTAGACCAAATAAAGTACATAAGGCTAATTTAGTTAATTTCATAGATTTCTCCTAATGAATAAAAATTACTTTCTAATCATCTAACTAAATTGAGCTATTCTGAATAATGAAAATGTAAATTTATGATCCCGATCACATAATTTTTTGTTGATTGTATAACCTTTATACAAGTACGGAATTTAAGCATAATTTTTTTGAAAGATAACCCAAGTGCGGTTATACTTGAGCCCTATTTTGACGTACTTGATTAGTAGAGAAAACAATGCAAGAATTTATCCCAATGGCAACAGAGTTTGCTCAAAAACATTCTCTTTTAGCGGTTTCTTGGTTTGCGATTTTCGTGATGGTAATTTATACCTTCTATAAAGGCGCAACGAGTAAATTTAAAGTCATCACTCACAATGAGGTTATTCGTTTAATCAATGCGGATGAGGCTATTGTGGTGGATTTACGTAGTATTGAAGAATTTCAACGTGGTCATATCATTGATAGCATTAATTTACTTCCAAGCGAAATTAAAAATCAAAACATCGGTAAAATTGAACAACACAAAGAGAAAGCAATTGTGTTGGTAGATATTAACGGTGTTTCCACACCAGCTTCAGCTGCACTTTTAGCGAAACAAGGTTTTAATCGTGTGTTTGTGTTAAAAGAAGGCATTTCTGCATGGGTAGCGGCAAATTTACCTTTAGTTAAAAAACATAAATAATAAGGAATAGAAAATGTCAGAACAAAAACAAGACGTTGCAGTAACAGAAGAACAACAACCCGTTCTTCAAATTCAACGTATTTATGTGAAAGATGTGTCTTTTGAAGCACCAAATCTTCCACATATTTTCCAACAAGAATGGAAACCAAAACTTGGTTTTGATTTAAGCACCGAAACAACCCAAGTTGGTGATGACTTATATGAAGTGGTATTAAACATTTCTGTTGAAACTACACTTGAAGATAGTGGTGATGTCGCATTTATTTGTGAAGTAAAACAAGCGGGCGTATTCACTATTAGCGGTTTAGAAGATGTTCAAATGGCGCATTGTTTAACTTCTCAATGCCCGAATATGCTTTTCCCTTATGCGCGTGAATTAGTGTCTAACTTAGTCAATCGCGGCACGTTCCCTGCGTTGAATTTATCTCCAGTAAACTTTGATGCATTGTTTGTTGAATATATGAATCGTCAACAAGCAGAAAATGCAGAAGAAAAATCTGAAGAAGGTCAAACTAAGCACTAATTAAGTGGTAAAACAAAAGGCAAGCTAGGAATCCTAACTTGCCTTTTTTGTTGTTAAAGTGCGGTCAATTAATAGCTTGAATTGATTAACACTTCTTCACCGTAGCCACCTAAAGTCGGCATTGGTTGATAAGTTGAGTTTGCTGCACGCATTAAACGAATACCGCGAATACCCGCTTCTTTAGCTGCTAACACATCATCATCGCTGTCGCCATAGTGAATACTAACTTTATGCGCAATAATGCCCGGGGTTTTGTTGTATTTAGTTGTGCGTTCACGTCCGCCCATAAATTCAACAGGGTGCATATTTTTAATATCAAACGCTTTTTGTAATACAGGTGTTACGCCATCCACGTTCCCTGCAGTACGACCTGTAATAAAGTAAATTTGGTCTCCACGTTCTTGATGCATTTTGATCAAATCAGCAGCGATTTGTTTTGGAATGGAATATTTATCACAACCCGCGTTAACTTCATTCCAGAAATCTTGGTTTTTCAAATAGTCTTGTTTACCTGGAGAATATTTTTGTTGACCATAATAGAAACAAGAGCTGGTGAAAAGTACGGTATCATCAATATCAAAGCTGACATTAATTGGGCCTTTGCCTTCTAATTCTTTTTTAATTTGATCTACTGAAATCCAGTGAATTGGTTGCTCTTGCAACATTTCACGCGCATTTGTACCAGATTGTGTATAAGGTTCAGTTTTGCCAGCCATGGCGGGAATCGCAGCGGCAGTTAACAATGCCACTAAAGATAATTTCATTAAATTTTTCATAGAGAATCCTTCTAGGTTGGGTTTAAAATCTGCGTCATAATACGCTTTTTATTGCGTCAATCAATTAGAAGCAATCGTTTTCGATGTTAAAATATGATCATGATCACATTTTTTAATTTCTTTTGATGAATAAATATACAATATATATTTTAACTTGAATTCTGATAATTCATCACCATATAACGAAAAACTTTTATTTAATAAAGGATAGAACAATGACAACGATTGTATGTGTTCGTAAAAATGGCAAAGTGGCAATTGGTGGAGATGGACAAGCAACACTTGGTAACTGTGTGGAAAAAGGAAGTGTACGTAAAGTGCGCCGTTTATATAAAGATAAAGTAGTGACCGGTTTTGCTGGTTCTACTGCTGATGCTTTTATTTTACGAGACTTATTTGAGAAAAAATTAGAATTGCATCAAGGACACTTAGTTAAATCTGCGGTGGAGTTGGCAAAAGAATGGCGTACAGAGCGCTCATTACGCAAACTAGAGGCCATGATGATTGTAGCAAATGACAGCGATTTTTTACTTGTATCGGGTTCTGGTGATGTAATTGAGCCCGAGTTTGATGTGTTGGCTATCGGTTCTGGTGGTAACTACGCAAAAGCTGCTGCACTTGCCTTGCTTAGAACTCAAAATGATTTAACCGCAAAAGAAATCGTCGCGGAAGCGCTAAAAATAGCGGGTGATATCGATATTTACAGTAACCATAACCACGTTATTGAAGAAGTATAAACTTACTCATGTAGGTGTGAAAATCGAATTTCATATACAAATATGAAATGGTGATCCATGTTAATAAAAGCATTTCTCCTACATTTTCATTATATAAAGGATAATTTATGTCAATGACTCCTCGTGAAATCGTTTCTGAATTAGATGCACATATTATTGGACAAAATGAGGCTAAGCGTGCAGTGGCGATAGCATTGCGTAACCGCTGGCGCCGCATGCAGTTAACTGAAGAACTTCGTCAAGAAGTAACGCCGAAAAATATTTTAATGATTGGTCCAACAGGCGTAGGTAAAACAGAAATTGCACGTCGCCTAGCGAAACTTGCTAATGCACCATTTATCAAAGTAGAAGCGACCAAATTTACTGAAGTGGGGTATGTCGGTAAAGAAGTAGATTCTATTATCCGAGATCTTACGGATGTTTCCCTGAAGTTGGTTCGCCAACAAGCGGTAGAAAAAAATCGTATGCGTGCACAAGATGCTGCAGAAAATCGTATTTTAGATGTGTTACTTCCTCCTGCAAAAGATCAGTGGGGAAATGTACAGGATTCTGATAATGCTAGTACGCGTCAAATCTTCCGTAAAAAACTACGTGAAGGGCAGTTAGATGATAAAGAAATTGAAATTGATGTATCTGCTGGAGTATCAATGGGGGTAGAAATTATGGCGCCTCCAGGTATGGAAGAGATGACAAGTCAATTGCAGTCGCTTTTTCAAAATTTAGGTAGCGAGAAGACTAAAAAACGCAAAATGAAGATTAGAGAGGCGTTGAAAGTTTTAATAGATGATGAAGCGGCAAAGCTCATCAATCCAGAAGAGCTTAAGCAACAAGCCATTGATGCGGTAGAACAAAACGGTATCGTATTTATTGATGAAATTGATAAGATTTGTAAAAAAGGTGAGCATTCAGGTGGTGATGTTTCGCGTGAGGGCGTACAACGTGATTTATTACCGATTATCGAAGGTTCAACCGTGAATACTAAACATGGTATGGTAAAAACGGATCATATTTTATTTATTTGTTCTGGTGCATTTCAAATAGCACGTCCATCTGATTTATTGCCAGAATTACAAGGTCGTTTGCCAATCCGAGTGGAATTAAAATCTCTGACGAAAGACGATTTTGAGCGTATTTTAACTGAACCAAATGCATCACTTACATTGCAATATCGTGAGTTAATAAAAACAGAAGGTGTGGAAGTTGAGTTTACTCAAGATGGCATTAGTAAAATTGCAGAATCAGCGTTTAGAGTGAATGAAAAAACGGAGAATATTGGTGCTCGTCGTTTACATACTGTATTAGAGCGTTTAATGGACGGAATTTCTTTTGACGCAAGTGAACGCGCGGGGGAGAAAATTGTGATAGATGAAAAATATGTTTCTGAAGCGTTAAATGACGTTGTTGAAAATGAAGATTTGAGTCGTTTTATTCTTTAAGTATTTTCTTTTCTGATACAAGAAGTGCGGTGAATTTTCACCGCACTTTTTTGTTTTCTAAATTGAGAAATTAATTGGTTTTTAATTTGCTCCAATATTTTTCATAAATATCGACAGCTTCACCAACATCACCTTGCATAATTCCTTTTTCTACTTCTGATGCTGGTGGAAATAGTTTAGGATCGTTGGCAACTTCTGGGCTGAGTAATGCTTTGACTCCTTCATTTGGCATAGAAAAGCCCATGCGTTCTACCACAACTTTGGCATTTTCTGGACGAAGTAAGAAGTCAATGAACTTATGCGCGCCTTCAACATTTTTTGCTGTAGTTGGAATCGCATAGTTATCCATCCAGAAAATAGCCCCTTCTTTTGGATACACAAATTGGAGAGATGGATTTTCTTTATGTGCTAAATAAGCAGAACCATTCCAAATCATACCAATTGCAGCTTCACCTTGTACGTAAGGGACTTCTGGCGAGTCAGAGTTAAAGGTTGCTACATTTGGTAAAAGTTTTTCTAAACGCTCATAAGCTGTTTTGATGTCTTCTTCATTGGTGGTATTTGGCGATTTACCATCAAGCAATAATGCTACGTGGAACACTTCACGTGCATCACTGGTCATAAGAACTTTACCTTTAAATTCAGGTTTCCATAAATCCGCCCAGCTGGTGATGGTTTTAGGATCAATCTCATCCGCATTAACTTCAATACCAGTAAGTCCGTAAACGTAAGGTAATGAATATTTATTTTCTGGGTCGAATTCTTTATTTAATAAATGTTTAGGGATTTGATGAATATTGGTCAATTTACTTTGATCAATCGGTTGAAGCATCTTTTCCTTAATCATTTTATTTACGTAGTAACTTGATGGAAACACCAAATCATAGCCAGAGCCAGTATTCTGAGTAAGTTTGAGTTTCGCGTACATTTCTTCGTTGCTTTCAAAGGTAGAATAAATCACCTCGATGCCGGTTTCTTTAGAGAACTGTGCGACTAAATCAGAAGGTACATAGTCTGTCCAGTTATAGACGTAAAGTTTGTTATTGGCAAAAGCGGATGCCGCGAAAAGTGCGGTGGTGGAAAGGAAAAGATTTTTGAGTGAGTGAGCAAAGAATTTTTTCAATTTATTGACCTCCGAGGGTTATCGTTCATCATAAAACGCACAAATTTTGCGCGCGCGCAGTATAGCATTTTTTTCGTAAAAGGTTTGACATATTTCCCTTTCGGGGTAAGATTTTGCCAGTTTTTTCCTAAGAGATTTTTTATGCTTAATTTTGCCTATCAAGAACACGTTCGCTCTTATTATTTCGACTCTCGTAACCAAGATTTTCAATTCCCGCCGCTCACTCAAATTGAACATGCTGATGTATGCGTGATCGGAGCTGGCTTTTTTGGTTTATCTGCGGCATTAGAACTGGCGGAAAAAGGAAAAAAAGTTATTGTATTAGAGGGTGCTCGAGTAGGATTTGGTGCTTCTGGTCGTAGTGGTGGGCAGGCAATTAATGGCTTTGAAGAAGGCATTGATGAATACGTTAAACAAGTTGGCGAAGATAAAGCGCATAAACTTTGGAATATGTCATTAGAGGCCATTGATATTATTGATGAGCGTATTGAAAAATATGGCATTCAATGCGACTGGAAAAAAGGCTATGCCACATTGGCATTAAATGAACGTCGAATGGATGACTTAATTGAAATTGAAAAAGAAAGTCATGAGAATTTTGGCTATCAGAATATGCAGCTTTGGGATAAAGCCAAATTAAAACAACATTTAGGCAGTGATATTTATGTGGGGGGCTTATTTGATAGTAACTCAGGGCATTTGCATCCACTTAATTATTGTTTAGGTTTAGCGAAAGCTTGTGTCGATCTGGGTGTTCAGATTTTTGAACAATCTCCCGTAGTGGATATGGTTGAGAAAAATGGTTGCGTTGAGGTTAAAACAGATAAAAGTGCGGTGATTTCTCAAGACGTTATTTTAGCCACCAATGCTTATATTGATGCTCTCCCGAAATCTATTCATCACGGAATTAATCGTAAAATATTACCTGTAGAAAGTTTTATTATCGCCACAGAGCCGTTAAGCCAAGCAGTTGCTGATTCTGTCATTAATAATGGCATGTCTGTGTGCGATAACAATTTATTATTAGACTATTATCGTTTGAGTGCTGACAACCGTCTGCTTTTTGGTAGTGATTCTAGCTCAGAAAAAGATATGGTCGCGATTATGCGGAAAAATATGTTGCGCGTATTCCCGCAGCTTGAAAATGTAAAGATCGATTATGGATGGGCAGGTCCGATTGATATGACCTTAAATTCAACGCCACATTTTGGTCGTATTTCTCCGCACATTTATTTTGCTCATGGTTATTCTGGTCACGGTGTTGCTTTGACGGGGCTTGCAGGACGAATTGTAGCCGAGGCAATTTTAGGTGATGATGAACGCTTATCTATTTTTGAAAGTCTGAAAGTCCCTTCTGTTTATGGTGGTCGAATTATCAAAGATCTTGCGACAAAGATTGGTGTGCAGTATTACAAATTTTTAGATCGTTATCGTTAATAATATTCGGAAACACATTTTTCCCGTATAATCGTAGATATTTTTTACAGCAGAACGGCATTATGAATAAAAATCAAACCTTAGTTTCTCTTGCTATTTTCACCGCACTTTACAGTCAGCAAAGTATGGCGGATTTACGTGATCAATGTTTAATGGGGGTACCACACTTTACTGGCGAAGTGGTACAGGGGGACTTAAATACCTTACCCGTCTATATTGAAGCTGATGATGCAGAGATTAATCAGCCTACACAGGCCGTATATCAAGGTAACGTAGATGTAAGACAGGGAAACCGCCATTTAATGGCTGATTCTGTTGAAGTGAAACAATTGGGGAATCATCAAGCTCCACAGCGTTTTGCCTATATACGAGGTGGATTTGATTATAAAGATAATCAACTTAATATGCTGGGGAAAAATGCTGATTTTAATTTAGATAGCCATGACGGCCATGCTACAAATGCGGATTATGAATTGGTTGGGCGACAAGGAAGAGGCAAGGCAGAACATATCAATTTACAAAATGATTACCGTGTAATGAAAAATGCCACATTTACCTCTTGTTTACGAGGTGATAATGCCTGGGCGGTAGATGCATCAGAAATCCGTCAATATGTAAAAGAAGAATATGCTGAAATGTGGCATGCACGTTTTAAAGTGCATGGCGTGCCTGTTTTTTATACCCCTTATTTACAATTACCAATTGGTGAACGCCGTCGTTCGGGATTATTGATTCCAAGTGGTGGCTCATCTAGCCGTGATGGTTTCTGGTATATGCAACCGATTTATTGGAATATTGCACCGAATTACGACATGACGGTTACGCCTAAATACATGTCGCATCGTGGTTGGCAATTAAATGGTGAATTTCGCTATTTAACCTCTATAGGGGAAGGAAAAGTTGCAGGAGAATATCTAGGCCGAGATCGTTATGATGAATATATTAGTGATAAGCGTAAACGCCATTTATTCTATTGGAATCACAGTTCAAGCTTCTTAGAAAACTGGCGTTTTAATGTAAATTATACACGAGTGAGTGATAAACGTTACTTTAACGACTTTGATTCACAATACGGTAGCAGCACAGATGGCTATGCAGATCAGTATGCGCGAATCGCTTACTATAAACCTAATTATAATTTCTCGCTTTCAGCGCGCCAGTTCCAAGTTTTTGATGAAAATCTATCTATTGGTCCTTATCGTGCGATGCCACAAATGGACTTTAATTATTACAAACATGATTTAGCTAATGGATGGTTAGATTTTAAATGGTATTCTCAAGCAGTACGTTTTGATAATGACAGTGATCTCATGCCAACGGCATGGCGTTTTCACATTGAACCAAGTTTGGCTTCATCAATGTCAAATGAATATGGTGGCTTGAAAGTAGAAACTAAACTTTATGGCACACGTTACGAGCAGAAAAAGGGTTCTAGTGTGAATGCGGAAGAGGTTCAGAAAAACATAAATCGTGTCATTCCGCAATTTAAGCTTGATTTACAAACTGTATTAGCTCGGGACACCACTTTCTTAAAAGATTACACTCAAACTTTTGAGCCACACATTCAATATTTATATCGCCCTTATCGTGATCAAAGTAATATTGGTTCAAAACAACGTACGAGTGATTATTTAGGATTTGGTTATGATTCCGCATTGGTACAGCAAGATTATTATTCGCTTTTCCGTGATCGCCGTTACAGTGGATTAGATAGAATCTCCTCTGCGAATCAAATGACATTAGGTGGAACAACTCGCTTTTATGATAAAACGGGTGATGAACGCTTTAATTTATCAGCCGGTCAAATTTATTATTTAAATGATTCACGTATTGATGATAACCCCGCAAATAAAACGCCAACATCGTCATCATCTTGGGCTTTAGAGTCTAACTGGAAAATGAGTGATCATTGGCGTTGGCGTGGCAGTTATCAATATGATACGAATACGCACGCAACATCGTTAGCGAATACATCATTGGAATATAATCCTAAAAAGGATAATTTAATCCAATTAAATTATCGTTACGCTAGTCAAAATTATATTGATCAAAATTTAGGGCGATCAGCAAATGCTTATCGTCAAGATATTCAGCAGATAGGGCTTGTTACTGCATGGGAAGTTTCAGATAACTGGTCGGTCGTGGGCAAATATTATCATGATCTCGCACTTAAAAAACCTGTTGAACAATATTTTGGTATTCAATATAACACTTGTTGTTGGGCTGCTGGAATTGGTGCAAGACGCTATGTGACAAGCCGTCAACATCAAGATGAGGATTCTGTGCTCTATGATCATGGTATAGGTTTTACCTTAGAATTACGTGGTCTAGGTACAAATAATTACCAAAATGGCATTGATGATATGCTCGAAAAAGGTAAGTTACCTTACATCCGTGCATTTAGCCTTGAATAATCCATTCTAAAACCGATAGCGATTGCTGTCGGTTTTCTCATTTTTTTTAAACGAAAGCACTTTCACCAAAAATTAGTATAAATTTCACCGCACTTTCATCTCTTTTATTGACTGATGTCAAGATTTCATTATATTGACAGCTTTCATTCTAACTTATAGGAACAATTTATGGCGCAATCTGCACCAAAGCGTGAAACCTTCTCTGGTCGTAACGCGTTTATTATGGCTGCCATTGGCTCAGCGGTGGGCCTTGGTAATATTTGGCGTTTCCCTTATACCACTTATGAAAATGGTGGGGGCGCTTTTATTATCCCTTATCTTATTGCATTATTAACTGCAGGGATTCCTCTTTTATTTTTAGATTATGCGATTGGGCACCGTCACCGTGGTGGGGCACCATTGTCTTATCGTCGTTTTAGCCCACATTTTGAAGTGTTTGGCTGGTGGCAAATGATGGTGAATGTCATCATTGGCTTATATTATGCCGTTGTGCTTGGCTGGGCTGCAAGTTACACCTATTTCTCAATTAATGGTGCTTGGGGAGATAAACCGATCGATTTTTTCATTGGTGAATTTCTGAAAATGGGCGACATCAAAAATGGGGTGAGTTTTGAGTTTGTGGGAATGGTCACAGGCCCATTAATTGCGATGTGGATTATTGCCCTTGGTGTACTTTCACTTGGTGTACAAAAAGGCATTGCAAAAGTTTCATCGGTATTAATGCCGGTGTTAGTCATTATGTTTATGGCTTTGGTTATTTATTCCTTATTTTTACCTGGTGCGGAAAAAGGCTTAGATGCTTTATTTACACCAGATTGGTCAAAACTATCGAATCCAAGTGTATGGATTGCCGCATATGGACAAATATTCTTTTCTCTCTCAATTTGTTTTGGGATTATGGTGACATATGCTTCTTATCTTAAAAAAGAATCAGATTTAACCGGAAGTGGATTAGTAGTAGGTTTTGCAAATAGTAGTTTTGAAGTGTTAGCAGGCGTAGGTGTTTTTGCGGCATTAGGCTTTATTGCAACGGCACAAGGCCAAGAAGTAAGTGAGGTAGCAAAAGGCGGAATTGGTTTAGCATTTTTCGCATTTCCAACCATTATTAACAAAGCACCATTTGGTGAAGTATTAGGTGTCTTGTTTTTTGGTTCATTGACGTTTGCAGCATTGACTTCTTTCATTTCTGTTATTGAAGTGATCATCTCTGCTATTCAAGATAAGCTGCGTGTTCGCCGTGTGAAAGTAACCTTTATCGTGGGTGTGCCAATGATGCTGGTTTCAGTGCTCTTATTTGGTACGACAACAGGATTGCCAATGTTGGATGTCTTTGACAAATTCGTGAACTATTTTGGTATTGTTGCTGTTGCATTTGTATCATTAATTGCAATTGTGGCAAATGAAAAATTAGGGTTATTGGGCGATCATTTAAATGAAACCTCTTCTTTCAAAGTTGGCTTTTTCTGGCGTTTATGTATTGTGCTGACCACAGGTATTTTAGCATTTATGTTATTTAGTGAGGGGGCCAAAGTCTTCTCTGAAGGATATGAAGGATACCCAAGCTGGTTTGTCAATATTTTTGGCTGGGGAATGGCAATCAGTTTATTAATTGTGGCGTTTATGCTTTCTCGCTTAAAATGGAAAAATGATACCCAATTAATCCTTGATGAAAAAAAAGGAGAGTAAAATGAGTTTGAGTGCAATTATTATGATGATTGTGGCTTTTGGTGTTATTTGGGGCGGCTTTATCTACGCCTTGATACGCTTACCTAAAGAAAAATAAAGATAGTATTAACCGCACTTTAATCGTGCGGTTATTTTTTTAGCTCGCTTGATAATTTAATAACATCAGTTTAACTCATATCCTATTATTGGAAGGAGCATAAAATCCATTCATGCCGTAGGGGTTTATCTAAAAAAGCGAATCTTTACATTAATTTATAAATTTCTTATTCTCATTTCCATTAATATTATGTAGAATATCTATCCGATCCAATCTTTAACTTGTCTCTACCTAGTTTGGATTATTAATGGGCAAGTTAACTTATTGGAGTGAAGTCATTAATTTTTTAGTTGTATTTATCTTTGACAGATAAGTTCCTTTCTTTTTAAGAATAATAAAAATGTCTCATCCTAATAATGTAACATGGAATGTTGCCTATCATTTATTAACCACATACATTGCATTTAGCATATCAAAGAAAATACATTCATTTCACTTATTAACAATCTTAACGAGTTCTAGGTTTAGGTTTTAATCTTTTTAAGATGGAATTTCAGAGTGGAAATTTAAACATTCTGTTATTTCTTATTTTCCTTAACAATATAAAGGTATTTATACGCTTTTCCCGAGCCTTTATTTTTTTCACTTATCTCACGCCTGAGAGCGTACATTTAAATTAATATAGGATTATCAATATGAATCATATCTATAAAGTTATTTGGAATACGATCACACAAACATGGGTTGCTGTTTCCGAACTTAGCCGCGCAAAAGGCAAAACAAAATCAAGTAAAACATTAAGTGCGGTAGTTTTAGCTGCAACTTCTGGAATCCTTATTTCTGGTCAGGCTCAATCTGCTAATGAAGTAGGGAGCGCTAAAGATAATAGTTCTGTTGTATTTGGTATCCAAAGCCATGCTTCTCACGATGCAGTCGCCGTTGGCGGAGAATCAAATGCAAGAGCTTATGAAGATGTAGCAATTGGTTATAAGGCAACTTCAGGAGCTGAGTTAAAAATTGAAAACGGCAAAGAGGTCACTCATTCGTCAAATCAATCTAGCGTCGCAGTAGGTACACACGCCCAAGCCACTCATGTTGCAACAACTGCAATTGGTGCACATGCACAAGCAATCCACAATTTTGCAACTGCCGTAGGTGCTGGAGCAATTGCTAATCACGAAAACGCATCTGCATTTGGTGAAGGAGCTAAAGCACAGGGAACGTATTCAACAGCGTTAGGAAAAGGAGCGTTAGCAACAGAGGATTATGCCGTAGCATTAGGTAAAGAAGCATCCTCAACAAATACTTATTCAACATCTATAGGTACAAAAGCGAACGCTACAGGTCAATCTTCATTAGCTATAGGTGGAGCTGCAATAGACTCTCTACCAATCAAAACTAATAAGGAAGGTAAGCAGTATTCTGACTTAGAAGATGGTGTTGGCGCAAAAGCCACAGGGCAAGATTCTGCTGCAATTGGAGCCAGCGCCAACGCTACAGCAAAGGCAGCGCTTGCTGTAGGTAAAATGGCAAATGCGTCTGCTAACTCTACTATTGCTGTTGGCGATCAAGCCCAAGCTTCTGGGGAAAAAGCAACCTCTATTGGTGCTGGCGCTATTGCAAAAAATGAGGGTACTATTGCGATAGGTAATGGAGCTAAAGTGGGTGCAACAAATGGAAATGTTGCGGCAAATAATGGCATCGCTATTGGTACAGAATCCGAGTCAAAAAATGAACAAGCTATTGCCGTTGGTAAAAAAGCAATTGCAGCAGGTAATAACTCTATTGCTTTGGGGAATGCTACTACGACAACTGGAGGTGAGGGGGTTGCCATTGGTAATACAGCAAGTGCATCTCACCACTCTGTAGCCTTCGGCTCCCAAGCTAAAGCTACGGCAGAAGGCGGATACTCCTCTGCATTTGGTAATGAATCAGAAGCTAATAAAGCGGACTCGTCAGCCCTAGGTAATACGGCAAAAGCCTTAGCAAAAAATGCAACATCGGTGGGGGCACACAGTAAAGTAACAGAAACAGCTGAAAACGGTTCTGCATTAGGTCGAAGTGCAAATGTTAGTGCAACAAATGGTACCGCACTAGGAAGCTCATCAAAGGTGGAAGCTGAAAACGGCACTGCTGTAGGTACTAGCGCAACTGTAAGCACAGCAGGCGGCGTAGCATTAGGTCAAGGTTCAAAATCTACTCGAGCTGCATTAGATGGTAAAAACATCACAATTACCTCACAAGGCAACATCGTATCATCAAATCATATTACTGATAAGGATAACAGCCCGGTGAGTGATGTTTATGCCCCAGTTAAATTAATCAATGACTCATCAATCTTAGAAAGAGTAAAAAATACTATTAAAGGTACTGCTGGTGCAGTCTCCCTAGGTAACGACAGCACTACTCGCCAACTCACCAATCTGGCACCAGGTAGTGCAGATTCTGATGCTGTCAACGTGGCGCAGTTAAAGGCTGTTGTGGGTGGTATCGTAAAATATAATGTAACCTCTCCAGATAAATCTATCACTATCGACTCAAAAGATGAAACCACAGATGGAGTTCGTAAAACAACCTTCAATGTAACCATGAACACAACTGCAGTCAAAGATGCAGCTGCATGGAAAATCAAGGCAAATAAAGAGACTGATAATCAAGCCACTAGCGTAAAAGGCGGGGATATAGTTACATTTAAAACCAAGGATGGTGGCAATAGTGGCGACACAATCAAAATAACTCGCAATGGGAAAGAATTAACCTTTGAAGCAAATTTTGCAACTATCCGCACACCGGGCACAGGCATGGTTAATGTTGACGATACAGTTAAAGACAACTGGCTTGCCAAAGCAAAAAATGTTGCTGAAGCCATCAATGCAAGCGGTTGGATTTTACAAGCAAACGGCAATAAAGTTGGTTTAATAAACCCTGGAAATAAAGTAAATATTGCTACAGATGCTAATAGTGGTATTACCATCACCCCGACAAATGAAAATGCCGATGGCGTATCTACCATCAAATTAAAAGCTAACGTAACAGGTCTTACCGCAGGGAACAATGTCACTATTTCAAGCAAAGATGGCAACTATACCATTAACGCAATAGACACCAACACGCAAGCAAGTGTATCGCCAAAAAGTGGTAGCCCTATTACGGTAACAAAAACAACCACCACTCCAAATTCTCCTGATTATGCAGTTGGATTGAATATTGATGATAAAACACTTGAAATCAAAGGTGGAAAATTAGCAGCTAGAACCCAAGCTCAAGCAATCGAATCTGTTGAGAAAAAAGATGTAGAGGACAATATTGCTGAAGTTGATGTTAAATCTGGAAGCACTAAAGGTGCCGCAAATGCCGTCTACACAGTGGCTGTAACAAAAAGTGCGGTAAAAGATGCTGCCGCATGGAATATTAAAGAAGGATCAGAAACGACTTCTACAGCTGTAAAAGGTGGCGATACCCTTACCCTAAGCGATACAAACACAATTGATGTTGTACACAATGGCAAAGATTTCACATTTAATGCCAAAACTGCAACTATACAAACAGAACAAAAACAAGCTATTACTAAAATTGATGTATCAAATGCAGGCATAACTACTAAAACAACTGGAGGTAACAATACCCCAACGGGACGTTTTGTTGTACCAACAGGAAATGATGCTGATAAACATGCCTTAGCTACTGCTTATGATGTGGCAGATAAAGTCAATCAAACAGGTTGGAATTTATACTCTAATGGACTGTCTCCGACTTTAATCAATCCCGGTGATTACGTCAACTTTAAGTCAGGTAAGGCTACTAAAGCAAATATTGTGACCGAAGCAAGTGAAGGGGCAACGATTAGCTATGATGTAAACGTAGATAACACCACAATAAAAATTGACTCTGATGGTAATAAGCTTGCTGCAAATACTGGGGACGTAGATTCGGTAACAAGCACAGAAGGTAATAGCAAAAAAGGACAAGTTGTAATTCATAAAAACCCACTAGAGCCGTCAAAAACTGATTCAGGTAAACTTGCTACTGTTGATACTGTAGTAAAAGCGGTTAATAACGCTACTTGGTATGCGAAAGCGGGTAATGATAAGGATGCTGAGGTATCTGAAGAGGATACCAAAGCAGATGAAACCGCTAACCAATCAGCTGCAATGAAAGCGGGTGAAACCCTAGGCTTAAAAGCAGGTAAAAACCTACGCGTGAAACGTGAAGGCACAAACTTTACCTTTGCCTTAAACAAGACGGTTGATTTAACCAAAGATGGTTCATTAACAATTGGTGGCACCACGATAACTGATGGTGGTGTAACCATTGCAGCTAAAGAGGATGGCAAATCTCCTGTTACTTTAACTGCTAACGGCTTAAACAACGGCGGCAACACAATAACCAATGTTGCAGAAGGTGTAAATGATACCGATGCTGTGAACCTTAAACAGTTGAAAGCCAATATCTCAACCGAATCTGTAGATGCGGCAACGTTAACTGGTGATACTAACATCGCTACTATTACAGTTGCGGATAATAAATCTACAGGTGATAAGAATGCTAAATATTTAGTTGGCGTATCTAAAAACACCGTTAAAGAAGCTGCACGCGAAGCCATCGATGTTAAAGGTGAGAGCTTTATTTCTGTATCAAATGAAACTAAAAATGGCACTGAAATCCACACCGTTAAAGCAACAACAGGTGAGGTATCTGTAGATACTAATACTGGCGCCGCTAACACCACTGATGCAACAGGCTTAACCACTAATAAAGCTGTGGCGGATGCAATCAATGCAAGCGGTTGGAAAATCTCTGAAGGCAGCACCTCAAAAGGCATTGTCAACCCAGGCAATGAAGTAAGCTTTGAGGGCGGTGAAGGCACAACGGTAACCGTTTCAGATGCGACTAATGGCAAACGTACTGTCGCCATCGCTTCAACCGTGAAGCCAAATGAAAAAGGCGTCATTGAAGAAGTCACTACGACAACAACAGGTGACAATGCGAAGAAAAAAGGTCAAGTTCAAGCGAAATCCGGTGATGAGAATAAAGTCACCACTGTTAAAAATGTTGCCAACATGATTAATGCCGCTACTTGGTATGCGAAAGCGGGTAATGATAAGGATGCTGAGGTATCTGAAGAGGATACCAAAGCAGATGAAACCGCTAACCAATCAGCTGCAATGAAAGCGGGTGAAACCCTAGGCTTAAAAGCAGGTAAAAACCTACGCGTGAAACGTGAAGGCACAAACTTTACCTTTGCCTTAAACAAGACGGTTGATTTAACCAAAGATGGTTCATTAACAATTGGTGGCACCACGATAACTGATGGTGGTGTAACCATTGCAGCTAAAGAGGATGGCAAATCTCCTGTTACTTTAACTGCTAACGGCTTAAACAACGGCGGCAACACAATAACCAATGTTGCAGAAGGTGTAAATGATACCGATGCTGTGAACCTTAAACAGTTGAAAGCCAATATCTCAACCGAATCTGTAGATGCGGCAACGTTAACTGGTGATACTAACATCGCTACTATTACAGTTGCGGATAATAAATCTACAGGTGATAAGAATGCTAAATATTTAGTTGGCGTATCTAAAAACACCGTTAAAGAAGCTGCACGCGAAGCCATCGATGTTAAAGGTGAGAGCTTTATTTCTGTATCAAATGAAACTAAAAATGGCACTGAAATCCACACCGTTAAAGCAACAACAGGTGAGGTATCTGTAGATACTAATACTGGCGCCGCTAACACCACTGATGCAACAGGCTTAACCACTAATAAAGCTGTGGCGGATGCAATCAATGCAAGCGGTTGGAAAATCTCTGAAGGCAGCACCTCAAAAGGCATTGTCAACCCAGGCAATGAAGTAAGCTTTGAGGGCGGTGAAGGCACAACGGTAACCGTTTCAGATGCGACTAATGGCAAACGTACTGTCGCCATCGCTTCAACCGTGAAGCCAAATGAAAAAGGCGTCATTGAAGAAGTCACTACGACAACAACAGGTGACAATGCGAAGAAAAAAGGTCAAGTTCAAGCGAAATCCGGTGATGAGAATAAAGTCACCACTGTTGGAAATGTGGCTAGTATGATTAACTCAGCCAAATGGTTCGCTAAAGCAAGCAACACTACTGACGAAGTGACTGATGACAATAAGACTGATGATGCAGAGANTTCAACCGTGAAGCCAAATGAAAAAGGCGTCATTGAAGAAGTCACTACGACAACAACAGGTGACAATGCGAAGAAAAAAGGTCAAGTTCAAGCGAAATCCGGTGATGAGAATAAAGTCACCACTGTTGGAAATGTGGCTAGTATGATTAACTCAGCCAAATGGTTCGCTAAAGCAAGCAACACTACTGACGAAGTGACTGATGACAATAAGACTGATGATGCAGAGAATGCGGACGGTCACGCAATGTCAGCAGGCGATAAGCTAACCCTGAAAGCAGGCAAAAACTTACGTGTGAAACGTGATGGTGCAGACTTTACCTTTGCCTTAAACAACACCGTTGATTTAACCAATGCAGGCTCATTAACGATTGGTGGCACCACCGTAACTAATGACGGCGTGACCATTAAAGCTAAAGAGGCGGGCAAAACCAACGTTACCTTGACCGCTAACGGCTTAGATAACGGCGGCAACAAAATCGTGAATGTGGCAGCTGGTAAGGATGAAACTGATGCAGTAAACGTGGCTCAGTTGAAATCAACTGAACGCCATATTACACCGACCACATACACTTATAATGACACAGATAAATCAGTTACACTGACTTATACCGATGGCAATGGAAAAGTTGTAGCAAACACTGAAGCTAAAATTGATTTAAGCGGCTTAGCAAACAAAATCAAAGATTATAGCTTTAAAACAAATGCAACAGGTTCAAACCTAGTGGGAACAGTAATAGACACCACAGTTGCATCAGGCAAATCAGTCAACTTTGCTGCAAGCGATAACTTGACTTTAAAACAAGACGTGAAAGACGGTAACGTGACTTACACTTACGGCTTGAAAAACCAAGTTGTTGTGGGAGAAAAAGGCACTCCTGGGGCTGATGGCAAACCGGGTAAAGACGGCGTTGATGGATCTATTGGCGTAAACGGTAAAGACGGTTCTGCTGTTGCAATCAACGGTAAAGACGGCTCTATCGGCTTAAATGGTAAAGATGGTAAAAACGGCTTAACCATTAAAGGTCAAGATGGCAAAGTGGGCGTGGATGGCAAAGATGGTGAAACACGTCTAGTTTACGTTGAGAAAGCTGACCCAACTAAACCGGGAAGCTCTGATAAAACTCACGAATTAGCAACGCTTGATGATGGTCAAAAATATGCTGGCGATAATTATGTGGCAGCAAAAGACAATCAAGCGGAAAGTAACGTGATTGCTAAAAAAGCAAATGAGCGTTTGGATATTGTAGGCGGTGCAAAAGGCAACTTAACTGAAGGCAATATTGGCGTGAATGCAAAAGATGGCAAATTACACGTTCAATTAGCTGAAAAAGTGAACTTAGGCGATAAAGGCTCGGTGACCATTGGTGATACTGTGGTGAATAATAATGGTATTACAATTAATTCATCTGCAGACCCGAATGGTGTGACAAATAAAACTGTTTCCTTAACCAACCAAGGCTTAAACAACGGTGGTAACAAAATCGTTAATGTAGCTGAAGGTACTAAAGACACTGATGCTGTAAATGTGAAACAGTTGAAAGACTTCAAATCTGAGGTTGCTGAGGGCGGATTAACTTTCGCAGGTAATAGTGGTGATGCTCATAAAGCGAAGTTAAACTCAACTGTTAATATTAAAGGCGGTGAAGGTAATACTGATGCTGACCAATTTGACAATGGTAAAAATGTAATGACCAAAGTAAATGGCAATACTGTTACTGTTTCCATTAAGAAAACACCTGAAGTTGAAGGCATCAACATCATTGATACAACCGGTAAGGTAAAGGTTAAATTAACTCAAACAGATGAAGGTTTAAAAGTATCTGATGGCAACAATAATGCAACACGTATTACCAATGTAAAAGCTGGTGAAAAAGATACTGATGCAGTAAACGTCAAACAATTAAACGCTGCGAAAACTGAAGTTACCGCAGGGGATAATATTGATGTGAGATCAAGTACAGGTGCTAATGGTCAAACTATCTATAAAGTGAGTGCTAATGATACTTCTGCAGCAGTTGAAGCTGGTTCTGATCACGTTAAAGTGACAAAAGCTGCTAATACGCATAAAGATGGTTCAACAACTGTGACTGACTATACCGTTGATCTTTCAGATAAAACGAAAGGTGATATTGGTAAAGGCGTTAAGGCATACGATAAAGTAACAAACGAAGGTTTAACCTTTAATGCAGATAAAGGTTCGACCGGTGTGAAAAAACTAGGTAGCAAAGTATCTGTCAATGGTGATGGTAAAAACATTACCACGACTGCAGATGAAAACGGTGTGAAAGTATCGATGAAAGATGATATTAAAGTAAACTCTGTCACAGCAAAAGAAGTGAAAGTAGGTGACGTTAATATCAACGAAAACGGTATCAACGCTGGCGGTAAACGTATTACCAATGTTGCTCCAGGTAAAGATGGCACCGATGCTGTGAATGTAAACCAATTGAAATATGTTGCAGGTAATATCAGCAATCAAATCAATAATGTTGATAAAGGCTTACGTGCAGGTATTGCGGGTGCTTTAGCATCAGGTGGGTTATATCATGTTACGACAGCAGGTAAATCTATGGTGTCTGTCGGTGCAGGTACATATCGTGGACAAAATGCGTTGGCGGTGGGTTACTCTCGCTTATCAGATAATGGTAAAGTTGGGGTTAAATTCACAGTAAACAGCAATTCACAAGGCCATGCAGGTGCAAGTGCAAGTGTTGGCTACCAATGGTAATTAACTTGTAAGTAAAATAAAAACCCGGCGAAAGTCGGGTTTTTTATTAATTGAGATTATCGCCCTCAATAGAAGGAGATAGACGGATTTCTATGTTACAATTCAAGCCTTAAATTAAAGGGGGAGTTATGTGGGATATGTCGTTATTATGGGTGATGGGTTTTGTTTCTATTGTCTTGATTTTACTGCTGATTTTGTTTCAGCAGAAATATGCTTTACTTCATAAAACGCTTCATAAAACCACAGAAGACTATAATCAACTGGCATCAAAATTTGATGGGATAAATAGCCTTAAAAATCAATTAGAACAGCAAATTATTAAAGCTCAAACAGAAAGCCAAGGGTTACAAATTCGCTTGAATGAACGAGATGAAAAAATTCATTATCTTACTCAAGAATTAGATGAGGAGCAGGCTCGTCATTCCGCCATCGCGGAGCAAATTACCGCATTAAAAGAACGCTTCGGAATCGCTTCTGCGCAAGCTGAAAGTTTGAATGCCCAGTTGCAACATAGCCAAAGTCAGTTATCTCGTAAAGAACAGGAGCAACAACATTTAATCGAAAAATTGACCGCACTTTCCCAAGAGTTAACAGGATTAAAAACAACGTTAGCAGAGAAAGAAAAACATTTTTCAGCGCAACAACAGAACTTTGAACAATCTAAGCAGCAGTTGGGTGTGGAATTTCAAAATCTAGCCAATCGGATTTTAGATGAAAAAAGTCGCTCATTTAGTCAATCAAATCAAACTGCCTTGGAAACGTTGCTCAAGCCTTTCCGAGAGCAAATTGAAGGTTTCCAAAAACGTGTCAATGAAATTCACTCTGAATCCGTAAAGGGTAATGCAGGCTTGGAAGCTGAAATTAAAAAAGTATTAGAAATCGGTCTGAATATGTCGCAAGAGGCGAGTAATTTAACTTCTGCGTTGAAAGGCGAAAATAAAACGTTAGGCAACTGGGGTGAAGTGCAATTAGAACGAGCGTTGCAACTAGCTGGGCTTGAAGAAAATGTGCATTATCGTGCTCAAGCACATTTTAAAGATGAACAAGGCGGGCGTAATTACCCTGATTTTGTGTTGAATTTACCTGATGAAAAACACTTAATTATAGACAGCAAAATGTCATTGGTTGCTTACGAAAGTGCGGTGAATTCTGAGGACGATTTTGAACGTGAACGTTTACTAAAAGAACATATATCCGCATTGAAAAGTCATATTAATGATCTGCATAAAAAAGATTACAGCAATCTTATTGGCATGCGTAGCCCGAATTTTGTTCTTATGTTTATTGCGGTAGAACCTGCGTATATTGAGGCTTTAAAATCTGATCCTACTTTATTTAATTACGGTTATGAACGTAATGTCATTATGGTTTCTCACACTACGTTAATGCCGATTTTACGTACCGTAGCAAACCTCTGGCGAATCGAACGCGGTAATGCCGAGGCAAAAGAAATCGCTGAAAAAGCGGGTGAAATTTATAACCAAATTTGCTTGGTCGCAGAACGTTTAAGTAAGCTCGGCAATACGCTTTCCACTGTCAGCAATCAATACAACAGCACAGTAACCGCACTTGTTGGTCAACAAGGCTTGGTGGGCAAAGTAGAACGATTTAAAACTCTTTCCGCAAAAGCGAATAAAACGATGCCCGATGTGGAGTTATTGAATAATCAGATCGATTTGGCTAGGTTGGATAAGTTGAACTAAGATAATTTCAAATAATTTATTCTCCGATTAAATGTGAATTTGGTCGGAGAATTTTTTATTTTATCTAATCAAAAAATTTTGTGATTAATATCTCAAATTTGAAATTTCTCAGTTGTTTTTCTGTTTTTGTTCTTTATATTTATCTTATCGAAACGTTTCGATATAGCGGTCAGCAGTTTATGACTATGAAAAATATAGGAGTAAAGAATGCGTAAAAAAATTATTTTAGATTGTGATCCTGGACATGATGATGCGATAGCTATGTTACTCGCTTATGGCAATCCAGAGATTGAACTACTTGCAGTCACTACTGTAGTAGGTAATCAAACATTGGAGAAAGTATCACGAAATGCTTTGGCAATTGCTGAAATTGCTCAAATGAAAAATGTTCCTTTCGCTAAGGGTGCAGACAGACCTATTGTTAGGGAAATTGAGGTCGCACCTAGTATTCATGGTGAATCAGGGTTAGATGGTCCAAAATTACCTGAATCTAATCGAACTTTCAATGAAAAGCATGCTGTGGAATTAATCATTGATCTTATTATGTCTCACCCAGAGAAAACAATTACTCTTGTCCCAACAGGAGGGCTGACGAATATTGCTTTAGCGGCAAGATTAGAACCGAAAATTATTGAGAGAGTAAAAGAAGTTGTATTAATGGGAGGCGGGTATCATACTGGAAATTGGAGTGCCGTAGCTGAGTTTAATATAAAAATTGATCCCGAAGCAGCACATATAGTATTTAATGCTGGATGGAAAGTGACTATGGTTGGATTAGATTTAACACATCAAGCATTAGCCACCCCTGATGTTGTTGAGCGTATCGCAAAAATTGATACTAAGCCTGCCGAATTTGTTGTCGAATTACTTGAATTTTTTGGAAAAATGTATAAACAAGCTCAAGGCTTTAATTATCCTCCAGTTCATGATCCTTGTGCTGTGGCTTATGTTATTGATCCAACATTAATAGAAACAGTAAGTGTACCAGTTAATATTGAATTAACGGGAACGCACACATTAGGCATGACAGTTGCAGATTTCCGTTATCCACCTAAACCTTGCAATACGCAAGTTGCTACAAAGTTAGATAAAGAACGATTTTGGAATTTAATTATTGATGCAATCAAACGATTAAATTAGCAATAAAGTTTATCTTTCCTTTTACTTTCAATGAGGTCAAATTATGGACGCATTTATTAGTATTTTAGGGATTTTTGTATTATTAGGCATAGCCTATCTCCTTTCCAATAATAGAAAAGCTATTCGTGTAAGAACGGTATTTGGTGCATTAGCAATTCAAATCGCTATTGGTGCATTTATTTTGTATGTACCTATTGGCAGAGACTCACTCTTGGGTATGTCTAATGCAGTAAGTAAAGTTATTGCTTACGCAAATGAGGGTATTTCATTTGTTTTTGGTGGATTGGCATCAGGTGAAAGTGTTGGTTTCATTTTTGCTATTAAGGTGCTTCCTGTCATAGTTTTTTTCTCTGCATTGATTTCCTTGCTTTATTATATAGGTGTAATGCAATGGGTCATCAAATTAATTGGAGGTGGATTGCAAAAAGTCTTGGGAACATCAAAAGCAGAGTCTATGTCTGCTGCAGCTAATATTTTTGTTGGACAAACAGAAGCGCCATTGGTTGTAAAACCCTATATTAGCAAAATGACGGAATCAGAGCTTTTTGCTATTATGTGTGGAGGACTAGCATCCATTTCAGGTTCTGTTTTAGCTGGATACGCTGGATTAGGTGTACCTTTAACCTACCTAATAGCAGCCTCTTTTATGGCTGCACCAGCGGGTTTATTATTCGCAAAAATATTATATCCACAAACTGAAAAATTTAACGACGAAATCGAAAATGTTGAATTAGATAAACCATCTAATGCGCTTGAAGCCATTGCTTCTGGTGCTGGTGCGGGAATGACTATGGCATTAAGTATTGGGGCTATGTTAGTTGCATTTATCGCTCTAATTGCACTTATTAACGGTATGTTAGGAGGCATTGGAGAATGGTTTAATCAACCAGAACTCTCTTTAGGTATAATTTTAGGTTGGATTTTTAAACCATTGGCATGGGTTATGGGAGTACCTTGGAGTGATGCTGAAGTAGCTGGTCATATGATAGGTATCAAATTAACCGTAAACGAATTTGTTGGTTATTCTGAATTTTCAACTTACCTAGGTATCAATCCACCAGTAGAACTTTCTGATAAAACAAAGGCTATCATTACTTTTGCTCTTTGTGGCTTTGCTAATTTTGGTTCTATAGCTGTATTAATTGGTGGGGTTGGTGGTATGGCTCCAAATCGTCGTGGAGATATTGCTCGGTTAGGAATTAAGGCTGTTATTGCTGGCTCTTTAGCTAATTTATTAAGCGCAACTATTGCAGGTTTTTTTATTGGCTTAAGTGGTGTCGCTTTAGCTTAAGTTTCAAAAGTGCGGTAAAAATAGCCGCACTTTAGGTTTATAATTGCTTGATATATGCCTACTTTTATAGTGGAGAATAATTATGAAAGGGAAGACTCTCACAATTCTCGGTAGTATCAATGCTGATCATGTTATTTCAGTGCCTTACTTTGCTAAACCCGGTGAAACACTAACAGGTCAAAATTATCAAATTTCCTATGGTGGCAAGGGGGCGAATCAAGCGGTGGCAGCTGCTCGCTTAGGGGCAAAGGTAGCGTTCATTAGTTGCATTGGATCAGATAGCATTGGCGAAACAATGAAAAATGTGTTTGTTAAGGAAGGGATTGATACAACCTATATTAATACCGTTCCACAGGAAATGACGGGAATGGCATTTATTCAAGTTGCCAAGTCTAGTGAGAACTGTATTGTACTGGCTAGCGGTGCAAATGCACATTTGGGGGAGATGGTTGTTCGTCAAAGTGAGGCGCAAATTGCACAATCGGATTGCTTATTAATGCAATTAGAAACCCCACTTTATGGTGTGGAGCTGGCTGCTCAAATCGCTAAGAAAAATGGTGTTCAGGTTGTGCTAAATCCTGCTCCAGCGCAGATTTTATCGGACGAATTATTGAGTTTGATTGATATTATTACACCAAATGAAACAGAAGCTGAAATCCTGACTGGGGTAGCAGTAACCGACGAGCAAAGTGCGGTGAAAGCTGCGAGTGTTTTTCACGATAAAGGCATTGAAACTGTGATGATTACCCTTGGTGCGAAAGGCGTGTTTGTCAGTCGAAAAGGTAAAAGCCGCATCATTAAGGGCTTTTGTGTGCAAGCAATAGATACTACCGCAGCTGGTGATACATTTAATGGCGGTTTTGTTACGGCTTTATTGGAAGAAAAATCCTTTGATGAAGCCATTCGTTTTGGGCAAGCTGCCGCTGCGATTAGTGTGACAAAAAAAGGGGCCCAATCCTCTATTCCAACGCGTCAGGAAACTTTAGATTTTCTTGAACACGCTTAAAGTGCAGTGAATTTTTGAGGTGTTTTTATGGCGACAATGAAAGATATTGCACGACTGGCGCAAGTTTCGACTTCCACAGTTTCGCATGTCATTAATGGATCGCGTTTTGTTAGCGATGAGATTCGTGAGAAAGTGATGCGTATTGTCGCTGAACTGAATTACACCCCCTCAGCTGTTGCACGAAGCCTTAAGGTGCGCGAAACCAAAACTATCGGGCTACTTGTCACCGCAACAAATAATCCATTCTTTGCGGAAGTGATGGCTGGCGTGGAGCAATATTGTCAGCAGCATCAATATAATCTTATTATTGCTACCACGGGTGGTGATGGCAAGCGTTTACAGCAAAATCTACAAACCTTAATACATAAACAAGTAGATGGTGTATTACTGATGTGTGGCGATAGTCGTTTTCAAGCGGATATGGAGCTTGAAGTATCTTTGCCTTTAGTTGTGATGGATTGGTGGTTTACTGAGTTAAATGCAGACAAAATTCTAGAGAACTCAGAATATGGCGGTTATCTTGCAACGAAATCTATGGTTGATGCTGGACACCAGAAAATTGGCATTATTACGGGTAATCTCAGAAAGTCAGTAGCTAAAAATCGTTTGCAGGGATATAAGAAAGCTTTGTCTGAAGCTAATATAGTTTTAAATCCTGATTGGATTGTAGAAAGTCATTTTGATTTTAAAGGAGGGATCGTTGGGGCGCAAAAACTGCTTTCGTTATCTGATAGACCGACCGCTATTTTTTGTTGTAGCGATACTATTGCCATTGGTGCCTATCAGGCAATTCAGAATCAAGGTTTACGTATTCCGCAAGATATTTCTATCATGGGATACGATGATATTGAATTAGCTCGTTATCTTTTTCCTTCTTTATCTACAATCAGTCAACCTAAAGCTGAATTAGGTAAGCTTGCTGTTGAGACTTTATTGCAACGTATACAAGAACCCAATGAAAATTACCGCACTTTAGTGTTAGAGCCGGCCTGTATTTTGAGAGAATCAGTTTCCTCCCCTTCAAATGTATAAATAAAATAACAATAACTCGATTTCTTTATTGCTATTTTCAAAAAAACTGCTATCTTCCTGCAGTTTTTTTATTTATTTAACCAACTATTTAATTTAGGAATAAAATCAGATGGAAGAAAATAAACCTGTTGATCTTTATGCGAAATATAACGAACAATCGAATATTATCGCGAAAATAATTTTTGGTAGTCGCTGGTTGCAAGTACCGATTTATTTGGGTTTGATTGTCACCCTTGCGATCTACTCTTATAAGTTCATTAAAGGCTTGTGGGCATTGGTGATTAATGTCAATGAGATGGATTCCAACACGATTATGTTGGGTGTGTTGAATTTGATTGATGTCGTGATGATAGCAAACTTGCTTGTGATGGTGACTATCGGTGGCTATGAAATTTTTGTATCCAAACTGCGTACGCGTAATCACCCCGATCAGCCTGAATGGATGAGCCATGTAAATGCGACGGTATTGAAGGTTAAACTTTCTATGTCTATTATCGGTATTTCATCTATCCATATGTTGCAAACCTTTGTGAACGCAAGTAATACACCAGAAAAAACGATGATGTGGCAATTATTGTTACATTTGGGCTTTTTGGTGTCGGCAATTGCTTTGGCTTATACGGATAAAATTTTGTATAGCACAAGCCATAAAACGCATTAAAAAATTTATCATGTGATAACATTATTCAAAATTCATCTGTTTAATTATAAAAATCTGCACCTGAATGGTTATTTAGTCCAACATTTAGGTGCAGATCAATCTGTAAACGGTTATTGGTATTCTGAACTTAAAAATCTTTTTCCACAGAAATAAACCATTCCCCACTTTTTCTTGAATAAAATTCTGGAATATTGCTATCAATTTTACGATAACGATAATTCAACTTCGGCACAAAACCTAACCATTGCAAACGGTTATTCCCAATCGACACATTCAAGCTATATTCTTTATCTTGGCGTTTTTTGGTTGGAAAATAAAAATTCTCCGCACGAAAATCTCGCTTCACATAACGTAAGCTAATATGGCTGACAAACTCTTTAAGTTTCCACACCGAACCGATATTTACCCCACGGCGAAGCGAAGATTCCGCTTTATCTTTGCTACGATCAACACTGCCTTCCACACCACTAAAAAGCAACCAATTCGGCTTGGCTTGATAACTTAACGTAAGTGAAACACCGTTCAGATAACCATTATGACGACGAGCGACAGAAGCATCGGCATAGCGTTTTTGTGTATGCGAAAACGATCCTGAAATTGCCCAGTAAGCGGTCAATTCTCGACGAAAATCTGCAACTGCCCCGTAATTTTTGCTATAACGTGGTGAACCGAGCCAGTTCTGTTCAAAAAATGGGGAAAACCCGACCGCTTGCAATGCCGAACGGTAACGATAGCCAAGCGAAGCATAAAGTGATTTTTCGCTGTAATCTTGGTTATCCCAATAATGCACGCCACTAAAGCGACCATTTGCTGTAACAAAATGATTACCGGATATGTTCAATTCTCGGTTTACGCCCACACCGTAGCGGAAGCCGTGTGCCTTTTGTGGTAAAGATTCCTCATCTTTTTTAAATCTCAATCCTCTCAATATAATATCTTGCTGAGAAGATGCGTTATTTACGTTATCGGTTTGGGTATATTGTAGCTCCATATCAGGCTGCCAGCTTTGCCGCTCCGCCATTGCCTGCATATAACGTTCGGTAAGCTGCTGCATTTGTGGTGAAAGTTCGGGTTTAGCATGTTCCAACTCTGCTTTCGCTTGGCGATATTGCTTGTTTTCAAACAACATCACACCCAAATCAAAACGCGGATAAGCCAACTCTGGCTTCTCGTCTAAAATCTGCTGATAAAGTGAAATTGCCTGTGCGTATTCTTTTTCTGCCCACAACATCGCTCCCATTGCGTAACGATAAAGCGTTTCATCATAATTCGCCTGCTGTTGATACAACGGCAGAATCTGCTTCAATAAATGCCATTGTTGCTTTACTACACCATAGTTAATCAACTTCTCGAGCTTGGTTTTGGTGCTGTCTGCATTAGAAAGAGCAAATGAAGATGTGGGTACACTCTCTGCTTTAGACTGTGTTTTTATTTGCGGCTCTGCCTGTTTTGGCAAAACGTTGTTCTCAAAGAATACAGGTTGAGGAGCGTGAAAGGTTTCCGCTTGTGTTGCAAGCGGTAGAATAATAATGAAATTTGCGAGTTTTTTCATAGTAAATTTATTCGTAAGTAAACATTGTTTTACAATGCAAGACATTCTATCTATAATAATTTGTACCGCATTGTTAGACCAAGGAGATAATTATGGCAATAACACAAAATGCATCTTTTAGC
The DNA here is from genome assembly GCF_916862695.1 of Haemophilus sp. Marseille-P9675. NCBI lineage: Bacteria > Pseudomonadati > Pseudomonadota > Gammaproteobacteria > Pasteurellales > Pasteurellaceae > Haemophilus > Haemophilus sp. Marseille-P9675. The sequence continues at coordinate 72,925 of NZ_CAKASP010000005.1, forward strand.
TTTCGTTTATCAGAAAATTTAAAACAAGAGGCATTTAATGTAATTGAACATTACGGTTTTACCCCTTCACAGGTGTTTAATTTATTCTTAACAGAAATTGCGAATACAAAAACGATTCCAGTAAATCTTTCTTATTTGAAACCAAATGCTGAAACATTACGTGCTATGCAAGAAGCTGAAAATGGTGATGTTGATATCATTAGTGAAGCAAATTTCGAAGCCAATATTATGGAAAATCTATTAAAATCAGTGAAATAATGGATATGGGATCAGTTAAAACATTAAAAGTAACTGCAACTAAAACATTTCAACGAGATATTAAAAAGCTCACAGCTAAGCAACAATTCTCAGTAGAAATGACCGAGGTTTTGTATCTTTTACAAAGAAATCGACCGCTTCCAAAAAAATACTTAGATCACTCACTACAAGGTGAAATGCAAGGTTATCGTGACTGCCATATTTTTAACGATCTTGTGCTGATTTACCAAATTATTGATGACGAAGAACTAAAGCTCATTCGTATCGGTTCACATTCGGAAATTTCCTAATAGTTAAATGCCGTTTAAATCCACTTTAAACGGCATTTTCTTGTAGGGGTAAATCGCATTTGCTCTAAAACATCGCTGGAATATCAGGGCGAATGTAATTCGCCCCTACAGAAAGGTTATTTTTGAATTTCACCGCGGGTGCCGCCAAAGCCAAACACATCTTTTCCATCAAAGGAAACCTTACCACCAATTTCTTCTGCATTTTTGCCGAAGAAATCTAATGAGTAAGAGCCTGATTTATAGCTTTGTGTTGCAGTAGATGAAATACCTGCTCCAGAAATAGAGCCTTGTGCTAGTGCAATATCATTTCCTAAGCCTGTAATACTGCCTGAACCTGTTCTATCTGCGAAGTTTACCTCGTAAGATAAGTTCCCTTCTTTTGGTGAATCTACAAAGTCGTATTTATCACGAGTGCTACCAAACCATTCTTCAGTGCCTACTTTTTTATACTCTTGTGCTAAAGTGCCATTAAAGGCTTTACCAGTATATGTTGCAGTACCTTCAGTTGGAATTGCGGAAATTTCTGTTTTTAATCCTTTTACATTAATATCAGTAACTCGGTTATCTGAGAAGATATAGCCAGTGTTATTATTGTAAGATACTTGTCCATTATAATCGCCAATAACGACAGAATATTTTTGGTTATAAACCATATTACGAGAAATATTCTCGTTTGTTAGTCTATTGCTAATGCTTTTAGAACCACTGCCATCTCTATGTGTAATACTTCCTTCAGGATATGAATGAGAAGAAATACCTTTTAGTTGATCAATTTCTCGCTGTAATTTTTCTGCTTTATCTTGTTCAACAGCATTATTTAAAGCCGATTGCCACTCTGATTTATCAGTATTTAAATTCGATCCTGCAAATTTTTGAGCTTTATCATCATCTAAACCGGCCTGTTTAGCTAAAGCGGTCAATTCTTCTGTTAATTTAGCAATTCTTGCTTCTTCGGCTTTACGAGCTTCTTCAGCTTTACGAGCTTCTTCGGCTTTACGAGCTTCTTCAGCTTTACGAGCTTCTTCGGCTTTACGAGCTTCTTCGGCTTTACGAGCTTCTTCAGCTTTACGAGCTTCTTCGGCTTTACGAGCTTCTTCAGCTTTACGAGCTTCTTCAGCTTTACGAGTTTCTTCGGCTTTACGAGCTTCTTCGGCTTTACGAGCTTCTTCAGCTTTACGAGCTTCTTCGGCTTTACGAGCTTCTTCAGCTTTACGAGCTTCTTCAGCTTTACGAGCTTCTTCGGCTTTACGAGCTTCTTCGGCTTTACGAGCTTCTTCAGCTTTACGAGCTTCTTCAGCTTTACGAGTTTCTTCGGCTTTACGAGCTTCTTCAGCTTTACGAGCTTCTTCAGCTTTACGAGCTTCTTCAGCTTTACGAGCTTCTTCAGCTTTACGAGCTTCTTCAGCTTTACGAGCTTCTTCAGCTTTGCGAGCTTCTTCAGCTTTACGAGCTTCTTCAGCTTTGCGAGTTTCTTCAGCTTTCTTAGCATCATTTACTTGCTGACGACTTTGTTCATTTTGAGCGGTTGGTTGATTGGTGTTTAGTGTGCTTGAATTGCCACCACTACTTCCACAGCCTGTTAATACAGCTAAAAGTGCTGTTGCAATAGTTACATTTTTTAATTTCATAGAGCCTCAATAAATAAAAGTAGGAGAAAAAATCCAAAACCATTATAATTTGGCAAAAATTATGTACAATAAACCAACAGTTACAGTTAGTTACCTAATTAAGATAACAGTTTACCTTGAGAGGGCAATGTATGAAAATTAATGAGAAAATCCGTCAGTTACGCGAACAACACCAGTTATCGCAAGAAAATATGGCGGATAAATTAGGGATGTCAGTAACGGGATATGGGAAAATTGAACGAGGTGAAGTGCGTTCAAATCTATCTCGTTTAGAACAGATCTCTGAAGTATTTAATATGGATATTTGTGAGTTGCTCTCTATGGGGGGAGCTGAAAAAGTGTATTTTAATAATACAGTAACTGAATCAAGCAACTCAAATAATTTTTTGTTTGCAATTGGAAATGAAAATTTAGAAAAAACTATTCAACAATTACAATTAATATTAAGCCATAAAGATGAATTATTGGTTCAAAAAGATAAAATTATAAATGGGTTAGAAAGAGAAATTGCGTTATTAAGAAAATTAAAAGAAAATCAATGATTTAGTTTTTTATAAAGATAAGTAGCAGCTTATGGTGTAATTTTATTTGTTCTTCGTTTTAATAGCTAATATAAAGTTTGATGATTTCGTTTATTTATTCAAATTCCTTGCCATAAAAATATTCTTCTTTTCAGTCCAAGATTATAAAAAATCTGTACCTCAATTAGTTATTTAGCCTAACTTTTGGGGTACAGATTAATTGAATGATGTTTTTTGATATTTATATTATTAACCCACAACAAATGGCAAGTAGCCCGCACGAATCGCAAATGGAATGGATGTAATGATTACGCCTAATACCAATACGATAATTAAAGTTAGATTTCCTCCCCATACTTTGTATGGCAAATTGGTGTGAGCTCGACGAGCTTTCCAAACAAGACTAACTGGCAATACTACGGCATAGAATGCAAACATTTGACCTGCGTAGCCTAGCGCTAAAATAAAACCTTCAGGATAGAAAAGCGCAAAGACGAGTGGTGGAATGAACGTCATTAAGCCAAGTGAGATACGCCCTGCAGAAATATTAAAGGATCGTTTTAATAAATCTTCGATACATTCCAACAATCCAAGCCCTACGCCTAAGAAAGAAGTAACCAGCGCCAACGTTGAGAATAATTTTACCGCACCTGCGATAATGTTACTGCCAGTGATAGCAAGCGTTGCTTTTACTAAGCCATTTAAGGTGGCATCTTCTTTTAAGATTTGTAAGAACTCATTTTGTGTGAGCAAGCCGTGCGTCGACATTTGCCACAAAATATAAGCGCAAAGGGTAATTGCTGAACCCGCCAAAATAGAAATGCGTAATGCTTTTACGTTGCCATCTAAGTATTTATTTAAACTTGGAATCGAGCCGTGGAAACCAAATGCCGTGAAAAAGACAGGGCTTGCAGAGATAATTAAAGCGTTATCAATTGGCGTCGCCATTAAGTTATCAAATTTGATTTCTGGCAACATTAAGCTTAACACCACGGCAAAGGCTGTAAGCATCACAAAAAATAACACGCGATTAATTTTATCTACGCTATGTGTGCCGATGACAATAAATGAACCAAAAATAACGGTAAATAATAAGATGCTAACTTTATCGCCAAAACTTTCTGGTAATAAATCTTTTAGTAGTGAACCGCCACCGCTGACATAAGCGGCAATTAATGCGTACAAGAAAATAATTAGCACTGCCGTGGCAATAATGCGTCCTGCTTTACCAAAATATTGTTCAGCGAGTGTACCGATACCCGCATCACTTTCCGCAGTTTGATAGAGCTCAACGAATAAAAGAGCGCTAAAAGTTAATAATGCCCAAAGCCCTAATAATAAGACTAAAGTAAAGCCGAATCCGATACCAGCGGAAGTGAGTGGCATTGCCAACATTCCCGCTCCAATCATCGTACCGGCAACGAGAAGTGTGCTGCCTACAGTTTTGTTCATTTTTGTTCCCTTATAGTGTAATGCAAAATTTACATTGATTGTATTTTAAAATTTACATCATGTAAATAACAGAATACAAAATATCTTTATTATTTACCGCACTTTTCTTTTCCCTTTCTGTGTTCATCTCGTTAAAATACTTAGCGAATCAACTAAGACAAAGCTAAGACAAAATAGGAGAGCTTATGATTTACAGTATGACCGCCTTTGCACGCCTTGAAGTGAAAAAAGATTGGGGCGATGCAGTATGGGAAATTCGTTCCGTCAATCAACGTTATTTAGAAAACTTTTTTCGTTTGCCAGAGCAATTCCGAGGATTAGAAAACACATTGCGTGAGAAACTTCGTCAAAATCTTACTCGCGGTAAAATTGAATGTTCTTTGCGCATTGAAACGAAAAAACAAACAAATGCAGAATTGAATTTAAATAAAGAGCTTGCGAATCAAGTGATTCAATCTTTGCAATGGATTAAAAGCCAAGCTGGAGAAGGTGAAATTAATTTGACAGACGTGTTGCGTTACCCTGGTGTGGTGGAAGCGCAAGAGCAAGACTTAGATTCGATTAGTCAAGATTTGTTGACAGCCTTTGATGATTTGCTGACAGATTTTATTGCAATGCGTGGTCGTGAAGGGGAAAAACTGAACGACATTATTCAACAACGCTTAGATGCCATTACGGTGGAAGCGGATAAAGTGCGGTCACAAATGCCGGCAGTTTTACAATGGCAACGTGAACGTTTATTGCAGCGTTTTGAAGATGCTCAAGTGAATCTTGATCCGCAACGTGTGGAACAAGAAATGATTTTATTGGCTCAACGCGTTGATGTAGCGGAAGAGCTCGATCGTTTACAAATGCATGTGAAAGAAACCACGAATATTTTGAAAAAAGGCGGTGCGGTTGGGCGTAAATTAGACTTTATGATGCAAGAATTGAATCGTGAATCGAATACGCTTGCGTCCAAATCCATTAATGCGGATATCACGGCTTCTGCGGTTGAGCTAAAAGTGCTTATCGAACAAATGCGTGAGCAAATTCAGAATTTAGAATAGGAAAGTAGAATGTCTCAATTTATTTCTCTTACTCAATATCAACTGATTGAGGCACATGGTGCGGATGCAGAAAAATATTTGCAAGGGCAGTTAACCACGGATGTTGTTCGATTAGCAAGTGGCGCAACAACACTTACAGCTCACTGCGATCCAAAAGGTAAAATGAATGCAATTTACCGTTTGTTTAAAGTAAGTAGTGAACAATTCTTTTTGCTGATTAAGAAAGATATATTGCCAAGTGGGCTAGATGCCTTGAAAAAATATGCGGTATTTTCAAAAGTTAGTTTTGATTTACGTGATTGGCAAATCATTGGCGTGATAGGTGAAAAATGTGGAAAAATTACACCGCACTTTTCATGGGAAATTGATGGGCAACGTTCAATTTTATTGAATGAAGCCGAATTACCAGTGAATTTTAATGGTAATGAAAAAATTTGGGATGTAGCCGATATTCAATCGGGATTGCCAAATTTAAGCTCACAAACGCAAAATGAATTTATCCCACAAGCGCTAAATTTACAGGTAATTGAGCAAGCCATTTCTTTTACTAAAGGTTGCTATATTGGGCAAGAAACCGTAGCTCGTGCGAAATATCGTGGTGCGAATAAACGCTCAATGTTTGTCTTTAAAGCTCAAACCCAGCAGGAAGTGGAAATTGGCAGTGAAATCGAAATGCAGATTGAATCTAATTGGCGAAAAACCGGCACGATTACAAGTGCGGTTAATTTAGATGGTGTTTTATGGTTGCAAGTTGTGATGAATAACGACACGACAGCTCAACAAAAATTTCGCTTACTAAATGGGGTAGCGCTAGAGTATGTCGTATTGCCTTACTCACTGGGTGAATAAGGCAGTTTAAAAAAACAGGTGATCGAGTTGATTTTATCGATCACCTATTTTTTTATTTGGCTTCAGGTAAATTGATTGCGCCTTCATAGCCTAATTGTCGCCAAGCTTCATAAACCGTTACTGCGACTGAATTAGACAAGTTCATACTGCGACTATTGGCTGTCATTGGAATACGGATTTTTTGTTCCATCGGCATTTCATTTAAAATTGACATTGGAATACCACGAGTTTCTGGGCCAAACATTAAATAATCACCAAGTTCAAACTTCACTTGGCTATGTGCTGGACTGCCTTTTGTTGTAAGTGCAAAGAGACGTTTGGGTTTTTCGCTTTCTAAAAAGGCTTCAAAAGTCTTGTGGCGTTTGATTTCCGCAAATTCGTGATAATCCAAACCTGAGCGGCGTAAGCGTTTATCATCCCAAGTGAAACCTAGCGGTTCAATTAAGTGCAAGCGAAATCCTGTATTGGCGCAAAGGCGGATAATATTGCCCGTATTTTGGGGAATTTCTGGTTCGTATAAAACAATATCTAACATAATTTTTTCTCTAATTTTGATATAAACGATAACTCACCATTCCTGTCGTTTTTTCTTTCAATAACGTCCAGTTTTGAGGTGTGATGAGTGGTTTATCTTTCTCTGTTTCTACGTAAATTAACGCATTGGGTTTTAGCCAATTATTTTCACAAAGCAAATTAATTGCTTGTTCTGCCAAATTAAAATGAAAGGGTGGATCTAAAAACACGATATCAAAGTGCGGTTGATTTTGTGGCTGTTTTAGAAAATCCAAACTACTTTGATTAATCACTGTAGCCTGTTCTGATGAGCATTTGAGCGTTTGCAAATTCTTTTTTAATTGATTGGCGACGGTTTTATCTAATTCTAAAAAAGTCACCTTTTTCGCTTGGCGAGAAAGTGCTTCAAAACCTAATGAACCACTTCCCGCAAAGCCATCTAAACATTCAGACTGATGGATATAAGGCATTAACCAATTAAAAAGCGTTTCTTTCACTCTATCGCCAGTCGGGCGTAAGCCTTCTGAATTTAATACTGGAAGTTTTCGCCCTCGCCATAGCCCAGCAATAATGCGAACCTCGCCCTTTGCATTTGGCGTTTGTATTTTTTTCATAAAGATTCGATTTTTATTGAAAATTGTGCTTAGTTTAGACGATTTTTTGCTAGAATAAACGACATTTTTATCGGATTACAGTTAAGAGAGCATTTTATGGCTGAAGAAAATAAAAAAGGCGGATTTTGGGCGTCGTTATTTGGGCGTAATAAAAAGCAAGATGAACCTAAAATTGAGCCGACAATTGAAGAAGAAAAGATTAAAGATATCGAGCCATCTATTGAAAAACTTGAAACTCATGATTTAGTTGAAGAACCGTCTGAATTAGAGGCAGTAGAAAGTGCGGTGGATTCTAAGCCGTTTTTAGCTGAAAGTATTGAGACGAATGAAATAGTTGAAGAAGAAAAAATACAGGAAATTTCAACCGAATTTGAGCCAGTCGAAGAAATCATCGAATTAAAAAATTTAGAAGATGATCTTCCGGTTACAGAAGCCGTGGTTGAATCTGAAATTGTTGAAGATATTAAAGATGAGCTTCAGCCTGTTGTTGAAATTGAAACTCGCGAAAACCCAAGTGAAGGGGGCTTTTTTAGTCGTTTAGTTAAGGGATTACTGAAAACCAAACAAAATATTGGCGCAGGTTTTCGTAGTTTTTTCTTAGGAAAGAAAATTGATGACGAGTTGTTTGAAGAATTAGAAGAACAACTTTTGATTGCGGATATTGGCGTGCCGACAACAAGTAAAATCATCAAAAATTTGACTGAACATGCAAGTCACAAAGAATTACAAGATGCTGAGCTTTTATATCAACAATTAAAAGCAGAAATGGCGGATATTCTTGAGCCAGTGGCACAGCCTCTTGTGATTGATACTACGAAGAAACCTTATGTTATTTTAATGGTGGGCGTAAATGGCGTAGGTAAAACGACGACAATTGGTAAGCTTGCACGTAAATTTCAGGCTGAAGGAAAATCGGTGATGCTTGCGGCGGGCGATACTTTCCGTGCGGCGGCTGTTGAGCAGCTTCAAGTTTGGGGAGAACGCAATCACATTCCAGTTGTTGCGCAAAGCACTGGCTCTGATTCTGCATCGGTGATTTTTGATGCGATGCAATCAGCGGCTGCACGCAATATTGATATTCTTATTGCGGATACAGCGGGTCGTCTACAAAATAAAAATAACTTAATGGACGAACTGAAAAAAATTGTTCGTGTTATGAAAAAATATGATGAAACTGCTCCACATGAAATTATGCTTACGCTGGATGCTGGGACAGGACAAAATGCTGTTAGCCAAGCGAAGTTATTTAATGAGGCTGTCGGTTTAACAGGGATCTCTCTAACTAAATTAGATGGCACGGCAAAAGGCGGCGTGATTTTTGCCATAGCCGATCAGTTTAAGTTGCCTATTCGCTATATCGGTGTAGGTGAGAAAATTGAAGATTTACGTGAGTTTAATGCCAAAGAATTTATTGAGGCATTATTCGTTCATGAAGAAGAATAAAAAGAATAAGGAAAAATTGTGATTAAGTTCTCAAATGTTTCTAAAGCCTATCATGGTGCAACGCAGCCCGCGTTACAAGGCTTGAATTTTCATCTTCCAGTGGGAAGTATGACTTACTTAGTTGGGCATTCAGGCGCAGGGAAAAGTACATTACTCAAGCTTATTATGGGGATGGAAAAAGCCAACGCGGGTCAAATTTGGTTTAACGGACACGATATTACTCGCTTGTCAAAATATGAAATTCCATTTTTGCGTCGCCAAATTGGTATGGTTCACCAAGATTATCGTTTATTAACAGATCGTACGGTGGTGGAAAATGTGGCATTGCCATTGATTATTGCAGGTATGCATCCAAAAGATGCGCATACACGTGCGATGGCATCTTTAGATCGTGTAGGGTTGCGTAATAAAGCGCACTATTTGCCACCACAAATTTCTGGAGGGGAGCAGCAACGCGTTGATATTGCACGTGCGATTGTGCATAAACCTCAACTCTTACTAGCGGATGAACCAACGGGTAATTTAGACGATGAACTTTCTTTAGGCATTTTTAATTTGTTTGAAGAATTTAATCGCCTCGGAATGACCGTGTTAATTGCTACTCACGACATTAATTTAATTCAACAAAAACCAAAACCTTGTCTTGTACTTGAACAAGGTTATTTACGTTATTAAGGAATAATCATGAGCCGACCAACGGATGCATCCTTTTTTGTTCAAATAGCCTATACTTTGCGTGCAGTATGGACGGATTTATGGCAACGTAAATTTGGCACGCTGCTCACGATTTTGGTGATTGCTGTATCTCTGACAATCCCAACCGTGAGCTATTTAATGTGGAAAAATTTACATTTAGCAACCACTCAATTTTATCCTGAAAGTGAATTGACGATTTATCTTCATAAGAATTTAAGTGAAGAAGATGCGAATTTAGTGGTAGAGAAAATCCGTCAACAAGATGGAGTGGAATCACTGAATTATGTCTCTCGCCAAGAAAGTTTAAAGGAATTTAAAAGCTGGTCTGGCTTTGGTGAAGAATTAGAAATTCTAGATGATAATCCATTACCTGCGGTCGTTATGGTAAAACCAACGAGCGACTTTAATGTTTCAGAAAAACGTGATGAGTTACGTACCAATTTAACTAAAATTAAAGGGGTACAAGAAGTTCGCTTGGATAACGACTGGATGGAAAAATTAACCGCACTTTCTTGGTTAATTGCCCATGTGGCAATTTTCTGTACTGTATTAATGACGATAGCGGTATTTTTGGTTATTGGTAACAGCATTCGCTCTGATGTGTACAGTAGCCGATCAAGTATTGATGTGATGAAATTGCTTGGTGCAACAGATCAATTTATTCTTCGTCCTTATCTTTATACAGGGATGATTTATGCGGTGTTAGGCGGGTTAGTTGCAGCAATTTTTAGTAGCTTTATTATCAGCTATTTTACTTCTGCAGTGAAATATGTAACGGATATTTTTGCCGTTCAATTCAGTTTGAATGGATTAGGCGTTGGCGAATTTGTATTCTTATTAGTGTGCTGTTTAATTATGGGATATGTTGGTGCGTGGATTGTAGCAAAACGACATATTACGCTATTAGATAACCATCATTAATTTTAATATGTGAAGTGCGGTGATTTTTCTAAGTGTTTTTCGATGAGAAAATATGGTGATAAATGACCGCACTTTTTATTTGCTTTGAATAAATCCCTTGCAATTTGTTTAACTTTTGTGTAGTATTTGCAGGCTTTCAATGTGAAAGCCGTTTAATGTAATCATTTATTAAACGTGCATGACGATATGTCACGCTAAACAATGTTTCCGATTTGGAGACTATATAACAGGTAACTTGCACCTCCTTTTCTATTTTGAAGTTAGAATTGTGATTGGTGTTAGTTTTTTATTAGCTAAATTTTATTGGAGCTCTGGTCTAATGCAGAACCAAAGAATCCGTATCCGCTTAAAAGCTTTCGATCATCGTTTGATCGATCAATCTACTGCGGAGATCGTAGAAACAGCTAAACGTACTGGTGCACAAGTTCGTGGTCCAATTCCTTTACCAACTCGTAAAGAGCGTTTCACCGTGTTGATTTCTCCACACGTAAACAAAGACGCACGTGACCAATACGAAATTCGTACTCACAAACGTTTAGTAGATATCGTAGAGCCAACAGAAAAAACTGTTGATGCATTAATGCGTTTAGATTTGGCTGCCGGCGTGGACGTGCAGATCAGCCTAGGTTAATTAAGAGGTTATTACAATGATTGGTTTAGTCGGTCGTAAAGTTGGTATGACCCGTATCTTCAATGAAGACGGTGTTTCTGTACCAGTTACCGTTATCGAAATCGAAGCCAACCGCGTAACTCAAGTTAAAACTCTTGAAAACGATGGCTATACTGCAGTTCAAGTTACTACTGGTTCTAAAAAAGCGAATCGTGTAACTAAACCTGAAGCAGGCCATTTCGTGAAAGCAGGTGTTGAAGCTGGTCGCGGTTTATGGGAATTTCGTACTGAAGGTGAAGAATTCACTTTAGGTCAAGAAATCAATGTTGACATCTTTGCAGATGTTAAAAAAGTAGATGTTACCGGTACTTCTAAAGGTAAAGGTTTCCAAGGTGGTGTTAAACGTTGGAACTTCCGTACTCAAGATGCGACTCATGGTAACTCTTTATCACATCGTGTACTTGGTTCTATTGGTCAAAACCAAACTCCAGGTCGTGTGTTTAAAGGTAAAAAAATGGCAGGACATTTAGGTGCTGAACGTGTAACTGTTCAATCACTTGAAGTTGTTCGTGTAGATGCTGAGCGTAAATTGCTATTAGTAAAAGGTTCTGTACCTGGTGCTATCAATGGCGATGTTATCGTTAAGCCAGCAGTTAAAGCATAAGTCTAGGAGATAGAGATGGAATTACAAGTTGTAGGTGCAAACGCACTAACTGTTTCTGAAACTACCTTCGGACGTGAGTTTAACGAAGCGTTGATCCACCAAGTTGTTGTTGCTTATGCAGCAGGTGCGCGTCAAGGTACTCGTGCGCAAAAAACTCGTGCTGAAGTGTCTGGTTCAGGTAAAAAACCTTGGCGTCAAAAAGGTACAGGTCGTGCTCGTGCTGGTGATATCAAATCACCAATCTGGCGTTCTGGTGGTATAACCTTCGCGGCTAAACCACAAGATCACAGCCAAAAAGTGAACAAGAAAATGTACCGTGGTGCTATCAAAAGCATTCTTTCTGAATTAGTTCGTCAAGACCGTTTGGTTGTTGTTGAAAAATTCGAATTAGATGCACCAAAAACTAAAGTTTTAGTACAAAAATTAAAAGATTTAGCAGTTGAAGATGCATTAATTATCACAGCAAGTTTAGATGAAAATCTATTCTTAGCAGCACGTAACTTATACAAAGTTGATGTACGTGATGTTCAAGGTATCGATCCAGTTAGCTTAATCGCTTTCGATAAAGTGATTGTTACTGTTGACGCTGTGAAACAAATTGAGGAGATCCTAGCATGAGTCAAGAACGTTTGCTAAGCGTGCTACGTGCACCGCACATCTCTGAAAAAGCAACTAACAATGCTGAAAAATCTAACACTGTTGTACTTAAAGTTGCTTTAGATGCGAACAAAGCTGAAATTGCTGCTGCTGTTGCTCAATTATTTGAAGTAAAAGTTGACTCTGTTCGTACCGTGGTTGTTAAAGGTAAAACTAAACGCCGTGGTAGCAAAATGGGTCGTCGCAGCGACTGGAAAAAAGCTTATGTAACTTTAGCCGAAGGCCAAAACTTGGACTTCGTGGACAGTGCAGAGTAATCGGAGGAAATTAGAGAATGGCTATCGTTAAATGTAAGCCGACCTCCGCTGGTCGTCGTCACGTTGTTAAAATCGTGAACCCTGAATTACACAAGGGTAAACCTTACGCACCTCTTCTAGATACTAAGTCTAAAACTGGTGGTCGTAACAACTATGGTCGTATTACTACTCGTCACATTGGTGGCGGTCACAAACAACACTACCGTTTAATCGATTTCAAACGTAACAAGTTAGACATCCCAGCGGTTGTTGAGCGTTTAGAGTATGATCCAAACCGTTCTGCTAACATTGCTTTAGTGCTTTATAAAGATGGTGAACGCCGTTATATCTTAGCACCTAAAGGTCTGTCAGTAGGCGATCAAATCCAAGCTGGCGTAAACTCACCAATTAAAGTGGGTAACTCATTACCAATGCGTAATATCCCAGTTGGTTCAACAGTACATAACGTTGAATTAAAACCAGGTAAAGGCGGTCAAATCGCTCGTTCTGCTGGTGCTTATGTACAAATCATCGCACGTGAAGGCAACTATGTAACTTTACGTTTACGTTCTGGCGAAATGCGTAAAGTATTAGCTGAATGTGTTGCAACAATCGGTGAAGTTGGTAACTCAGAACATATGCTTCGCGTATTGGGTAAAGCTGGTGCTAACCGCTGGAGAGGTATTCGCCCTACAGTTCGTGGTACTGCAATGAACCCAGTAGATCACCCACATGGTGGTGGTGAAGGTCGTAACTTTGGTAAACACCCAGTAACTCCTTGGGGCGTTCAAACCAAAGGTAAGAAAACTCGTCACAACAAACGTACTGATAAATATATCGTACGTCGTCGTGGCAAATAATAGATTAAATTAAAGAGGATTAGCCATGCCACGTTCTCTCAAGAAGGGTCCTTTCCTTGACCTACACTTGTTGAAGAAGGTAGAGAAGGCGGTGGAAAGCGGGGATAAAAAACCAATCAAAACTTGGTCCCGTCGTTCAATGATCATTCCATCAATGATCGGATTGACCATCGCAGTCCATAATGGTCGTCAGCACGTTCCTGTTTATGTATCTGATGAAATGATCGGTCATAAGCTTGGTGAATTTGCACCGACTCGTACATACCGCGGTCACGCGGCAGATAAGAAAGCTAAGAAATAAGAGGTAAATAGATGGAAACTATCGCAAAACATCGTTACGCTCGCACTTCTGCCCAAAAAGCTCGCTTAGTTGCCGATTTAATTCGTGGTAAAAAAGTTGCGCAAGCATTAGAAATCTTAACTTTCACTAACAAAAAAGCAGCAGCTTTAGTGAAGAAAGTTTTAGAGTCAGCTATTGCAAACGCAGAGCACAATGACGGTGCAGATATCGATGATCTTAAAGTTGCTAAAATCTTCGTTGATGAAGGTCCTAGCATGAAACGTGTTATGCCACGTGCTAAAGGTCGTGCAGATCGTATTTTAAAACGTACTAGCCACATTACTGTGGTTGTGTCAGATCGTTAATAAGTAGAGGAATAGCAATGGGTCAAAAAGTACATCCACATGGTATTCGCCTAGGTATTGTTAAACCTTGGAGCTCTACTTGGTTCGCGAATACACAAGACTTCGCTGACAATCTTGAAGGCGATTTCAAAGTACGCAAATTCTTAAATAAAGAATTAGCAAATGCTTCAGTTTCACGTATTACTATTGAGCGTCCAGCTAAAAGTATTCGTGTAACTATTCACACAGCTCGTCCTGGTATCGTAATCGGTAAAAAAGGCGAAGATGTTGAAAAATTACGTAACGCAGTGTCTAAAATCGCTGGTGTTCCTGCTCAAATCAACATTGCTGAAGTGAAAAAACCTGAATTAGATGCGAAATTAGTTGCAGATAGCATCGCTTCTCAATTAGAACGTCGCGTAATGTTCCGTCGTGCAATGAAACGTGCGGTACAAAGCGCAATGCGTTTAGGTGCTAAAGGTATCAAAGTTGAGGTTAGTGGTCGTTTAGGTGGTGCAGAAATCGCACGTTCAGAATGGTATCGTGAAGGTCGTGTACCTCTACATACTCTTCGTGCGGACATCGATTATAACACTGCAGAAGCTCATACAACTTACGGCGTAATCGGCGTTAAAGTATGGATCTTCAAAGGTGAAATTCTTGGTGGAATGGCTGCCGTTGCGCAATCAGAACAACAACCTGCCGACAAGCCTAAAAAGGCTCCTCGCGGTAAAGGTCGTAAGTAAGGAGAAACGCTAAATGTTGCAACCAAAACGTACAAAATTCCGTAAAGTTCACAAAGGCCGCAACCGTGGTATCGCGGGCGGTACTGAAGTTAGCTTCGGTACTTACGGTTTAAAAGCAGTTGGTCGTTGTCGTTTAACCGCTCGTCAAATCGAAGCGGCACGTCGTGCAATGTCACGTGCAGTAAAACGTCAAGGTAAAATCTGGATTCGTGTATTCCCAGATAAACCAATTACTGAAAAACCATTAGAAGTCCGTATGGGTAAAGGTAAAGGTAACGTTGAGTACTGGGTAGCCTTAATCCAACCGGGTAAAGTGCTTTATGAAATGGATGGTGTGTCTGAAGAAGTAGCAAGAAACGCATTTGCATTAGCAGCTGCTAAATTGCCAGTTAAGACCACTTTCGTAACTAAGACGGTGATGTAATGAAAGCTCAAGATTTACGTACAAAAAGTGTTGAAGAGCTGAATGCTGAATTAGTAAACCTTTTAGGTGAACAATTCAAGTTGCGTATGCAGACAGCCACCGGTCAGCTTCAACAAACCCATCAGGCTAAACAAGTGCGTCGTGATATTGCACGTGTAAAAACTGTATTAACCGAAAAGGCGGGTGAGTAATGACTGATAAAATTCGTAGCGTACAAGGTAAAGTTGTTAGCGACAAAATGGAAAAATCTTTCGTTGTTGCTATTGAACGTAAGGTAAAACACCCTTTATATGGTAAATTTATCCGTCGTACAACTAAATTACACGTACACGATGAGAACAATGAAGCCAAAGTTGGTGATACTGTAGAGATTCGCGAATGTCGCCCTCTATCAAAAACCAAATCTTGGACTTTAGTTCGTGTTGTTGAGAAAGCGGTAATCGCTTAATTCACAATGTAACAATAAAAGGCCAATGGTTAATTCCATTGGCTTTTTTACATTTAAGTATTGTAAATTTCAACCGCACTTTTAGTAAATGGGTTTAGAGGATAAAGGTAAATTATCATTGCCTTTCTCTTTTTCTTTTGATAAAATCCGCTACCTATCCGCCGTTCTATCCGAGTAGTGCGGATAGGTTCGTCCCGAAAGGGTGTTTTTTTAATCTTAACGGAGCACTAATATGATCCAAGAACAGACTATGCTGGATGTTGCTGATAATTCAGGCGCTCGCAGCGTAATGTGTATCAAGGTTCTAGGTGGATCGCACCGTCGTTATGCTGCGATTGGTGACATCATCAAAATTACTGTAAAAGAAGCAATTCCACGCGGTAAAGTAAAAAAAGGTGATGTATTAAAAGCAGTTGTTGTGCGCACCAAGAAGGGTGTTCGTCGCCCAGATGGCTCAGTTATTCGTTTCGATGGTAACGCTTGTGTAATTTTAAATAATAACACTGAGCAACCAATCGGTACTCGTATTTTTGGACCAGTGACTCGTGAACTTCGTTCTGAGAAATTCATGAAGATCATTTCTTTAGCTCCAGAAGTACTGTAAGGGGAATGTAATGGCTGCTAAAATCCGTCAAAATGATGAAGTAATTGTTCTTACTGGTAAAGATAAGGGCAAACGTGGCAAGGTAACTAAAGTGTTACCAAACGGTAAAGTGTTTGTTGAAGGTATCAACATTATTACTAAACATGAAAAACCAGTTCCTGCATTAGGAAAAGCTGGTGGTTTAGTGAAAAAAGAAGCTGCAATTGACGTTTCAAATGTTGCGATTTTCAATCCTAAAACAAATAAAGCTGACCGTGTAGGTTTTAGATTCGAAGACGGCAAAAAAGTACGTTTCTTCAAATCTAACAATGAAATTATCTAACAAACTGGAGTAATGCGATGGCGAAACTGCATGATTACTACAGAGATCAAGTAGTAAGCGAATTAAAAAATAAATTCGGCTACAAATCTGTCATGCAAGTCCCACGAATCGAAAAGATTACCCTGAATATGGGTGTGGGTGAAGCATTGACCGACAAAAAATTGCTAGACAACGCAGTAGCGGACTTAGCAGCAATTAGCGGTCAAAAACCTTTAGTAACTAAAGCTCGTAAATCTGTTGCTGGCTTTAAAATCCGTCAGGGATATCCAATCGGTTGTAAAGTAACACTACGCGGTGAGCGTATGTGGGAGTTCTTTGAACGTTTAATTACAATTGCTGTTCCACGTATTCGTGACTTCCGCGGTTTAAGCGCGAAATCATTCGATGGTCGTGGTAACTATAGCATGGGTGTGCGTGAACAAATCATCTTCCCTGAAATCGATTACGATAAAGTAGATCGTGTACGTGGTTTAGATATCACTATCACAACTACTGCTAAGAATGATGAAGAAGGTCAAGCACTACTTGCTGCCTTTAATTTCCCATTCCGTAAATAAGGCAGGTTATAATGGCTAAACAATCAATGAAAGCACGCGATGTAAAACGCGTTAAATTGGCTGAAAAATTCTACGCAAAACGTGTTGAATTAAAGAAAATCATTTCTGATGTCAATGCCTCTGATGAAGATCGTTGGGATGCAGTGTTAAAGTTACAAACTTTACCACGTGATTCTAGCCCATCTCGTCAACGTAACCGTTGCCGCCAAACTGGACGTCCTCATGGCGTTTTACGTAAGTTTGGTTTAAGCCGAATTAAGGTTCGTGAAGCTGCAATGCGCGGTGAAATCCCAGGCCTTAAAAAAGCGAGCTGGTAATATACCACTTTATTTTGGAATCGGAGAAAAAGTACAATGAGTATGCAAGATCCAATCGCAGATATGCTGACCCGTATTCGTAACGGTCAAGCTGCGAACAAAGTTGCAATCAATATGCCTTCTTCCAAGCTAAAAGTGGCAATTGCCAACGTATTAGCTGCTGAAGGTTATATCGAAAGCGTAAAAGTTTTAGAAGGTGCTAAACCTGAATTGGAAATTACTTTAAAATATTTCCAAGGCAAACCAGTTGTAGAAAGCATCCAACGTGTAAGTCGTCCTGGTCTTCGTATTTACAAACGTAAAGATGAATTACCAAAAGTTATGGGCGGTTTAGGTGTTGCAGTTATTTCTACATCTAAAGGTGTTATGACTGACCGCGCTGCTCGTCAAGCAGGTTTAGGCGGTGAGATCATCTGTTATGTAGCTTAATAGAGAGGTAGGAAAATGTCTCGTGTTGCAAAGGCACCTGTTAATATTCCTGCCGGCGTTGAAGTTAAACTCGACGGTCAGCTATTAACAGTAAAAGGTAAAAATGGCGAGTTATCTCGCACAATTCATGAATCAGTTGAAGTAAAACAAGATAACGGACAATTTACGTTCACTCCACGTGAAGGTTTTGTTGAAGCAAATGCTCAATCGGGTACTGCTCGTGCATTAGTTAATGCTATGGTTATCGGTGTTACTGAAGGTTTCACTAAAAAATTAGTATTGGTGGGTGTAGGTTACAGAGCTCAACTTAAAGGCAATGCAATTGCATTAAGTTTAGGCTATTCTCACCCAGTAGAGCACACTTTGCCGGCAGGTATTACTGCAGAATGTCCATCTCAAACCGAAATCGTGTTGAAAGGTGCAGACAAACAGTTGATCGGTCAAGTTGCAGCAGATATTCGTGCTTATCGCCGTCCTGAACCTTATAAAGGTAAAGGGGTACGTTACGCTGATGAAGTGGTACGTATCAAAGAGGCTAAGAAGAAATAATTAAGGTAACACTATGGATAAGAAATCAGCTCGTATCCGTCGTGCAGCTCGTGCTCGTCATATGATGAGAGAGCAAGGTGTAACTCGTTTAGTTATTCACCGCACTCCACGTCATATTTATGCACAAGTTATTGCACCAAACGGTTCAGAAGTGCTTGCCGCTGCTTCAACTGTTGAGAAAGCAATTCGTGAGCAAGTAAAATACACCGGTAATAAAGATGCTGCTGCTGCAGTAGGTAAAGCTGTTGCAGAACGCGCATTAGCAAAAGGCGTTCAAGCTGTTGCTTTTGATCGTTCCGGTTTTAAATATCATGGTCGTGTCCAAACTTTAGCGGACGCTGCACGTGAAGCTGGTCTACAGTTCTAATGAGGTAAATTGAGATGTCAAACATCGAAAAACAAGTTGGTGAACTGCAAGAGAAGCTAATCGCAGTAAACCGTGTATCAAAAACTGTAAAAGGTGGTCGTATTATGAGTTTCACTGCATTAACTGTGGTGGGCGATGGTAATGGCCGAGTAGGTTTTGGTTATGGTAAAGCACGCGAAGTTCCAGCAGCGATCCAAAAAGCAATGGAAAAAGCACGTCGTAATATGATTAACGTTGCTTTGAATGAAGGTACATTACAGCATCCAGTTAAAGGTGTTCATACTGGTTCACGTGTATTTATGCAACCAGCAAGCGAAGGTACAGGTATCATCGCTGGTGGTGCAATGCGTGCAGTATTGGAAGTTGCAGGTGTACGTAACGTTCTTTCTAAAGCGTATGGTTCTACCAACCCAATTAACGTTGTTCGTGCAACTATTGATGCATTAGCAAACATGAAATCACCAGAAATGGTTGCTGCAAAACGCGGTAAAACTGTTGATGAAATCTTGGGGTAATGAATAATGGCTAAAACTATTAAAGTAACACAAGTTCGTAGCTCAATTGCTCGTTTACCGAAGCATAAAGCTACCTTGCGTGGTCTTGGTCTTCGCCATATGCACCACACTGTTGAGTTAATTGATACGCCTGCAGTACGTGGTATGATTAACCAAGTTTCATACATGGTTAAAGTGGAGGAGTAAGAGATGCGTTTAAATACTCTATCTCCGGCTGAAGGTGCAAAGCATAGCGTTAAACGCCTCGGTCGTGGTATTGGTTCAGGTTTAGGCAAGACTGGTGGCCGTGGTCATAAAGGTCAAAAATCTCGTACTGGTGGCGGTGTTCGTCGCGGTTTCGAAGGTGGTCAAATGCCGTTATACCGTCGTTTACCAAAATTTGGTTTTACTTCAATGAAGGCTGCAGTAACTGCAGAAGTTCGTTTGAATGAGTTAACCAAAGTTGAAGGTAATGTAGTAACCTTAGAAACATTAAAAGCAGCAAATATCTTAACTAAAGATATCCAATTCGCTAAAGTAGTTTTAGCGGGTGAAGTGAAATCTGCAGTAACAGTTCGTGGTTTGCGTGTAACTAAGGGTGCAAAAGCAGCAATTGAAGCTGCTGGCGGTTCAGTTGAGGAATAATTAGCAAATGGCTAAACAACCAGGTTATCAAGCAAGAAGTACTAATAGCGGTAAAGGTGAATTAAAAAGCCGATTACTTTTCGTTTTAGGTGCGCTTATCGTTTACCGAATTGGTTCTTTCATTCCGGTTCCTGGTATTGATGCGGCTGTGCTAGCTCAATTAGTTGAACAACAAAAAGGCACCATCATTGACATGTTTAACATGTTCTCTGGTGGTGCATTAAGCCGTGCATCTATCTTAGCATTAGGTATTATGCCGTATATCTCGGCATCTATTGTAATTCAGTTGCTTGCAACGGTTTCTCCTGCTTTAGCAGAATTAAAGAAAGAAGGTGCTGCTGGTCAACGTAAAATTTCTAAGTATACTCGGTATGCGACAGTTGTTTTTGCGACCATTCAGGCAGTAGCTATTTCAACAGGTTTACCAAATATGTTACCTGGCTTAGTGCCAAATGTTGGATTTGGCTTTTACTTCACTTCAGTTGTTAGCTTAGTAACTGGAACTATGTTCCTCATGTGGTTAGGTGAACAAATTACTGAAAGAGGTATTGGTAACGGTATTTCAATTCTTGTTTTTGGCGGTATCGTAGCTGGTTTACCATCAGCTATACTTCAAACTATTGAGCAGGCTCGTCAAGGACAGATGCATCCATTAGTGCTTCTTCTGATCGCAGCTATTGTATTTGCAGTAACTTATTTCGTTGTTTTTGTTGAAAGAGGACAGCGCAGAATTCGCGTTGAATATGCAAAGCGTCAACAAGGTCGTCAAATTTTAGGTGGTCATTCGACACATTTACCATTGAAAGTAAATATGGCAAACGTAATGCCGGCAATTTTTGCCTCAAGTATTATTTTATTTCCAGCTACCTTAACTCAATGGTTTGGACAAAATGATAAGTTTGAGTGGTTAAATAACTTATCTATGTTGTTGAATCCTGGTCAGCCTCTTTATTTACTTGTTTATGCTGTAGCAATTATTTTCTTTAGCTTCTTTTACACTGCAATGCAGTATAATCCGCGAGATACAGCAGATAATCTAAAAAAATCTGGTGCATTTATTCCAGGAATTAGACCAGGGGAACAAACCTCTCGTTATATTGATAAAGTTATGACTCGTCTTACACTGATTGGCGGTCTTTATGTAACGTTTGTGTGTTTAGTTCCTTATATTATGACATCGGCTTGGGATGTTAAATTTTACTTCGGTGGAACATCTCTTTTAATTGTAGTCGTTGTAATTATGGATTTCATCGTGCAGGTTCAGAGTCACTTAATGTCGTCTCAATATGAGTCTGCGTTGAAAAAAGCAAACCTTAAAGGTTTTGGACAATAATTGTTCATTTAGTAGAAAAGGATAAGCAATGAAAGTTCGTGCTTCCGTAAAGAAAATGTGTCGTAACTGTAAAATTGTTAAACGTGAAGGTGTTGTACGTGTATTGTGCAGCGATCCTAAGCATAAACAACGTCAAGGTTAATTCATATTTTTTCTTGCAAAGAACCAGTTGAGCAGTTATACTGCTCAACTCATTTATGTCCTTGGTATTCTGTTTGAGTATCCTGAAAACGGGCTTTTCAAGATCAGAATACCAAATTAGTTAAAATAATAGGAGTGCATAGTGGCCCGTATTGCAGGCATTAACATTCCTGATCACAAACACGCTGTAATCGCTTTAACTGCAATTTACGGTATTGGTAAGACTCGTTCAAAAGCTATTTGTGCTGCAGCGGGTATTGCTGAAGATGTTAAGATCAGAGAATTGTCTGAAGAGCAGATTGACAAACTGCGTGACGAAGTTGGTAAATTTACCGTTGAAGGTGATTTACGTCGTGAAGTAACACTAAACATCAAACGTCTTTTAGACTTAGGTTGTTATCGTGGTTTACGTCACCGTCGTAGTTTACCGGTACGTGGTCAACGTACTAAAACTAATGCGCGTACCCGTAAGGGTCCACGTAAGCCGATCAAAAAATAGTCGGGGTAAATAAAGAATGGCTAAAACACCAGTTCGTGCACGTAAACGTGTAAAAAAACAAGTCGTAGATGGCGTAGCACATATTCACGCATCTTTCAATAATACAATCGTTACTATTACTGACCGTCAAGGTAACGCTCTAGCATGGGCGACTGCAGGTGGTTCAGGTTTCCGTGGTTCTCGTAAATCTACCCCGTTCGCTGCGCAAGTTGCTGCTGAACGTTGTGCTGAAATTGTTAAAGAATTCGGCTTAAAGAACTTGGAAGTTATGGTTAAAGGTCCGGGTCCAGGTCGTGAATCTACAATTCGCGCGTTAAACGCAGCGGGTTTCCGTATCACGAATATTACTGATGTGACTCCGATTCCTCATAACGGTTGTCGTCCACCGAAAAAACGTCGCGTTTAAGACGTATATAGGATAGTTGGAGAAAGAAAATGGCAAGATATTTGGGTCCAAAACTCAAGCTCAGCCGTCGTGAAGGTACTGATTTATTTCTTAAATCAGGCGTGCGTGCGATTGATTCAAAATGTAAAATTGATACAGCACCTGGTCAACATGGTGCTCGTAAACCGCGTTTGTCTGACTATGGTAGTCAATTACGTGAAAAACAAAAAGTTCGTCGTATCTATGGTATTTTAGAACGTCAATTCCGTAACTACTATAAAGAAGCAAACCGTTTAAAAGGTAACACTGGTGAAAATTTATTAGTGTTATTAGAAGGTAGATTGGATAACGTTGTTTATCGCATGGGATTTGCTGCAACTCGTGCAGAAGCTCGCCAATTAGTGAGCCATAAAGCGATTGTTGTAAATGGTCGTGTTGTTAACATTCCATCTCTCCAAGTTTCTGTAAATGATGTTGTTGCTGTTCGTGAGAAATCTAAAAAACAAGCACGTATTAAAGCATCATTAGAATTAGCAGAACAAAGAGAAAAACCAACATGGTTAGAAGTTGATTCTGCAAAAATGGAAGGTGTGTTCAAACGTGTTCCTGAGCGTTCTGATTTATCAGCAGATATTAACGAACATCTGATCGTTGAGCTTTACTCTAAATAATAGTTAAGCTTAAAAGCAAAGAGAGGATAAAATGCAGGGTTCTGTTACAGAATTTTTAAAACCACGTTTAGTAGATATTGAACAAATTAGTTCAACTCATGCTAAAGTGATCTTAGAGCCGTTAGAGCGTGGTTTTGGCCATACTCTAGGTAATGCATTACGTCGTATCCTTCTGTCTTCAATGCCAGGTTGTGCTGTAACTGAAGTGGAAATTGATGGCGTATTGCACGAATATAGTAGTAAGGAAGGTGTTCAAGAGGATATTCTTGAAGTTCTTTTAAACCTTAAAGGTCTAGCGGTTAAAGTACAGAATAAAGATGATGTTATTCTGACACTAAATAAATCTGGAATTGGCCCTGTTGTTGCAGCGGATATCACCCATGATGGTGATGTTGAAATTGTGAATCCGAATCATGTAATCTGTCACTTAACTGACGAAAATGCATCAATCAGTATGCGTATTCGAGTTCAGCGTGGTAGAGGATATGTTCCAGCTTCAGCTCGCACTCATAGTCAAGCAGAGGAGCGTCCAATTGGCCGCTTACTTGTTGACGCTTGTTATAGCCCAGTTGATCGCATTGCATATAATGTTGAAGCAGCTCGTGTTGAACAACGTACTGATCTAGATAAACTTGTTATTGAGTTAGAAACTAATGGTACGCTTGAGCCTGAAGAAGCAATTCGTCGTGCTGCAACAATCTTAGCAGAGCAACTCGATGCATTCGTTGATTTGCGTGATGTTCGTCAACCTGAAATTAAGGAAGAAAAACCGGAATTTGATCCGATTTTATTACGTCCTGTAGATGATTTAGAGTTGACAGTTCGTTCTGCTAACTGTTTGAAAGCAGAAACAATTCATTATATCGGTGATTTAGTACAACGTACAGAAGTTGAATTATTAAAAACACCTAATCTTGGTAAGAAATCTCTTACTGAAATTAAGGATGTGCTCGCTTCACGTGGCTTGTCACTTGGTATGCGCCTTGAAAATTGGCCACCAGCAAGTATTGCTGAAGACTAGTTTGGTCATAGGTTAAGATTTTTCTGAGAAGGATAAGATCATGCGCCATCGTAAGAGTGGTCGTCAACTAAACCGTAATAGCAGCCATCGCCAAGCGATGTTTCGTAACTTAGCAAGTGCTTTAGTTAGTCATGAAATCATTAAGACTACTTTGCCTAAAGCTAAAGAATTACGCCGTGTAGTTGAACCGTTAATTACATTAGCAAAAGTAGATAGCGTTGCAAACCGTCGTTTAGCATTCGCTCGTACTCGCAACGTTGAAACTGTTGCAAAATTATTCAATGAATTAGGTCCACGTTTTGCTCAACGTGCAGGTGGCTACACTCGCATCTTGAAATGTGGTTTCCGTGCAGGTGATAATGCTCCAATGGCATATATTGAGCTAGTTGACCGCCCAGAAGTTGTTGATGCAGCATCTGCGGAATAGTAGTTGATATTTTAAGAAAAACCCACTTTATAGTGGGTTTTTTTATATATTTAGAGAATTAATGATATAAAGTAGAAGAGCGTTAGTTTCTAATATGTTTTTATGGATTTTTAGAAAATTATTTAATAGTCCATGATTATTATTTCTTAAAATGAATGAGAGAATCTTCTCTTAACTCTAAGATAGATGCATATTCCTTGCGCCAGTCTCCCAGCACAATTCTAGTCATTCCCTCTTCTTTATGAATATTTTCTCTATGGGTATGTCCGTGAATTAGCAAATCCACATTAAACTCCTGCATTTTTTGTATAGTGAATGTTTTATTTACATCCATGATTTTTACTGATTTTTTTTGTTTATCTTGATTACTTTTAGAGCGGATTTTTTCAGCAATTTTTATTCGAAGTTTTAATGGTAAACATAGAAATGTTCGTTGTAGCCACTTATTATTAACTTTGTTACGAAATTTCTGATAGGCAGTGTCATCAATACAAAGGCTATCACCATGACATAGTAAGATATTTTTTCCGTAAAGATTGATGAGCTTGTATTCTGGTAATAATTCAACTCCCGTTTCTTTTGAAAAACGCTCTCCAATAAGAAAATCGCGATTTCCATGTTGGAAATAACATTGCACTCCTTTATCATGCAAGGATTTTAGTAGGTTCTTTATTTTTATAATTAGTGGGGACTGTTCATCATCACCAACCCAGAAATCGAATAAATCACCTAATATATAAACTTGTTCAGTTTCTGGTTCGATGTTTTGTATAAAGCTTATAAAAAGTGCGGTTAATTCAGGTTTTGTTTCACTTAAATGCAAATCAGAAATAAAATAAGAATGTTTCATAAATATTCCATTAATCTCTTCTAGATAGACGTAAACTATAACTTAATTTGTTATAATTTGAAAAATATAACTATATTTTAGTTTATTAACTATAGATGTGAATTAAAAAATTAAATAGGATCAAGATATGTTAAAACTGCTTAGAATTTTTATTGTTACAGTTTGTTGTATTCTGATTTGTGTATTGGGTACAGTTTATTCATTTATTAGGTTTAAAAATCCGAGTAATGTAGGGATTATGGCTCGTTGGTTTGGGCGCTTACATCCGTTGTTTGGTTTGAAAGTAGAATATCGTTTTCCAAATTCTATCAATAAATTAAGTCCAGCTATTTATATTGGCAATCATCAAAATAATTATGATATGGTGACGATATCTTATATGGTTCGTCCGAGAACTGTGAGTGTTGGTAAGAAAAGTTTAATTTGGATTCCTTTTTTTGGGATCCTATATTGGATTACAGGTAATATATTTTTAGATCGTGAGAATCGGACTAAAGCTCATAGTACTATGGCGCAACTTGCTCACCGGATTAATGAAGACAATTTGTCTATTTGGATGTTTCCAGAGGGTACTCGTAGTCGAGGCCGTGGGTTATTGCCTTTTAAGACAGGGGCGTTTCATGCAGCAATTTCTGCGGGGGTACCAATTATTCCAGTTGTTTGTTCAACAACACACAATAAAATTAATTTAAATCGTTGGAATAATGGAATAGTGATTTGTGAAATGTTAGATCCTATTGATGTTTCAGGTTACAACAAAGATAATGTGCGTGATCTTGCTACTTATTGTCATGATTTGATGGAGAAACGCATTGCTGAACTAGATATGGAAATTGCGAAAAGGAATTAAAATGCAAACTTTCTCTCGTCGTCAATTATTAAAAAATACTACTATTTCAGCTGCACTTTTTAGTTTACCAATGCCATTATGGGCTGCTGTACGTGATAAATTAATTGTTCCACCTTTGATAGAAGTTCGTCGAGGACGTCCAATAGTGCTTACTATGCAGGAAGTTAATTATGAATTAGATGGAAAGCATAATGTAACAGCATGGGGATTCAATGGCAATTATTTGGGGCCAACGATAAAAATCAAATCAACTAATTTTGCCAAACTAAATTACCATAATAATTTGCCGCAATCGATAGCTTTGTCCATTCAAGGGTTGCAGGCTTCAGGGGAGCTTTTTGGAGGTGCTGCTCGGGTATTAAAAAAAGACGAGACTTGGGCTCCGATAGTACCGATTGAGCAAGCTGCGGCAACGTGTTGGTACCGTTCTTCTATATTAGCGAATTCGGCTTATCAAACATACCGAGGGCTTGTAGGAATGTGGTTAGTTGAAGATGAGCAAAGTATTCAGGCGAATATTCCTCATAAATATGGTGTAGATGATATCCCTTTGATTTTACAGGATATGTCATTTAATAGTAATGGCCTTCAACTTTTTAAGCAAAATCAACCAAATTTTGTTGGAAATCGTTTATTAGTTAACGGTATAGAAGCACCCTATTTAAATGTTGTTCGTGGTTGGGTTCGTTTACGATTATTAAATGCATCTTTAGCGCGAGCTTATGATTTACGTCTAGATAATGAGCAGAGTATGCTATTGATTGCTAAGGATCTGGGGTTTTTACCTAAGGCAAAAAGTATTCAGTCTGTGATTCTTGCTCCAGGAGAACGAGTTGAAGTACTTATTAATATGAGTGAGGTTGATTCTGTTTCATTGATTGATGGTAAAAAACGAGACGTGTTAGATAAGATAAAAAATATTTTTAGCAGTGGTGATGATTTACTGGATAATACAGTTATTGAGTTACGAGCACAAGGTGAAGCTACAGTTTTTAGCAAGACATTAAATCTTACTTTTGATACAGATGCACCAGAAATGTTAGTTCAACCTATAGCGCAAATTCGTGAGTTCAATATTGATGTGACGAATGGGCTAATTAATCAAAGACGTTTTGATCCTAGAAGAATTGATGTAGTGGTTCGAAAAGGTACGGTAGAGCGTTGGATTTTAAATGCTAATTTACCTGTGGGGTTTACTATTCAGGGGGCAAAATTTGTCGTAGAAAGTCAGGATGATCATATTTATCAAGCGGATGAGTTAGCCTGGAAAGATACTGTTTGGGTAAAAGGAAAAACACATATATTAGTTCGGTTTGATCAGGTTTCTTCAAATAATTACCCATTTTTATTTGGTGTATCGAATTTAATGTTAGCTGATATGGGATGTATTGGTGTTATGGTTGTTCAGTAAGTGAAATGAAAGTGCGGTAGATTTTTGTGCGATTTTTTGTATAATCAGTACCTCTATTAAGAGGGGTATAATGATGAAAAAAGCTTTAATTATTGCTGCATTATCAGCAAGTCTAAGTGCTCAGGTGGCTCTTTCTGAAACACCAAATGCTCAAGAACAACAATCTCGTCTTTATTTAGGTGTTTATGATGTATCAAGTAAACTGCCAGTTTTATTGGATAAATTAGAAATTTCACGTTCTTCTAAAAAACAACAATTATGCTGGCGAATAAATGGCTCATTTGGAAAGAAAGTTCAAGCCACAGAGATTTTTACATCTCCAGCTAAAGCAAATTTTTATATTTCATCAGATATAGGAATGGTAACTTCATCTGAAGATAAAAAAACACATACAATAACGAGTCAGCGCGATTCCTTAAACGATGGGAAATTAGTAATAAATTGTTGGAGTTTTGATCAAAAAGATCCTCGAGGTAAATATACTATCTTTATTAAGTTAGGAGAGATGGAATATGGTCCTTTAACATTTACGGTTGTGAAATAATTAGATGATAACCCAGGTTTTACTGGGTTTTTTTATTATTGTGAATATATCGTATTTGATAAATTACTTGTTTTAGTGACGACCGATGTAATCAAAAATGAACAAAAATAATATGTTTGCGTATCTTGTTCCTAAAAGTTCGGTTATTTTTGAAGAAGAAATTAAGAAAAGCCGTTTTATCACTTATTTACAGAGGACTACAGGGATCGCTGAAGCTAAAGCTTTTTTGGAAGAGATTAAACGAGAGCATAGAGCAGCGCGCCATCATTGTTGGGCTGCGGTAATGGGAAATCCAGTAGATTCTTTACAATGTGCTTTTTCTGATGACGGCGAACCATCAGGTTCGGCGGGTAAACCAATGCTTAGTGTTCTTCAAGGTAGTAATATTGGTGAAATTAGCGCTATAGTGGTACGTTATTATGGTGGAATTTTGTTAGGTACAGGAGGATTAGTTAGAGCCTATAGTAATGGAGTACAGCAAGCATTGAAATTATTAGAAACAGAAATAAGAGTAGAACGTTCCCTTTTTGGTTTAGATTGTCATTATAGTCAATTGAGTCTAGTACAGTTACTTTGTGATAAGTATGAAGTAGAAATATTAGCTCAAAATTTTCAGTCCCAAGTATTTTTAACATTGGGTATTAGTAAACAAACGGTTGAATCTTTTGTTAGAGAATTGAGAGATAAATCAATGGGAAAACTAGTGATTAAATCAATTGAATAGGCGAATAACTGTGCATATTTTATCTATAATACGAATTATTGGTATCCTGATTATCTGTTTTTCCGGAACGATGCTTATTCCGGCATTCATTGCATTGATTTATGGTGATGGAGGCGGAAAAGCTTTCATACAGGCATTTACTTTTAGCTTGACTGTTGGCGTACTGCTCTGGTGGCCTTGCCATCACTACAAACAAGAATTGCGTTCTCGTGATGGTTTTTTAATTGTTGTCGCATTTTGGTTTGTTCTAGGTGGTTTAGCGACGTTACCATTTTTATTATTTGATGTACTAAATTTAACAGTTGCTTCAGCAGCATTTGAAGCCTTTTCTGGATTAACGACAACTGGTGCAACAGTGATGAGAGGATTGGATAACCTTCCAAAAGCGATGTTATTTTATCGTCAATTTTTGCAATGGCTTGGTGGAATGGGAATTATTGTACTCGCAATAGCTATCATTCCATTATTAGGTGTGGGGGGGATGCAACTTTATAGAGCTGAAATGTCGGGGCCAATGAAAGAACAAAAAATTAGACCAAGGATTACTGAAACAGCAAAAGTTCTTTGGGTGATTTATATTTCTTTAACTGTTTTTTGTGCATTAGCATATTGGTTGGCTGGGATGGGAGTTTTTGATGCTATAACTCATAGCTTTTCTACTGTTTCAATCGGTGGCTTTTCAACTCATGATGCGAGTATCGGCTATTTCAATAGTCCATTAGTTAATTTGATCACCGTATTATTTTTACTGATTTCCGCCTGTAATTTTGGATTACACTTTCGTGCGTTTTCGACCATTGGCCATGAGAATTTTTTTAAGATTTATCTACGTGACCCTGAATTTCGTTTTTTTATAAGTATCCAGACTATACTAGTAATAATCTGTACATTAGTGATGTGGAGTCATAATTATTTTACTTCATCATGGAAAGATTTTGAGCAAGTATTGTTCCAGACGGTATCTATTTCAACGACAACGGGCTATACAACTTCTGATTTCACTGTTTGGCCTTCTTTTGTACCTGTTCTTTTAATATTGGCTTCATTTATGGGCGGTTGTGCTGGTTCTGTCGGTGGTGGTTTACGTGTTGCGCGTATACTTGTACTGTATTTACAAGGGAAACGAGAACTTAAACGTGTTGTTCACCCTAATTTAGTTTATCCCATCAAGTGGGGAAGAAATGTGTTAGATGAAAGAGTGATTGGTAGTATTTGGGCATTCTTTTCAGCTTATCTTCTAGTGTTTATTATCTGTTTACTTGGTGTCGTTGCTTGTGGTGTTGACCCTTTTAATGCCTTTAATGCCGTATTGGCAACCCTAAATAATTTAGGACCTGCACTAGGGGAAGTAAATAGTAATATGGTGAGTATACCCGATAGTGCTAAGTGGATTTTAATTATCGCAATGGTATGTGGGCGACTTGAAATTTTTACTCTTCTCGCTTTATTTACACCTACTTTTTGGAAAAACTAATGAAAACGTTAATATTATATTCAAGCCATGATGGACAGACGAAAAAAATTGCTGATTTTTTATCTAGATATATTGATGGAGAGGTTTATGTAGATGCATTAATGGAAAATTATACGATTGAGTCTTTTGATCGTGTAATAGTTGGTGCATCTATACGATATGGGCACTTTAATAAAGCGCTTTATCGCTTTGTTGAAAGCAATCGTTATCAACTTGAACAAAAAAGTGCGGTTTTTTTTGGGGTTAATTTAACTGCTCGTAAAGAAGGCAAAGATAATCCAGAAAGTAATACTTATGTACGTAAATTTTTACAACGTACAGAATGGAAACCTAAATTAGCCGCAGTATTTGCAGGTGCACTCTTTTATCCACGATACAGATGGATTGATCGTGTTATGATTCAGATTATTATGAAAATTACTGGTGGCGAGACAGATCCTAAGAAAGAGATCGAATATACAAATTGGGATAAAGTGAAGAAATTCGCTAATCAAATTAATGAAATGGGCGTTTAGCTTTGGAGAAAAATTTATATAAATTGATTGAGGTTTAATCAAAAGATCATTTTTTTAAATATTTTTACAAAAAAGTACTTGCAAGGGTTTTGAAAATCTCTATAATGCACCGCACACAACGACGCACTGTCGTGAAGTCTTTAAGTTTCCAAGTGCGTCGTTGT
>NZ_CAKASP010000006.1:0-85866 GCF_916862695.1 Haemophilus sp. Marseille-P9675
AGTTAAGCACCTATTAAGACTTCAAAATTAAAAATATTTTTAAAACAAGTCAATCAACAAGTGCCCACACAGATTGTCTGATACATTGTTAAAGAGCAAAAAACAACGACGCACTTGGAAACTTAAATACTTCACAACAGTGCGTCGTTGTGTGCGGTGCATTATAGGCGTTTTAAAACCCTTTGCAACCCCTTTTTAAGAAATTTTATTTGAACGCGCAAATTTTACTCATCATCTAATTTTCTATAACCTTTTAAACCGTTAGCCCTCAAAACTTCATTCAATTTTTTTAATAAAGCTTCTTTTTCTGCTTTAGTGAACATTTGGCTATTTTTATTAAGTAATGCTCCAACTAATTTCCAGTAGAAATCTAAAGTAGCACCACTTCCTGCTTTTTTTAATCGAACCATAGCATTCTCTGCGCCAATTTCCCTCAGCATTTTAACATCTAAAATACCAGCTTTAATTAGCGCTCTCTCATGCCTAATAGTCAAGTTAGCCAAATCTTTCAAACGGTTTAGTTTATTTAATGTACGCTTCAACTTCTGCTTTTGAATTTGTTTAATAGATAGAATTACTAGTTTTCTACATAATGCATTATCACCTATAACCTGATTAGATAAAGCATAATACTGAGAAAGAACAAAGCGTTTATTTACTTCATTTGTTGTAAAAGGCTCACAACCAAGCCTAATAAGATAAGATGCTAACTCTCCCTCCCCTCTCAAGTAGAGTTTCTTATTTTGCCAAATTGCAAACATCGTTTCTCCTTTATGAAATAACCCATATCCTGTAAAAAGGTTCCTGGAGGTAACATTTCCTACCAACTGATCTAACAGAGAGCAAACTACATCAATATGTTCGTCTTTTATATTCATATATATCTCCAAAATGAATAATTTGTTGAAAAAATCGGTAGAAGTACTTCTGCTTTTTTTATATCACGAACTTTTTTCATTACCTAAAAATAAATTTCAATTTTGTGAACCTGATCGCAAAATAAAATTTATTTTTAAAGAAACACTTAAATTACTATGAATAATCAATATAGTAAAAATCCTTCTTACAACATAAAATAGAGATAAAAGAAGCAAATTTATTTCTAACTATTTTTATTTATTTTATCTATAAATATTCAAAACTAATTCTGAACTGTTGTTCACATTTCTCATAAAATATAGAAATTTTTCTTGACCTGTACATCAATACAGATATAATCACAAAAAACTTGAACATTCAAACAGGAATTCACTTATGGCGACTCAAGAAGAAAAACAAAAAGCACTAGCTGCAGCATTAGGACAAATCGAAAAACAATTTGGTAAAGGCTCAATTATGAAGTTAGGCGATACCAAAACGTTAGATGTAGAATCTATTTCTACTGGATCACTTGGCTTAGATGTTGCACTGGGAATTGGTGGTCTACCTATGGGACGAATTGTAGAAATTTTCGGACCTGAATCATCTGGTAAAACAACATTAACTCTTTCCGTCATTGCTCAAGCGCAAAAAGCGGGAAAAACCTGTGCATTTATTGATGCAGAACACGCCCTTGATCCTATTTATGCAGCAAAACTTGGGGTGGATGTAAAAGAACTTTTTGTTTCTCAACCAGATAATGGTGAACAAGCACTTGAAATCTGCGATGCATTAGTTCGCTCTGGCGCAATTGATGTAATCATTGTTGACTCCGTTGCCGCACTGACACCCAAAGCTGAAATTGAAGGGGATATGGGTGATTCCCATATGGGGCTACAAGCTCGTTTAATGTCACAAGCTTTACGTAAACTTACTGGCCAAATTAAAAATGCAAACTGTTTAGTTGTATTTATTAACCAAATCCGAATGAAAATAGGTGTGATGTTTGGTAACCCTGAAACTACCACAGGCGGCAATGCATTAAAATTCTATTCTTCTGTTCGCTTAGATATTCGTCGCACAGGTTCTGTAAAAGATGGCGAAAATATCATTGGAAATGAAACCCGCGTAAAAGTAGTGAAAAACAAACTAGCAGCACCATTCCGTCAAGTAGATTTCCAAATTCTTTATGGTGAAGGTATTTCAAAAGCAGGGGAATTATTAGAACTTGGTGTAAAACACAAGCTTGTAGAGAAATCAGGTGCGTGGTATGCCTATAATGGAGAAAAAATTGGCCAAGGTAAAACTAACTCAATGAAATGGCTCAATGAAAATCCAGAAAAAGCAGATGAGTTAGAAGCTCGTTTACGCGCAGAATTAGTGGCTAATCCAGAACAAGCTTTAATGGCTGATATTGAACAATCTGAAAATAGTTCCGGATCAGAAAGTGATTTTGAATAAATCAAATCATTAACGCCAAAAGTGCGGTCATTTTTAACCGCACTTTATATCAACTCAATAAAAATAAAGGAATCATTCCTTGTCATCCCTTGCTTTTAATTACATAGTTAATCTTCTTTCTCGCAGAGAATATAGTGAATTCGAGCTCCGCAATAAAATGCAGGAAAAGAACTTTTCGGAAGAAGAAATTGATGATGCATTATCTTTATGCCAGGCAAAAAATTGGCAAAGTGATCGTCGTTTTTCAGAAAATTATCTAAATTCACGCGCACAAAAAGGTTATGGTGTAGGAAGAATTCGACAAGAATTACTCCAATTAAAAGGTGTGTCTTCTGATATTATTGATGAAGTTTTAATGGAATCAGAAATTAATTGGTATGAAATGGCTGAGAACTTGTTACGTAAAAAATTCCCAAATTACAACGAACAGCAAACGCCTAAAATGAAACAAAAAATTTGGCAATATATGCTATCACATGGATTTCGTAGCGATGAATTTGCTGATTTAATTGGGCAAAACCAAAGTGAATGGGATTAAGATAAAAGTTGAGAACAAATTTTATATATCCAAATGCCCAATACAGTCATAGCTAAACATCCGAATAAATGCATCATCAATACACAAAATCCATTTAACCACTTGTCATTAAAAAATAATTCCACAATTTCGGAAGAAAAAGAAGAAAATGTGGTTAGCGATCCTAAAAAACCGGTAATTAAAAATAACCGCCATTCAGAACTAATTTGTGGAAATTGCCAAAAAAGCCCAAGTAATACACCAATAATTAAACAACCAAGCAAATTAGCTATTAAAGTTCCAAAAGCAAATGAGGAAAATAAAGGATTAAATAACAATCCTATAGCCCAACGCAATGACGCACCTAATATTGCACCACAACTTATAAATAATAATGCCTGCATTAATAATCTAATCCAAATTGGGTTCGCAAATAACGAGCGACTGATTCTTCTTTATTTGAACCAATAACTTCTAACTCTGGACAAGCTTTTTTTAAACGAACATCTGCATCTTGCATGATGCAGCCCTTACCAGACCAAGAAAGCATTTCTACATCATTCATTCCATCACCAAAAGTAATACAGTCTTTTAACTCATACTCACGTGATTCGAGTAAATGTTTTAATGCATCCCCTTTTGAAACATTCTTATTCATTACTTCCAAACAAGCTAATGCTGAATAAACAATTGTCGTTACGTCACCAAACTTATCTCGTAAATAACTTTCTACTTCAACTAAATCCTCAGGAGTTTTACCAATAAAAAAGACTTTTTCTGTCCCACGTCCATGATGTTTGGAAAAATCGACAACGTTATAATCGAATCCAGATTCTTTATGGAACTGACGCATTGCAGGGATATCTTTGTTAGTAAACCAACCTTCATCTTGATAGCTATTCATGCATACTTTGGAAGTATCAAATGGCGTTTTGTAAAGCTCGAGAACTAAGTCTTCAGGCAAACTATTGCTATAAAGCAAATTACCCTGTAAATCCCGTACACGAGCACCATTTGATGTAATCATAACCGCACGTTCCGCACCAATTTTTCCAAGAATAGATGACACATCGGTATGGTTACGCCCCGTTGCCAAAATGATATCCACTCCGTTTTGCTCTAATGCTCTCAGCGTATCAATGGTAAGATCACCGACTAAATGTTCAGGAGTTAAAAGGGTGCCATCTAAATCAGACACCATTGCTCGAAAAGGTAAATTCATAAAAAACTCAAAAAATAATTTGCGGTTATCATATCACTAAATATACAAATTGCCCTTGTCTAAGATCAATGTATAAAAACCGTAATAAAAATAACCGCACTTTATTAAGGATTAAGGCATTAAATCAACTGATATATTTCCTTTCATTTGACAGCAACACGCTAAAACATAACCTTGTTTAATTTCATCTTCTGTCAGCGGTCCGTTTGAACTCACTTCATAATCCCCACTCACCACTAAAGTTTTACAAGAACCACAAATACCTTCTCTACAGGCGGCAATAATCGGTGCTTTATGTTCTTCCAAAGCAGCTAATAAGGTTTTTCCAACAGGTACAGAAAAAGTTTGAGGTACTGGATTAATAATAGAAAGCGTCACTTGTTTACTATTATCTAACATACAATTTTCTGCTGAAGAATGAAATTGCTCTAAAAAGAAACGCTCAGATGGAATACCAAGGGATTCTGTCATCGTACGTAAATCATTCATATAACTCTCTGGACCACAAGTCAGCACCGTATAATCAGCTATATTGGGTACAAGGTCAGATAACATTTGACTATTTAAACGTCCAGCTATAAAGCCATCATCCGCATCAACAGAAGCATTAATAAATAATTTTAACTGTGGAAATTGTTCTTTCAGCAATGTCCATTCTCGTTTAAAAATAACATCTTTAGGCGAATGGACACTATAGAATACAACCACATCTACACTCGGTTTATTTTTTAATAACCAGCGCGTCATAGACATGATTGGCGTAACGCCACATCCACCAGCCACAAGCAAATATCGATCACTTACAATACGGGTACAGGTAAATTTACCCATTGGATCGGATAGCCAAATTTGATCACCTTCTTTAATTTCGGATGTAATCCAATTAGAACCTACTCCATTTTTAATACGGCGAACGGTTAAAGTAACAAAACGGCTCATTCCTGGCGTAGATGATAGTGTATAAGCTCGCACAATATTTGGCGTATTACGAATACTTACTAAAGCGTACTGACCAGGCTCATAAGGGTAAAAATCTTGTGCTATTAATTCAATTGTATAGACATCATCAGTTTCCTGATGAATAGCATGTACCTGCATTTCGTTATAACACAACGGATTCTGATTATTTGACATAGAATTTTCTCTTTGAAGATAGAAAAAAGTGCGGTGGATTTTTAAAATGTTTATAAAACTAATACTACAAATTAAAAAATCGACCGCACTTTTCTATGAAATGTTATTTAGCTAAAGCTTCTGCCATATCTTGTTCAGGAGTGGTCAAACCGCGCAAACCGAATTTTTCATTTAATAATGCCATCACATTATCATTTAAAAATGCTGGAGCAGTCGGCCCTGTATAGATATTTTTTACACCTAACGCCAATAAGGTAAGCAAAATAACAATAGCTTTTTGCTCAAACCAAGAAAGCACTAGTGTTAATGGCAATTCATTAACGCCAATACCAAGTTTTTGTGAAAGATTTACAGCAAGCATTATCGCAGAATACGCATCATTACATTGCCCAACATCTAACAAGCGAGGTAACCCATCAATAGCACCAAAATCTAATTTATTAAAACGATATTTACCACAACCTAAAGTTAAAATCGCACAATCTTCCGGTACTTGACGAGCAAAATCAGTGTAATAGCTACGTTCACCTTTGCTACCATCACACCCGCCCACTAAGAAAACATGACGTAATTTTCCACCAGCAACAAGATTAATCACCGCATCTGAAGCATCTAATAAAGTTTGACGACCAAACCCAACGGTAATTTTGTGTTCTAATTCATCATAAGGGAATCCCGCCATTTCTTGTGCTTTCGCGATAACTTGACTGAAATCACGATCTTCAATGTGCGTTACACCAGGCCAGCCCACAATACTACGGGTATAAATACGATCTGCGTAATTACCAACATTAGGATCAATAATACAGTTAGAGGTCATAATTACAGGACCAGGGAATTTAGCAAATTCTTTCTGCTGATTTTGCCAACCACTTCCATAGTTACCAACTAAATGGTTGTATTTTTTCAATTCTGGGTAACCATGCGCAGGTAACATTTCACCATGAGTATAAATATTTATCCCTGTTCCTTCCGTTTGTTCTAAAAGTGCTTTTAAATCTTTTAAATCATGACCAGAAATTAAAATACATTTTCCTGCTACAGGCTTCACATTTACCGTTGCTGGAACAGGATGACCAAATGCTTCTGTTTCACCTGCATCTAATAAACTCATTACTTGAAAATTCATATTACCGATGCCAAGCGCCTTTTCTAACAATTCATTTAGATCGCTTGGATTTGTTCCTAGCCACGCCATAAACTCATGGAATTGACGATATACCTCATTATCAAATTTACCTAAAACATGGGCATGTTCCATATAAGCAGCCGCACCTTTTAAACCGTATAAACAAAGCATACGCACGCCATGTACTTCTTCCCCAATCAAAGTGCGGTCAGAATTTAGAGCAAAATTCGCTGCTTGTTTTGTTAAATCAGAAATCGTTGCACCTTCAAGCTGTAAATGAGCTAATGGATGGTTTATATCAATACTTGGATTTAGTGTACGGCAACGTTTCATTAAATTATCGCGATAAGCGATGGCTTGTTGCGCATATTCAACTATACGTTGAGAATCAAAGTTTACATTAGTCAAGGTAGAGAAAAATGCTTGTGCCGTAAAAGCATCAATTTCATTATCAATAATAGCTAAATCTCTCGCTTGAATAGCCCAAGCAGATAAGCTTTGCAGAGTTGCAATAAGAAGATCTTGTAAATCAGAAGTTTCCGCAGTTTTACCGCACATTCCTTGAGAGTAACTACAACCATTACCCATCGGAGTACGCATGGTTTGTTCACATTGTACACAGTACATAATTAAGTCCTTTTGTTAGAATAGAAAGTTTCGTTATAAACCCGATAAAATCACTCAGATTTATGAATAAAATGATAAAACCTTTTTTCTACTAGATACAAAAGGAAATTTTAATTAATTAGAACTTGTTTGATCTAGATTAAGCTAATACCAATCATAAATTGATTTTCTTGTTTAGAAAAACATAAATTCTAATAACACTAAAAACCTCGCAATAAAATTCAATATCTTTACATTACCAGATGAAATACGATAACAAATTTCATTTTATTTCTCTTATAATGCAACCGTTCGAACGACAAGCAGTATCTCGAATGATGTATGTTTATTCCCCAATGGATAGTCAAAACACAAGGAGATTATTATGGCTTTCAATATGAAAAATAGACATTTACTTAGTCTTGTTCATCACACAGAACGTGAAATTAAATATCTCTTAGATCTCTCCCGAGATTTGAAACGAGCCAAATATACAGGCACAGAACAACAAAAATTAAAAGGCAAAAATATAGCGCTCATCTTTGAAAAAACCTCCACTCGCACACGC
This sequence comes from Haemophilus sp. Marseille-P9675, assembly GCF_916862695.1. Taxonomy (NCBI): domain Bacteria; kingdom Pseudomonadati; phylum Pseudomonadota; class Gammaproteobacteria; order Pasteurellales; family Pasteurellaceae; genus Haemophilus; species Haemophilus sp. Marseille-P9675. Next base: position 7,496 of record NZ_CAKASP010000006.1, read on the forward strand.
TGTGCATTCGAAGTCGCCGCTCATGATCAAGGCGCACAAGTCACCTACATCGACCCGAACTCCTCTCAAATTGGCCACAAAGAAAGTATGAAAGATACCGCCCGCGTATTAGGCAGAATGTATGATGGCATTGAATATCGTGGCTTTAAACAAAGTATCGTTCAAGAACTTGCTGATTATGCTGGTGTGCCAGTATTCAATGGTTTAACCGATGAATTCCACCCAACACAAATGCTTGCCGACGTACTTACCATGATTGAACATTGCGACAAACCATTAAGCGAAATTAGATATGTATATATTGGGGATGCTCGCAATAACATGGGTAATTCACTTTTATTAATTGGTGCAAAATTAGGTATGGATGTTCGTATTTGTGGACCTAAAGCATTATTACCAGAAGCTAGTCTTGTGGAAATGTGCGAAAAATTTGCGAAAGAAAGTGGCGCTCGTATTACTGTAACTGAAGATATCGACAAAGCTGTGAAAGGTGTAGATTTTGTTCATACTGATGTGTGGGTTTCAATGGGTGAACCATTAGAAACTTGGGGCGAACGCATTAAATTATTACTTCCTTATCAAGTCACACCTGAATTAATGAAACGCACAGGTAATCCAAAAGTGAAATTTATGCACTGCTTACCTGCCTTCCATAACAGTGAAACCAAAGTTGGTCGTCAAATTGCTGAAAAATATCCTGAATTGGCTAATGGTATTGAAGTGACTGAAGATGTATTTGAATCTCCAATGAATATTGCATTTGAACAAGCTGAAAACCGTATGCACACAATTAAAGCAGTCATGGTGGCAAGTTTGGCATAAGGAGAGCGTATGAGAATAGTGATTGCATTAGGCGGTAATGCGTTATTACGACGCGGAGAGCCGCTGACAGCCGAAAATCAACGACAAAATGTTCGCATTGCTTGTGAGCAAATTGCTAAGGTTTGGCCAAATAATGAATTAGTAATTGCGCACGGTAATGGCCCACAAGTGGGTTTGCTCGCATTACAAGGTGCTGCCTATACTGATGTGCCAACCTATCCTTTAGATGTATTAGGTGCAGAATCAGTAGGAATGATTGGTTATATGATTCAACAAGAACTCGGTAATTTAGTTCCATTTGAAGTGCCATTTGCAACTTTATTATCTCAAGTAGAAGTTGATATCAACGACCCAGCTTTTAAAAATCCAACTAAACCAATTGGCCCTGTTTATACGAAAGAAGAAGCTGAACGTTTGGCAAAAGAAAAAAATTGGTCTATCGCACAAGATGGTGATAAATATCGTCGCGTTGTGCCAAGTCCATTACCAAAACGTATTTTTGAAATTCGTCCAGTCAAATGGTTACTTGAAAAAGGCAGTATCGTAATTTGCGCGGGTGGCGGTGGTATTCCGACCTATTATGATAAACACCATAATTTACAAGGTGTTGAAGCTGTTATCGACAAAGATTTATGTTCAGCTTTACTTGCAGAAAATCTTGACGCTGATTTATTTATCATCGCAACTGACGTTTCCGCAACTTTCGTAGATTGGGGTAAACCAACTCAAAAAGCAATTTCTGTCGCATCACCAGAAGCCATTTCAGAACTTGGTTTCGCTGCAGGTTCCATGGGGCCGAAAGTACAAGCCGCGATCAACTTTGCGAAACAAACAGGAAAAGATGCAGTAATAGGCTCTTTATCTGATATTGTGGATATTGTGAAAGGAAAAGCTGGTACTCGTATTACGAAAAAAGCTGAAGGTATATCCTATTATGCTTAAATAATAAAAGAACTTTGAGAAATCATTCTCAAAGTAAAAAGTGCGGTCGGTTTAACCGATGTTTTTACCAACCGCACTTTAAACGTTAAACATAAGGAGCTCGCTATGGATGCGTCCAAAAAGAAGAAAACGTTTAATTTCCCATCAGCGTTTACTATTTTATTTGCAATATTAATTCTCGCTGTTGGATTGACCTGGGTAATTCCATCCGGTTCATATTCAAAATTAACATATAACTCCACAGATAATGTTTTTGTCGTCAAAGCTTACGGCGTTGACGATAAAACTTATCCCGCCACAACAGACACTCTTGATAATCTCAATATCAAAATTAAACTCTCCAACTTCACCGAAGGCGTGATCAAAAAACCAATCGCAATTCCTGGTACCTATCAACGAGTAGAACAACACCACAAAGGCATTGAAGACATCACCAAAAGTATGGTGGAAGGAACTATCGAAGCCGTTGATGTCATGGTCTTTATTTTCGTGTTAGGTGGTATGATTGGTGTCATTAACCGTACTGGTTCTTTTAATGCTGGTTTGATGGCTCTGGCGAAGAAAACCAAAGGTAATGAGTTTTTTATTGTATTCAGCGTATCCGTCTTAATGGTGTTAGGCGGCACAACATGCGGTATTGAAGAAGAGGCCGTGGCATTCTATCCGATTCTGGTGCCTGTATTCCTGGCTCTAGGATATGATGCGATAGTCTGCGTAGGGGCTATATTCCTTGCTTCATCTATGGGGACCGCATTCTCTACAATTAACCCATTCTCCGTTGTTATCGCATCAAATGCAGCTGGTATTCAATTTACTGAAGGTATTGGTTTCCGTGCTCTAGGTTTAGCTTTAGGCGCAACTTGCGTAATCGCATATCTTTATTGGTACTGTAAAAAAATCAAAGCTGACCCAAGTTTTTCTTTCACTTACGACGATCGCGAAGAATTTCGCCAACGTTATATGAAGAACTTTGATCCAAATGCAACTATCGCATTCTCAGCTCGTCGCAAATTAATCTTAACGCTTTTCTGTATTGCATTCCCTATTATGATTTGGGGTGTAATGGTTGGCGGATGGTGGTTCCCTCAAATGGCTGCATCTTTCCTTGCCATTACTATCATCATTATGTTTATCAGTGGCTTGTCTGAAAAAGATATAGTGGAATCCTTCACTGAAGGTGCATCAGAATTAGTAGGCGTGTCCTTAATCATTGGTCTTGCTCGTGGCGTAAACTTAGTGCTCGAACAAGGTATGATTTCTGATACTATCCTTGATTATATGTCTAATGTGGTTAGCGGTATGCCGGGTAGCGTATTCATCTTAGGTCAATTAGTCGTATTTATTTTCCTAGGCTTAATCGTGCCGTCTTCTTCAGGCTTAGCCGTGCTTTCAATGCCAATAATGGCGCCACTTGCTGACTCAGTGGGTATTCCACGCGATATCGTGGTTTCCGCTTACAACTGGGGACAATATGCAATGCTATTCTTGGCACCAACAGGATTAGTATTAGTGACTCTCCAAATGTTGCATATTCCATTTGATAGATGGGTTAAATTCGTCATGCCAATGATTGGATGCTTATTATTAATCGGATCTATTTTACTGGTAGTACAAGTATCCTTATATAGCGTTTAATTAGCCAAATTGCCGCCTAGATCACAGTTTTTCTAGGCGGTTTCTTTTATAATAAGTTATCTTTTTTGTTAGCATAAAAAGGATTTACTATGCTTAAAAAATGTTTCGATAATATAGATACTCGTATTCTTAAAGCATTACAACGAAATGGTCGATTACAAAATAATGAACTTGCCAACGAAATAGGGCTTTCAAATTCAGCTTGCTTACGCCGAGTAAATCAACTGGAAGAAAGCGGCGTAATTGATAGTTATGTTGCCTTATTGAATCCCAAGAAAGTAAATTGTAATCTTATCGTTTATGCATTAGGTTCTTTCTTTGAAGAAGATCCAGAATTAAAAGAGCGGTTTATTTTTGAAGTAAAATTAATCCCACAGATCATCGAATGCCATTTTATGGCAGGAACTTTCGATTTTCTTCTGAAACTTTGTGTATCAGATTTAGAAGAATTTAACCACATTAAAACCACCTATCTTAATTCCAGGCTTGGCATTAAAACCTTAAAATCAGAAGTAACACTAAAAACGGTTAAATCAACAACTGAGTTGCCTTTATAAAAATCCAGCTTTTATGCTGGATTTTGTTTTTAGCTTCGACATAATAGCAATAACTTTTCATCCCTAAAAAGGATTATAAATATGAAAAACATGTTACTGCTCAGTAGCTCAAAATACAAGAATACAGGTTATCTTGAACACACTGTACCTTGGTTACAAAATTTCTTGGCTGATTATCGTGGTAAAACTATTGCTTTTGTGCCTTATGCTGGGGTACGTCGCACTTTTGATGAATATGAAAAAACTGTGCAAAATGCACTTTCTAATTTAGGGATGAATATTGTTTCCGTTCATCATGGTAAACAGCATCGAGATATCATTGAACAAGCAGATGTCATTGCTATTGGCGGCGGGAATACATTTTGTTTGTTAAAACAACTTTATGAGCACAATTTGATTGATATCATTCGTGAAAAAGTAAATAACGGTACGCCTTATTTTGGTTGGAGTGCTGGCGCCAATGTAGCGGGCGCATCTATTATGACAACTAATGATATGCCGATTACTTATCCTCCTTCATTTCAAGCATTACAACTTTTTCCTCATCAAATTAATCCACACTTTATTTCAGGTAAAATCCAAGGCCACAATGGCGAAAGCCGAGAAGAACGTTTGGCAGAATTTTTACTCGTTAATCCAACTGCATTTGTATATGCATTACCTGAAGGTTCTGCGCTTCATATACAAAATGAAATGGCAACTGTGTTGGGCGAAAATCCTATTTTGTGCTTCAGTGAAAATATGGAATGTGGCACATTTGATATCAATACAACTTTTTCTTATTAACTTAAAGGGAACATATAATGGAATTATTTAAATCCATCGTTGCAGTGATTGGCATTATTGCCACAATTTATTTTCTGATTAAAAAAGCCGAAACCCGAACCGTTTTGATTGGTGTCGGTTTAATAATGTCCATTCTAACGCTTAATCCAATGGGCGCATTAGATGCTTTTGCCAAAAGCATGACATCTGGCGGATTAATTATGGCCATCTGTTCTAGTATGGGTTTTGCTTATGTAATGAAATACACTCAATGTGATACTCATCTAGTGCATTTACTTACTAAACCATTAAGCGGATTAAAATTCTTCTTAATTCCGATTGCAACAGTCATCACCTTTTTCATCAATATTGCTATTCCTTCTGCTGCTGGTTGTGCAGCTGCAGTTGGCGCAACATTAATTCCCGTTTTAAAAAGTGCGGGTGTTCGACCAGCTACTGCTGGTGCAGCTATTTTAGCTGGGACTTTTGGATCAATGATGAGCCCAGGTTCTTCTCACTCAGCAATGATTAGTGAAATGTCAGGCTTAACTATCGCTCAAGTAAACCTTTCACATGCGCCATATAACATGATTGCAGGAGCAATAGGTGCGGTTGTTTTAACAATTCTTGCGCTTGTTTTTAAAGATTATGGTGAACAACATCGCCAAGCTTATCTTGCAGAACAAAAAGAAAGTGAAATTAAAGTTGTTGAAGGCGTCAATGTACTTTATGCCCTTGCACCATTAATACCATTAGTTATTTTAGTGATTGGTGGAACGTCATTACAACAAGTACCAGGTCTTGAATGGACTAAAATGGGCGTTCCTCAAGCGATGTTGATTGGTGCAATTTATGGCATTATCGTAACTCGTATTTCCCCAGTAAAAATCACTGAAGAATTTTTCAATGGCATGGGAAATTCTTATGCAAACGTACTTGGTATCATTATTGCCGCCAGTGTATTTGTAGCAGGATTAAAATCTACGGGCGCAGTTGATGCTGCAATTTCTTTCTTAAAAGAATCCAACGAATTTGTACGTTGGGGTGCAACAATTGGACCATTCTTAATGGGCTTAATTACAGGCTCTGGCGATGCAGCAGCGATTGCCTTTAACACAGCCGTCACGCCACATGCTGTAGAACTCGGCTACACTCACGTAAATCTTGGTATGGCAGCAGCGATTGCTGGTGCAATAGGCCGTACAGCTTCACCAATTGCAGGCGTAACTATTGTTTGTGCAGGCCTTGCGATGGTAAGCCCTGTAGAAATGGTAAAACGTACCGCGCCAGGCATGATACTTGCCGTTTTATTCTTAGCATTATTTATGTTGTAAAAATAGTAAAAAAATTGACCGCACTTTATTTAAGTGCGGTCTGTTTTTATAGACTTTTAAAGGAAGAAAAAAATGAACTTAGATTTAAATCAACTTGTTAAATGGCGTCGTGAATTTCATCGTTTTCCAGAAATTGGTTGGAGTGAATTTTGGACAACTTCTCGCATTGCGGATTACTTGGAAGACTTAGGTTGTTTTGAAATTTTTCTTGGCAAACAAATTATAAATCCAGACTTTGTTCGTGGACGAAAACAAGCTGTAGTAGATAAAGGTTTAGCTAATGCAAAAGCCTATGGAGCCAATGAAAAATGGCTCGAAAAAATGGAAGGATACACTGGTTGTGTGGCATTATTTGATTCAGGTAAACCAGGAAAAACCATCGCATTACGTTTTGATATCGACTGTGTGAATGTAACGGAAACTCGCTCACCCGAGCATATTCCAAATAAAGAAGGTTTTTCCTCAATTAACGATGGATTTATGCATGCTTGTGGACATGATTCACACATTACAATAGGTTTAGGCGTTGCATTATGGATCGCTCAGAACAAAGATAAACTCACTGGAAAAGTAAAAATTGTATTCCAACCAGCAGAAGAAGGTGTTCGAGGTGCAGCAGCCATTGCACAAAGTGGCATAATTGATGATGCAGATTATTTTGCTTCTTCACACATTAGTTTTTGCGCGAATACAGGCACAGTTATTGCTAATCCAAGAAATTTTCTTTCCACTACAAAAATTGATATTCGCTACAAAGGTAAACCAGCCCACGCAGGTGCTGCGCCTCATTTAGGTCGTAATGCCTTATTAGCTGCAGCGCATACAGTCACTCAACTTCATGGTATTGCACGCCATGGTGAAGGCATGACAAGAATTAATGTGGGTGTGCTAAAAGCGGGTGAAGGACGAAATGTCATCCCATCTTCTGCTGAATTGCAATTAGAAGTGCGGGGAGAAAATAAAGTAATTAATGAATACATGACCGAACAAGTCATGCAAATAGCCAAAGGTATCTCCATAAGTTTTGATGTCGCATATGAAACTGAAATTGTAGGTGAAGCAGTGGATATGAATAATGATGTTGAACTTATAAAACTTATCGAAGAAATATCTCTTGAACAACCACAAATAAATAACGTAAATTCAGATTATGCTTTCAATGCAAGTGAAGATGCGACTATTTTAGGTAGACGTGTACAAGAACACGGGGGTAAAGCCATTTACTTTATTCTTGGTGCAGATCGTACAGCAGGTCATCATGAAGCTGAATTTGATTTCGATGAAAATCAATTGCTTACTGGAGTTAATATTTATACTTCTTTAGTACAAAGATTATTAGCTTAATTAAATAAAAATATTTTTACTCCTTTCTTTTAAGAATCCGCTATTTTTCTTAGAATAAAGGCAATATCTACCCACCTTATAAGGAAAACTCAATGATTAATAGACGTCATTTTATTCAAATCGGTGCAAGCAGTATTCTTGCATTAAGTGCAAGCCGTTTTGCGACAGCAAAAGATAAACATGATGTAGATTTACGTATTGTTGCTACTACTGACGTTCATAGTTTCTTAACAGACTTTGATTATTACAAAGACGCACCAACCGAGAAATTCGGTTTTACTCGTGCAGCAAGCCTTATTCGTCAAGCACGTGCTGAAGTAAAAAATAGCGTATTGGTTGATAACGGGGATTTAATTCAAGGTAACCCTATTGCTGATTATCAAGCTGTACAAGGCTATAAAGAGGGCAAATCTAACCCTGCGGTTGATTGCTTAAATGCTATGCACTATGAAGTAGGAACTTTAGGTAACCACGAGTTTAACTATGGTTTAGATTATTTAGCTGACTGTATCAAACAAGCTAAATTCCCAATTGTGAATGCGAACGTAGTAAAAGCGGGGACAGAAGAGCCTTATTTCACACCTTATGTCATTCAAGAAAAATCTGTGGTGGATAATAATGGCAAAACACATAAATTAAAAATCGGTTATATCGGTTTTGTGCCACCGCAAATTATGGTTTGGGATAAAGCGAACCTTCAAGGCAAAGTCGAAACCCGTGATATTGTAAAAACAGCACAAAAATATGTCCCTGAAATGAAGAAAAAAGGGGCTGATATTGTCGTTGCATTAGCTCACACAGGCCCATCAGATGAACCTTATCAAGAAGGTGCTGAAAACTCAGCATTCTATCTAGCTGATGTACCACATATTGATGCCGTCATTTTTGGTCACTCACACCGTTTATTCCCAAATAAAGAATTTGCGAAATCACCAAATGCAGACATCGTAAATGGTACAGTAAAAGGTGTACCAGAAAGTATGGCTGGTTACTGGGCAAATAATATCAGCGTGGTAGATTTAGGCTTAACAGAACACAAAGGTAAATGGATTGTTACTTCAGGTAAAGCGGTTCTTCGTCCAATCTATGATGCAGAAAATAAAAAAGCGCTTGCAGAAAATGACCCAGAAATTACCGCACTTTTAAAACCAGTTCACGAAGCGACACGTAAATTTGTTTCTCAGCCTATTGGTAAAGCAACAGATAATATGTACAGCTATCTTGCATTAGTACAAGATGATCCAACCATCCAAATCGTGAACCAAGCACAAAAAGCCTATGTAGAAAAAGTTGCACCAAGTGTTGCAGCAATGGCTGGCTTACCTATTTTAAGTGCAGGTGCACCATTTAAAGCGGGTGGTCGTAAAAATGACCCAACAGGTTATACCGAAGTAAATAAAGGTAAATTAACTTTCCGTAATGCGGCAGACTTATATCTCTATCCAAATACATTAGTGGTTGTTAAAGCTACAGGCGAGCAATTAAAAGAATGGTTAGAATGTAGTGCAGGTATGTTTAAACAAATTGACCCTACAAGTGATAAACCACAATCATTAATCGACTGGGAAGGTTTCCGCACTTATAACTTTGATGTGATTGATGGTGTTAATTATGAATACGATCTAACCAAACCTGCTCGTTACGATGGCGAATGTAAATTAATTAACCCAGAATCGCATCGTGTAGTAAATTTAACCTATCAAGGAAAACCAGTTGATCCAAAAGCAGAATTCTTGATTGCAACGAATAACTATCGTGCTTACGGTAATAAATTCCCAGGCACTGGCGATCAACATATTGTTTACGCATCGCCAGATGAAAACCGTCAAATTTTAGCTGATTACATTAAAGTAACCAGTGAAAAAGAAGGTTCTGTAAACCCTAGCGCGGATAAAAACTGGCGTTTTGTGCCTATCACAGGTAACGATAAATTAGATGTCCGTTTTGAAACTTCACCAAGCGAACAAGCAGCCCAATTCATCAAAGAAAAAGCACAGTATCCAATGAAACAAGTGGGTACTGATGAAATCGGTTTTGCAGTGTATCAAATTGATTTGTCAAAATAATAATTAGAAAAATAAAATGCTGTCTAAAAATTAAAATTTAGGCGGCATTTTTTCTTCCTAAAGAGCGGTCAAATTTCTGAGTATTTTTAATCTACCTTCTTTCTTTTACAAATTGCATTCGCTTTTCAATCCTTCTATTGCTTTACATTCCTCTTCATTATGTTCACTTTCGGTAACAATAGATTGTAAAAAAGCTTTAATTTCTAATAATTGAAATATTTTATTTTCTACTTGAATAAGTTGATTAAGTACTAATTGATCTGCTTGATAATGATCTTTCGTACTAAACCTAATACGATTGAGTTCCCGAATATTCTCTAAAGAGAAGCCCAACATTCGACATTTTTTAATAAAGTTTAATTGCTCTATACTCTCTTCATCATAAAATCGATAACCATTAGCCAATCGCTTAGGTGGAGGTAATACTCCTTGTTTCTCATAGTAGCGAATAGTTTCAATATTAGTATGTGTAGATTTACTTAATTCATTAATTTTCATTATTTCCTCAAGCAATTTTTTACTTTAATGAGAATGATCATTCGGCAATGAATTGTCATCGCTACTATATAAGGATTTAATAGCTTGAAAAACTGTAGAAATACCGCTGTGTAATACAAAAATACTTAAGATACCACTAGCAACTACATCAACCCACTGCCAATTTAACCACCAAGCACTTATTCCTGCAATAATAGCAACAACCGAACCAAATAAATCTACTAAAACATGCAAATATGCTGCACGAATATTCAAATTATGGCGATTACTTTTTAGCATTATAAAAGCTACCAACAAATTAATCCCAAACCCTAGTAAAGCTACACCTAACATTGGCAAAGCGTCTATTTCTATCGGAGCCTGCCAACGTGTTACAGCCTCAATAAAAATCCAAATAGCGACCCAAACTAATGAAATTCCATTGATTAAAGCTAACCATTTTTGCCATTTTAGACTTAAAAATAACCCAATCCATACTAAAAAAATAGATAAACTATCATTTGCCATATGCCCAGCATCAGCCATCAAGGTAAGGCTGTTAAACCAATATCCCCCTAGAAATTCAACAACCATATAAAAAGTAATAATTGCAAAACTGATGCCTAATACCATTTTATTTTTAGAAATTTGACTATGAGGGCAAGATGCATACTGCTGATATTCTTTAGGAGTATAATTTTTTACTAGAGAAACTTCTTTCATTTTATTTCCTTAACTATTTGATTTGAAAGAAGCATAAAACCTGTAGTAACTACAAAGTCAAATCATAAAACTTACATTTAATAAAATTAATTATTTAAAAAAAGCTAAATTATAGAGATTTCAATAAAAATTCATTTTTATCTGTGGATAACTCATAAATAATCTGTCATAAAACTGTTTTTACTCACTTGATAACTTTGAGAAAAAATAAAGTTGTTAATAACTTTCCATTTTACACACAAGATTTTTAAAGAAAATGATCGCATTTTCACAAGATCTTTAGATTCTATAACACCTGTTTCCATAAGGATCGAGTAAGGTTACTCACAACCTCAAAGGATCTTAATAGTAACAATAATAAGATCTTTATATATAAAAAGAGATCTTATTTACTAATAAAAACGTGATCTTTCAAAGGATCAATAGATCTATTCTTTTTTTGTCAGGTGTTTTAAATTTCTGTAAAATAATGCCAATTTTTTGATCCGAATAATATAGAGATAGATATGTTTTACACTGAAACTTATGATGTGATTGTGATCGGTGGTGGTCATGCGGGTACAGAAGCCGCGCTTACACCAGCTCGAATGGGATTAAAAACCCTTTTATTAACGCATAATGTAGATACTTTAGGGCAAATGTCTTGTAACCCTGCAATTGGTGGGATTGGTAAAGGTCATTTAGTAAAAGAAGTAGATGCAATGGGCGGTTTAATGGCTCATGCTGCAGATAAAGCAGGGATCCAATTTCGTACTTTAAATAGCAGTAAAGGCCCAGCAGTACGTGCTACTCGAGCTCAAGCTGACAGAGTTCTATATCGTCAAGCTGTTCGTACAGCATTAGAAAATCAACCTAATTTAGATATTTTCCAACAAGAAGCCACTGATATTCTAATTGAGCAAGATCGAGTTACAGGCGTTAGCACAAAAATGGGATTAACTTTTCGTGCTAAATCAGTGATATTAACTGCAGGTACTTTCTTAGCTGGTAAAATTCATATTGGTTTGGAAAATTATGAAGGTGGTCGAGCAGGGGATCCTGCTTCTGTAAATCTTTCACATCGATTAAGAGATCTTGGATTACGTGTAGATCGCCTTAAAACAGGTACACCACCACGTATTGATGCACGTACGATCAATTTTGATGTTTTAGCTAAACAGCATGGTGATGCTGTTTTACCCGTGTTTTCTTTTATGGGATCAGTAGATGATCACCCACAACAAATTCCTTGTTATATAACCCATACTAATGAACAAACTCATGAAGTGATCCGTAATAATTTGGATCGCAGTCCAATGTATACTGGTGTGATTGAAGGGATCGGGCCACGTTATTGTCCATCCATTGAAGATAAAGTGATGCGTTTTGCGGATCGTAATTCACATCAAATCTATTTGGAACCTGAAGGCTTAACCAGTAACGAAGTGTATCCAAACGGGATTTCTACCAGTTTGCCGTTTGACGTGCAAATGGGCATTGTGAATTCCATGAAAGGTTTAGAAAAAGCTCGCATCATCAAACCAGGTTATGCCATTGAATATGATTATTTTGATCCACGTGACTTAAAACCAACGTTAGAAACTAAATCGATTTCAGGTTTATTCTTTGCAGGTCAAATTAACGGTACAACTGGTTATGAAGAAGCGGCAGCACAAGGCTTATTGGCGGGGATTAATGCTGGTCTTTATGTACAAGAGAAAGAGGCATGGTATCCACGTCGTGATCAATCTTATACTGGCGTACTGGTTGATGACCTTTGTACGCTTGGTACCAAAGAACCGTATCGCGTATTCACTTCTCGTGCCGAATACCGTTTGTTATTACGTGAAGATAATGCAGATATTCGTTTAACACCTATTGCCCATGAATTAGGTTTAATTGATGAGGCTCGTTGGGCACGCTTTAATCAAAAAATGGAAAATATTGAACAGGAACGCCAACGCTTACGCAGCATTTGGTTGCATCCGCGCTCTGAATATTTAGGAGAAGCGAATAAAGTGCTTGGTAGCCCACTTATGCGTGAAGCCAGCGGTGAAGATTTATTGCGCCGTCCAGAAATGACTTATGATATTTTGACTTCTTTAACGCCATACAAACCATCAATGGAAGATAGAGAAGCTGTAGAACAAGTGGAAATTGCCATTAAGTATCAAGGCTATATTGAGCATCAACAAGAAGAAATTGAAAAACAAAAACGCCACGAAAATACGGCAATTCCAGCTAACTTTGATTACAGCAAGGTTTCTGGTTTATCTAATGAAGTACGTGCGAAGTTGGAACAGCATCATCCAGTTTCCATTGGCCAAGCCAGCCGAATTTCAGGTGTTACCCCTGCGGCAATTTCAATTATTCTGGTGAATTTGAAAAAACAAGGTATGCTGAAGCGTGGGGAATAAAGTTTTTTTAATTTAAATGTAAAAGAGCGGTGAATTTGATCTGCACCCCAAAAGTTGGACTCAACAACCAACAATTGAGGTGCAGATTTTTTATGGGTAAACGCTATACAACAGAATTTAAATTACAGGCTCTCCAACCTATCTTGAATGGAGAAATGAGTATCAGAGAAGCCGCGCTTTTTTACAATATTCCTTCCAACACCTTAGTCGGGACATGGTTGAAAAGGTTTGAAAAAACAGGCATAAAAGGACTTATTTCCCGCAAACCATCAGGACGACCGCCAATGAAACCCAAGTATGCAAAAATGCCACCGCCACCCAAAACTGAAGAAGACCGTTTACGTTTGAGAATTTTACAGCTTGAAGAGGAGGTAGCCTACCTAAAGGAGTTGAGAAGGCTTAGACTTCAGGACGAAGCCGAGCAACGGAAATTATTCAAAGGTTAAGAACACTCTATCCGTTAAAATGGCTTTTAGGCTTTGCACAGTTAGCGCGTAGTACGTTTTTTGCTAAACTTCAGATTAAACTGGATAAGGATGAGCAGCTGAAAAAGACTATTAAACGCATCAAAGCTAATCATCCTGATTATGGCTATTGACGCGTTCATGCCTGTTTGCCAGGCGTAAATCATAAAAAAGTCCAACGTTTAATGCAGGCCTTGGATTTCAAGTGCGGTCAAGAAAAAGTAAGAAATTTACGACCTATTGAGGCACGATAGGGGTGATTGCACTGAATCATCTTGAACGCGATTTTAGCGCAACGGCCCCGAAACAAAAATGGGTGACTGATATCACCGAGTTTAAGGCTAAAGATGGAGGAAAAGTCTATTTATCTCCAATTTTAGACTTATTTAACAATGAGATAGTCTCCTATAATCTCAGCTATTCCCCAAACTGGGCACAAGTAGAGAACATGTTAATGCAAGCAGCAAAGGATTAAATAAAGCTTGTGGTGTCATTTTACATTCAGACCAAGGCTGGCAGTATAAAATGATGGCTTATAGTCGGATCTTGGCTGAACATGGCATCATTCAAAGTATGTCGAGAAAAGGGAATGGCTTGGGCAATGCCGCGATGGAAAGTTTCTTTGGGATATTAAAAACGGAATGTTTTTATGGTCGGGAATTTAACAGTAGAGAGGAGATAGTTGATGCCGTCAGGGATTATTTGGATTACTATAACCACCGACGGATTCAACTAAAACTAAAAGGACTGAGTCCGATACAATATCGAAAATAATCCTTTAAATAACAGTCTAACTTTTTAGGGTCAGATCACAATAGCCAAAATTGGAACTTATTTAAGATATTTGCTGATATAGTATCAGGTTGGGGATAAGTAGCGACTACATCGATTCTAAAGATGGAAAAATGTCATCATTTAGACATCGAGAAGCTAAAAAACGAATAATAACTGGGTTTGGAATGGTATTAAAAAATTACTCTAAAATTTAGGAAATAATAATAAATAAAACAGTTGTGCTAATGTTACTGGCTATTTCAAGTTCTATCTATGATAATTACAATAATTATTATAAACAGTAATACTTTATAATCAACATCAATACGGAAATACAAATAAAAGTTCCATCTGTACAAAATCATTTATTCAGTTATAGTGTAGATAAGAAGACCGGTGCATTAGCAATGGATGCTATACGTAAAGGTGTAGAGTGGGATGGTACATTACAGCCGATACAGTAAGCGGAAATGATGTAAAAAAGCTGAATAGTTATATTCAGCTTTTTATTATGCATATTCTATTGTATTAAAATGTTTAATGTACTAAGTGTGTTGTAATACAATTTGTTGTTGTACCTGAATTGGTTGGAGTGTTTGATATTTTTGTCTTATTAAGTTATACAGATTAGGCATTTCCTCTGCGGATAATGTAACAACTAAAACGTAAGGTAAATCTTCCAGTTCGTTTATATGAACAGGCATACCACAATCTCTTCCATAATAAATTATATCAAAACATGGGGTTGTTAGTTGGTTAGCTTTAAACTTGTGTTCACTTCTTATTGTGTTTTCCCACTTATGGGCATCGCGTTGTTCACTTTCATCCATATAAATACGTTTCTGATTAAAAAATGGGAATGTAAGTCCCGGGGCATCATCAGTACTTTTTCGCATAGTGACCTCAAGTCCGCTTCTTGTATAATTGAGGGAATGTTCGGGATCTACCGAAGTTGAGAAACAGAGCGTTGCCCTTAAATTTACATTTCCCCGCATAGGTATGTTTGGAATTGGAATTAAGGCTCGCATATATTGTGATGGTTTGAGAATTCCTTGATAAATAACTTTTACTTCATCATCACTACAATAGATAATATCATTAATATCATTAGGGAAACGTCCCCATCCAATTTCATGACGCGGAAAATCCTTAGGTTCTGCATGATGTACGAGGAGAGCTTTAGCTGTTAATGGCGTGATGTTATATTGTAGGGATGTGCTTAAAGCTATTGCCTGCCGTAATACTAATGGGGCAGCAAAACTTGTACCGGCAGTGCTTACAATTCCGTTATTCATCGGACTATATGTTTGAAATGGTTCTTCGGCGTGCCCTCCAAAAGCAACACCATCCGGTTTTATATATCCAGGGCTTCTACCAGGGCCAATGCAGCTATATAAACATCTTTCCCAGTCATCAGATAGAGAAGTTGCCGCACCAACGGATAATCCATTGACTAAATCTGAAGGTGGTTGAATTCGATTCAGTGATTCAGGTAAATGTCCATCATTGCCAACGGCGATAGTACAAAGTGTTCCGCTTTTAGCAAAAATTTCTTCAAGAGTAGAAGTCCATACGTGAACATCGTCGTCGTCAATTGGTAGTCTTGGACCTAAACTTAGGTTTATATAATCATATTTTGTTTGCTCTAATATCGTTTTTATACGGATAAGAACATCAAATAAATCTGTATCAGTATTATTAATATCCGAGTCTAAAACTCTATAATGATCTATATTACAATAAGGCACACTAAGCTTTTTAGTATTACTATTCACAACACCAAAAAGAATAGTGGATGTGACATCTTGCCCATGAGAAAGTAATTGGGCACTAGTATTACCATTACCCCAAATATATTCTTTAACCCAAGGATCAAAATTATTAATTCCTAGTCCTCCATCGAATATTGCAACTTTTAAATCAGGATTTATAGCTCTCTCCGAAGGAGGGCTAAAAGTGGTTTCATTGGTAGATGAACGTAATATCACAGGATCATTAACCCGTAATTCGGGTAATTGTCTTAAGGTCCGTAGAAAAGAAAATTCCGCGAGTTTCAATGCCATATCTTTACTGGCTTTAGCTGGTATGAATGTTAATCCTTTTACGTTTATACTTCTTTTTTTATCTATGAAAACACCATTTTGTTTTGCGAATGTTTCAAAAGCATCAACAATTCCTGAAGGGGTATTGGGTGTATGTAAAGCTATTTCAACAGCTACAACCTCATCATTATTAAAACTTTTTACTTTATCTGAAATAGTTAATATAGATATACTTTCTAACGTAATAAAATCATCTTTTAGGCTTTGATTTAGTTTGTCTTCATTTAATGTATCAAGAAAGTTCTGAAAATTCTCTTTTTTACCAGATACATAAATACAGGCGGTTGTATATTCTTCTCTCCACCCTTTCTTTTTGATATTTTTTCTAGGCTTAATACTAACGGCCTTGCTGCCTATATTTTGAAGAGAAAATTTATTTAATAACTTAACTGGAAAATAACTTTTAGCTAAAAAAGCCGGATGAAGAACGAATTTTACTACTGCTTTCCCCTCTGGCATTGCAAGCGGTAGTGTATTGTTAATTTCAGAAATGACCTCATTTAGCTGCGCTACAATAACAGGTTTGTTTTCTTCATATGTATACGGCTTATTTTTCGGTCCTCCGCCTGTATTTAATATCACTGGGCTAGTAAGGGTTTCTCCATAACCAAGAAGCATATTTTTATTATTCATTTTTATAATCCTTGTTCTTTCACAAATTTTTGTATTTGAGATCTTGAAATCCCTAAGTCTTGTGCAATTTTTCGTTGAGAAATATTTGTTGATAACATCGTTTCAATAACATTTTCCAGTAAGACATTATCACCTAATAATTCATTAATTAATGTTGCACTGAAAGGTTTTTTTTCTATGATAGAATTTTTTTTAGCTTGATTGATGGATCTTTCTATTATGGCATAAGAAATATCATGTAATTTAGTTGATATATAATCTGCCAGATTATTACTAATATCTTTAGATATCAGATATTTTTTAATTAGTTCTTGATTCGGAAGCTCAAAATCAATAATACTGTCAAACCGTCGCCAAACAGCAGGATCTAGAAGCTCTGAATGATTAGTTGCTGCTATCAGGACAGATTGCTTAGGCCATTCGTCAATAGCTTGGAGAATAACGGTTACTAATCTTTTTAATTCACCGACATCAGTTGTATCGTCTCTCTTTTTAGCTATTGAATCAAACTCATCAAGTAATAATACACATGGAAAAGATGAAGCATAATTGAGTACGGCTTTAATATTATTGCCGGTTTTACCCAGATAACTGCTCATTACACTGGCGAGATCTAAAGTTAGGAGGGGTATGTCAAGTTTATGAGCAATCCATTTGGCAGATAATGTCTTACCTACTCCTGGCGGACCACTTATAAGCAAGGATGTAGATGGATGTAGCCCGCCTTTATGTAAGGATTCTTTCATTTCCCACTCAGCTATAAAGCGATTTAACTGAGTATTTACTTTTTCTGACCATATAGGAACTGTATCCATAATTACCGGATATACTTCAATTAGTAATTTTTGTCTGGTATCGGCGTCAACAGGGGAAAATTGAGGTGTTAATGATTGCCCTCTTGTGACAGCATTAGTGTTTGAAGTAGAAATTAAAGATTCCAATTCCTTTGCTAAGTCAGGTAGTTCTTTCTTTAGCTTTTTGGCTATTACTTTCAACCGCATCAAAAGGCTATCTTTTTTCCCGGTAAGAGCATCATTTACTACATCAATAAACATTTTATTTATTACATTGGCCATAAATTTACAAAAATCCTTATAAATAGATAAAATTTTTGAAATTATAACCCAAAAAAAACAAAGTTAAAGCCATTTTTATTTATTTTTAGTTTGTTTTTAACCATTTTTTATTAAAACTGAGCCAATCTTGTTTTTTTACTAAGATTATACCAAAAATCGTTGATAGATTGTTTTTGTTAAAATTAGTGGTAGCCCTTGATTGTAATAATGTAGCAAACAAAATTATAATACATAACGTAATCTCTCACATTAGCCACTGTGTAACTTAACATCAACTAACCATCCTTTTGTATAATAAATCTCTATTTATGTGCTGATAATAGGCTGGCGTTTATTGTTAGTTTTATCTATGCCTAGATTTAAGAAATAGTTTTGCGATGTAAATTGCAAAAATGATATTTTCCAAACCTAAAATACTAAACAACACACTTATAAATCTCCTCTGGTAATAAATAATTCCTATTTTCGTAACAATCAATAATAAGTAACTTTATCAATCTTGATGATGTTCTCCTGCGTTGGCATTTTTATTGTAGCGCCGTATAAGCTGTATAACACAACAGAAACTAGCTCCATTAGCTCTCTTTGGGGTAAATAGGCTTGCTTATAGAGTTCTACTAAGCGCTGAGAACAATGTTTTTTAAGCTGTTTAGTCTTAATTTGCTGAATCCGCTTATAATTGATTTCAAGCTCTCGATGGTATTCCGCAAGTGATTGATAAAGCTTGTTATTGCCGCCGTTTGCCCTGATTTTTCCACTAAATATTGATTTAGCTGATCTTGTGTTGGGTAATCCGTAATATTGTTAACACTGATTAAATCTATCGCAGGTTGCAAAGCTAATCGCACTGATTTAATTGAAGTTTTACCTTCATCACACCGACGTTGCAATTTCTGATAGTAACTTTCGATACGAGGCTCGGGCTCTTTGAGTTTATTAAAAAGAGCTTGTATGCGTTCTAATTCAGCTAAATTATCTTTTAACACTTCATCAACAATAATCTGATTGGTATCAAGCAACCAGCGTAATACAGTTAAATTGGCACGCAATCCATTTGGTTTAAAGTGCGTAACTAGCTCCGCATTTTTGCCAAATTTCATCACAATTAATGAAGAACCGCATAAAAATTGATCCTTTATCCAAGGCGACACTAATACCACATTTTCGCATATACCAGAAAATGAACTTCTTGTAGGTGGTTTTAACTGCTTTATTACACAAGATATGTCCATTTAGGCGAATCATATTGAACAATAAACTTCGTCTTGAACAATCATGGCAAACATTACCGTAACCAGATGGCATTTCACCGTTGAATTTCAGGCAAATTGAAAGTAACTGTTCGTCACATTTCTTGCACAACAGTATCTCTTGGTTATGAACCTTACGATAACTACAGCAATTCTTACAAGTTGCAAAAGTATATCGACGATAGCACTGCAAACAGACCAATTCATTCGTCATGGGCGAACGGTATCTATCGTGTGTCATTTTACCGCATTCTGAGCATTCTATTTTCTCTCGAAAATAATGAGTGCAAGAACTACACACCGCACCGACTTATTATACTGATTTCAAATGTACCAGCTTATTTACCATAGCGTACACAATCCTTTAATTTTTCGCATTCAAGACAAAGTTTACCATCAAGGTGAATACGTTTGAGTTGTTCGCATCGCTTACAAGATGTTTTTTTAAACCACTGGACGTAGCAATTTTCACAATAATATTCTTCTTGGAACTTGCGTGTAACTTGAGCTTTGCCACAAATAGAGCAACTATTTCTCTTTTGAGAGCAAATTTTAGTGATTTTCATGCTGCGATTTTTAACTGCCGTTTTAAGCGTTCCCATTGACGGTTTAGACTTAAAACAGAATCAGTCTTAGATTTATTAGTTACTGTCTTACGGCTTACAGTTTTGCCTTCTGGTGTGTATTTAAAGAGTGTATCAAGTTTCGTAGGATACTTTTCAAAGTCAAACACCTTTTGTGTTATACCACTTTGTTGAATAGCTTGAATAAAATCCTTACTTGGTAATTTTTGAATTTTAATCGCGTTTACCAATAGATTCTTGCGCTCTTCAACAGGAAGCTGTTCAAATGCAAGAGCTGTTTTGGTTTGGTATATTTCTACTTGAGAAATACCGCATTATTCCACAAACCTTGTGAAAGCATGAGTGGATTTGGAAACCGCAGCACGTCAAATAAAATTGATGAAGTAATGCAATGTAGCAAAGTACACTTGCACATCCACACGTTTTCTGAAACATTCACCTGAATTAGTCGTAAACGCATTATTAATCGTTTCCATCGTTACGATTTCTACTTCATTAAGAGGTGTCATCACAACCTATAATTTCTCACCGCATTGATGGTAATAATTCAATTGTTGTTTCTCTGTAGAAAGTAAATGCGGTTGATACAGTTCACTACAACAAGGACGTTTGGACTCAAGTAGAACCTGATGTTCTAAACAACCAAAGTGCTACGCAAAACGCCATTCATTACGCAAATAAGGAGTTTCCTCTAAGCAACAAGGACAATAAGATTGACCGACACGAAAAGTGCTATTATACGAACCTCTTGAAATCACCTACTTCGCTTGACCTTTAATCAGGGTGCTTTCGCCATTAATCAGTTTCAATACGAAATACATCGAATGGTTAGCTAAGTTTACCTGCTGATTAAGTGATAATGCTTTAATATCTTCATGAATCTGCGGTACTATCGGTTCAACCCTCTATCTAAATCACACATCCATAGTCGCCATTTATCCCAATAAAATCCAGTAAATATAATCGACTCCGTACCGTAATCTAAAGCAGCACGAATAAGCCACGAACTGATGCTTTCATTCGGATAAAGTGGAGTTCAGATACCCCCTGATTTTACTCGATAATTTTACGTAAGCCCTGCGTTGGTTGTACCCATGAATTATGCTCAATAATGTCTGATGTAATTTACTCAGTCCCACTTGTAATCGCTTCAACAGTACATACGTTTAATAAACAATATACATTGCCTAAGTTGCCACCTGAGATTGTATTAATCTTTGTTGCTAACTCTGGTGATTGTAGATTAGAACATTTCTTTAATGGCAAAATACCTTGAAATTGGAAGAGTAGTTTTTGAAAATCCTTATTCAATTTCCATATTGGCAACTCCGCTACATCAAAACGACTGGTATGCTGTGGATAGGTGTGTAAAACACGGATTGCATCTTTTGTACCTACGCTTACAATCGGAATTTGCAATTCATTGCACAACATTTTAATAGCATTCATTATTTGGCGTTGCAAACGCGGTGTTCCCATAAGCAACGAATGAAATTCGTTAATAATCAGCATTTTTACCTTGTATTCACGGAATAAGTGAATAGTCTGATAACGCAATTTAGCGACACTGTCCGTTGTGTCGATACGGAATATAAAAACGTTCCAATAACGAGATATAAAGCTCTTTTTTATTTGCACTCGGCGGTGCTTCTGCCAAAATAATGGGGTGCACGCCGTCTGATTGACTGTCCACAAAAGGTATGCCGTACAAATCATAAAAGTGTCGAATAAGCGTCGTTTTACTATTGTTAGAATCACCGACTGCCAACAAATTGAACATACTCATATTGCTTTTCCATTACTCAATCTCCCCAAATGTGAAATCATTGTCTAAAAGCAAGTTAGAAGCAGGTGTTTTGACTGTTTCTGTTGGTTTGCTTTCGGGTAAACTTGTTGGGATTACCACCTTGCTTTTCGCATGGACTTTCTGCCGTTGAGCCTGTCTGCAAGCTTTCTTAGTCCTATGTGCAGATTGTTCAACCAGTTTGCGCATCAATACTACAGGATCTCGACGAAATAAAAATTCCTTACTTTTTTTCGTCTGAATCATTGGTGTACATATTGAGTGCTACATCGTAGTAACGTAAACCATCAATTGTCACTCCATTATGCTGAATAGTCCGTTTTTTACTTGGTAGGAAATGGTAGAGTGAATCTGTAAAAAGGTGAGAAAGTAGAAAATCTATCATAGTACTGCCATGTAACTTAACTTGAGTAAGTACCGCCTCAATATCTTCAAGATTACATTGCTGTTGCTTGTAACTTTGAACAGAGTTAATGTTAAATAACGCAAGGTGACGAATTCTATCTTCATTATAAACGTGGAAAATACACTTATTCTTTTTACAAAATGCCATTGTTGCTTTCCATTTTTCTTTCCAATTACGCCAATGTTCTTGCCATTTTGATTTCGGTTTTACTTCAATCAAAAGCGATGGTCGTCCATCATTGAAACAAATGAAGAAATCAGGAGTGTAAGGATAAGTCATTCCATTTTTCACAAACAGAATGCTAACAGGTTGAGAAACGATTTCCTCTACTGCAGGAATATAAGTAAAATAGAGTAAGAGATCACGCTCAAGTGTAGATTCGTAAGGAATGCTTACTCCATCTTTAAAAGGAAATAAGCCTGATACGCTAAGGCGTGTAGGTTTAATCTTACGAACCTGTTGAAAGGTAGGTTCTGTTTTCATAAATAATTTGACCTTTATTGGTATCTTTTAATATATTTTGACTGCTATTTGTGGTTTTATCGCCATTAAACAGTATCTTCTAAGAGTAAAAATAGGCTAAAGTCTTATTCTATCATTCTAGGTTTTGCCCATTATGATACTTATTTGTAGCTTTAACAAAATTGTAACTGCTTTCTAATACATCCGCTTGATTTTGTAACATTGGAACAATGTTAAAATAGCTATGAATTGTGGCTTGGCTGTCATTAAATTCCACTTCTTCAATGTAAAATGATAAAGAATCAACTTTTGAGTATTTTGCAAATTTGAAGCTACTGAGCGAAATTAAATGTGGACGATAATGGAGAGCTGAGTAGAAAATCAAAGATAAAAGAATAAAGATAATAAAAAGCATTGTTTCTCCTTATTTTTATTACTCCCCGAATAAACAAACGCTATTTAAAAAGGTGCGATAATAACCGCACCTTGTTTTAGTCAAATGTTATTAGTGGGATAAAGCTTGTTTCACTGCTACATCCAATCCAGCTGTTGGACGGCCAAGTAATTTCTCAAGGGTTTTGTCTTCTGAGAATAACGCACCGTTTGACGCATCTACATCCCATTGTGCAATTAAGCCTGCAAAGCTTTCATCTAATCCTGCTTGTACAAGTGCTGCGGCATAATCTGCTACAGGAATATCCACGTAAGGGATATCTTTACCTGTTTGTTTGCTGATTTCTGCTGCAAGGTCAGCTAATGTCCAGCTGCTTGATCCGGCAAGCTCGTAAGTTTGGTTTTCATGACCTTCACCTAGCGCCACATTTACTGCAGCTTCAGCAAGTTCTGCACGAAGTACAGACGAAATTTTGCCGTTTTTTGCTGAACCGTAGAAAGCATTGTTTGCTAATGCTGCCGGAATTGAAGCTGTGTAGTTTTCGGTGTACCAACCATTGCGTAAAATAGTGTAAGTAATACCCGAAGCTTTTAATGCAGCTTCAGTTTCAACGTGCTCACCGGCAAGGGATTTTACAGTATTATTGTTGGTCGCGCCGAGTAAACTGGTATAGATAATATGTTTCACACCCGCTTTTTTCGCCGATTCAATTACGTTGTTGTGTTGTACAAAACGCTGACCGATTTCATTACTTGATACTAAAATTAATGTATCTACGCCTTGTAATGCTTCTACTTGTCCTTCTGTTTTTGAATAATCAAATTTGCGAGCTTCTACACCTAAAATTTTTTCTGGAGAGCGTACAAGCGCAAGAACGTTTGCTTGTTTTGCTTTTAATAAGTCTAATGCGATTGCGCCAAATTGACCTGTTGCACCAGTAATTGCGATAGTTTTAGTTGTCATGATGTTTTCCTTCTCGTTAAGTTGAAATGATGTTTGAACATTTGATTGTTCGCTTGATGTGGCGTATTATATTTTAATACTTACTTTTGAGAAGTACTTACATAAACGTAAGTTTTGGAATTTTTTAAAAAATTTTTCAAATTGTTGATTTTTAAGGAATTAAAAATGGAAAAAAATTTAAATCGTGGGAACGTACTGGCTTCAGCTTGCCCTTCTCGCCAAATTTTGCAACATTTAACCAGTCGTTGGGGCGCATTAGTGTTAGTGAGTTTACATTCTGGCACCAAGCGTTTTAGTGAACTTCGCCGTGCTATTGATGGCGTAAGCGAGCGTATGTTGACTAAAACCCTGCAGGAATTGGAGGCTGATGGTATGTTAATCCGTAAATCCTATAATACCGTGCCACCGCAAGTGGATTACACATTAACAGAATTTGGGACAGAGGCATCTAATAAGATGTTTGATTTGGTGGATTGGTTAGAAACAAATTTACCTGAAATTTTAGATACAGTGAAAAAACATTAAGAATTATTACTGAACTTGTTTATGGAAATTCCTAAGGTAAAAAAATCGCACCTTTAACAGTGCGATTTTTTCTTATATTAATTTAGGACATTCTGCCGTTTTCTATGCCAATCACCTGATCACAAATTGCCATGGTGGATTGGCGATGGCTGACGAGAATAATCAATTTCTCAGCTTTTACATCGAGTAATGATTTCAAAATCATTGCTTCGTTTAAGCTATCCAAATTACTGGTTGGCTCATCAAGCAAGATAATCGGTGCATTATGTAAAAATGCTCGGGCAATACCGATACGTTGTTTTTCACCATCAGACAGGTTACCGCCTAATTCCGTCATTTTTGTTTGATAACCTTGTGGCAAGCTTAAAATGAAATCATGAATTGAAGCTTTCTTCGCGGCTTCCATAATTTCATCTAACGTTGCATCACGGCGCGCAAGACGGATATTTTCCTCAATGGTTTCGTTGAAAATATAGGTTTGCTGAGTAATGTATGCCATATTGTCACGCAAGCTACGAGTGTTGATATTCGGTAAAGTTTCGCTGTTAATTTTAATGCTACCTGATTTTGGATCGTAAAAACGCATCAGCAATTTCAACAAGGTACTTTTACCGCTTCCGCTTCTGCCGTGAATCCCTAAGATTTCACCTTTTTTCACAGATAAGCTGACATCCGATAAAATTTGTTCTTCACCGTAAGCGAAGTTTACATTCTCTACATCAATGCGAGAAACCTCCTTCAAATCTACCGCACTTTCTACATCTTTTAACTCTGGTTCTTCTGCTAATAAACCTAATACTCGCTCACCTGAAGCCAAAGTTTGTAATAAGTTGCTTGAAAGGTTACTTAAGGCAATAACTGGCCCGTAGCTCGACATCAATAAAATCACACCAATTAAAAAGGCTGAGAAATCAATTTTATCTAAGCTAAATAAAATTAAGCCTGTGAATAATATAATTATGTTAAACGCCGATACCGCCACTTCAGTATAAACACGCACTTTTGCTTCTTGGTCTTTAATACGTTCAAAAGCTGTATCGATTTTTTGGCTGCGTTGTTGGATTTCATCTAACCGTTGTTTCGCATAACCGAAGAGCTGAATTTCTTTCATACCTCGCACACTGTCGAGGAAGAAATCATTCATTTCGCCCACTAATTCACGATAACGTCTGCCATCTTCACGCGCTAATTTAGTGGTGATAATCGGTAAAATAACACCCACTGTCAAATACGCAGCCAACGCCACAAGCACAAACCAACCTGAAAGATGCGCAAAGACCAACAATAAAATCACAGAGGTAAAGAACGCGATCATAATTGGCGCAATGGTATGCGCATAGAACACTTCGAGCAATTCAATATCATTAGTCACTAAAGACACTAATTGCCCTGCTTGTTTATCTTGCAACTTCACAAAAGCCAAACGGCGCAAAGAAGAAAACACTTTGTCACGCAATAATGCGAGTAATTTAAAAGCGATGTAGTGCCCAGACATTTGCTCTAAATAACGCAGTGCGCCACGAGCCACCGCCAATACTATAAGTGCGGTCAAAATTCCGGAGAAACTTAAATGAGTGTCAAAGTTAAGAAGATTTACTAACCCCATCGCACCCAGCACCATAATAAAGATGGCAGCCAGGAAACCAAGCGTACCCATAGTAATGGTAAACGCCATAATATGTGCGAGTGGAGTCACTAATTTCAACAAATGCCCCATAACAACAAAACCATTTTTACGCATTTGCCACCTCTCTAATTTGTTCTAAATCTTTTTGTTGTTGGAACATTTCAGCATACGCACCTTGTTTTGTCATTAAGGTTTGGTGAGTGCCTTGCTCAATCAATTTACCTTGGTCAAGTACGTTAATACAGTCCGCATTTACCGCATTTGCTAAGCGGTGAGAAATCATCACAATGGTTTTTTGTTGTTTAAATTGCTGAATGAACTGCAAAATAATTTCTTCGCTTTCCACATCAATGTTACTGGTCGCTTCATCAAAAATGTAAAGCTCGGCATTGTGTAATAAAGCACGCGCTAAGGCTAAACGTTGAATCTGACCGCCCGATAAATTCGCACCACGGCTTAATAATTGCATATCTAAGCCACCATTTTCGCGTACAAAATGGGCAAGATTCACTTGTTCTAAACACGCATAAATTTGCTCGTCTGTGGCATCAATTTTCGCCATCGTCATATTTTCACGCAGCGAGCCTTTAAACACGTAGCTACTATGGCTCACCAACGATACTTTTTGATAGAAAGAAGTGCGGTCTATTTCTGAGGCGTTTTGTCCATTAAACAAAATCTCACCTTGTTGCGCTTTATTAAAGCCCATCAACAAAGAAACTAAAGTTGATTTACCGCAACCACTTTTACCCACAAACACTGAAAGTTGATTTGGTTGAATCGTTAAAGTTAAACCCTGAATTGCTGGTTTTTCTGCAGAATACGCAAAATGTAAATCTTTAATTTCCACTTGAACGTTATTTTTGGCTTCAAAATTTACCGCACTTTGTTGGGTTTCCACAGGCGTATCAAGTAATGTGAAGATCTTATCTGAAGCCGCTTTACCATTCATCGCCACATGGAAGAAAGAACCAAGCAAACGAAGCGGAATAAAGAACTCAGAGGAAAGGAGAATAAATAAAATCACGCCTAACACGCTGAGTTGTGCATCTTGGAATTGCAATAGTGCGGTTAAAATCCCGATTGCCGCACCGCCGTAAGCAAGTAAATCCATAAGAGAAACCGAGTTAAGCTGCATGGTAAGCACTTTCATGGTAATTTTGCGGAAATGCTCAGCCTCTTTATCCATCTCTTTCGCTTTGTAAGCGTCGTCTTGATAGATTTTCAAAGTAATTAAACCCTGTAGGTTATCTAAAAAGCTGCTGCCTAATCCCACATAGATGGACCAATATTTTGCTAAGAGTTTTTTCGCAATTTTATTCACCGCAATGATCGACATAGGGATAAGCGGCACGCAAATTAATAAAATAATGGCTGTTTTAAAGCTGAAAAAAATCAAGAAAACAAAGAGGGTAAGCGGTGCAAGCAAGCTATAAAAAAGCTGCGGCAAATAACGCCCAAAGTAGATTTCAAGCTGTTCTACACCTTCTGATGCCACTTGGATAATGCTTGAAGTAGATTGTTGATTCACTTGGTTAAGTGGCATAGAAGCCAATT
This sequence comes from Haemophilus sp. Marseille-P9675, assembly GCF_916862695.1. Lineage (NCBI taxonomy): Bacteria > Pseudomonadati > Pseudomonadota > Gammaproteobacteria > Pasteurellales > Pasteurellaceae > Haemophilus > Haemophilus sp. Marseille-P9675. The sequence continues at coordinate 35,178 of NZ_CAKASP010000006.1, forward strand.
TACGATAAATGAGGCTACGCAATTCATGCTTCACTTTTGTGCTGGCAAAATAAGACGCCTGCACCGATTTTTTACCCGCAAAAGCACGTAATGCTAATGCCGCAATTAAAATCACACCTAAACCCACCGCACTTGACATCGTCAACTCTTTAAAATAAGCGGCTTGTAAAATATAAGAAAACACGACGGCACTAATAATCCCGCCAACTAACGCCACCCAATTCCACAACACCGTGACACCAATCCATTTTTTACTATCGGCCACAGTGTTAATTAGGCGTTTATCTATCATCATAATGATTGCTCCTAAAATAAAAAGAAGTACGCATAGAATTATGCGTACTTTATATGTAGGGAATGGAAGTTAGCACAATCCATGCACTCAGATTATTTATGTGTGTGAATGGAAAACGATTCACACACCCTACAAATTAATTAGAATCGAATTTCTACAGAAGCTGAGAAGTTACGACCTGGTTGATAGAAACGTTCAAGACCATAGCCTGTATCCCAGTTTAATCCATTTGTTGTTGAACGACGATTTATACCACGTAAGCTATCCCACGTATGGTATTTACGGTCAAGTAAGTTATACACACCAGCACGTAATGTTACATTTTCTACTGGTTTATAATAACCAAATAGATCTACAACAAAAGCAGAACCATTTAACCAGCGATAAGGTTTAATAAGATTATAGCTTATGTCAGCTCCTTGTTCACATCCTCCATCCAGATCACCATACCAATCTCTAGTTGGGCGTAAACATTCATGTTTTACTTCTTGGATTTTAGCATCTTTGTCTTTTTTAGCACCTAAATACGTAAATCTTGAAAAGATACCCCATACTTTATTAGGAGATTCATAATCTAAACCAAAAATTGTTTTTATTGGTTGAATTGATTGTAAACTTTCTCCATTAGACAAAGAACCTTTACTGTAACCTAGAGCACCAAATAACTTAAAGCCATCAGGTATTTTTTGATACAGAGAATGTAAGTTTAACGATCCTTTAAACTCAATGCCTGAAATTTTTGCTCTGTCAAGATTAACCATTTGTTGATATAACTCAGGAATTGTCGGATTACAAAATTTAGGATCATTATAACAACTATACTCGTCATAATATTTATTCGGAACTTCTTTCTCTGTTTCTTGTTCATACAAGAAATTGCGATAACGAGTGTGATAAATCGTTACATCTAAATCCCCTTTCTCACCACGACCTTGTAACGTTAAACTTTGACTTAAGCTACGTTCTGTTTTTAAATCTGGATTAGCAGCCCAATTACCATAAATATTCTCATAGGTAAAAAACATTTCGGATGCACTTGGCAAACGATATCCAGTGCTCAACAAATAACTTAATTTCCAGGCTTCATTAATTTGACCATTTAATCCAATTAACCCTGTCCAATCGTTAAATTTAGCTTTTTCTGGTTTTTTAGGTTGGAATTGAGGATTTCTATATGGAACATTATAATCTAAAGGTTCCATCTTTGTATGATCATAACGAATACCAACATTAGCTGAAAATATATCATTAAATGTCACGTTATCTAGCAAAGAAACACCATATTGGGTAGTTTTCACTGGGTTTTGGATTGTATAAATATTAGTTTTTCTAGTGTTTCTAGTTAAATCAATATCAGTATCATAATTCACATTTTGGAAATTTTTCTCACTAACAAAAGATTGGAATGAGAATCTATGATCACCAAACAAATCAAAAGATTTCGTATCTAATCGTAAAGATACTCTTTTATATTTTGTTTTTGTTTGACGATCATCTACTTCTGTTGCTGGATTCTTAGATAAATCTTTTTCATTTCTCCAAGAAGAATAAACATAATCCCCTTTATGATTAACAGAACCTAAATTAGTTTGTTGATAATCAAAATCCGCTCTTATTAATGTAAATAATCCTGATTTAGGTAAATATTGATAATTAGTATTTATTGTATATATTTTTTGAGAATCATCAGACTCACGATAAGAATTCAATAGATTATATGAATACTCGTCGGTGTAACGACTTGACTTCTGTCCTGAAATAGAAAAATTAATTCTATTCTCATCATTTAATTGATAACCAATTTTAGCTAAATAACTATTATTCCAATGTTTTGAGGGATCTGGTGTTTGTCTATTTTGCCCTCTAACCAACTCTCCACTGCCAGCACTTTTCATTTCGTGTCCATTACGATAAGAGTAAAGCAACGTTAAATCTACTTTCTCTCCTATATAGCCCAATCCCATTGTATGGAACCATTCTCGATTTTTGCTTGCGTAGCCATTACGTAAAAGGACACCATAATTTTTATTTGGCAGTAAAAAATCCCCTGCTTCCAATGTCCGATAATTTACTCCACCACCAAGGTAACCACTACCTTGATTAAAAGAATCTGAGCCACGAACAATATCAATTTCACGAACTAATTCTGAATCAATAGATAATCTTGAGCTATTAAAATTACCATAACGAGCATAAAGTGAATTTTCTTCGCTATCTGGTAAATTAACACCATCAATACTAATTCCTACACGATTATTTTCTACCCCACGAATAGAGAAACCTTTTAAGAATCTACCATTATCACTGATACCAACATCAGTTGTATAACGAACCAAATCTCGAGTATCACGGATCATCTCTTTTTGAATTGTTTTTTCATTTTTATGAATCACAGCGGATTGTGTTTTACGTGGAGATGATATTTCATCCGTAACCTTAATTTCAGACAATTGCTCCTCAGCCAAAGCATAACTCGTAACAGACATGCCAGCAGTAATCAGCAACAGAGCATAAGGGGTTAATTTATGTTGTTTCATTTATGATTTCCTTAAGTTATATAAATGATAATTATTATAAATAATGAATTTTTTATTTTGTATATGTTTTTGATAATTATTTTTATTTTGTGATTGAGATCAAAAAATTAAGTTGAACTTTTATTTTGCTAATCATTATCACAGTACAATCAAAATGACTTTTTTTCCTAACAGTGATAGGATAATTGGTAATTTTATTATGTAAATTGAATCAATTATGACCCAATCTCGAATTGTAAAAATCGCAACGCGTCAAAGTCCTTTAGCTTTATGGCAAGCAAATTTTGTGAAAGAGCGCTTAGAGCAATTTCATTCCCATTTAACAGTTGAACTTGTGCCTATGGTGACAAAAGGTGATGTGATTTTAGATTCACCTTTAGCAAAAATTGGGGGAAAAGGTTTATTTGTGAAAGAACTAGAGCATGCATTATTGGAGAAGCGAGCAGATATTGCTGTACATTCAATGAAAGATGTACCAATGACTTTTCCTGAAGGTTTGGGCTTAAGTGTGATTTGTAAACGCGAAGATCCTCGAGATGCTTTTGTTTCAAATTCTTACTGTTCTTTATCTGAATTACCACAGGGCTCGATTGTAGGAACATCTAGCTTACGTCGTCAATGCCAGTTAAAACAGCTTCGACCAGATTTAGATATTCGTTCTTTACGTGGAAATGTGGGTACGCGTTTGAGTAAACTTGATGCTGGTGAATACGATGCCATTATTTTGGCTTCTGCAGGTTTAATTCGTTTAGGTTTAGCATCTAGAATTGCTTCTTTTATTGAAGTAGAACAGTCATTGCCGGCTGCAGGACAAGGTGCCGTAGGAATAGAATGCCGAACGGATGATATAGTCGTGAAAGATTTATTAGCACCGCTAGCTGATGAAGAAACAACAGCATGTGTTTTGGCTGAACGTGCGATGAATACTGCATTACAAGGTGGATGTCAGGTACCAATTGGAGGGTATGCTGTGTTACAGGGAGATGAAATTTATTTACGTGCATTAGTGGGTGATGTGGATGGTTCGTTGATTCTTCGAGCAGAAGGCAAAAGTACGGTAGAAAATGCAGAAGAATTAGGCCGTACTTTGGCTAAACAGTTATTAACGCAAGGTGCTGATAAAATTTTAGCAAGAATTTATGCATAATAGGGGGAAGTAATGGCTGTCTTAGTGACTCGCCCTGACGAACGTGGTAGACAATTGGTTGATATGTTAAGTCAATCAGGTATGACGGCACTGCATTTGCCTTTATTTACTCTAGAAGAAGGCTATGAGCTTGTTAATTTACCCACTAGGTTAAATCAACTTAATGCTGGTGATTATGTGTTTTTGGTTTCTAAAAGTGTGGTAGATTTTGCGGATAAAATATTAAAAAAAACAAATAATATTTGGAGAAAAGATTTACATTTCTTTACAGTTGGAGAACGAACCGCACAGTATTTTTCTTGTCAAAGCGAGCGCAATGTGCGTTACCCTATTCGTTCTGAAAGTAGTGAAGGCTTGTTAGAGTTACCCGAAATGCAATTTTTGCAAGGTAAACAGATTTTAATATTACGAGCTAATAGTGGTCGAGATTTTTTTCGCAAACAAGCAGAATTACGTGGAGCACTGGTAAGCTATGTTGAATGTTATCGTCGGGAGCCTCTTCTTTATGATGCAGAAGAAAAAATAAATATTTGTAAGCGTTTAGGTGTAAATACTATTGTGGCGACAAGTTTAGACATCATTCAATCCCTATTAACATTTGTGCCTGAAAATGATCAGGCATGGTTAAAACAATGCACACTGATTACTGTAAGCCAACGTATTGCTAATTTTACGAAAGAAGCTGGTTGGGCTAATGTCGTCATTTCTCCTAAAGCAGATAACACAAGTTTATTAAATACCTTACTTAAGACTCATTAAGGAATTGATATGGCAAAGAATCAATCAAATGATATCACTGAACAAGTCAGCGATACCCCTGAAATAGTAGTAGAAAAAACGGAAGCGGAACAATCTGCTGAACAGCCTGTTCTTCAACAAACGATAGTTAAAAAAAATGGTACAGCATTAAGTTTGTTAGCTATTTTAATTGCGCTTGGTGTTGGCGGTGCTGGTTATTATATTGGCCAACAACAAGTTACAGACTTTCAGAAAAAGTTAATTGTTCTTGAAAACCAAGTCGGAGAGTCAGCCTCTCGTGTTACTTCAAATGAGAAAAATGAGCAAGTAAGCCAATTGGAAAGTGGTTTAAAAGCCATGCAGGAAAAGGTAATTCAATTAGAAGAATTTAATAAAAGTAAAACGGAAGAAATTACTACTTTACAGGCTCAAATAAAACAAGTGAGTCAACTTGCAAGTGCACAACAACCAAATGATTGGTTATTCTCTGAAGTCGATTTTTTATTGAATAACGCACTACGTAAACTTATTTTAGATAATGACGTTGATACAGCTATTTCTTTATTGAAATTAGCTGATGAAACGCTAGTTAAAATTAATAATGCTCAAGCTAATTCTGTTCGTAATGCGATTAACCAAGATTTGAAGAAATTACTTTCTCTTTCTAGTGTAGATCAAAATTCAGTGATGCAAAAACTTTCACAGCTTGCCAACACAGTTGATGAGTTGCAAGTGCTTAATGTAAATTTTGATGACACCCCTGAAAATAATAATAAATTATCCGATAGTATCGAGGATTGGCAACAAAATGTTGAAAAAAGTGCTACTTCTTTCTTAAATCATTTTATTCGTATTTCGCCAAAACAAAGCGCAAATAAGAAAGAATTATTAGCACCGAATCAAGATATTTATCTTCGTGAAAATATTCGTTTACGTTTACAACTTGCTATTATGGCTGTACCTCGTCAACAGGATGAGCTTTATAAACAATCTTTAGATGCTGTGTCGTCTTGGGTTCGTAGCTATTTTGATACAAATTCTGAAACTACGCAGAATTTCTTAAAATCTGTGGATGAATTGTCAGAACTGTCTATTTATGTGGATGTTCCAGAACAATTGGCAAGTTTAACATTGCTTGATAAATATCTTAATCGCTTACCATTAGATGTACAAAAAGTAGAAATTGAGACAGATAAAGCGGTTGAAAGTATGCCGAAAGTAGAGGATACAATGCAAAAATCTGAAGATAAACCGGCAAAAGCCGAGCATCAACAATAAGGAGAGCCTATGTTTAGAGTGCTTTTTCTAATGATAGCGCTGCTTGCAGGACTTGTGGCTGGACCTTATCTTTCTGGTCAGCAAGGTTATGTCCGTATTGAAACGGCTAACAATATTATTGAAATGTCTATTACAACGCTAGTCATCTTTTTTGTTATCGCGTTAGCAATCATCTATGGATTGGAGTGGATTATTACCCGATTTTTACGTTTAAGTAGAGGATCTTACAACTGGTTTTCACGCCGTAAACGTGTTAGAGCACAAAAACAAACCCTTGAAGGTTTGGTTAAAATGAATGAGGGAGATTATGCAAAAGCAGAAAAATTGATTGGTAAAAATGCCAAACACTCTGCTGAGCCAGTATTAAATCTAATCAAAGCAGCTGAAGCTGCACAACAACGTGGTGATGAATTTAGTGCAAATCGTTATTTAATTGAGGCAACAGAGTTAGCGGGTTCTGATAATTTATTGGTTGAAATCGCTCGGACACGGATTTTATTACAACAAAATAAATTACCAGCAGCGCGTAGTTCAGTAGATAGCCTGCTTGAAATGTCTAACCGTAATAAAGAAGTATTAAAACTTGCTGTGGATATTTATTTGCGCTCTAAAGCTTATCAAGCGCTTGATGAGATTTTAGACAGTGTAGAAAATAGTGGTTTATTTAGCACAGAAGAGTTTCAAGAACTTCGTACGCAAACAGAAAATGGCCTACTTGATGAAAAGATGAATGAGGAAGGCGTTGATGGATTACTTGCATGGTGGGATGAGCTACCTCGTCGTCGCCGTAATAATGTTGATTTAAAAGTAGGCTTAATTCAACGTTTAATTGATTGTAATGATCATGAGTCTGCAGCAGAATTTACCCTTGAAATCTTGAAAAAAATTGGTGACAACACACCAATTGGTAAAGCGCTTTGCACTCAAATTACACGTTTACAGCCGGAAGATAACAGCAAGTTAATTAAACTTGTAGCAAAACGAGCTAAACATGCTGGTGATGTAGAAAAATGTTGTATTAATCGAGCGTTGGGCTATTTATATGTTCGTAATAACGAATTTTCCCAAGCTGCTGAAGTTTTTAAAAAGGTGATTGCTTGTCCTAATCAATTAGAATCAAATGATTTGATGATGGCTTCTTACGTTTTTGAACAGTCTGGTGATAAAGTCCTAGCAGAACAAGTACGACAAGATAGTTTAAAATCCGTAATGGCTATAGACAATATTCCTCTTGAAAAAAATGAGGAAAATATGCTAAAAAAAGGAAATTAGCTTTCAAAAGCAAATTATAATAGATAAAACGCACTTCAATGAAGTGCGTTTTATTATGTTTTATATCTTTATAGATTTTTAAGTCTGTTAGAATATAAAACAAGGCAAAGCGCAATAACCATAACAAGAATTGAACCAGCAAATAATAAGGTATCAACTGAGCTTTCATGATTTACAATAATGAGTCTTAACATTGCTGTAATCCCTGCGTATATAAAATAGCGCAATGGAAAATGATAGCCACTTTTAAAATATTGAACTATTAATCCTATAAACCCGAAATATAAGAAAAACATTACAGCTTGTTCAGCTACATCATAGGGTACAAAGCTTGATGTATTTAAAACCATCATTGCTAAGGTATAAGTTATTTTACCCAAAGCAATAATTAGTACAATTGCTAATGCAATTAATGCAGAACTTAACACTATTTTTAGGACTCCAGTTATCATTTTCGGGAGCTTTTCTAATTCCAAAGATTCTTCCATTTTTCTTCCTTAAGGATAAAATTTAAAAAGGCGTATATTTTAATCTAATATAGAAAAGTTGGTCAAAGCTATTTAGGAAAATAATATAGTATAGAGTGGCTATAATAAGTGAATAGAGTAGTCAACAGTTGATATAGAAAGGTATGTTTAAAGGATATATTATTAGATATAAAAAGTGCGGTGAAAATTCACCGCACTTTTTTATTACCGTCTTGTTTTCAAGAGTTTTTCAGTCAATTCATAAGCTCGAAGTTTTGCTAACTCTTTAGAAAGTTTCGCAACCAGTAAATCATGATCTACATCTGATGCATGAGATACAATGTTCTCTTCAGCTTTACGTTTTGCTTCGCGAATACGCTCAGCATCTAATTCACTACCACGGATAGCAACATCTGCTAGTACCGTAACAATATTTGGTTGAACCTCTAAAAAACCACCGGAAACATAGATAACTTCTTCATTTCCATCTTGAAGGGTAAATTTAACAATCCCTGGTTTAATTGCCGTTAGCAATGGTGTGTGTCCAGGGAGAATTCCTAATTCTCCCTCAACACCTGTTGCTTGGATCTGTTTCACTTCACCTTCAAAGATTTTTCGCTCTGCGCTTACTATTGTTAAATTAAATGTCGCCATTTTTGTTCTCCTTCAAATGACTTGAAGTGATTACATATTTTTGGCTTTTTCTAGCGCTTCGTCGATTGAACCTACCATATAGAACGCTTGTTCTGGGATATGGTCGTAATCACCGCTTAAAATACCTTTAAAGCCGCGAATGGTTTCTTTTAATGGAACATATTTACCCGGAGTACCGTTAAATACTTCAGCAACGAAGAACGGCTGTGATAAGAAACGTTCAATTTTACGTGCACGTGCCACCACTAATTTATCTTCTTCAGATAATTCGTCCATACCAAGAATTGCGATAATATCTTTCAATTCTTTATAACGTTGTAAAATACCTTGTACACCACGAGCAATATCATAATGTTCTTGACCAACAACAAGTGGGTCTAACTGACGTGAAGTTGAATCTAATGGATCAACAGCTGGGTAGATACCTAAAGACGCAATTTGACGACTTAATACAACGGTTGAGTCTAAGTGTGCGAAAGTTGTTGCTGGAGATGGGTCAGTTAAGTCATCCGCAGGTACGTATACCGCTTGTACAGAGGTAATAGAACCTGTTTTAGTTGAAGTAATACGTTCTTGTAATACACCCATTTCTTCAGCTAAGGTTGGTTGATAACCTACCGCTGATGGCATACGACCTAATAACGCAGATACTTCCGTACCAGCAAGGGTATAACGATAGATATTATCCACGAAGAATAATACATCACGACCTTCATCACGGAATTTTTCTGCCATGGTTAAACCAGTTAACGCAACACGTAAACGGTTACCTGGTGGCTCATTCATCTGACCATAAACCAAAGATACTTTATCTAATACGTTAGAATCTTTCATTTCATGATAGAAGTCATTACCTTCACGAGTACGTTCACCTACACCCGCAAATACAGAGTAACCAGAGTGCTCGATCGCGATGTTACGGATTAATTCCATCATGTTAACGGTTTTACCTACACCCGCACCACCGAATAGACCAACTTTACCACCTTTAGCAAATGGACAAATTAAGTCGATAACTTTGATACCAGTTTCTAATAATTCCGTACTGTTTGATTGTTCTTCATAGCTTGGCGCAGAACGGTGGATAGCCCAACGCTCTTCTTCACCGATTGGACCTTGTTCGTCAATTGGTTCACCCAATACATTCATAATACGACCAAGGGTTTTTGTGCCTACCGGTACTTGAATCGGCTCATTCGTGTTTTCTACTTTTAAACCACGTTTTAAACCATCAGAAGCACCTAATGCGATACAACGTACCACACCGCCACCTAATTGTTGTTGCACCTCAAGTGTTAAACCTGATTCAACTTTTAATGCATCGTAAACTTTTGGCACTGCATCTTGTGGAAATTCAACGTCAATCACCGCACCGATGATTTGTACAATTTTTCCTGCTGACATTACCGTTCCTCTTTTCTTAAATCGCTGCCGCACCGGCTACGATTTCATTCAATTCATTTGTGATACTTGCTTGACGAGCTTTGTTATACACCAACCGCAGATCATTAATTAAATTACCTGCATTATCAGTTGCTGCTTTCATTGCTACCATTCGAGCCGCTTGTTCTGAAGCTAAATTATCTACAACCGCTTGATAAATTTGGGATTCTAAATAACGAACTAAAAGACTATCTAATAGTACTTTTGGTTCTGGTTCATAAAGATAATCCCAAGTCTGTTGTCTTTCATTTAAATGATCGTCTTTAGATTCTGGTAAAGGAACTAATTGTTGTACAACAGGTTTTTGAGACATCGTATTAACAAATTTATTGTATGCAATATAAACTGCATCAATTTCACCATTACGATAAGCATCAAACATTGTATTTGCGACACCAATTAATTCTTCTAGAGCGGGTGTATCGCCTAAACCAGAAAGTTGACCTTTGATATTAATAAATCCAAAGGAACGGAAAAAACTAATCCCTTTTGAACCTATCAGGCCCAAATCTGTAGAGATATTTTGTTCTTTCCAATTTTTGATTTGGTTAAGTGTGGTTTTGAATAAATTAACATTTAATCCACCACACATACCACGATCTGTTGAAATAACCAAGATACCGATTTTCTTCACTTCACGCTCAACTAAGAACGGATGTTTATAACCGACACTTGCTTTAGACACATGACTAATAACGTTACGGATAGTTTCAGAATACGGACGAGATGCAGCCATACGATCCTGCGTTTTACGCATTTTCGAGGTCGCCACCATTTCCATTGCCTTAGTAATTTTTTGTGTACTTTGTACACTGGCAATTTTGGTTTTTATCTCTTTTGCACCTGCCATCTTATCTCTCCGTTACTACCAAGCACTATTCGCTTTAAAACTATCTAAAATACCTTTTAATGTATCTTTGATTTCGTCATTATAGTTACCGGTTTTAGTAAGCTCTTGCATAAACTCAGCGTGATTACGGTTAGAATAATCTAAAAGTGCGGTCTCAAAACTTGCAATTTTTGATAATTCCACGTCATCCAAATAACCAAATTCAACAGCAAACAATACAACCGCTTGTTCTGCAACAGATAATGGAGCAAATTGTTTTTGTTTTAATAATTCAGTTACTTTTTCACCGTGAGAAAGTTGCTTACGAGTCGCATCATCAAGATCTGATGCAAATTGTGCAAACGCTGCTAATTCACGATATTGAGCTAGCGCGGTACGAATACCACCCGCTAATTTCTTAATAACTTTAGTTTGCGCTGAACCACCCACACGAGATACCGAAATACCAGGGTTTACCGCAGGACGAATACCTGAGTTAAACAAGTTAGATTCTAAGAAAATCTGACCATCAGTAATAGAAATTACGTTGGTTGGAACAAACGCAGATACGTCACCAGCTTGGGTTTCAATAATAGGAAGTGCGGTTAAAGAACCTGTTTTTCCTTTCACTTCACCTTTAGTGAATTTTTCTACGTAATCTTCGTTTACACGAGAAGCACGTTCTAGTAAACGAGAATGTAAATAGAACACATCACCTGGATAGGCTTCACGACCTGGTGGACGACGTAATAATAATGATATTTGACGATAAGCTACGGCTTGTTTTGATAAATCATCATAAACAATTAACGCATCTTCACCACGATCACGGAAATATTCACCCATCGCACAACCAGCATAAGGTGCTAAATATTGTAACGCAGCTGATTCAGATGCGGATGCTGCTACCACGATAGTATTTGCAAGCGCACCATGTTCTTCTAATTTACGCACGACGTTTGCAATAGTAGAGGCTTTTTGACCAATCGCAACATAGATACATTTAATACCTGAATTACGTTGGTTAATAATAGCGTCAATTGCTAACGCAGTTTTACCCGTTTGGCGGTCACCGATGATTAATTCACGTTGACCACGGCCGATTGGTACCATTGAGTCAACAGCTTTATAACCGGTTTGAACTGGTTGATCAACAGAACGACGATCGATAACACCTGGCGCAATCACTTCTACTGGTGAAAAACCATCATTTTCAATTTCACCTTTACCATCGATTGGTTGACCAAGCGTATTAACTACACGACCTAATAAACCACGACCAACTGGTACTTCAAGAATACGACCTGTACATTGAACTTCCATACCTTCCGCTAAATCTGCGTAAGGTCCCATAACTACAGCACCAACAGAATCGCGTTCAAGGTTAAGTGCCATCGCATAACGATTACCTGGTAAGGCGATCATTTCACCTTGCATCACATCGCTTAAACCGTGGATGCGAATAATACCATCGCTTACAGAAACAATTGTCCCTGTATTACGCGCTTCACTGACCACGTCGAATTGAGCGATGCGTTTTTTAATCAATTCACTAATTTCAGTTGAATTTAGTTGCATCTTGTATTCCTCTTATAATTGCAACTCGTTTGCGAGACGAGTAAGTTGCCCACGGCTACTTCCGTCAATCACAAAGTCTTCAGTACGAATAATAACACCAGCAATAAGTGCGTTATCCACGTTGCAATTTAATTTCACTTTGCGAGCTAATCTTTTTTCCATTGCAGCTGCAATTTTTTCGATTTGTGTTGCATTCAATGGTTGCGCAGACGTTATTTCAACTTCTGCAATAGCTTGGTGCTCTTCTACGTGATGTTTAAATTCTTCAAACACCGCAGGAATAGCACTCAAACGCTTATTTTCAGCCATTAACCGAATAAGATTTTGCCCATATTGATCCAATTGTTCGCCACAAATAGAAATTACTGTATCAGCTAATTTCTGTGCAGAAAGAGAACTACTTAAGTAAGCTTTTACCGTTTCATCTTCAGCTACGGCTGCAGTAAAACCTAACATTTCAGTCCATTTTTCGACCGCACTTTGTTCAATGGCAAAGTCGAATGCAGCTTTTGCATAAGGGCGAGCTATTGTAGTTAATTCTGACATAAGCTAAGCCTCTTATAACTCTGCAACTAATTTATCAATAATGTCATTGTTTGCCGCTTCATCAATAGAACGACCCACAATTTTCTCAGCACCAGCCACTGCCAATGAAGCCACTTTAAGACGTAATTCTTCTTGAACTCGTTTACGTTCTGCTTCTACTTCTGCATAACCTTGAGCAATAATTTTTGCTTTTAGTTCTTCGGCTTCTGCCTTCACTTCGTCTAATACTTCATTGCGACGTTTATTCGCAGCATCTAAAATTTCTTGAGCTTGTACTTTTGCAGCTGAAAGTTCTTGTTCAACAAGATTTTTCGTATCTGCTTGCTCTTTTTTAGCTGCTTCAGCTGACGCTAAAGCGTTCGCAATTTGGCTTTGACGTGTTTCAATCGCATTAATAATTGGTGGCCAAACAAACTTCACACAGAACCATACAAAAATAATAAAGGCGATGGTTTGACCAATTAATGTTGCATTAATATTCACAACATACCTCCTTCGTTAATTAGGAAATTTGTTGTTTATTAACCTAATAATGCAGCAAATGGATTTGCGAATGCGAAATATAAACCGATACCTACAGCGATCATCGCAATCGCATCAAGAAGACCTGCAACAATAAACATCTTAGTAAGTAGTGAATTAGCTAATTCAGGCTGACGAGCGGCAGACTCAAGGTATTTACCGCCAAGAAGACCAAAGCCAATCGCAGTACCTAACGCAGCAAAAGCAAGCATAATCGCAGAAGCAATGATTGTTGCACTAATTACAGTTTCCATAAATTTTCTCCGTTGTTGAGAGTTGAGTTGTTAAATAAAAAATAAAAATTAATGTTCCGCTTTATTATATGCAATACTCAGGTAAACCACAGTAAGCATCATAAAGACGAAGGCTTGTAATGCGATAACCAAAATATGGAAAATCGCCCACACCAACTGCAATGGCACACCCAGTGCAGCCACAAACGCATTGGCTGAATACATCACGGCAATCAAAATAAAGATCAGCTCACCAGCATACATATTTCCGAATAAACGAAGTGCTAATGAAACAGGCTTTGAGATCAACGTCACGGATTCAAGAAGAAGATTAACAGGGATAAATGCCCAATGATTAAAAGGGTGTAAAGTGTATTCTTTTGCGAGACCTTTAATACCCTTAGATTTAATCGTATAAAAAAGGATTAATACAAATACTGAAATCGACATTGCAAATGTCATATTCATATCCGTAGTCGGCACGGCTCGTACAGGAATATGATGATCGCCTGTAATAATAGCAAACAACTGGGGAATATAATCCACAGGTACCAAATCAATAGTATTCATAATCATCACCCATACGAAAATAGTTAAAGCCAACGGCGCTATCACATCTCGTTTACCGTGATAATTTTCTTTTACCACACCATCAATCCATTCTACAGCCATTTCAACAGCACATTGTAGTTTACTCGGCACACCTGTTGTTGCTTTTTTAGCCACCTTGCGAAAAATAGCTAAGAAAAGGAAACCGCACAACACAGAGAAGAAAAACGTATCAAGATTAAACGTCCAAAAACCTTCACCTGTTGTAAGATAAGTTAAATGGTGTTGGATATATTCAATTGAAGTTTGTCCAGACATAATCGATCCTTTGTTCTGAAGAAGAATAACCCAAAGTTAAATTTTATTGAGAATAAGTGGAATAACATTATTCAGCACTAACGCCAATAAAAAACCAACAAAAAACGCAATAAAATTGATAACTAATAACCATTTGATGGCAATAATGATAAAAACCATCGTTAAAATAAACTTTATTGCTTCAGCACGATAAAGTGCGGTCAGTTTTGTTGAAAAATTTTGTTTTCTGTAAAAAATGATAAATATGAATGTACAAAAAGGCAAAAAGGCACTTAAAAAACCGTAGCCAAAATCTACCGCACTTTGGCGTTGCCATCCATAAATAAGCAAATAAAAAACTACAAGCAAAAGACTCTCAATAACAATAGCTTTTCTGTAGTTTTTTTTAGCGTGAGATAAAATGCGCGACATCACTTTTACAAAATAATTTTAGCTCGCCGATTATACCTTTGCTGGATTTAGATTCAACTTAAAAACACATAAAAAGTGTTATATAAATCACACTTTTAGAAAATAATTTATCTATTTGTTACTTTTTAACGCAAAACGATTAAATGTCGTTCACCTATAAGTTCTGGAACATGTAATTCAATCACTTCTTGAATAGTGTATTTTTCATTCAATTCATTAATTTCATCTTCCTGATAAGTACCTTTTAATGCATAAAAATGACCGTTTTCTTTGGGTAAATGATGGCACCAGTCAGTCATATCTTTTAACGAAGCAAAAGCGCGACTTAATACGCCATCAAATTTATCTTCAGGTTGATATTCTTCTACTCGACTCAAAACAGGAGTTACATTAGTGAGCCCAAGCTCACGTACTGCATTTCGAATAAAACTAATACGTTTGCCTAAACTATCAAGGAGAACAAATTTTTTGGAAGGATTAATAATTGCTAAAGGTAAACCTGGCAAGCCGGGGCCTGTGCCGACATCGATGAAACGATCGCCTTGTAAATAAGGGCTTACAACAAGACTATCTAAGATATGTTTGACTAACATTTCTTGTGGATCACGAACTGACGTCAAATTATAAGCTTTATTCCATTTATTGAGTAAATTGACCAGATCAATCAGCTGCTGAATTTGTTGATCACTTATTTTTATATTTGCTTGCGTAAGTAAACTAGCTAATTTGGCTTTCATATTTATTATCTCTTTAGAAAATTGCGCTATTTTAAAGTGCGGTAAAAATCTTTAGTGTTTTTTTACTTATAATAAGATTCCGTCTTAATTTATTTCTAACCACTCTATTAACGCCAATATTATTGTTTAATAAAGAAAAAAGGACAGACACAATGTCTGCCCTTATAGGTAATATTTATTTACCATTCAAAGTTTACACCAGCGTTATAAGTTACACCGCCACCTTGAGTAAATGCAACCCCTGCTTTAGTCGCAATGTTTTGGTTATAACGATAACCAGTACCAATCGCTACTGCAGTTTGAGATTTATAACCACCTACAGCTGCTGTAAAGTTTGCTTTACCCACAGTATATGGTTGGAATAAACCTGTTAAAGCAGCTTGAGCAGCAAGACCACGTTTAAGATCTTTATCAAGTTTATTTACTCTATTATCTAAATGATCAAGACGTTTTGTATGAGCATTAACATCGGTACGTAAGTTCTCAATAAGTCCAGCCTGAGTAGTAACAACTGAATTATCCGCTTTTAATGCAAATTTTCCATCGGTTTCAGATTTTGAGTAAACGTTATCCTTGTCAGCTTTATTTGCTAACTCAGCTTTATCTGCTTTCTTAGCAATCTCTGCTTTATTTGCATTCACATCAGTTTGATTTGCTTTTTTAGCAATTTCTGCTTTATTTGCATTTACATCTGTTTGATTTGCTTTTTTAGCAATTTCTGCTTTATTTGCATCTACATCTGTTTGATTTGCTTTTTTAGCAATTTCTGCTTTATTTGCATTTACATCTGTTTGATTTGCTTTTTTAGCAATCTCTGCTTTATTTGCATCAATGCCAGCTTTATGCTCATCTAGAGTCGCATTAGCGGCTAATAATTGATTGTTAAAATCTTCATTAATAGTATCTTGAGCACTATTTAACTCTTTTACATTTTCACTTAACGTATCTACCGCGGTAGCAGCTTTTTCCATATCTGATTGTAAAGCTTCAACATCTGCTTTATCTGCTTTATTGCTAACAATGTTTTCTACTTCAGTTAAAGAGTCGTAACCTTTAAGATTTTTAATCTTTTCAATTTCAGCTTTGTGCTCATCTAGAGTCGCATTAGCGGCTAATAATTGATTGTTAAAATCTTCATTAATAGTATCTTGAGCACTATTTAACTCTTTTACATTTTCACTTAACGTATCTACCGCGGTAGCGGCTTTTTCCATATCTGATTGTAAAGCTTCAACATCTGCTTTATCTGCTTTAGTTTCTAATGCAGCTTTATTGGCATCAATGTCTGCTTTGTGCTCATCTAGAGTCGCATTAGCGGCTAATAATTGATTGTTAAAATCTTCATTAATAGTATCTTGAGCACTATTTAACTCTTTTACATTTTCACTTAACGTATCTACCGCGGTAGCGGCTTTTTCCATATCTGATTGTAAAGCTTCAACATCTGCTTTATCTGCTTTAGTTTCTAATGCAGCTTTATTGGCATCAATGTCTGCTTTGTGCTCATCTAGAGTCGCATTAGCGGCTAATAATTGATTGTTAAAATCTTCATTAATAGTATCTTGAGCACTATTTAACTCTTTTACATTTTCACTTAACGTATCTACCGCGGTAGCGGCTTTTTCCATATCTGATTGTAAAGCTTCAACATCTGCTTTATCTGCTTTTTTAGCTAAAGCTTCCTTATTTTCATTAATCCCTTTGTTGGCTTCTTCTAAGGCACCTAACAAACCAGGATTTTCACTATCACCTTGTAAGCTTTTAGCTAAATCTGAAACATCCTTTTTAATTTTATTAACATCTTCTTTATTTGCTTTTAAAGCTAACGCTTCTTTATTTTCATTAATCCCTTTATTGGCTTCTTCTAAGGCACCTAACAAACCAGGATTTTCACTATCACCTTGTAAGCTTTTAGCTAAATCTGAAACATCCTTTTTAATTTTATTAACATCTTCTTTATTTGCTTTTAAAGCTAACGCTTCTTTATTTTCATTAATCCCTTTGTTAGCTTCTTCTAAGGCACCTAACAAACCAGGATTTTCACTATCACCTTGTAAGCTTTTAGCTAAAGCTGAAACATCTGTTTTAATTTTACTAATATTTTCATCATTTTTATTAATAGCATTTGCAATATCGTCAAATGAGGTTTTTCCAGATATTTTGCCACCCTCAGCTACAGAATAAGTAGAAATAACACTACCCACAAATAATGCTATTGCAGTGCGTTTTAAAAGTTCATATTTCATAAAAACAGTCCTTTTTCATTAAATTATTTAGAATAAATTTGTAGAAATAACAACAAATAATATGTAAAAACATATTGATTCATTATTGAGAATATAGAAAAGGAGGTTTAAGGAAGTGCTAAATAAAGACGACTACTGATGGCTCAACGATACGACGAAACCTCCCCCTCATCACCAGCAGAGTTATACACCCACGTAAAATAAAATACAATTGAAAAACATGAAAAATGTGATCTCTATCACATATTTATTTATCGGGTTGATAATAAAAAGTGCGGTGAATATTCACCGCACTTTGTAACATGATAATATTTAGTTATCTTCAACTTTAGCCACCGTGCCTTTTACAGTGAGGCAAATTTCGGTTGAAATTAAATGTGCAAGAATAGAGGATAATGCCTCTAATTTTTCAAGGTTACCTTGGCCGTTATCATCAAAATAACCTTGCTCTTTCAAATTCGCAATGAACATGGAAAAGACAGCTTTATCAAAAAACTCTGGGGCATTAATACCGTGAAGTACAGATAATCGTTGTGCGACAAGTTGACTTTCTTTTTCAAGTTCTGCACGTGAAATATCTGGTTGTTTTTGCAAAATTGTCACTGTGATGTAATAACGTTGCAAGATTTCACGCATTCCTGCAGACCAAAGTTGTAAAATACGTACTTTCGATTTATTGATAGATAAGAAATTATCATTAGAGTTAATCACCTGTTGGCGCGCAAATTCATCAATAATTTGGTGAATTTGAGTTTTTAACTCTTCTTCACTAAAGTGCAAGAATAACTCGCCTTTTAAGAACGGATAAATCTTGCCGACAGCTTCGACTAATAAATCTTTTTGAATCGCCTCATAATGCAAAATGATGCTTGCAACTAAAGATGGTAATACAAATAAGTGTTGTATGTTATTGCGGTAGTAAGTCATCAACACAGCTGATGCGCGTTCCAAACGCACAATTTCCCCAAAGTTATCTTTTTCGACTAACACGCCAACACGATCAAGCGTCAATACATGATTTAACATCATTTCAGGTGTAGCCGTTGGCAATACAACATCTGCAGAATAAGGCACGTTTTGTAGTAATTGTTGGTAACTCGCCAGTTGTTCTAAAAGTTGCTCACGAGAAAGTGCACGCTGACGAGAAGACAGTAATGCCGTCCCAACTAAATTCATTGCATTCACTGCGGCAGCTTTATTAATGTTCACCATCACTTGTTTTGATACAGAATCAACAGCTGGAGCAAACCATTGTGGTTTTTCTTCGTGGTTTTGCTCTTTCCAATCAGGGAAATGTTGACTCAAATAGTTTGAAAGTGTAATTGGCTCACCAAAATTCACAAAACCTTGACCGAGATTGCGTAATTTTTTAATTACTCGAAGAACCAAACCTGCATTTTCTTTTTCTTTCGCCGCACCACGCAATTCTTTTGCGTAAGTATCCACTTCCAATACATGTTCATATCCAACATACACTGGAACAACAGAAATTGGACGAGTTTGATTATGTTGCAACGCTTGAAGTGTCATCGACATCATGCCTGTTTTTGGCGCAAGTAAACGACCAGTACGCGAACGACCACCCTCAATAAAATATTCTACCGAATAACCACGGTGGAATAACTCTGATAGATATTCGCGGAAAATGGCGGAATATAATCTGTTTCCTTTAAAAGTGCGGCGAATAAAAAATGCCCCCCAACTGCGGAACATTCTACCCACAGGCCAGAAGTTTAAATTAATTCCTGCTGCAATATGCGGTGGAACAAGTCCTTGATGATAAAGCACATAAGAAAGCAATAAATAGTCGATATGACTACGGTGGCAAGGCACATAAACAATCTCATGACCTTCGAGTGCTAATTTACGTACGCGATCTGCATTTTGCACATCAATACCAGAATAAAGTTTATTCCAAAGCCAACGTAAAAAACGATCAGCGGCTCGCAAACTTGAATGACTTACATCAGCAGCAATTTCATCCAAAATCTTATGTGCTTCTTTTTGCGCTTTTTCAATACTGATATTTTTCGATTTTGCTTCATCTTCAATCACACGTTGAATCGCTTCTGATTGCAATAATTTATTAAACATAGCTTGGCGATTCGGTAAACGCGGACCCGTAGCAGAAATACGCTGTTTGGCAAAATGCATTTTTGCAACTCGAGCCAGCTTTTGCGCAATTTTTTCATCAGAGCCATGCTCATTCACCATATAACGTAATGAAACGGCTTGAGAAAAACGCACAAAAGTATCACGTCCAAACCAAATAGCAGCAAAAGTTTTTTGCATGCCATTTAACAAACGCAAGTTAGGTAAACCTGATTTATCTTCATGCCCAGGAGAACGCCCCCAAAGGACAGAAACCGGAATAAGTTGCACATCTAAACTCTCAGAAGTGCGGTGTAATTCGAGGTATTTATTGAAAATCGTGGTGGTTTCATCTTTCGCACCTTTCGATTTAAAAATGCGTCGTCCCTCATCTAAATACACATAACGAGGCAACTTCACACCATCAATTTCATTTTTCTCATCAGGATCAGGCAAACCTAGTGCCAAACAATTTCGACGGAAAATAACGAAATCGGTTTGAGAGGTATAAGGCAAAACATAAACAACAGGTTGGTGAATATTGAGGGAAAGCTCTTCTATCGGATTGGCTGGAATTGGATTATTTTTCACTAATACTGACAGAGGCAAGCTCAATAATTGACGATACATATTTACAAAATTTGCCATGATAAATTTTCTCTTTGTTGTAAATTTGAAATATTTTAACACATCCGATCTCAACCGCTTTAAAAAATTTAGTAGCAGAATGTGACCTAATACACAGATTTAAAAAATAACTATTGCAACTTCACTCAATCTGTATACAATACCAGTTATCTGTATTTAAAAACAGGAGTGTATATGAGACCATTAACAGCACGCCAACAAGAAGTGTTGGATTTATTAAAACGTCATTTAGAAACAACAGGCATGCCACCAACACGAGCCGAAATCTCTCGAGAATTGGGCTTTAAATCCCCCAATGCTGCAGAAGAACATTTAAAAGCACTTTCACGCAAAGGTGCCATTGAAATTATTCCAGGCGCATCTCGCGGTATCCGAATTTTAGACAATAGCGCAAATGAAGAATTTGATGGTTTACCACTCGTAGGGCGCGTAGCGGCTGGAGAGCCTATTCTTGCAGAACAGCATATCGAAGCAACTTATCGCGTAGATGCCGATATGTTTAAACCACAAGCCGATTTCTTACTAAAAGTTTATGGCCAATCCATGAAAGACATTGGTATCTTAGATGGTGATTTATTAGCTGTACATAGCACCAAGGATGTACGTAATGGACAAATTGTCGTTGCCCGTATTGAAGATGAAGTGACGGTAAAACGCCTTGAGAAAAAAGGTTCTATCATTTATCTACACGCAGAAAATGAAGAATTTGATCCAATCGTAGTAAATCTTGAAGAACAAGAAAACTTTGAGATTGAAGGCATTGCAGTAGGGATCATTCGCAATAATGCTTGGATGTAATCTGAGTAAATTAGCGAATCAAGTGCGGTAAAAATTTCCTGTGTTTTACCGCACTTTTCTTAGTTTAAAATTCTGAATTTGCCATTCTTTTTACCGCTCTCTATAATGCAATCAATCTTGAATTTAAATAAAGGATGGAAAAATGCAGTTTTCCAAAATGCACGGATTAGGCAACGATTTTGTTGTGGTTGATGGTGTTACTCAAAATGTTTTTTTTACGTCAGAAACCATTCAACGCTTAGCTGATCGCCACCGTGGAATTGGTTTTGATCAGCTTTTGCTTGTTGAGCCACCTTATGATCCTGAACTCGATTTTCATTATCGTATTTTCAATGCCGATGGAAGTGAAGTTTCGCAATGCGGAAATGGTGCCCGCTGTTTTGCTCGTTTTGTGACATTAAAAGGATTGACTAACAAAAAAGACATCGCGGTTAGCACGCAAAAAGGTAATATGGTTCTAACGGTAAAAGACGATAACCAAATTCGTGTGAATATGGGCGAACCTATTTGGGAGCCAGCAAAAATTCCATTTACCGCAAATAAATTCGAGAAAAATTATATCCTACGTACAGACGTTCAAACCGTCTTATGTGGTGCCGTTTCAATGGGCAATCCTCATTGTGTTGTACAAGTAGATGATATTCAAACTGCAAATGTTGAACAACTTGGTCCTTTGCTAGAAAGTCACGAGCGTTTTCCTGAGCGTGTCAATGCTGGTTTTATGCAAATCATCAATAAAGAGCATATTAAACTTAGAGTTTATGAACGTGGTGCTGGAGAAACGCAAGCCTGTGGAAGTGGAGCTTGTGCAGCTGTTGCAGTTGGAATTATGCAAGGTTTATTGAACAATCGAGTTCAAGTCGATTTGCCAGGCGGTTCATTAATTATTGAATGGGATGGCGTTGGTCATCCACTTTATATGACTGGCGAAGCGACCCATGTATATGATGGTTTTATAACCCTATAATCTTCTTATCCCCATCTAATTCTTAAGATGGGGATTTTATTTTCAGCTAGCGCAAACGTTTTCGTTTCTAAAAATATCCTTTATAATACCCCTCGATTTTCATTTCTATCCTCATAAAGGACCCCCTTATGTTTCAAACTTTTCGTGGCTCCCCCGCCCTTTCTGAATTCCGTATTCAAGGCTTAATACAAAAATTCCAACAAAATCAATTACCAGTAAAATCGGTTTACGCGGAATATTTGCATTTTGTGGAATTAAATCAACCGCTTGTTAGCGAGCAGGAAGCAAAATTAAAAGCGTTGTTACATTACGGCCCAACCTTGGTAGAGCACGATACCAAAGGTGAAACCTTTATCGTGATCCCACGCGTTGGCACGATTTCTTCTTGGTCTTCTAAAGCGACGGATATTGCACATAACTGCGGTTTAAATGAAGTAGAGCGTATTGAGCGTGGTTTGGCGTATTATTTTGAATTAAGCCAACCGCTTGATGAAAAAACGACAGAAAAATTAACCGCACTTTTACATGACCGAATGATGGAAACTGTGGTGCGTAATCCGCAAGATGCGGAGATTTTATTCCGTCATCAAGATCCGAAACCGTTCAAAACTGTGGATATTTTAAAAGGTGGACGCGAAGCCTTAGTGACAGCCAACGTAGAATTAGGTTTAGCACTGGCAGAAGATGAAATTGATTATTTGGTGGAAAACTTCACCCAATTAGGGCGCAATCCGCACGATATTGAACTTTATATGTTCGCGCAAGCCAACTCTGAGCACTGCCGTCATAAAATCTTTAATGCAGATTGGATTATCGACGGCAAAAAACAGGATAAATCCCTGTTTAAGATGATTAAAAATACCTTTGAGAAAACCCCTGATTTCGTGCTTTCAGCCTATAAAGATAATGCCGCGGTAATGGAAGGCTCAAAAGTCGGCCGTTTCTTTGCGGATCAAGATGGGCAATATCGCTATCACAATGAAGATGCACATATCTTAATGAAAGTGGAAACCCACAACCATCCAACCGCGATTTCTCCATTCCCAGGGGCGGCAACAGGTTCAGGCGGTGAGATTCGTGATGAGGGTGCAACGGGTCGTGGTGCAAAACCAAAAGCAGGTTTAACTGGTTTCTCCGTATCAAACCTCGTGATTCCTAACTTTGAACAACCTTGGGAAAATCCACTTTCTAAACCAAACCGTATTGCTTCAGCCTTAGATATTATGATTGAAGGTCCATTAGGTGGCGCAGCATTTAACAATGAATTTGGTCGTCCTGCATTATTAGGTTATTTCCGTACCTATGAAGAGAAAGTCAATAGCTTCAATGGTGAAGAAGTGCGTGGTTATCACAAACCGATTATGTTAGCGGGTGGTATCGGTAATATTCGTGGCGAACACGTTCAAAAAGGTGAAATCCCCGTTGGTGCGAAATTGATCGTATT
Organism: Haemophilus sp. Marseille-P9675; assembly: GCF_916862695.1. Lineage (NCBI taxonomy): Bacteria > Pseudomonadati > Pseudomonadota > Gammaproteobacteria > Pasteurellales > Pasteurellaceae > Haemophilus > Haemophilus sp. Marseille-P9675. Next base: position 58,926 of record NZ_CAKASP010000006.1, read on the forward strand.
AGGCGGCCCAGCTATGAATATCGGTTTAGGCGGTGGTGCCGCTTCTTCGATGGACAGCGGTAAATCGAAAGAAGATTTAGATTTTGCTTCCGTTCAACGTGAAAACCCAGAAATGGAACGCCGCTGCCAAGAGGTGATTGACCGCTGCTGGCAATTAGGCGAAGAAAATCCAATTCTCTTTATCCACGATGTGGGCGCAGGTGGTTTATCCAACGCGATGCCCGAATTGGTGCACGATGGCGAACGTGGCGGTAAATTTGACTTACGTTCCATCCTTTGTGATGAAAATGGCATGTCACCATTGGAAATTTGGTGTAACGAATCGCAAGAACGTTATGTCTTAGCGGTTGCGCCAGAAAAACTCGAATTATTTACCGCACTTTGTGAACGTGAGCGTGCGCCGTTTGCAGTCATTGGTGAGGCAACGGAAGAGAAACATTTAACCTTACACGATAGCCATTTCGACAATAATCCAATTGATTTGCCAATGAGTGTGTTATTAGGTAAAACCCCGAAAATGACCCGTGAGGTTTCGTCAAAAACTGTCGAAAATCAACCGCTTGCAACAGAAAATATTCAATTAAAAGAAGCCTTCCATCGCGTATTACGTTTACCAGTGGTGGCAGAAAAAACTTTCTTAATTACCATTGGTGACCGTTCGGTAACGGGTATGGTGGCGCGCGATCAAATGGTCGGTCCATGGCAAATTCCGGTGTCTGATGTAGCTGTCACAACAGCCTCATTAGATAGCTATCACGGTGAAGCCATGGCAATGGGCGAACGTGCACCAGTGGCATTATTAGACTTTGGTGCTTCTGCACGTTTAGCGGTGGCTGAATCCATTACCAACATTGCGGGCACCAACATTGGCGATATTAAACGCATCAAACTTTCTGCAAACTGGATGTCTGCAGCGGGTCATGGTGGTGAAGACGCTGGCTTATATGAAGCGGTAAAAGCAGTCGGTGAAGAACTTTGCCCTGCATTAGGTATCACCATTCCAGTAGGTAAAGACTCCATGTCGATGAAAACCACTTGGGATGAAGATGGTGAGAAAAAATCCGTTACCGCTCCGCTTTCTTTAGTGATTTCATCTTTTGCGTGCGTGGAAGATGTCCGCAAAACTGTGACACCTCAATTACGCACAGACAAAGGCGCAAGCCGTTTATTGTTGATTGATTTAGGCGAAAGAAAAAATCGCTTAGGCGCGACCACACTTGCGCAAGTGTATAAACAATTAGGTGATAAACCAGCCGATGTAGTGAATGTTACTAAACTAAAAAACTTCTTCGATGCAATGCAAGCATTAGTGGCAGAGCGTAAATTATTGGCTTACCACGACCGTTCCGACGGTGGTTTAATCATCACCCTTGCAGAAATGGCATTTGCGGGTAACTGTGGTGTGGATGTGGATATTTCTGCGCTAGGTGACAATGATTTAGCCGTGTTATTCAATGAAGAATTAGGTGCGGTAATCCAAGTGTCAGAACGCGAATTAAGCGCCGTACATGAGGTATTAAAAGCCCATGACTTGCTTGGTTTAACTTATGAACTCGGTTCTGTAAGTAAAGAAGATCGTTTTGAAATCACGCGCGGTAGCAAAAAACTATTAAGTGAAAAACGCTCTGAATTACGCGGTATTTGGGCAGAACTCACTCACCAAATGCAACGCTTACGTGATAACCCTGAATGTGCCGACCAAGAATTTGAAGCGAAAAAAGCCACAGACAATAAAGGTTTATCTACTCACTTAACTTATGATGTGAATGAAGATATTGCTGCGCCTTACATCAGCAAAGGCGTGAAACTAAAAGTGGCAGTATTACGTGAACAAGGTGTAAACAGCCACGTTGAAATGGCAGCCGCTTTTGATCGAGCAGGCTTTGCGGCGATTGATGTTCACATGAGTGATTTAATGGCAGGCCGTTACAACTTAAACGACTTCAATGCGATGGTTGCCTGTGGTGGCTTCTCTTACGGTGACGTATTAGGCGCTGGTGGTGGCTGGGCGAAATCCATTTTATTTAACCCACAATTACGCGATCAATTCAGCCAATTCTTCGCCAATGAAAATACCCTTTCATTAGGTGTATGTAATGGCTGTCAATTTATCTCCACCCTTGCGGAAATTATCCCAGGTGCAGAAAACTGGCCACGTTTTGTGCGTAATAAATCAGAACGCTTTGAAGCGCGTGCTGCGATGGTGAAAATCAACGACACCAACTCATTATGGTTTAAAGGCATGGCGGGTTCACATATGCCGATTGCGGTTTCTCATGGTGAGGGTCGCGTAGAATTCAAAACACCTGAGAATTTGACCGCACTTCAAGCACAAAACTTGATTGTGGCGCAATATATCGACAGCCATTTAAACGTGACTGAAACTTATCCAGCCAACCCGAATGGTTCGGCATTAGGGATTACTGCTATTTCTAACGTCGATGGTCGTATTGCTGCGATGATGCCACACCCAGAGCGAGTATTCCGTGCTGTGAGTAACTCATGGTATCCAGAAGATTGGTCTGAAGATGGTGCTTGGATGCGAATTTTCAGAAATGCGAGAGTGAATTTCAAATAATGTGAGATTGCTCACAGTAAATTAATACAAAATAAGAGATACCGGCCAGTCAGTATCTCTTTTTTATACTGAACAATTCTTGGATATTTTGTCCGTAATATCAATTGAACTATATGAGGAGTTCTTAATGAGTAGTTTAGTTACATTGCTAGCTAATATTGTTGCGCCATTGCAACGTCAATTTATTAACTTTATCCGCATTGCTATTTGTGTAGTGATGGTCTGGATTGGTGGCTTAAAAGTTTGCCAATATGAGGCAGATGGTATCGCACATTTTGTGTCAAATAGCCCTTTTTTAAGCTTCCTTTATAAAAATGGAGCGAACATGGTAGAAAATGATAAGGGTGTTTAAGTAAAAGAATATACCTTATATAAAAACCCTGAAGGCAAAATGGTCGCAAAAAACATTGAATGGCATAAAGCAAATGGCACCTATACGGCTTCTTATATTATTGGCGCGATGATCGTGACCATTGGTATTTTAGTATTAGCGGGAATTTGGTCGCCAACACTCGGTTTATTTGGAGGCTTGCTCACCTTTGGTATGTCGATAGTCACGCTATCATTCCTCATATTTACGCCAGAAACCTGGGTGCCGAATTTAGGCGGGGACTTCCCAACACCTAATTATGGCTTCCCATATCTCTCAGGTGCTGGCCGACTCGTGATTAAAGATATTATTATGATGGCAGGCGGTTTAGTTGCTGCAGCAGAATGTGCAAAACGCTATTTAAATAATAAAAAACAATTTGCTTAATTGCCTTATTTTAAAAGGCTTGCTGAGATAAATGGCAAGCCTTTTTTGTTATTAAAATATAAGAGCTTAATAACAAAGAAGGGATTAATAACATTCAAAAGCTAATTGTAGCGATGAGATTCCTTCTCGAGCATGAACTAATATGGTAAGAAACGAGGTATTCTGTTGATAGATTGGAAATGTTGCTTAGATGAGAATTTTTAAAATGTGAAGGTGAGCCAAGAGTGAAATGGTATTATTTTATTAGTTTTTTCTTATGAATTGTTTTTAAAATTATTAGACGTTAGATTCTAAGTAGATTAAACTGTATCCTAGTTGAGTTATGGGTGAGCAAAGACAAGTTTTATGCGTAGTTTCTTATTAGAGTATGAAAAAAGGGAAAAAGCTTCTGAAAATACTGAGATTGATATCCACATCAATCTGTGGGGTGTAAATGCTCAAAAATCTGAAAATGCTCCAACGATGATTTTTGATTTTGGTCTTATGATCGAGGATATTAAAAATATTAGTGAGATTATACTGTATTGCCCGTTTCATATAGATAAAGTTGAAGATTTGGGAGGTAAGTTATCTCAAAAACCAGATCTTATTGAAGCTATCTTTAATGAGGATTGTGAGGTTTTATCTAAAATTCATCCTAATAGAACCAAAATTACTAAAAGAGGTGATAACTTTAAATCTATTAGTGATAAGGGTAAGGCATTCATATTATATAAATTAGACGAGTCATTAATTAATTTTTCTGATCAGCATGAATATGGAAAATTAAAAATTAATGTTAAACATATTTTATCTGGGAATGAAGAGCTTTTTTCTGAATTAAGTGAAGTTAAAACTTATTACTTTAGAGTAAGAGTATATCCAAAAATTAATGACCCTATTTATATATTAAAGCGAGAAAATGAAGATGCAAACATACTACAAAATCTATCATTAAGAATAACTGAAATTATAGATTTTAGAATTAATGATTTTAGAGCTATAACAGATAATATGAAAGAAGAGGTTTTTAGATTAAATACCTTTAATATAAGTAGCATTCATTATTTAATAATGAGAGACTCGACTGATGAATTTATTTCTGGTTCTGATAGCTATAAGAGTCGGCTTTTAGAAAGAGAAGTTTGGAAGGATTATATAGCTTTAGATAACAATGATGTAATTGCATATCATTTTAAAGAAATTTCAGAAAAAAAAGGTGTAAATTATATATCTTCTTTTACGAACCTTTCAAGATTTAAATATCCTTTGAATATTAAGAGAAGACTTGCTCCTTATATTTTGGCTATTATGACAATTTCAGTGGCTGCTAATATAGTTTATGGTTTTTTAGGTTGGGTTTGTAGTTTTTTATCTAAAGTTAAGTTCGGAGGCTAACTATGAATTATCAAATAATTAGATATTCAGATATAAATCCGGAAGGTTTAAAAAAAGTATTTAAATCCTTGTCATTAGAATATTTAGAAGGCACTTCCATTATTCATGGAAAATCTCAGGTTGAGTTTTTTTTGAGAGAGTTGGCATACCCTAATATTGATATTTGGTATCAAAAAATTATTGCAGAAATAAATAATGATCCCCAAAGTAGAGAAATGTTTATTTGTTTATCTAATGAGGAAAATTTATTATCTATATCAGGTCTAATGATATTGAAAAACTCATGTGATGAGAAAAAAATTTGCACATTGAGAGTGAAAGAAAATTATCAAAAAAGAGGCATTGGCTCCGAACTCATTCAGAAAGCATTCGATTTTTTGGAAACAGACAAACCATTGATTACAGTTCCAGAAGAATCTGTAGAGGCCTTTTCAAAAATTTTTAATAAATATGGTTTTGAAAAGAAAGATGAAATCCCAGATTTATATCGGAAAAACAAAATTGAACATATTTATAATGGTTTTTTTAAATGAAGGTTTTGATGTCAATTAAACCCAAGTATGCTAATAAAATATTTACAGGTGAAAAACTGTATGAATTAAGAAGGAAGATTTTTCAGAAAAAAGTAAGCTCTATAGTAGTTTACTCATCTAGTCCAATAATGATGGTTATAGGAGAGATTGAGGTAGAGGATATTATAGCAGGAACTCCAGTAAGTATTTTTCAACAATTTGAAGATAAAATTTGTATTTCTAGGGATGATTATTTTAGTTATTTTAATAATACTAATATAGCTTATGCCATAAAAATAGGGAGAGTTAATAAATACCATGAACCTAAAAAATTAAGTGATTTTGGTATAAAGAGAGCACCTCAATCATATATTTATCTTCCGTTTGTAGAAAATAGCTCCTAATATATTTTTTCCAAAATCGACATTGATTTTTTAGTAAAAAAAGCGGTCAAAAATCACAACGAATTTTGACCGCTCTTTTTATTACTTTACTTACGTATTATTTTTGTTTTTTCAAAAACTCAACCCAGTATCTGGGAAATCGGTGAATACGCCAGTTGCACCTGATTTATTCAATAACGCATCGTACATTTGATTTACGTCAGTGAAGAACTGATAAAATACTTTTACGCACGTTGTATGGGTGCAATTACACTTTGTATTGTTCGAGCTCTTCACTTGGTTATTTACTTCATTGAAGTTAGTTATATATCAGTAAAATGTTTCCTTATAAATCAAAAACATTTTTATCGCGCAGGATATGATCGTTTCCTTTGCGACGTAAGAAACCAGTACGATCAAAATATTCCATGAGTTGAACCGTCAGTTTTCGCCCAAAATTTAATCGATCTCGAATTTCATTTACTGATGCTTTCCCTTCTTTTTCTGCGATTTGCTTAATAAGGCGAGCATAGGCATAAATGTTTTCAGTTAAGAAAAATCTATCTTTTACGATGGGTGTGAGATACCCTAGTTTGCCTGCTTTATACATAAAGTTACGCATTTTGGATTCATCCATAGCCAAGGCATTTGCCATATCACGCACCCAAATTGCTTGTCCTTGAGCTTTTTCAAATTCATCGAGTACACTTGCCCAATATTTTTGTTCTTCTTGGCTAAATTGGATTTTATGTTCGGGTAAGTGAAGCCAACCTCGAGTTTGCTGTAATCTTCCCTCTTCTAACATTTCATCAATAAAATGATTGATCAAGTTTTCTGGCTGATTTAAAGCAGCCATTCGGTAGAGACGTGCTTTGCTTACACCAAGTTGATCATTATGTTGCTCGTGATAGGTATTAAGTGCGGTTAAAATTAGTTGTATTTTTTCTTTTTTGTAGTCTGTATTAAAGCACCAATCTTGATAGCGAACAGCGCTACGTTCGGTAAGTGCATCATCTAGTTGTTTGTTTGTGAGTTGTTCTATCCACATCAGTTTATGAGCTGATATTGCATTATGTTGAAGGATGAATGCAATTCGTTGGGCTGCATTTTCAGCAAGCGCTAAATTTGCCAAGAAGCTTAATCGCCCCTCTGTTCGTTTATGGCGTTTGGGTGAATCAATTTCTAATACGCGCGCACCTGCAATTAACGATTTAGCATCACCACTGCGTAAAATAAGTTTGTCTCCGAAAGCCAAGAATAAAGGTGAATCTAATATGATTTCAGCCAAAGTGCGGTCATTTTTTGCGGCATTTTTTCCCTGTAGTAGGGTGAGCTTACCCGTAGTGCGACTCGCACCGTGATAAATATGCACAGGTTGGCTTTCATTTAATGGTACTTCAGCCAAAATTTGTACACTGATGCGATCTGTTGGTGAGAGAGGTTCATCCTGCAATAACCAATCGCCTCGTTTCATTGGCGTGCGGTCTAAATCAGCATTTAAATTTAACGCTAAACGTTGTCCTGCAATACCTTGTTCGCTTGATGTATTTTGTGCGTGAATTGCTTTTACACGAACTTTCTGTCCTGTGGAAAGGTAAATTTCATCGTTGACTTTCACTGTTCCTGAAAAGGCTGTGCCTGTCACGACGGTACCCGCCCCTTTTACGCTGAATACTCGGTCTATTGCGTAGCGGAAAGGTTTCTGAGTATCAGCTAATTCAGGTAGATTAGCTAAGTAATGACGTAATTCACTGATGCCTTGTCCTGTTTCTGCTGAGGTAACGAAGTAGTTTGCGTCGCGTAAAAAACTATAATCTTGTTTAATTACTTGGATTAACGATTCAATTTGCTCTGAATTTGTACGATCTGCTTTTGTGATGACAACAATAATTTCGCGGAATTGAAGTTGGCGTAATATTGCTAAATGTTCTTTCGTTTGAGCCGCAATACCTTCATCCGCAGCGACAATTAACATTGCATAATGCACACCACCTAATCCCGCTAGCATATTTGATAAGAATTTTTCGTGCCCCGGCACATCAATAAAGCCAAGCACTTTGTTTTCTAACGGCAGATAGGCATACCCCAAATCAATGGTCATACCGCGTTTTTTTTCTTCTGGTAAATGCGCGGTACTTGTGCCAGTTAATGCTTTTAATAATGCTGTTTTGCCGTGATCAACGTGACCTGAAGTAACAATAATCATAGTTCATCCAATGTATTTAATAATGTTTCAATATCCGCAAGGCTACGTAAGTCTAGCCAAATTTTTCCGTTTTCCATTCGCCCAATAATAGGTTGAGAAAGTTGTTTAAAACGAGCTGAAAGTGCGGAAAGTTTTGCGTTTGTTTTTTCTGCAATAGTGACAGCCACAGAAGGGATTCTTTCCATCGGTTGTGATCCGCTACCGATTTGTGCTTGGCTATCTTCAATTTGAAGCTCAAATTGCGAATTTAAGCGAGATTCCAACCGCTCTTTTAGACGCATAGCATTTATTTTGAGTTGTTCTAATGGCTGCGTGAGTAAGCGCAAAGTTGGTAATTTTTCAGTTAATTTTTCAGGATTTAAATATAAACGCAATGTGGCTTCTAAGCCGGCTAAAATGACTTTATCACAACGTAATACACGCTTGAGTGGATGGGCTTGTAATTGTTCGATCCATTCTTTTTTACCTACAATAATGCCAGCTTGCACACCACCAAGCAATTTATCGCCAGAGAAAGAGACCAAATCCATACCTTGTGCGACTTTTTCTTGCACGGTTGGTTCTTTTGGTAAGCCATATTGGCTTAAATCAACTAATGCACCACTGCCTAAATCAGTTACTACGGATACATTCATTTCTCGGCCTAGTTCTGCGAGCTCTTCTTCTGAAACTGAAGAGGTAAAACCACAAATTTGATAATTGCTGCTATGCACTTTCATTAAAAAAGCCGTATTTTCAGTGATAGCATTACGATAATCTTTCGGGTGAGTACGATTAGTGGTACCCACTTCCACTAAATGGCATCCAGCTTGTTTCATAATATCTGGAACACGAAATGCACCGCCGATTTCAATTAATTCGCCACGAGAAATAATTACTTCTTTACCTTGAGCAAAGGTTGCCAGCATTAACAATACTGCAGCGGCGTTGTTATTCACTATACAGGCTGCTTCAGCACCGGTGAGTTTGCATAATAATTCGCTGATGTAATTATCGCGATGACTACGCTTACCTTCATCTAAATCATATTCAAGCGAAACATTTTTTTGCATCGCAGAAAGGGCTGCCTGTTGTGCTGCTTCAGACCAAAGCGCTCGTCCAAGATTTGTGTGTAACACCGTGCCAGTCAGATTATGCACCGCTTTAATTTGTACTTGGTTTTGTTTTTGTAGGCGAGAATGAATTTCTACAAAAGTGCGGTCAAAATTAGAAAAATATTCAGGAAGTTGATTATTTTTTTGAATAAATTGACGAGCTTGTGTTAATAATTCTCGACATGTTTCCACGACTGCAGAGTGGCCAAATTCAGTAATGAGTTGTAATCCTTGAGAGGTTTTGAGAATCTTATCAACGGAAGGAAGTTGTTGAAAAAGTGCGGTCATTTTTGAATCCGTTTAAAATAACGTTGAATTGCTGATTAATTTACGCTAAAGTAACCTCAATTTCAACCACGGAAGGTCGTCATCTCCGGTGAGGTGGCAGGACTTCAAATCCTGTTGGGGACGCCAGCGTTCCCGGGTGGGTTCAACTCCCATGACCTTCCGCCAATCTATATAAATCCGCATAGATTCACTTAAATATCTCATCTTACAAGTAGGTAGCCCCATGTTTTCCGGAGAAACATTTCAACAACATACGCCAATGATGCAACAATATCTAAAACTCAAAGCAGAGAATCCAGATATTTTGTTGTTTTATCGCATGGGGGATTTTTACGAGTTGTTTTATGACGACGCGAAAAAGGCAGCGGCATTGTTGGATATTTCTTTGACGAAACGAGGTCAATCAGCAGGGCAACCAATTCCAATGGCAGGAGTGCCCTATCATGCGGTGGAAGGTTATTTAGCAAAATTGGTTCAGTTGGGTGAACCTGTGGCGATTTGCGAACAGATTGGTGATCCTGCCACAAGCAAAGGGCCTGTAGAGCGTCAAATTGTGCGAATTGTTACACCTGGTACGGTAAGTGATGAAGCACTTTTGCCAGAGCGCCAAGACAATCTGATTGCTGCGGTATATCAAGAAAAAGAAAAATTTGGATTAGCCACTTTAGATATGACTTCTGGCCGTTTTCAGCTTTGTGAACCTGCAGATAAAGAAACATTACGCGCTGAATTGCAACGTATTGCACCTGTGGAATTGCTGTATTGTGAAGAATTTAATGAAATGGCTGCGATTGAACATTGCAAGGGATTACGCCGTCGCCCGATTTGGGAATTTGAACTTAGCACTGCCATTACGTTACTGAATCGCCAATTTGGCACAAAAGATTTACGCGCCTTTGGTGTGGAAAAATCACCTCTAGGCTTAAGTGCGGCAGGTTGTTTATTGCAATATGCAAAAGAAACCCAACGCACTGCATTACCCCATATTCAAAGCATTAGCTTAATTCAAAATCAAGACTGTATTCAGTTAGATGCAGCAACGCGCAGAAATCTTGAATTGACGCAAAATCTTGCGGGTGGCACAGAAAATACGTTAGCGTCTGTATTGGATAAATGCGTCACGCCAATGGGCAGCCGCTTATTGAAACGTTGGATTCACCAGCCTGTTCGTGATGTGGAAAAATTAAAACAACGCCAACAAGCGATTGCGGAAATTCTGAACTTTGATTTGGTCGATGAACTCCAACCTTATTTGCAATTAGTTGGCGATATGGAGCGTATTTTAGCACGTGTGGCACTGCGTTCAGCGCGTCCACGTGATCTCACCCGCTTGCGCACGGCATTAGAACAAATTCCTGCATTACGCACGATTGTTCAACAAAAAACACCGCCATTTTTAACCGCACTTTTCAGCCAAATTTCCGATTTCAGCGAGCAATGCGATTTATTGCAACGTGCATTGATTGAAACGCCGCCGCTTTTAATTCGGGATGGTGGCGTGATTGCTGAAGGTTACCATGCGGAGTTAGACGAATGGCGTATGCTGTCTGATGGTGCAAAGCAATATTTGGAAAATTTAGAAAAACGTGAGCGCGAAAGCACGGGCATTGATACGCTAAAAATTGGTTTTAATGCAGTGCATGGTTATTACATTCAAATTAGCCAAGGCCAAGCACATAAAGCCCCGATTCATTATGTTCGCCGCCAAACCCTGAAAAATGCAGAACGTTACATTATTCCTGAACTCAAAGAATATGAAGACAAAGTGCTGAAATCAAAAGGCGCAGCGTTAGCATTAGAAAAGCAACTTTACGATGAATTGTTTGATTTATTATTACCGCACTTAGGTTCACTGCAACTGGCGAGCCTCGCACTTTCTGAATTGGATGTATTGGTCAATCTTGCCGAGCGGGCAGATACGCTTAATTACGTGATGCCAAGATTCTGTGATGAAGTGAGTGTGAAAATTGAAAATGGTCGCCATCCTGTTGTGGAACAAGTATTGAAAGATCCTTTCATCGCCAACCCAGTGGAGCTCAATCACCATCGTCATTTATTGGTTATCACTGGGCCAAATATGGGCGGTAAAAGTACTTATATGCGCCAAACTGCATTAATTACATTGCTGGCGTATATCGGCAGCTTTGTGCCAGCAGACAGTGCTCGAATTGGGCCGATTGATCGTATTTTTACTCGAATTGGTGCGTCTGATGATTTAGCCTCAGGGCGTTCAACCTTTATGGTGGAAATGACTGAAATGGCAAATATTCTTCATCAAGCTACTGTTCAAAGCCTCGTGCTTATTGATGAAATCGGTCGCGGCACATCCACTTATGATGGCTTATCCTTAGCTTGGGCTTGTGCAGAATGGTTAGCAAAAAAAATCCGCTCGCTTACATTGTTTGCCACCCATTATTTTGAATTAACCGCATTGCCAGAACAGATAGCAGGCATCGCCAACATTCATTTAGATGCTCTTGAGCATAACAACACCATCGCCTTTATGCATGCCGTACAAGATGGTGCAGCAAGTAAAAGTTATGGTTTGGCAGTGGCTGCTTTGGCTGGTGTGCCACAATCCGTTATTAAACTGGCAAAACAGAAATTGACACAATTAGAAAAAACCTCAGGTCATTCAGCCGATCAACAAATTCAGGCATTGCGTGAAGCCAATCACACTCAAGGTGAGTTATTGTTTGAGCAAGAAACGGATGCACTAAGAGAGACAATCGAAAAACTTGATCCTGATGATTTAAGCCCTAAACAAGCATTGGCGTATTTGTATCAGTTAAAGAAAATGGTAAGTTAAGATATAGAGAAGAATGGCCACATTTCGTAAAGCAAAATGTGGCCATTTGTTATGTTATAAATAAATAATAGGATAACTAATCCAGTTTTGCGGATTTGGTTGTAAGTCAAAAAGTGCGGTTAAGTTTATATGTGTTTTCCTTTTTCTTTTTGAGCCGCGAAATCTGCACCTTTTGCTAACATTCTTAATTGTAAAATTACGCGTGTTTTGAGTTGTTCTCTTTCAGCTTTATTCATATCTAAAGCATTTGCTCCAGCGGTGAAGACAATAGTCACAATGCCTTCAGCTTGAACATATGCAATATATTGAGAATACTGATGCTTAGATGAAATATACTCTGCGAGTTCATCAACAAAATGTTTGATTTCGCGTGCGGCTGCAGTGCGAAATGCTTGGGAGGTCCCCGAGCTTTCTCGTAATAATAAGCGGAAAACATTTGTGCTGTTGGTAATAAATTCAAAAAATGTATCAACAGAAACGGAAATTACACTACCACCTGCATCGATACGTTTACGCGCTTGTCGCATTAATTGACGCAAAATTAAACCAGCTTCATCTACCATTTCTAAGCCTAATTCATCCATGTCACTAAAATGACGATAAAATGAAGTTGGCGCAATACCTGCTTCACGAGCGACTTCGCGTAAACTTAAGTTGGAAAAGCTTTTTTCCGCACTGAGCTGATTAAACGCGGCATTTACTAAGGCTCGACGTGTTTTCTCTTTTTGAATTGCACGAACCCCGGCCATTATTTTTCTCCGGCTAAAATTAATTTTACTTCACTGCTGATTGCACCGGCTACGCGTTCGTAACGGTTACGTAAAGGTGAACCAGGTCGATAAACCAAAGCAATAGTGCGTGATGGTTCAGGTGAGTGACAAGGAATATATTTTACACCTTTACGAGCACCTTCATTTAATACAGCAAGTTCAGGCATAAACGTGATACCTGCATTTGCAGAGACCATATTGCGCAAAGTTTCTAGGCTTGTGGCTTGGAAGTGGGCATTTTCTTTTGCGCCTGCCGTGAAACAATAATCTAAAGCCTGATTACGTAAGCAATGACCATCGTCTAACATTAGCATTTCTTGCCCTTTCAGCTGATTCATAGACATTTTCTTTTCTTTTGCCCAAGGATGTTCATCTGATACGGCCAGTAACATTTTTTCGTTAAAAATAGGCACTTCAATAAAGGCTTCTGTTTCAGGCACGGTGGCTACAATTGCACAATCTAAACGACCAGTTTCGAGTTGTTCTAGCAATTGATGCGTTTGTGCTTCGTAGAGAAAGACCTCTAGATCCGGAAAGGCAGCTTTTAGCGTTGGAACAATATAAGGTAATAAATAAGGGCCAACAGTTGGAATTAAACCGATATGCAACGGGCCAGTCATTTCTTTGCCTTGATTACTTGCCATTTCTTTCAATAATTTTACTTCACGCAACACGGTACGCGCTTGTTCTACAAGTAACATACCTGATTGTGTGAATAATACTTTACGGCTGGTTCGTTCTAATAAAATAATGCCAAGTTCATCTTCGAGCTTGCGAATTTGACCACTCAAAGTGGGTTGGCTGACATTGCAAGAATCGGCAGCACGGCGGAAATGTTTATATTCTGATAAGGCTACAAGGTATTCTAAATCTCGGATATTCATTTGATTCTTCCTATAGAAAACTTCAATTAAAAAAATAGAATTAATTGATTGTAACTATACCATAAATTTCCCTATAATCTAGCGCATTCAAATTAAATCAACAACCAATAGGAGAATAATGATGATGTCTAATATGGAAGGCAAAAAAGTCCCTCAAGTGACATTCCGCACTCGTCAGGGTGATAAATGGGTTGATGTAACTACCTCTGAATTATTTGATAACAAAACAGTGATCGTGTTCTCATTACCGGGCGCATTCACTCCAACTTGCTCATCATCACACTTACCACGTTACAACGAATTAGCCCCTGTATTCAAAAAATATGGTGTGGATGATATTGTTGTAGTTTCAGTCAATGATACTTTCGTGATGAATGCGTGGAAAGAAGACGAAAAATCTGAAAACATCACTTTCATTCCAGATGGTAATGGTGAGTTTACAGAAGGCATGGGAATGCTTGTTGGTAAAGAAGATTTAGGTTTTGGTAAACGTTCTTGGCGCTATTCTATGTTGGTGAAAAATGGCGTAGTAGAAAAAATGTTTGTTGAACCAAATGAACCGGGTGATCCGTTCAAAGTTTCTGATGCAGATACAATGTTAAAATATCTTGCGCCACAGCATCAAATTCAAGAATCTATTTCAATCTTTACTAAACCAGGTTGTCCGTATTGCACAAAAGCAAAACAACTTTTACATGATAAAGGATTAAGTTTTGAAGAAATCGTATTAGGTCATGATGCTACTATCGTGAGTGTACGCGCGGTTTCTGGTCGTACTACTGTTCCACAAGTGTTTATCGGTGGTAAGCATATTGGCGGTAGCGACGATTTGGAAAAATACTTTTCATAACCAGGCAAGTATTTAGCTGATTATTATTTGGGAATTTAATTTAAAGGGCGCATCGTGCGCCCTTTTCATTTGTACGAATTTATTGCAGAAATTAATAATGCGGTGGTGGCGTTTCTTCCGCTTGGCTTGCAATATTTGTGGGATGAAAATCTTTTAATTTACTTGCCACATAGCGTAGCTGAACTTGCATTTTATCAAGCGCAAATTGTTGTTGAACTAATGCATGATTCAGTTCGTCTAATAGTTGCTCTTGAAACGCAATTTTGGTTTCAAGTTCAGCAATACGATTTTCTAATATTTGTTCAATGTGCATAAAATTTCTCTAAATTTTAAAAAAAAGTTGAGAATAGGTTAAAAGCGATTTAATCTAGCCTCAGAATTGTTTCATTTATTATAAAGGATTAACGCATATGTTAAAAATTCAAAAATTATCTATCGCAGCATTAATGGTAAGTGCGGTGATTTCTGGCCAAGTTTTTGCGGAAGAAAAAGCGCTTGATGAGAAAGCTGCCTCTTATGCCGTGGGCGCATTAATGGGTGGGCAAATGAAAGATTTGGTCGATGCGCACAAAGAAGTGATTACTTATGATAATGCTCGTATCTTAGATGGTTTAAAAGATGCTTTAGAGGGTAAAGTTGATGTGCGTAAAGATGAAAATGTACAAAAAACTTTAGAAGCTATTGAAGCGAAATTAGTATCTGCATCAAAAGCAAAAGCGGAAGCCATTGCGAAAAGTGCTCAGGATGAGGGGGATAAATATCGCGCTGATTTTGCTAAAGGCAAGGATGTTAAAACGACTAAATCAGGTTTACTTTACAAAATTGAAAATGCAGGTAAAGGTGAGGCAATTAAGGCTACCGATACTGTAAAAGTGCATTACACTGGTAAATTACCAAATGGCAAAGTATTTGATAGCTCTGTAGAGCGTGGTCAACCGGTTGAATTCCAATTAAATCAAGTTATTCCTGGATGGACAGAAGGCCTTCAATTGGTGAAAAAAGGTGGCAAAATTCAGTTAGTGATTCCACCAGCGTTAGGTTATGGTAAACAAGGTGCCGGTGCTTCTATTCCACCTAATTCAACTCTCATTTTTGATGTAGAAGTTTTAGATGTAAATCCTAAATCAGAAAAATAATACTTCTAGTCATGGCACGTGTTTTTTTAATGCGTGCCACTTGTTATAAAACTCAGTGAATTTTGACCGCACTTTTAACCTTGAATCATGACATTAAACGATAAACAACCTTTCACGGATGAAGATCGCACTATTATTAATTCTTATAAAGCGGTTGTTGATGGCGTTAGCGCGCTGATTGGCGAACACTGTGAAATCGTTTTACATTCTTTAGAAGATATTGAGCATTCTGCTATTTGTATTGCAAATGGCCATAATACGAATCGTCAAGTTGGTTCGCCTATTACTGATTTGGCATTACGTTCACTCCGTAATATGCAAAGTGAAAGTGTTTCTAAGCCTTATTTTACTCGCACTAAAGGCAGTGTGTTGATGAAATCTGTCACGATTGCGATTCATAATAAAGCCCAACGTATTATTGGTTTACTTTGTATTAACATTAATTTAGACGTGCCCATTTCACAATTTGTACAGGCTTTTATGCCAACAGAAAAAACAGAAGAAACATCGGCTGTCAATTTTGCAAGCTCTGTTGAGGATTTAGTCAATCAAACTATTGAGAAAACCATAGAGGAAGTAAATACTGATCGTATGGTGGCCAATAACACTAAAAACCGCCAAATTGTCTTATCTCTGTATGAAAAAGGCATTTTTGACATTAAAGATGCAATCAATTTAGTGGCTGAGCGTTTGGATATTTCTCGCCATACAGTCTATCTCTATATTCGTCAAATAAAACACGAGCAAGAATAATGCGCTATGTACTTGCAGTTAAAAGCCCTATTTATGGTCAGCAAGGGGCTTTTTTAGCTTACCAATTTGCCAAGGCATTGATTGAAAGAAAACATGATATCGCCCAAATTTTCTTTTTCCAAGATGGTGTGACGAATGGCAACGCATTAGTTTATCCTGCTAGTGATGAAATCAATTTGCAAAAGTGTTGGCAAGATCTTGCTATGATGCATCAAATCCCATTGCACCTTTGTGTTGCCGCTTCACAACGTCGTGGTATCGTGGATACTTTAACAGCTATCAACCCAGAAAACATTAATCTTGCTGAGGGCTTCACGATTGCGGGGCTAGGTGAATTTATATCGGCAACATTAAAGGCTGAGCGAGTCATCAC
Source organism: Haemophilus sp. Marseille-P9675 (assembly GCF_916862695.1). Taxonomy (NCBI): domain Bacteria; kingdom Pseudomonadati; phylum Pseudomonadota; class Gammaproteobacteria; order Pasteurellales; family Pasteurellaceae; genus Haemophilus; species Haemophilus sp. Marseille-P9675. The sequence continues at coordinate 75,696 of NZ_CAKASP010000006.1, forward strand.
ATTATGAAAATTGCTTTTTTGTTTAAAACCGCTCCCCATGGCACCGCACTTTCTCGTGAGGGATTAGATGCATTACTTGCCGCAACGGCTTTTTGTGATGAAGAGGATATTGGCGTATTCTTTATAGATGACGGTGTGCTGAATCTTGTTTCTTATCAACAGCCAGAACATATTCTCCAAAAAGATTTTATTCGCACCTTTAAATTGTTAGATTTATATGAAATAACACAACGTTTCATTTGTTCAGAAAGTTTGGAAAAATTTGGCATTTCGTCAGAGCAATGTATTATTTCAGCTGAAAAAATGGATCGTGCTTCTTTTATGTCCAAACTGAATCAATCTGAAAAATTGCTGACTTTTTAAGGAAAATTATGCTTTATACTTTTTCACAAGCAGATTATGCGCAAAGAGAACTTGAGGGGTATTTTGCGAATATTACTGAGAATGATGCGGTGATGTTATGGCAAGATGGAGTCTTGCTCGCAATTAAATATCCGCATTGTTTTGAACAATGCCCAGCTGAATGTCTGTTGTTAGAGCAAGATATTCTGGCAAGAAATCTCACCTCACTTTTATCTGGGGAAAGTAAAGTACGGTCTATTACTATGCTGGATTTTGTGGCGATAACGCAGAAGTTTTACCCGCAATTAGCACTCTGAATTAAACTAAATTTGTCACAGTGTATTAAGCAGGTAAAATTTTTTTATTTGCTCCCCATTCTCTTCTAGCCAGAATCATGGCCTACCTCTTTTTATTATAAACGGTTTATCGGGCTGTTTATTTTTTACGTTTCGCTCTTGGATGAGCCTGATCGTACACTTCTGCCAGATGTTGAAAATTTAAGTGAGTATAAATTTGTGTGGTGGAAAGATTGCTATGCCCAAGCAATTCTTGCACGGCGCGTAAATCAGAACTGGCTTCTAACATATGGGTCGCAAAAGAATGACGCAGTTTGTGCGGATTAAGATGGCTATTTAAGCCTTGGCGAATGCCCCAAGTTTCCAAGCGTTTTTGAATGGCCCGATGAGAAATGCGATTTCCAAGCTGGCTAACAAATAATGCCTCATCTTTTGGGTTAAATAATGCCCGCACTTTTAACCATTCTTGAATGGCATGCGACGCATAACGCCCAAACGGCACTACACGCTCTTTGTTGCCTTTCCCGATAACACGCACTTCCCGCACACGGGTATTAATGCTGTTTAAATCTAAGCCTTGTAATTCAGATAAACGCAAACCTGAACTATACATTAATTCCAAAATAGCACGATCACGAATATCAATCGGCTCTTTGCTATCGTTCGCAAGCAACTGTTGAACTTGCTCGCCATCCATATTTTTCGGTAAATGCTTGCCTTGTTTCGGTGCGGAAATGCCTGTAGCGGGATTCACTTTCAATTCGCCTTGTTGCACCAAAAAACTGAGAAATCGACGTAGTGCCGATAAACGCAAAGCCAAACTTTTTTCTTTTAAGCCTTGTTTTTTGCTTTCTGCCAAAATAAAGCGCACCACGCTAGGTGTCACTTGTGCCCAAGCGTGAATATCTTGTTGCGCTAAGATTTTGATGATAGCTTCAAGTTGATGTTGATAATTGGTGAGCGTGTGAGGGCTCATTTGTCGTTCAATCCGCAAATAATCCCAATAACGATTTAACGCAGTTAGCATTACAAACTCAATTCAAATAAACGTTCTTTCGGGTTCAATTTAAACCCTTCCGATTCCAACATTGAATATTGATTTTGCGCTAATTCCGCGACTAAACGATTGGATTGCGTGAAATACACAAAGTCTTTTGCTTTAGAAATCAGCGCAGCATAAATTTCTGTTTGTTGCGCATGTTCCAACACAAAAATATCGGTGATTTGCCAATAGCGTTGTAATTGTAAAGAAGAAAGGCGAGGGAAAAGCTGCACAAAGCCAATAGCCTTTTCATTTTCGTCCACGGCAATAAAAAACAGACTTTCATTAAAACGCATGCGATTAGTTAAAAAAGCCAAGGTGCGTTCTGGATTCTCTGCTTGCCCATAGGCTTGGCGATAGGCTTCAAAAAGAGGGAGAAGCACGTCAATATTCCATTGTTCAGCTTTGAAAAGTTTCATAATTGGTTATTTTTTATTGGTTCCATACAGGTAATTGTAGCTTTTTAGCACAAGATAATCATCTTTCTATGAGAATTTTTTTAATTTTATGATCTTCTGCAAAGAATCGTGGCGAAATTTTGGTATAGTAAGCGAGTTAATTTTATCAACTATGGAGAAACAAAAATGGCACGTCGTCCTTTAGTTATGGGTAACTGGAAATTAAACGGTTCCAAAGCGTTCACCAAAGAATTAATCGAGAGATTAAAAGCAGAATTACATGATGTAACAGGTTGTGATGTAGCAATTGCCCCCCCCGTTATGTATTTAGGTACGGCTGAAGCAGCACTTTCTGGTTGTGGTTGCAGCTGTGGCGGTAAAAGTGTGATTCAATTAGGTGCACAAAACGTAGATATCAATGTGAAAGGTGCATTTACCGGTGATATTTCTAGCGAAATGTTAAAAGATTTTGGTGCAAAATATATCATTATTGGCCACTCTGAGCGTCGTACTTACCACAAAGAAAGCGACGAATTCGTAGCGAAAAAATTTGGTGCATTAAAAGAAGCTGGTTTAGTACCAGTATTATGTATCGGTGAAACTGAAGCTGAAAACGAAGCAGGCAAAACAGAAGAAGTGTGTGCACGTCAAATTGATGCAGTCATCAATGCATTAGGCGTAGAAGCATTCAACGGTGCAGTGATCGCATACGAACCAATCTGGGCGATCGGTACGGGTAAATCTGCGACTCCAGCACAAGCACAAGCCGTTCACGCATTTATCCGTCGTCACATTGCAGCAAAATCACAAGCCGTGGCAGACCAAGTAATTATCCAATACGGCGGTTCTGTAAATGATGCAAATGCCGCTGAATTATTTACTCAGCCAGACATCGACGGTGCATTAGTAGGTGGCGCATCATTAAAAGCCCCAGCATTTGCAGTAATTGTAAAAGCAGCGGCAGCAGCGAAAAATTAATTTTCATTTAATTAGAATAACAACAAAGTGCGGTGAATTTTCACCGCACTTTTGTTTATGAATTCAAGCAAACTGCATCGACAATTACTTTCCATTCGTTTGATCGAGAATTTTCGTCACCACTTTCAAATACTCAACCGCCAAGCCCTGTTGAGCAACACTGGCATTAAAAACTAAGTCTTCGGAAAGTACGCCACAAGGTTGGTCTTTTGGTACTTCGCCATTTTCATAAGCCTCAAAATCCTCTCGCCAATCGCCTTCGAAGTAATAATGTTCTAGGCGTTTCATTTTAAGCAAAAATGCCTGCCATTTTTCCAAAAATTGTTCTGCCTCGGCAAGAAAGCCATTTGCTTCATCTAAAATACTTTCCATTTCGGCAAGTTGGGATAAACGTTCTTTTGATAGCATATTTTTCTCTCATTTTATAAAAGTGTGGTCGGAGCAGATTTTACCGCACTTACGTTATAAAGTTATCCGTTATTCACAGAGATTGAATGTAAAGTCAATAATTTACAATGTAAAGATTGTAAATTTTGGTAAAGATACTTTTCATTTATTTTAATTGCTTGTAGAATTCGTGCGAAATTTAAATAGCGTATTTTATAGACAAATTTGTTATAAAAGACGTTAATCTGATAAACAAGGCTGTTTATCTATTCGTTATGCCGATAGCGAAAACCGCTGTTATCTATTTTAATACTAGGAGAAAACCTGAATGAACAACATTTTCAAAGTAATTTGGAATCACGCAACCCAAACTTGGACTGCTGTGGGTGAATTAGCGTCCGCAAAAGGTAAATCAAAATCTGTAAAATTAGCCGCAATTTCTACCGCACTTTTAGCTGTTGTGGCAGGTGGAGCACAAGCTGCAAATGTAGTTACGAAAGCAGAAGATAGAGGCGGATTAGCAATTGGAACTGACACAGTAACAAATCAATTTTATGGAAATGCAGACTATAAAGCTAAAACAGGTTTAAGTGAAAATAAAGCTGAAGCGAAAGTAAATGCTTATGATGGTATTGCAATTGGTAATGGTGCTCTTTCTGGTTCTAATTCTGGTACAGCCGGTAATGCACATATCGCAATAGGTTTAATGTCTCAAGCAACTGGTAATTTTGCAAATGGTAAGGATACTGGTGGTGCAAACGCTCAAAATGCAGCGGTTGCATTAGGGGCATATTCATTAGCTAGGGGTCAGGGCAGTACTGCACTTGGTGCCCACGCTGTTGCAGATGAGGTGGACTCTACAGCAGTAGGTAAAGTTGCTAATGCGAAAGGACAGTCATCTACTGCTGTCGGTCAACAGGCAGAGGCAATTCAGCGAGCTACTGCAACTGGTGCACAATCAAAAGCTTTGGGAACTTACTCTACTGCGATGGGGCAAAGCGCTACAGCTAATTCTTGGGATTCCATTACTGTTGGTAGTGCTTCAAAAGTATCTGGCCAGGGTTCTGTTAATGTGGGTAGTAACTCAGTATTATCAGGTAAAAACATCGCGGCTGTTGGTGCAGATTCAAAGATATCCAGTAATAATGTTTCAACATTAGGTTCAAATATAACTGTAGCCGCAGGTCGTGATGGCGCTGTTGTACTAGGCCATGGTAGTGATGCAGGGAAAGAGTCTACAAAGGTTATGGCTGTAAATTCAGCTGTGGCTGATGGTTCTCCATTGGTTTATTCTGATTTTGCGGGTAAGTTAGGTGGAACTGATACTGATGGTACAAATAAAGAAGCTACAGGTAAGCAAGGTAATGTTGTATCTGTTGGATCTAAAGGTAATGAACGTCAAATTAAACATGTTGCAGCAGGTCAAATTACAGCAGACTCAACTGATGCAATCAATGGTTCACAACTTTACCAAGTAGCTAAAACTTTAGGTACGGCAGCAAACCAAACAGCTAATGCTTTGGGTGTTACTTTAAATCCAAATGGTACGTTAAGTGGATTCTCACAACCATTAACTATTGCTGAAGGTAGTGATTATAATAAAGATGAAAATGGTAACGACAAAGCACCTATAACAGCGACAAATGTGGGTGATGCAATCAAAAATCTAAATAGTTATGTTAATGCTGGTTGGAAGGTAGCTACACCTTCTACTAGTGAAGATAAAGGTACAGTATCAATTGGACATACTGTTAACTTTGTTGGCGTGGGTAACGTAGATGTTGATGGTGAATTTGACAACAAAAATGGTACTCATAATATAAACATTTCTGTAGATTCACCTCTTGACTACGCAAGTACAAAAGCCGAAGTCGAAGTAGGTGGCAAGAAAGTCGATGTAGATGTAGTTAAAGCGAATGATGGTAAATGGTACCCGAAAGATCAAGTAGATGAAAACAATAATCCTAAAGACGACGCTGAGTCAATTCCATCATCAGAAATAGTGAAAAAAGGCGCTAAATTAACTGACTCTGATACAGAGAATAATCCGTATGAGAAAGGTAATTCCTATACCTATGATGAGAACGGCAATATTACTGCCACTGGTTATGATAACACTAAACCAGAATCTAAGGATAAGATTACCGCAGGGAAAAATGGTGTTCAGTTAAATAATGTGGGCTGGGCTACACAACCAGATCAAGCTGTAAATAAAGATCAGTTAGATCAAACTGTGAATAAATCTGGCTTCTTCGTCAAAAATAACGGCGAGGATGTTGCAACAAAAGACTCTGATAACAAAGCGATTTCTCCTAAAGATAAAGTGACACCAAATGATGTAATTAACTTTGCAAATGGTGATGGCACTGTAGTCAACGTGAAAACTGTACGTGATGACAAGGGCGTAGATACAACGACAGTTTCTGTTGATGTTGATGCGGCAAAAGTAATTGATAAAGTTAAAGGTAACGTAACAGCAGCTAAAGTTGATGGTGATGATGCTGGTAAAGTAACGGTTGAAGAGGCTGATAAAGGTAAGTTAGCGACGGTTGATACAGTAAAAGATGCAATTAACAGCTCATTCTGGACAGCTCGTGTTGAAAATAATGATAAGCAAGTTGTAAAAACTGCTGATAACAGTGCGAATGCAACCATTAAAGCAGGTTCAAATGTAGCATTTGTTGCAGGTAAGAACTTAGTTGCCAACCAAACAACAACGGGTGATAACACAGTATTTACTTACGGTTTAGCATCAGAAATTGAAGTTGATAAGATTACTGTGAAGGCTAAAGCTGGTGAAGCAGATAAAGGAACAACTGTTGAAAATGGTAAAGTAACTAACTTAAATGATCATTTAACAGCACCAGAAAAAGTAGCAGCTGATAAAGCGAAAGTAGCTAATGCAACAGTCGTATCTTCAGCGCCAATTTCAGGTAATGGAAATGAAGCAGCAACAGTTAATGACGTGTTAAATGCAGGTTGGAACTTAAAAACTAATGGCAATCAGACCGCGGCTATAACTAATGGTAAAGGTCTTGACTTTACAAGTTCTGATGACTCGGTAACGATTACTCCAACGGTAGATAACAAAGGCAATGCGAAAGTAAATGTTGCTGTAAATACTACAAACGTGATTAATGGTGTTAAGGGTAATGTAACGGCAGCTAAAGTTGATGGTGATGATGCTGGTAAAGTAACGGTTGAAGAGGCTGATAAAGGTAAGTTAGCGACGGTTGATACAGTAAAAGATGCAATTAACAGCTCATTCTGGACAGCTCGTGTTGAAAATAATGATAAGCAAGTTGTAAAAACTGCTGATAACAGTGCGAATGCAACCATTAAAGCAGGTTCAAATGTAGCATTTGTTGCAGGTAAGAACTTAGTTGCCAACCAAACAACAACGGGTGATAACACAGTATTTACTTACGGTTTAGCATCAGAAATTGAAGTTGATAAGATTACTGTGAAGGCTAAAGCTGGTGAAGCAGATAAAGGAACAACTGTTGAAAATGGTAAAGTAACTAACTTAAATGATCATTTAACAGCACCAGAAAAAGTAGCAGCTGATAAAGCGAAAGTAGCTAATGCAACAGTCGTATCTTCAGCGCCAATTTCAGGTAATGGAAATGAAGCAGCAACAGTTAATGACGTGTTAAATGCAGGTTGGAACTTAAAAACTAATGGCAATCAGACCGCGGCTATAACTAATGGTAAAGGTCTTGACTTTACAAGTTCTGATGACTCGGTANCTAACTTAAATGATCATTTAACAGCACCAGAAAAAGTAGCAGCTGATAAAGCGAAAGTAGCTAATGCAACAGTCGTATCTTCAGCGCCAATTTCAGGTAATGGAAATGAAGCAGCAACAGTTAATGATGTGTTAAATGCAGGTTGGAATTTAAAAACTAATGGCAATCAGGCAGCAGCTATAACTAATGGTAAAGGTCTTGATTTTGCGAGTGATGATAATTCAGTAACTATTACCCCAACTGTGGATAAAGATGGTAATGCGAAAGTTAACTTCTCTGTAAATGCAACCTCTGTTATTAATAATAATAAAGGTTCTATTAAAGAAGCTTCAACAGATCCTAAAGCAGCTAATGCAGGTAAAGTGACAGTTTCTGATGCTGATAAAGGTAAGTTAGCGACAGTTGATACAGTTGCCGAGGCAATTAACAGCGCAGCAACTTTCGTGAAAGTAGCTGACTCACAAGAGGTTATCGAAGCTTCAACTGCTAATGATAAAGGGGTTGCAGTTAAATCTGGCGATACGGTTACTCACACTGCGGGTAAAAACTTGAAAGTAAAACGTGATGGACAATCTGTAACTTATGCATTAGCACAAGATATTGATGTGAATAGCGTAAAAGCAACAAATGGCGTTACCATCGGTAGTGGTGATAATGCAACTACAATTACCTCTAACGATAAAGGTTTAAACCTTGCAGGTAAGGATGGTGCAGCAACCAATATCAATAATGTGAAAGATGCGGAACTCAATTCAACATCTAAACAAGCTGTTAATGGTAGCCAATTATATGCTACAAACAAAAAAGTAGCGGGCTTAGAAGGAACAGTTAATAACTTAAGTAATGTTATTAATCATCACGCTGGTGCTATTGATAGCCTAGACAGAAAAGTAAACAAACACAGCAAACAAGCGCGTGCAGGTATTGCAGGTGCGAATGCAGCGGCGGCATTACCACAAGCTTATACTCAAGGTAAAGCAATGGTGGCTGCAGCAGCGGGTACCTTCAAAGGTCAAAATGCTTTAGCTGTAGGTTACTCTCGTATTAGTGATAATGGTAAAGTAATCTTAAAACTTCAAGGTAACGCAAACACCAGTGGTGATGTGGGTGCCGGAGTTGGTGTAGGTTACCAATGGTAATAGCGTAATCATTTATGATGGGATTTTCCCATCATGAATAAATCCTAAAAGTGCGGTGAAAATTCACCGCACTTTTTTATTTTCTTAGCTTCACCAATTCTACTTCGTGATTTTCCCCTTTTTTTAGAATTAAATTGGCACGTTCTCGTGTTGGCAATATGTTCTGATTAAGATTTAATCCATTAATTTCATCCCAAATTTTGCTTGCTGTGGCAATGGCTTCTTCTTTTGATAACTTTGCATAGTGCTTGAAATAAGAATTAGGATCAGTAAAGGCACTTTCACGGAATTTTAAAAATCGTTTGATATACCATTCTTTTAATAAATGTTCTTCTGCATCAACATAGATGGAGAAATCAACAAAGTCAGACACGAAGGTTTGATTTGCTTTATTGTTGCCTGTTTGTAGCACATTTAATCCTTCTAAAATGAGAATATCCGGTTGATCGACAACATCAAATTTATTGGGAATAATGTCGTATGTCAGGTGAGAATAAATTGGTGCATGAACGTTTCTTTTACCCGATTTTACATCAGCAAGAAAGCGAATGAGTTTGGGCGTGTCATAGGAAATGGGAAAACCTTTCTTTTGCAACAGATTATTTTGTTTGAGTTTCTCAAGTGGATAGAGAAAGCCATCAGTGGTGATGAGTTCAACTTTTCGCTCTTTTGGCCAATGGGAAAGAAGTGACTGTAATATCCGTGCAGATGTGCTTTTCCCGACAGCCACACTGCCAGCAATACTGATAACATAGGGAATTTTGGTATTGTTTCTGCCGAGAAATCGATGTAATACCGTTTGGCGACGTAAATTTTCATCGATGTAATAATTAATTAAGCGTGTCAGGGGTAAATAAATTGTGCTGACTTCATCCAGTGAAAGTTCTTCGTTAAAACCTAGGAGAGGCTTAAGATCTTGTTCTGTGAGTTTTAACGGAACGGATTTACGTAATTCAGCCCATTGTGCGCGATTGAAGCTTAAAAACGGGGTTAATTGATTTGAAAATTCCATGATGTAGTGATTTTATCGTGAAATAAATGCGAGAAAATATACTCTATAAGATGAAATTTCGCATTGATTTTTCAGCATACTTCATGATTTCTGATTAAAAAATCACATTTTTGATTGTGATTTAAACGAATAGACAAAAAAAATAAATTTTTTAGAAAAAACACTTGTCAGGAAAAGTTTTTTCCATATAATACGCCTCACTTGCTTACGACACGCCGACTTAGCTCAGTAGGTAGAGCAACTGACTTGTAATCAGTAGGTCATCAGTTCGATTCCGATAGTCGGCACCATTCCTTCGTATCAAGTATTCATTTAGCGTGGAGGGGTTCCCGAGCGGCCAAAGGGGGCAGACTGTAAATCTGTTGGCTCAGCCTTCGAAGGTTCGAATCCTTCTCCCTCCACCATCTTTTAGATGAATCCTGATGGGACAGACGAATTTAGGACTTGCGGGCATCGTATAATGGCTATTACCTTAGCCTTCCAAGCTAATGATGCGGGTTCGATTCCCGCTGCCCGCTCCAAACGCTGATATAGCTCAGTTGGTAGAGCGCACCCTTGGTAAGGGTGAGGTCGGCGGTTCAAATCCGCCTATCAGCACCATCCTTCATTTCTCTCTTCCTTCAATTATAGCAAACAATTTTATTGGTTAATGTGGTTTAATTTACCCATCGATAACCGTGTCTATTTAGAGGGACTCTTTAAATGTCTAAAGAAAAATTTGAACGTACAAAACCGCACGTAAACGTGGGTACAATCGGCCACGTTGACCACGGTAAAACAACTTTAACAGCAGCAATCACAACCGTATTATCTAAACACTACGGTGGT
>NZ_CAKASP010000007.1:0-75682 GCF_916862695.1 Haemophilus sp. Marseille-P9675
ACCACCGTAGTGTTTAGATAATACGGTTGTGATTGCTGCTGTTAAAGTTGTTTTACCGTGGTCAACGTGGCCGATTGTACCCACGTTTACGTGCGGTTTTGTACGTTCAAATTTTTCTTTAGACATTGCTAATGTTTCCTAAGAAGTGCGGTATAAAAATCATGTTTTATACCGCTGGTTTACAAAAATTATTTTTTACGCGCTTCAATTACTGCAGCAGCAACACTTGTTGGCGCTTCAGCATATTTTAACGGTTCCATTGAGTATGATGCACGACCTTGAGTTTGTGAACGTAAGTCTGTTGCATAACCGAACATTTCTGAAAGTGGAACCTCAGCATCGATCTTAACAACGAACTCATTCGCTTCTTGACCGTTCACCATAGCACGACGACGGCTTAAGTCACCAATTACATCACCAACATATTCAGGTGGAGTTTCAACTTCAACTTTCATAATCGGCTCAAGTAATACTGGGTTTGCTTTTGCGAATGCTGCTTTAAATGCTAAAGATGCAGCAAGTTTAAACGCTAACTCAGATGAGTCCACATCATGGTATGAACCGAAGTGTAAACGTACACCAAGATCAACTACTGGGTAACCAGCTAATGGACCAGATTTAAGCTGTTCTTGGATACCTTTATCAACCGCAGGAATGTATTCACCAGGGATTACACCACCTTTGATTTCATTTACGAATTCGTAACCTGGGCCTTCTGGATCTAATGGATATAAGTCAATAACAACGTGACCATATTGACCACGACCACCAGATTGTTTTGCATGTTTACCTTCTACATCATTAACACGAGTGCGGATAGTTTCACGATAAGATACTTGTGGTTTACCGATGTTAGCTTCCACTTTAAACTCACGTTTCATACGGTCAACGATGATATCTAAGTGTAACTCACCCATACCAGAAATAATGGTTTCACCAGATTCTTCATCAGTGTGAACACGGAATGAAGGGTCTTCTTGTGCTAAACGACCTAATGCTAAGCCCATTTTTTCTTGGTCAGCTTTAGTTTTTGGTTCTACCGCAACAGAGATTACTGGCTCTGGGAATTCCATACGCTCAAGGATGATTGGTGCTTCAATTGCACATAATGTATCACCAGTAGTTACATCTTTTAAGCCGATAGCAGCTGCAATGTCACCTGCACGAACTTCTTTAATTTCTTCACGTTTGTTAGCGTGCATCTGTACGATACGACCAAAACGTTCGCGTTTTTGACGTACAGAGTTTAATACTGTGTCACCAGAATTAATAACACCAGAATATACACGGAAGAAGGTTAAGTTACCTACAAACGGGTCAGTTGCAATTTTAAATGCTAATGAAGAGAATGGTTCTTCATCACTTGCATGACGTTCGCCTTCAGTTTCATCTGGATTGATACCTTTAATAGCTGGAATATCTGTTGGCGCTGGTAAATATTCAACAACGGCATCTAGCATAGCTTGAACACCTTTGTTTTTGAATGCAGAACCACAGGTTACTAAGATAATTTCACTTGCTAATACACGCTGACGTAATGCAGACTTAATTTCTTCTTCAGTTAAGTCTTCACCGCCTAAGTATTTCTCCATTAATTCCTCAGACGCTTCAGCTGCTGCTTCTACAAGGTTTTGACGCCATTCTTCACAGTCTGCTTGCATATTTGCAGGCACATCTTCATAGGTAAATGTCATACCTTGATCTGCTTCATTCCAGTTAATCGCTTTCATTTTGATCAAGTCAACAACACCGGTGAAGTTATCTTCTGCACCAATTGGAAGTTGAAGAGGAACTGCGTTAGCACCTAAACGAGTTTTCAATTGCTCAACTACGCGTAAGAAATTTGCACCAGTACGGTCCATCTTGTTTACGAACGCAATACGTGGCACTTGATATTTGTTAGCTTGACGCCATACAGTTTCAGATTGTGGTTGAACACCACCAACCGCACAGTAAACCATTACCGCACCATCAAGAACACGCATAGAACGTTCTACTTCAACAGTAAAGTCTACGTGTCCTGGAGTATCGATAACGTTGATGCGGTGTTGTTGGAACTGTTGTGACATACCAGACCAGAATGCAGTTGTTGCCGCAGAGGTAATGGTAATACCACGCTCTTGTTCTTGTTCCATCCAGTCCATCGTTGCGGCACCATCGTGCACTTCACCGATTTTGTGGCTAACACCAGTATAGAATAAGATACGCTCAGTAGTAGTGGTTTTACCCGCATCAATATGCGCACTGATACCGATATTACGATATCTTTCAATAGGGGTTGTACGAGCCATTATTATAACCTTGTTTATTTAATATCAGTTTATATAAGGGTAAGGCTTCATCAATGATGAAGCCCTTTAAATTCAAAAACTTATTACCAACGGTAGTGAGCAAATGCTTTGTTAGCTTCAGCCATGCGGTGAACATCTTCACGTTTTTTCACTGCTGCACCTTTATTATCTGAAGCATCAGATAATTCGTTTGCAAGGCGTAAAGCCATTGATTTATCACCACGTTTACGTGCTGCTTCAACGATCCAACGCATACCTAATGCGTTACGACGTACAGGGCGCACTTCAACTGGTACTTGGTAAGTAGAACCACCAACACGACGAGATTTAACCTCAACAGTTGGACGTACGTTTTCAAGTGCAACTTCAAACGCTTCTAAAGGCTCTTTACCTGTGCGTTGTGCTAAAGTTTCTAAAGCACCATAAACGATTGATTCAGCAACGGATTTTTTACCGTCTACCATGATTACATTAATAAATTTTGCAAGTAATTCTGAACCGAACTTCGGATCTGGAAGAATCTTGCGTGCTTCAACACTACGACGACGTGGCATTGCGAATTTCTCCGTATTTTAATCTTCAGGATATCCAAAACCCATCAGCAATATTTCTCATTGAGAAAATTTGCAGCGCAAAGCGCTTTTTGACTGGAGTTTATGGTTTAAATTGTTTTGCTAATTTAGACGTTTGGCCTTACTTAACGGAGAACCATTAAGCTTTAGGACGTTTAACGCCGTATTTAGAACGACCTTGTTTACGATCTTTAACGCCTGCGCAGTCTAATGCACCGCGTACTGTGTGGTAACGCACACCCGGTAAGTCTTTAACACGACCACCACGGATTAATACAACACTGTGCTCTTGAAGGTTGTGACCTTCACCACCGATATAAGAAGTTACTTCAAAACCGTTAGTTAAGCGGATACGACATACTTTACGTAACGCTGAGTTTGGTTTTTTAGGAGTTGTAGTATATACACGAGTACATACACCACGTTTCTGCGGGCAAGCCTCTAATGCAGGAACGTTGCTTTTTACAACCTTTTTCACACGCGGTTTGCGTACTAGCTGGTTGATAGTTGCCATTAAAAAAGCTCCAGTTTAAATGTTATTCAATAATAGAATGTTGTTCAAAAAATCTACTTCCATACAGAAATAGACGGCGAATTTTAATCGTTCTGAGGTTTATTGTCAATAATTAAACAGTGCCAAAGATCCGTGAAAGGATCTTTCGTTGCGTACAAAAACGCTTCCCAAATTCACCGCACTTTTTTATTCAAAATGCCAAACCAATTGCCCCAGCGAAATGACAGTTTTATAATTTCTACTTAATTAGTATTAAATTATAATGATTATGTTACGCTCGCTCCAATTTCACTTACGCTATTTCTTCCATAAAAAACTACGCCAAACACACAGAATTTCCCACAAAAGTTTAGAATTTATCTGCCTAATTATAGGTGCGACATTTGTCTCACTCTTTTCATTTTGCTTTGCGAAATTATCTGATCTTGGCCTAGAATTAAACGCTCACTGGTCATCTAAATATCCTATTGCAGTTTGGTTTGTTTTACCCCTAGGCATGGCTTGCCTGACTTGGTTTACAAAAAAATATACTCCATATGTTGGAGGAAGCGGTATTCCGCAAGTCATTGCATCAATTAATCTTCCTCATAGTAGCTATAAAACCAAATTAGTTGGATTCAGCCAAACTATTTGGAAAATTCCTCTTACCTTTCTAGCAATGCTTATTGGCGCATCTGTTGGACGTGAAGGACCATCGGTACAAGTTGGCGCAGCTGTTATGCTTGCGTGGGGAAATTATTGTAGAAAACATAATTTAGCATTTAGAGGATTAAGCACCAATGAATTACTTGCTACAGGTGCAGCAGGTGGGCTTGCAGCAGCCTTTAATGCACCTTTGGCTGGCGTGATATTTGCGATTGAAGAACTTGGACGTGGCGTAATGTTACGTTGGGAACGACGTGTATTGATGGGCGTATTAGCCGCAGGTTTTATTCTTGTCGCGATTCAAGGAAACAGCCCTTATTTTCCAAGCTATCAAGGGGCAACATCTGTTTCTTATCTCTATCTTTGTCTTGCAATTTGTGGGGTGGTTTGTGGCATTCTAGGTGGCATATTTGGACGATTATTAGCAAAAGGTCTCGCAGGATTATCACCTGATAAATGGCGAGGCTGGGTTCGCCAACATCCTATTTATATTGCTTTATTATTGGGTTTAGTGCTTGCCGCACTCGGCAGTTACACTCACGGACAAACTTATGGTACTGGCTATGAGGTTGTTGCACACGCTTTAGAAGGGCAGTCCATAGATCCCGAAATTGGCATCCTTAAACTTTTGGCAACGGTGGCCACTTATTGGAATGGTATTGCCGGTGGTATCTTTACCCCATCACTAACAACAGGAGCGGGCATTGGCGCAATGCTTTGGGATCTCAGTGGCGGTATGGTCGATCAACGTTTTTTAGTAATTTTATGTATGGCGGCGTTTTTAGCTGGCGGCACACAATCTCCAGTTACCGCCAGTGTTGTTGTAATGGAAATGACAGGTGCACAACCCGTTCTCATTTGGCTCTTGATTTCCAGCATTATTGCATCCATAATCTCGCGCCAATTTAGTCCAAAACCATTTTACCACTTTGCTGCAGGCCGTTTTCGCCAGCAAATGCAAGCTCGCCAAGCCGAAGAATTACGCAGCAAAACCGAACAAGAGAAATAAAAATGCCTCAAAATCTACCGCACTTTTACCGCGGCCGTTTTTCTGTTGCGCCAATGTTAGATTGGACAACACGCCATTGTCGTTATTTTCATCGCCAATTTTCAAAACATGCATTACTTTACACTGAAATGGTCACCGCACCTGCGATTATCTATGCCAAATACGATCACTTGGATTTTGATTTACAAGAAAATCCCGTTGCGTTACAGCTGGGAGGAAGCGATCCTGAACAACTAAAATATTGCGCAAAACTTGCTGAGGAACGAGACTATCACGAAATTAATCTTAATGTAGGATGCCCTTCTGATCGCGTACAAAATGGAATGTTTGGTGCTTGCTTAATGGCAAAAGCAGATTTGGTGGCAGACTGTGTAGAACAAATGCAAAGTGCGGTCAAAATTCCAGTCACGGTGAAAACGCGTATTGGCATTGATGAATTAGACAGCTATGAATTTTTATGTGATTTTATTGAAAAGGTTCAAGGAAAAGGTTGCCAAGAGTTTATTATCCACGCACGAAAAGCTTGGCTTTCAGGATTAAGCCCGAAAGAAAATCGAGAAATTCCGCCATTAGATTATGCTCGGGTGTATCAACTAAAACGTGATTTTCCACATCTAACTATCGCAATTAATGGTGGCATAAAAACCATTGAAGAAATGAAGCAACATTTGCAATATGTAGACGGCGTGATGGTTGGGCGAGAGGCCTATCAAAATCCAAGTTTACTTGGGCAAATTGACCAAGCCTTATTTGATCCTAACGCACCAATTGTTACCGCTCATGAAGCAGTACAGTCAATGCTTCCTTATATTGAACAACAACTTAGCCAAGGCATACACCTTAATCATATCGTCCGCCATATGTTAGGCGCATTCCAAAATTGCAAAGGTGCTCGTCAATGGCGACGCTATTTAAGTGAAAATGCGTTTAAACAAGGTGCAGGAGTTGAAGTAGTTGAAACCGCCTTAAGCTTTGTAGAAAACGAATCATAAAAAACAAAATAAGCCGCAAAAGTGCGGCTTATTTTTCAGCGATTTTTCTTACGCAATACGCATTTGAAAAATCACCAATTCAGCTTGGCAACAGAAAGTGAAATCTGCCCTTAATAAATAGCCATCATCCACTTTTGTAATTTCAGATTGAATTTCACAAGGTTCACTTTCTACATCACGCGCTTTCTGAGTAAAAAATGCGAGCGCTTCTTGCGCTTGTTCTTCACTGTCATAAACATATTCAATAACCTGACTACAATCACGATTATCGAAAAGTGATTTCATATCAAATGTGTTACAACCTACACATTCAATCGGTTTTTCAGTTTGAATCGCCATAATATTATCCCTTTTATTCAGATTATTTTGCAGCAACAAAACCTACTGCTTCATACACTTTTACCAAGGTTTCTTGCGCTTTTGCACGCGCTTTTTCCGCTCCTTGTCGTAAGATATTATCTAATAAAGCTTCATCATTACGATATTGATGGAAACGTTCTTGTAAACCAGCAAGTAAAGTTGATACTTCATCCGCTACTGCTGTTTTTAAATGTCCGTACATTTTACCTTCAAATTCTTTTTCAAGCTCAGCAATTGGCTTATCCGTAACCGCAGAAAGAATATCTAAAAGATTGGATACCCCCGCTTTATTTTGCACGTCATAACGAACAACAGGCGGCTCATCTGAATCTGTTACGGCACGTTTAATTTTCTTCGCTACAGATTTTGGATCTTCCAAAAGTGTCACCACGTTGTTGCGGTTATCATCTGATTTTGACATTTTCTTTTCAGGATCTTGCAATGACATAATACGCGCCCCTGCTTTTCCAATGAAAATTTCAGGAATGGTGAAAATATTGCCATAGAGCGCATTAAAGCGGTTTGCAATATCACGCGTAATTTCTAAGTGTTGTTTTTGGTCATCGCCAACAGGCACGCTTTTTGCTTGATAAAGTAAAATATCCGCCGCCATTAACACAGGATAATCAAACAAACCTACGTTAATATTTTCTGCATAACGCGCTGATTTATCTTTAAATTGGGTCATTCGGCTCATTTCACCGAAATAGGTGTAGCAGTTTAACACCCAGCTTAATTGCGTGTGTTCTGGAACATGAGATTGAACAAAAATAGTACTTTTATTTGGATCAATTCCGCACGCTAAATAAAGTGCAAGCACATCAAGCGTTGCTTTGCGAAGGGCAACAGGATCTTGACGAACAGTGATTGCATGTAAATCAACTACGCAGAAAATACATTCATAATCTTCTTGCATCTTCACCCAGTTGCGCAACGCGCCCAAATAATTTCCGATAGTTAATTCACCAGAAGGCTGCACGCCACTAAAAACAATTGGTTTTGCCATAATCAATCCTTAATACCTTAAAACTGTTCGCACATCATACCAGAAACTCTAGGCTTTTTTAATGTTCGAGTTCAAAAGCTAGGTTAAAAATGCTATATTTAACGAAAACGTTTTCCTAATATTTTCTAATGAAAAACTACCACGATATTGTTCTTGCCCTTGCTGGCGTGTGCCAATCAGCAAAATTGGTTCATCAACTTGCAACAGAAAGTCGAGCAGATTCAGATACATTTTTAACCGCACTTAATAGCCTTTTCATTACCCAACCACAACGAATCGAAGATGTTTTTGGTGGCGAAGTTCGTCATTTAAAATTAGGTCTAGAAACCTTAATTCACCAGCTCAATGCACAAGGCGATCAAAATTTAACTCGCTATTGGTTAAGCCTTTTGGCATTAGAAGGAAAATTATCGAAAAATCCCGATGCCAAACAAACATTGGGCAATCGAATTTCTCGCCTAAAAGAACAAGAAATTCATTACGCTCGCGATAGTGAAACAATGTTATCTATTATGGCAAACATTTACAGCGACGTTATTAGCCCATTGGGCAAAAAAATTCACATACTAGGCTCGCCTGATTATTTGCGACAAGAACTCGTGCAAAATAAAATTCGTGCAGTTTTACTTGCAGGCATTCGCTCTGCCGTGCTGTGGAAACAAATGGGTGGAACAAAATGGCAAATTTTATTTTTTCGCAGAAAATTACTTGCCACCGCAAAACAGATTTATTCTTCTATTTATTAATACAATTCTGGAGCAAACATTTATGCAACTCTCTACACTGACCGCACTTTCCCCTCTTGATGGTCGTTATCAAGATAAAGTAACTCCATTACGCGCTATTTTTAGCGAATTCGGGTTAATGAAATTCCGTGTAGCTGTGGAAGTTCGTTGGTTACAAAAATTAGCTTCAACGGCAGACATTACCGAAGTACCGCCATTTTCTACGCAAGCAAATGCTTTTTTAGATGGAATTATGGCTAATTTTAATGAGACAGATGCTGCGCGTATTAAAGAAATTGAGCGCACAACTAATCACGATATGAAAGCCGTTGAGTATTTTCTGAAAGAGAAAATTCAAAATAAACTGGAACTAGTGAACGTGTCCGAATTTATTCACTTCGCTTGCACCTCAGAAGATATTAACAACCTCTCTCACGCGTTAATGTTAAGCACCGCTCGTGACGAAGTGATTTTACCAGAATGGAAAAAACTGATTGATGAAATCACTCGTCTTGCAGAAGAATATAAAACGATTCCATTACTTTCTCGCACACATGGCCAACCAGCTTCACCAAGCACAGTGGGCAAAGAAATGGCGAATGTCGTTTACCGTCTAAAACGTCAATTTAAACAACTCCAAAACGCGGAAATCTTAGGTAAAATCAATGGCGCGGTAGGTAACTACAATGCGCATTTATCGGCATATCCTAATATTGATTGGCATAAATTCAGCGAAGAATTTGTCACTTCATTAGGTATTCAATGGAATCCTTATACCACGCAAATTGAGCCGCACGATTACATCGCTGAATTTTTTGATGCTGTAGTACGCTTTAATACCATTATCATTGATTTTGATCGGGATTTATGGGGGTACATTGCATTAAATCACTTCAAACAACGAACTATTGCAGGCGAAATTGGTTCTTCTACCATGCCACATAAAGTCAATCCAATTGATTTTGAAAACTCAGAGGGCAATCTGGGATTAGCCAATGCAGTGATGACCCACTTAGGTCAAAAGTTACCAATTTCTCGCTGGCAGCGTGACTTAACAGATTCAACCGTATTACGTAATTTAGGCGTAGGATTAGGTTATTGTTTGATCGCTTATGCTTCAACTCGCAAAGGCATTAGTAAACTTGAAGTAAATCAACCGCACTTATTAGAAGAACTCAATCAAAACTGGGAAGTTTTGGCTGAACCAATTCAAACCGTAATGCGTCGCTATGGAATAGAAAAACCTTACGAAAAATTAAAAGAATTAACGCGAGGTAAACGAGTGACAGAACAGGCTATGCGTGAATTTATTGATAAGTTGGATATTCCACAAGAAGAAAAATTACGTTTACAAAAATTAACACCCGCTACTTATATTGGGGCTGCAGTGGAATTAGTAGAGAAGCTATCATAGGAATTTGGCTCTTTTTCCAACAATATCCTTTACAAGAACATAGCTTTTCTCTATAATCTTGCGCCTGTGTTAGTCAATCTAACAAATTTCTGGTTGGTGCTTGACCTATTCAAGCCCCATCCAAGACCGTAGGGGAGTAATCTTAATTATCCTACGTAGATGGTGAACAGAATAAGAATTTTTCTTGCTTCTGGGCGCCGAAGTCATCCTAGTCTTAGGATTAGGTAAATTAATTCCGAGTAATCGGAGTGTATTCAGGAGCTAAAAGCCAATGGCATTAAATCTTCAAGACAAACAAGCAATTGTTGCTGAAGTAAATGAAGCAGCCAAAGGTGCACTTTCAGCAGTAATCGCGGATTCACGCGGTGTAACTGTTGAGAAAATGACTGAATTACGTAAATCAGCACGTGAAGCTGGCGTTACAATGCGTGTAGTTCGTAATACTTTATTACGTCGCGCAGTTGAAGGCACAGATTACGAATGCTTAAAAGATACGTTTGTAGGTCCAACACTTATCGCGTTCTCTAACGAACACCCGGGCGCAGCTGCTCGTTTGTTCAAAGAGTTTGCTAAAGCAAACGATAAGTTTGAAATTAAAGGTGCAGCCTTTGAAGGTAAAATCCAAGATGTTGAATTCTTGGCAACATTACCAACTTACGAAGAAGCGATTGCACGTTTAATGGGCACAATGAAAGAAGCTGCAGCAGGCAAACTTGCTCGCACCTTCGCGGCATTACGCGACAAATTACAAGAAGCAGCTTAATCATTAAGCGTTTCTTACTTCATCTAACTTTATTTATTTTAGGAATTGATTGTTATGTCATTAACTAACGAACAAATCATTGAAGCGATTGCTTCAAAAACTGTAACTGAAATCGTTGAATTAATCGCAGCGATGGAAGAAAAATTCGGTGTTTCAGCAGCGGCAGCAGTAGCAGCAGCTCCAGCAGCAGGCGGCGCAGCGGCAGCAGAAGAAAAAACTGAATTCGACGTAATTCTTGCAGCAGCTGGTGCTAACAAAGTAGCAGTAATCAAAGCAGTACGTGGTGCAACTGGTTTAGGCTTAAAAGAAGCTAAAGATTTAGTTGAATCTGCTCCAGCAGCATTAAAAGAAGGTGTTTCTAAAGAAGAAGCTGAAGCACTTAAGAAAGAATTAGAAGAAGCTGGTGCACAAGTAGAAGTTAAATAATTTCTCTTTTAACCACTTTAAAATTCAGAAAACCGATGGGAAACCATCGGTTTTTCCTATCTATAAAGCCACAACTTCCTTAATTTAAAAACTTATCATCTTCTCCTTTCTACGATAAAATATCTCCTATTATTATTGATAAATAAAGAGAAAATCTATGACTACAAAAGCATTAAGTGCGGTAATTTTAGCAGCCGGAAAAGGAACGCGTATGTATTCCGATTTACCTAAAGTTCTACATACAATCGCTGGTAAACCAATGGTAAAACATGTAATTGATACTGCTCATCAATTAGGCGCAGAAAATATTCATTTAATCTATGGTCACGGTGGGGACTTAATGCGTACCCATCTTGCAAATGAACAAGTAAATTGGGTATTACAAACAGAACAACTTGGTACTGCACATGCAGTTCAACAAGCGGCACCTTTCTTTAAAGATAACGAAAATATTGTTGTACTTTACGGCGATGCACCATTAATAACTAAAGAAACACTAGAAAAATTAATTAAAGCAAAACCAGAAAATGGCATTGCATTGCTTACCGTAAATTTAGATAACCCAACAGGCTATGGACGAATTATTCGTGAAAATGGGAATGTTGTAGCAATTGTAGAACAAAAAGATGCAAATGCTGATCAACTAAATATTAAAGAAGTAAATACTGGCGTTATGGTATCTGATGGTGCAAGTTTCAAAAAATGGCTAGCTCGTGTAGGCAATAATAATGCTCAAGGCGAATATTACTTAACGGATCTTATTGCTCTTGCAAACCAGGATAATTGCCAAGTTGTTGCGGTACAAGCAACAGATATCATGGAAGTTGAAGGTGCAAATAATCGCTTACAATTAGCCGCACTTGAACGTTATTTCCAAAATAAACAAGCCTCCAAATTACTACTTGAAGGCGTAATGATCTACGATCCTGTTCGCTTTGACCTGCGTGGAACATTAGAGCATGGAAAAGATGTGGAAATCGACGTTAATGTTATTATCGAAGGTAGTGTTAAACTCGGCGATCGCGTAAAAATTGGCGCAGGTTGCGTATTAAAAAATGTTGTTATTGGCAATGATGTAGAAATAAAACCCTATTCAGTGCTAGAGGATTCTGCGGTGGGAGAAAAAGCCGCAATTGGTCCATTTTCTCGTTTACGCCCAGGTGCAGAACTTGCAGCTGAAACGCATGTCGGTAACTTTGTAGAAATTAAAAAATCTACCGTTGGTAAAGGTTCTAAAGTAAATCACCTGACCTATGTTGGCGATTCAGAAATTGGCTCAAATTGTAATATTGGTGCGGGTGTCATCACCTGTAACTACGATGGCGCAAATAAATTTAAAACGATCATCGGTGATGATGTGTTTGTGGGATCGGATACACAATTAGTCGCGCCAGTAAAAGTCGCAAATGGTGCAACTATTGGTGCTGGGACAACAATTACACGCGATGTAAGTGAAAATGAATTAGTGATTACACGAGTTCCTCAACGCCATATTCAAGATTGGCAACGACCAACAAAGAAAAAATAAAATAGCATAAAAAAATCCTACGTTTTATCGCAGGATTTTTTTATAAACCGATTTTACAAATCGTAATTAAAGCTATATAAAAAATGACCGCACTTAATACCAATAATTTAAAAGCCAATTTTGGCTTTCTATGATGTAGACAATATAAAATTCGAGCTACTACCGCAAGAATAATAGGATAAATCCAAAAAAATATTGAGAATAAATTAACTTGCCAAGTTTCCAAGCTAGGATTTTTATCAAATGTAGTTGAAAGCAACAGAGCCATCGGACATAACAATACAGGGGCACAAAAAATAGCTAATCCCCAGGAAAATAAACTAAAACCACGAGGCAAAGATTGTCTTGTCATAATTTAAAATTTTACAAATAATAGATAATTACAATATAACAAATACTGTGATTATTAGAAAGTAAGTAGAAATCAATAGACTTGAATAAAATGAAATGGCGCACCCGAAAGGATTCGAACCTTTGACCGCTCGGTTCGTAGCCGAGTACTCTATCCAGCTGAGCTACGGGTGCGTAGATGATGCTTTAATTATTCATAACCAATTTAATAAGATAGAGCCGTTTTAAAATGGCGCACCCGAGAGGATTCGAACCTCTGACCGCTCGGTTCGTAGCCGAGTACTCTATCCAGCTGAGCTACGGGTGCAGAATAAATAAAACAAACAATGGCGGTGAGAGAGGGATTCGAACCCTCGATGGAGCTTTTTAACCCCATACTCCCTTAGCAGGGGAGCGCCTTCAGCCTGCTCGGCCATCTCACCACGATCGGTGTGAGCGGTATAATACGTTTTTTAGAAAATATGTCAAACCATTTTTTGAAAAACGTACCTGTTTGAATATTTTATCTACACATTAAATATATTCTTGAATAAAAATCTACTCATCATTCAAAAATACTAAAATCTTAGATATTGTTTCCCGTCTTAATTCATCTTGCTCAAATAACACCTCATGTTTCGCGTTCAATACAACTTTACACTGAGCATTCGGAAAAAGTGCGGTTAATTTTTCAAGATTTTTGTTATCTACTATTTTTTCTTTTTCGGCTTGTAAAATTAGGATTGGAATTTCAATCTTAGGAATAACTTTCGGCAAACGTTTAATGGCATTCAAACACAAATGTACCCAACGGAACGTTGGTCCGCCAAGATGAATTGCTGGATTCTTACGATTAACACGATTCATCCATTTCATTCTGTTTTTACAGAAACTTAGTTCATTGTATTCCAAGTGGGCTTGTTGATAAGCCCCTTTACCAAAAACATAACGCTCGCTCTGCCCTAACATATTCATTAGGGCAATAATCAGTTCATCTCTAATAGGGTGTTTTAAAGGAATACCGTAAAAAGGCGAAGAAAGCACGGCTTTATTAATGCGATGATCATAATTAGCCAAATAATAGGTTGCAATCAATGCGCCCATTGAATGAGCAAGCAAATGCTGCGTTGAATAGCTGAAAAGTGCGGTTACTTTTTCGATGATTTTCGCCATATCATCGACATAGAAACGAAATTCGTCTAAATGCCCTTTTTCAGAATCCTTCAACAAATGGGTTGAATAGCCTTGACCACGGTGATCAAATAGCAACACATCATAGCCTTGATGATAAAAATCATAAGCTGGCTCTGACCATTTCAACATATTTTCAGCACGACCATTCACTAAAATCATCAATTTTCTATCCGCACTTTTTGCGTGGATTAAATGACGATAAGCGATTTGAACATTATTTTTGCCAGTGAAATATTGCGTTGAAAATTGATTAAAAAAAGGTAACAGTTTGGTAAAGACAAATTGAGTAAAGTAGGATTCTCGATTCATAAGTTTTTAGATGGGATACATCAACGCATACAAAAGAAAGAAAAAGTGCGTGAGATTTTACTTCACGCACTCTGCCAATTATGCAACCAATTGTTTTAAGATACGGCGAACTGGCTCTGCTGCCCCCCATAATAATTGGTCACCCACAGTAAAGGCAGCCAAGTATTCTGGTCCCATTGCCAATTTACGTAAACGACCAACCGGTACGCTTAATGTACCCGTTACTTTAGCTGGCGTTAATTCACGCAATGTACTTTCTTTGTCGTTTGGAATCACTTTCACCCATTCATTATGTGATGCAATAATTTGTTCGATTTCTTCTAATGGTAAGTCTTTTTTCAGTTTAATAGTGAATGCTTGGCTATGGCAACGTAATGCACCAATACGCACACATAAACCATCCACAGGAATTGGATTGTCGCTTAAACCTAAAATTTTGTTGGTTTCTGCATAACCCTTCCATTCTTCTTTAGTTTGTCCGGTTTCTGGAAGAAGTTTGTCAATCCAAGGGATTAAGCTGCCACCTAATGCGGCACCAAAGTTTTCTGTTGGGAAGCTGTCAGCGCGCATTTCAGCGGTGACTTTACGTTCAATGTCTAAAATAGAAGAGGCCGGATCGGCTAATTCTGCGCTTACGGATTTTTCTAATAAACCCATTTGTGAAAGTAATTCACGCATATTTTTTGCGCCAGCACCTGAAGCCGCTTGGTAAGTTGCCACAGAAATCCATTCCACCAAATCTTTTTCAAATAGACCGCCGATAGCCATAAGCATTAAGCTTACGGTACAGTTCCCGCCCACGAAAGTTTTAATGCCTTTTTTCAACCCTTCAGAAATCACATGTTGATTTACCGGATCAAGCACGATAATTGCGTCATCTTTCATGCGTAGTGCAGAAGCGGCATCAACCCAATAACCGTCCCAACCTGTTGCTTTTAATTTTGGATAGACTTCATTGGTGTAATCGCCTCCTTGGCAAGTCACGATAATGTCTAATTTTTTCAGTTCTTCAATATCGAATGCATTTTTAAGTTCGCCTGCATCCTTGCCACCAAATACAGGGGCTTTTTGACCTGCTTGTGAAGTTGTAAAAAATACGGGATTAAGATTCGCAAAATCATTTTCCTGCAACATACGATCCATTAATACGGAACCCACCATTCCGCGCCAGCCGATAAAGCCTACATTTTTCATTATTGTTTCCTTAGTTCGTTGTGTTTAAATAGAATTATTAATTACAAGATAGCGTTAGCAAAATCAAGTATTTTTCATGGAAATTTACATTTTGCGAAAGAAATTAAATAAGAAATAAAAAAGAGCAGTCAATTTAAAAGAAAATTTAATTTGACCGCTCTTTTTCTAGTTATCTACTTCGACACTTATCACACCTTCTTCCGCTTTCAACAATGCATACGCATCTTTCAACATTGTGGAATCAATGGAAAAACAGCGAATTTGTAGCCGCACTTCACCACTACTTTGATCTTTCACCTGTATATGTTCAATACGATACTGATTGTTTACTAACAATTGGGTGACTTTTCCAATACTTTCTGCACTATTGACAAGAATATTGAATTTTGTCCGACGACGTTGTGATTTACGATGAACCCAACGTTGTACCAACGGACTTAATCGAATAGACACCAAAATCATCACCGTCGCAATGACCGCATCAAACACGAAGCCCGCACCAGCGGCAATACCGATCCCCGCAGAAGCCCAAATAATCGCCGCAGTGGTTAAACCTGAAATCGCATCATTTTTCTTATGCAAAATCACTCCTGCACCTAAAAAACCGATGCCGCTAATCACTTGAGCCGCAAGACGCATCGGATCCGTACGAATATTTTCTGAAACTTGCGCATAATGCTCTGCGGCTTGAATCGAAACAATGGTTAGCACACAAGTGGTGACGGCAATAATGGCGCAAGTTTTTACACCCACAGGTTTGCGCTTAAGCTCACGCTCTAAGCCAATAACACTGCCAAGCACCATCGCCAATAGCATTTTGCTAAAAATAATTAAGTGATAAGGATCGAAAAGTGCGGTTAAAAGTAAAGATGAATTTTCCATAATGATAAAAATGAGTACGACATAATCGTCTATTCTACATCACTTAGCTTAAAATCTTTACCCTTCCAAGCCTTTAATTTATCGCCTTTCTTGCGAAAATTGAGTAAAATCTTGCGTTTGAAATTTTATAGAGCGAAAGAACGGTTATTTTTATGCAAAATTCAACCCCAAGCATTGGCTTTGTAAGCCTTGGTTGCCCAAAAAACTTAGTAGATTCTGAACGAATCTTAACGGAACTACGCACCGATGGTTACAATATTGTGCCAAGCTATGAAAATGTTGATTTAGTGATTGTGAACACTTGTGGCTTTATTGATAGTGCCGTGCAGGAATCACTCGAAGCCATTGGCGAAGCATTGGAAGAAAATGGACGCGTCATTGTAACTGGCTGTTTGGGGGCAAAAGAAGACCAAATTCGTGAAGTGCATCCTAAAGTTTTGGAAGTCAGCGGCCCACATAGTTATGAAACAGTGATGGCGCAAGTTCACAAATACGTGCCAAAACCAACACATAGCCCTTACACCAGCTTAGTACCAAAACAAGGCGTAAAACTCACACCAAAACATTATGCCTATTTGAAAATCTCTGAAGGCTGTGATCACCGTTGTACGTTCTGTATTATTCCATCTATGCGTGGTGATTTAGAAAGCCGTTCTATTACGCAAGTTTTAGACGAAGCAAAACGTTTGGCCGAAGCAGGCGTAAAAGAATTACTTGTGGTATCGCAAGATACTTCCGCTTATTCCATGGATTTAAAACGCCAAGAGGGCGGAGTAAAAACGGCTTTCTGGAATGGCATGCCAATTAAAAATGATTTAATGACGCTTTGTAAACAGCTTGGCAAACTTCGCATTTGGGTTCGCTTACATTATGTGTATCCCTATCCGCATGTGGATGATTTAATTCCATTAATGGCTGACGGCACGCTCTTGCCGTATTTAGACATTCCATTACAACACGCCAGCCCGAAAATCTTAAAAGCAATGAAAAGACCGGGCAGTATTGACCGCACTTTAGAACGCATTAAACAATGGCGTGAAATTTGCCCAGATTTAACATTGCGCTCCACCTTTATTGTCGGTTTCCCTGGTGAAACAGAAGAAGATTTCCAATTATTGCTCGATTTCTTAAAAGAAGCTCAACTTGATCGCGTAGGCTGTTTCAAATTCAGCCCCGTTGAAGGCGCACCTGCAACAGAGATGGCTGACCAAGTACCAGAAGATGTGAAAGAAGAACGTTTCCATCGTTTTATGCAATTACAACAGGAAATTTCTGCAAACCGTTTAAAACAAAAAATCGGTAAAACTCTTGATGTATTAGTGGATGAAATTGACGAAGACGGCATTATTGGCCGCTCCAAAGCAGATGCCCCTGAAGTTGACGGGTTAGTTTATGTAGATAATTTAAGCGGAATGAATGTAAAAGTCGGTGACGTGATTAAAGTAACCATCACAAATTCTGATGAATATGATTTGTGGGGAAGTTGTTAAATAATAACAATCTCAACGAAATAAACAAAAAATCCATCTTCGTATTGAAGATGGATTTTTTATGACTAAGAGCGGTCAAATTTTTAAGTGTTTTTGAACCTATCTTTAAGCCTCATCTATTTAATATCCCCCTTTGGCGCATGCCCGAAATAGCGTTTGTATTCACGGCTGAATTGGCTAGGCGATTCGTAGCCGACTTGGTAAGCTGCCTCGGTAATGCCTCTCCCTTCTTGTGAGATCAGTCGTCTGGCTTCCATTAGACGTAAGGATTTTTGATATTGCAGCGGTGAAAGGCTGGTTATCTTCTTAAAATGGCTGTGAAAACCAGATAATGACATGCCGCTCAGATTTGCCAAGGTTTCCACGGTAATGGTTTCACTGAAATGCTGTTGTAGATAGTGGGTGGATTGGGCAATTTTTTGCGTATGAGATCCAATGCTTACCATCGCTTTAAGTTTATATCCTTGCTCACCAGTAAGCAACCGATAGTAGATTTCTTGTTAGATAAGTGGTGCAAGAAATTCAATATCTTTTGGATTTTCGTGCAATAGAAATAGACGTTCAACAGCATTTTTGAGAGATTCATCTAGATGCCATTGTGCAAAACCTTCGTCGCCCTTTTGAACATCATCTGCAAGGTTTGGATTTGCTAATAAAATCTTGCTAACGCTCTCAATATCAATTTTCATCGAAATCACTAAAAACGGCTTTTGCGGCTCTGCATATTTAGTCTCACCACGCATCGGTACATTGACTGGGCAGAACATAAAGTGTTGATTGTCAAATCAATAGCATTGTTCACCTAGTTGTATTTCACGTTCGCCACTTAACACGATGCAAATGCTTGGTTCTTGAATAATACCTTCATAGCAAAACGGCTGATCGGCATGGCGAATCACCAAGCCTTTAATTGGAGATGAATAGGTTTCGTTATGTGGAATAACTTTTAATAAGCGTTCTATCGTTTCAGTTGAAAACATAATCTTGTAGAAATAGGCAAGTAATTTGGATAAATATATAACACTTCATATTGCCGTCCAATATAATGAACTCACTTTCAACGGCGGTACGCCAAAACATATTAACCAATATTAAACTGAGGAAAACATTATGAAAATTTTCTACAAAACTTCAGCAACAGCAACCGGCGGACGTGATGGTCGTACCCAAGTGGACGACGGTTCAATCGGCTTTGATTTGGTTTCATTTCAAAATGACGGCACCGGAGCTGATGAAAAACACCAACGCGCCGAGTATGGCAAGCACCGCCGCACCGACGAAAAACGGCCGCATGGGGTGGGTGAAAAACTTATTCATGGTTTGGCTTAATTCTGCATGAAGATGCTTTCAGATATGGATTTATTGGGCGGACAGGGTTGTATCTTGTATTGAAGAAGCAAGCTGAAGGTTTGTCAGATACTCAAATGCCCGTATCATTCATATTATTGATATTATTGTTTGAATTGTATTATTTTCAATAATAATAAATAACCCTAAACCAATATAAATAACAGCCATTATCCAACGACTAAACTTCTCTACAATTTCACCAACACCTGAAATATTAGCCAATCTTTGTGCTGTATATACTAAAACAAAAATCAATATTAAAAATACAAGAAGAGTAACTAATAAGTCGACAAGATCTAAAGTCACAAAGTAAGGAACAAAAAGTCCAATATTATCTGCACCACAACTAGCAACTGTAACCAAAGCAACAATACCGACTAATTTTGACAACCCTTTTTCATCCAATTCTTTTTTAGCTCTTTTTTCGCCCTCACAATCGTCGTAAATAGCAACTTTAATACCTAAGTAAATCGGTATTAAACCTAATAAACCCAACACCCATTTTTCCGGAACATAATTCAAAACAAAAGCTAGAAATAAACTAACTAATATTAAAATTACAGAACCTAAATATTGTCCGATATAAATATCTCGATATTCTTTTCTAGTATTTGCTCTAGCAAAAAATATTAATAGTATTACCAACAAATCTACTGCTGTAGCAATATATAAAACAGCAGCAGTAATCACAGTCGAAAACATAAAGCACCTCATAATGAATCCCCTGCCCCCTTGGCACCACGGCTTTTTCAAAAACCGAATCGCGTTCGGATAACAGATTCGTATCTTTCGCTAAAGAGGCAAGCCTGCGGCTTGCTTACCCTCTCCCTAGCCCTCTCCCAGGGGGAGAGGGAATTGGGCTGTCGAGCCTGAACATTTTCAGGTTTACCTGACATCTGATTCCCAATTCTACGGTTCTCTGATTTTGAGAAACCTGATCCCCTTTCCCCGTGGGAGAGGGGTAGGGAGAGGGCAACGAACCGCAAGGTTTGTCAGAAATTTAAATTCCTATCACTCATAATAATGAATCCCCTGAAACTCTCTTGCCACCACGGCTTCTTCAAAAGCCGAATCGCGTTCGGACAGCGGCGTAGGCAGGGTAATCACATTTTGCACGTTCATGCCCTTAGTGGAAAGCAGCATTATTTCATGGCTCAGGCATGCGGCTTCGAAGCGGTCGTGCGTTACCAGCATACACGCCATGCCCTGCCGCTCGATTTTTTCCACCAGCATGGCGACCAAAATATCGCGCAAATCGCGGTCCAAACCGACGAACGGCTCGTCCAGCAAGGCAAGGTCGCAGCCGCACAGCAGCAGGCGCAAAAATGCTACCCGTTTCGCCATGCCGCCGGACAATTCGGTCGGATATTTGTTCAAATCGCCCGCAGTCAGCCCGACTTTCGCCGCCAGCGCGATGATTTCGCCTTCATCGGGTTTGTCCATAAAAATAGCGATATTCTGCATCGCGGTCAAGTTTTCCGGCAGGCGGTTTTCCTGAAACAGAAAACCCGTTTTGCGGAAAGTATTGCGTATCGTGCCCGATTTCGGCGTTTCCAAGCCCGCAATCAAACGCAAAACCGTCGTCTTGCCACAGCCGCTCGGCCCGAACAAAGCTTTCACTTCGCCATGTTGCAGGTTCAAACTGAAATCGTGCACGATGGGGTCACGGAGAATTTCAAAACGCACGTTTTCAAGACAGAGCATCACCTTCTCCACGGCATAAACAAAATTTCCAAAGGCTTGGTAATCAGGTATTCAAACAGTGACACAAACACGATAACCAACACCACATAAGCCATCACCGTCGAAGTCCCCCTGATAGCGCAAGCGTCCTCGCTTGTGCCATTACAATCTATTGTGGTTTCGGAGTTAGCAAAATTCCGAGGCAAGCTCACGAATAAAGTTTACCGGAAAAGTGATATTTGGCGATAAAGTGATTACCTGTTTAAGTTCTTCAATTTTCTTCTAATGACAAAAAAGTGCGGTTATAAAATCAAAAGGATTCTGAACGTTGGCTTTGCCAACGGCTCCCCAGATAGCCCCTCCTTCTGACGCGTAGTTTTATCTATCTAAAAAATAAGCAAATTGAAGTTATTCATGAAAATAGTAAAAATCTGAATCAAACGAAATTGATTTTCAGGCACGCGTTAGGAAACGCGCGCTATCGTGGGGATGTTCGAGTGCGCCGATGCCGCCTTCTTGATAGGCGCGTATCCATCGTCGCAGGTGGGTTCGGGAGATGCCGNTGCCAACGGCTCCCCAGATAGCCCCTCCTTCTGACGCGTAGTTTTATCTATCTAAAAAATAAGCAAATTGAAGTTATTCATGAAAATAGTAAAAATCTGAATCAAACGAAATTGATTTTCAGGCACGCGTTAGGAAACGCGCGCTATCGTGGGGATGTTCGAGTGCGCCGATGCCGCCTTCTTGATAGGCGCGTATCCATCGTCGCAGGTGGGTTCGGGAGATGCCGTAATGATCTGCGGTACGCTGTTGGCTGCGTATATGCAGGTAGTGGAGTACGGCTTGGTATTTGAAGTGTAATGTATATTTGCTCATAAAAAAACTGCACCTTGTGAGTTGGAGGGGATGTCCAACTTTTGGGGTGCAGTTCAGGGTTTGCTCAGGTTTTCAGACGACCTTCGGATTTGGGCGAACCTTATTCCGTTACCGTTTTACGGATGAGCTTTTCCGCATTGGCGAGTGTGTTTTCCACTTCGGCGAACTCTATTTTGCTGCCCGACACCAGCGCGCGCGTATCGTTGAATACGACTTGGACTGCGCCGTCAGCTTCGGTAACGAGGACGCGCAACGGCAGTTGCAGGGCGAAGGCGGGGTCTTTTTGCATCAGCGGTGTGCCGGCTTTGGGCGTGCCGAAAACGATGACTTTCGCGGGCTGCATGTCCAAACCACTTTGTCGCGCTGCGGCTTGGTGGTCGATGACGGCGAACACGGTCATGCCTTTTTCTTTAACGGCGGTTTCCAAACGGCGGACGGTATCGTCGAAGCTGTATTTGCTGACGGCGGTATGGGTTTGATTCATGGCTGAACTTTGTCGGGAATCGGTTTGTCGGGCGGCATCGCCGCTATGTGAAGCGCTGGCGGCTTTAGCAGCGGGCGCGGCATAGGATACGGCGGCAGGAAGGACGAGTGCGGCGGCAGTCAGCGCAGCAGTCAGTAATTTTTTCATGGTTGTTTCTCCAAACGGTTGAATAAAGACATCAATCTAAACGGTTCGGCGGCAAAAAGCAATGCCCGTCAGCAAAAGGGTCGTCTGAAACGGGAGTGGTTTTCAGACGACCCTTTGAGACAAAATCAACGCTGCGCATCAACCGCTTCCAATGCGCGCAGGGCGTAAGTGTAGGCTGCGCCTGCGTTCAGGGCGATAGCGGTTGCCAGCGCGCCGGCGATTTCGCTTTCAGTCGCGCCCGCTTTGGCGGCTGCGGCGGCATGTACGCTGATGCAGCTTTCGCAACGGGTAGTGATGGCGACGGCGATGACAAAGTATACGCGCACGTTTTCGTTTGCCGCTTTATCCAACACGTCGCGCGTGCGGGCATCGTTTTTGCCTTCTTGGACGTAGAGTTCGGTAATCGATTTCGGGTTTTGCCACAGGCGGGCGTTGACGGCGTGGAAGCCGTAGATGAGTCTTTGGTTTGCCATGATTTTGCTTTATAAAAAATTTCAGACGACATTATAACAAGATAAGGTCGTCTGAAAGAGAAAGGTCGTCTGAAAACAAGTGTAACCGGTATCACGAAAACGCAGTCGACTACCGCATCAAATACCCCTACAGCCCAGAACTGCCGACGCCGATCAACACGGTAACCAACATGGAAAACCTGCTTGCGGCAAGCACGGTCAGTGCAATGGCAATCAATTCGTGCGGTTTGTTGGACACGAAATAAGGCGCGATGACGTAAATCAACATGCAACCCGGCGCAGCTTCCATCACGATTTGTGCGCGGCGGCTTAAGGTACGGTTGCGCAAGGCGAAAAAACCAATAAGGCGGGTGGAATACGTTACCGCCAGCATGCCGGCAAACAGCAGGAACGACTACCAAGAGAGCAAATCCTTCATTCTTTCCCCCTGATAGCGCAAGCGTCCTCGCTTGTGCCATTACAATCTATTGTGGTTTCGGAGTTAGCAAAATCCCGAGGCAAGCTCACGAATAAAGTTTACCGGAAAAGTGATATTTGGCGATAAAGTGATTACCTGTTTAAGTTCTTCATTTTCTTCTAATGACAAAAAAGTGCGGTCATAAAATCAAAAGGATTCTGAACGTTGGCTTTACCAACGGCTCCCCAGATAGCCCCCCCTTCTGACGCGTAGTTTTATCTATCTAAAAAATAAGCAAATTGAAGTTATTCATGAAAATAGTAAAAATCTGAATCAAACGAAATTGATTTTCAGGCACGCGTTAGGAAACGCGCGCTATCGTGGGGTCCAGGTTTTGGGGTGCAGATCAAAGTGCGGTCAATCTTAAGTGAATTTTATATTAATTTTGATATTCCATAATTCACTAAAAATCCACCAACCACTAGCCATAAATAAATTAGTATTCCTAAAATCAGAGGTTTTAATCCTGCTTTCTTGATTGCGCTTGCTTGTGTAGTTAAGCCGAGCGCAGCCATCGCTGAAATTAATAAGAAAGAATCGATTTCAACTAATAAGTTTACAAGTTCTTTTGGTAATAAATCAAAAGAATTAAAAATCGCAACACCAATAAAAAGTACAGCAAACCAAGGAATTGTAATTTTGTGTGATGTATTTTCTGATACTCCATTACTACGTGTTAATAACCAAGAAAGCATTAATAAAAATGGGGCGAGCATCATCACTCGGATCATTTTGGAAATGACGGCAGTATTTGCCACGATAGGATCAATATTTTCCCCAATCGCATAAACTTGAGCCACCTCATGCACGCTAGAGCCAACATAAATACCGAATTGATGAGCATTAATTAAATGTTGTGACCAAGTGTAGAAAAAGGGGTAAGTAAAAATAGCAAGCGTCCCGAAAATGACCACTACGGCAATCGCTACTGAAACTTTATGAGATTCTGCTTTGGTAACAGGCTCTGCCGCCATAACCGCTGCCGCACCACAAATACTACATCCAGCCCCAGTGAGATAAACTAATTGTTTATCCATTTTTAGATAACGAATGCCTAAAAGTGCGGTAAAAAAGAAGGTTGAAATTAGCATAATCGCATCAGTGACAACAGCATTTAATCCTACATCGGCAATATCGCCAAAAGTGAGGCGGAAACCATACAACACAATGCCAGTGCGAAGAAGCGTGCCTTTCGCAAATAACACGCCTTTTTCCACTTGTGTTGAAAATTGCGGATAAATGGTATTGCCGATTGCCATTCCCAGCAAGATGGCAATAATTAAAGCACTGATATGATAATGATGGGAAAAATCAGTGTTTCCTAAATAGTTAGCAAGTATAGCGATAATCGCAATAAATATAAGTCCGAAATAAAAGGGACGAGTGTTCATTTTTCCTTTCCTTAGTGAGTCAAGCGGTTTCATCTAAAATTTTGCCAAAATAGCTTTCGACTAAGCGACGAGTAACATCAGTTTGTGGATTAAATGAAAAACCTGAAGCGTGGGTGCAATAAGTTAAGCCATTTTCAGTTAAAAATGTTGGAATACTTGGCGCAGCCTGTAATTCTACACTTTAGCTTATGCAGAGCAGAAAATATAAAAATCTCAGATTTAGACGTAACATAACAAATGCATTGTAATAAATTATGTGCCAAATTGTAAGGCATATTAGTAAAAATGGCTAGGATATTGAATGTTTAATAGGGTTCAAAAGGAAATCAATCAAATTATTAATCGTGGTTTTGACCGCACTTTGATCTGCCCCCCAAAAGTTAGACAGGTTAGTTAACTTAAATATTGAGCTCGGTATTGCACCGGGCTCAACCCTTTGAAAGCAAGTTTAATTCGTTTTTGGTTGTAATACACTAAATATTCTTCAATTTCAGCCTGTAATTCAGCAATTGAATGATAAGTCCGAGAGTAAAAGCACTCTGATTTTAGTATCGCAAAAAAACTTTCAATCACCGCATTATCGTAGCAATTTCCTCGGCGACTCATACTTTGCACCGCTTTACCCTCCAACATCTTTACCCATTCCGCCGTGCCATACAATACACCTTGGTCGCTGTGAATAATCGGGCATTCTGTCGGTTTAAGAATTGTAGCGTGCAACTTGTTGCACGAAATCGTGAATGCCCGAAAGGGTTAAATAACGTTCCGTGCGTGATTCGGTCGTGCATCAAGATGCACGCTACGAGGGGTAAATAATCCTCCTATATGTTGAATTTTGGTTGTCAGCCTTGTTCATTATATAGCGAGGATTTTTTTCTGTTCATCGCTTAAGCTATTTGTCTCCATACGCATAGCGTATGGTTTTTATAGCCTGACTTTGCCTGGCTATAATCAAAGGCCGTCTGAAAATTCAGACGGCTTTTATATAACGAAGTGCGGTTAAATTTTTAGGTGTTTTTTGTGAATTATCCTAAGAACTCAACCACTTGTTTTTAAAACTTCACTGTTTCACCATCTTCTGGAATTGCTACATTTTCAAGCTTATTTGCTTGGACAAATTGGCGTAAATCCTTACGGTAAACAGACATATGATTTACTGCATCCATGTGCACCGTGATAAGTTTTGTATTTGGTAGCATGTTACGAGCATGAGCAACATCTTGTAACCCCATAATAATGCCATCATTCGGAAAAGCTAAGGTACGCGCATCACCTGTGTTCATAATCATTACATCAGGTTTATAACGATTAATGGCTTTGTTTACTTCGGCAGTCCAAACTGTGTCACCAACCAAATAAACCGTTGGATGGTCTTTCGCTTGGAATGTTACGCCCATCGCCTCATCTAAAATCTCGGCTAATTGTGGTACAGCGTACATTTCCGTTGTGCCGTGAGAACCGCCGGTTTTATTTAAAATAATACCTTCGAACTCCACCGGTTTTTCTAGCGATAAACTGGTTATGTTAGTAAAACCTTGCGCTTTGAGTAAGTCGCCATCCCGTTCATGTTGCACAAAAATTTTGATGGATTTAGGTAAAATTTTTTGTGCAACCTCATCCCAATGATCTTCATGTGTATGAGTTAAAATAATGGCATCAACATCTTTAAAAGTATCTTCTGCTTTCATCGGCAATTCCACAAGTGGATTACGCAAATGGCTATTTAATGTTCCTTCAAAGCCTGCATAACGTCCTTTTTCAGCAAGCATCGGGTCAATTAAAAAAGTTTTCCCTGCGTAGTTCAGGCGACCAGTAGCATTGCGGATATGTTGGTAGCTATCAGTGTTTTTAGAGGCAAGATCTACGGCGAAAGTATTTGCGCTAATAGCCAATGCTGTAGTGCTAATTAAGGTTTTTAAGTTCATTGTTTTTCCTTTTCTATACGTTATTGAATGAATAAACATATTATAGTGAGAACAAGATTGCGTAAAAATGGATAAAAAATCAATAAACGTAATAATCGGGTCATTTCTGTGTTATGCTCATATCAAAGTAGGAGAATAAAATGAATACACCCACAGTTGCTTTGATTGTGTATGAACAAATGATGCCCATTCATTTTGCGATGGCATATTCCGTTTTTTCTATGTCGGATTTAAACGGCAAGCCGTTATTTGACTGTAAAATCGTTAGCGATTCGGACAACCTGACAAACTCGCTATTTCACATACATTTAGATGGAGGTTTAGAATGGTTGGATAATGCCGATATTGTTGTGATGACTGGATGGCATGATACTCAAGTAATGCCGAGTGAGGCTTTATTAACAGCATTACGGCAAGCGTATCAACGTGGTGCGACAGTAGTGGGTTTATGTTATGGTGCCTATGTGTTAGCGTGCAGTGGTTTACTTAACGGCAAAAAAGCAACTACACATTGGCTAGGAGATAGTGATTTTACTAGTCGCTTTCCGCAGGTGAAATGGGATTTAAATCCTATTTATTTAGAACAAGATCGACTGATTACCTCAGCAGGAACGGCAGCTTCCATGGATTGTTGCCTTTCCATTGTCCGTAAATTATATGGTGTAAAAATTGCCAATCATATTGCCCGAATACTGGTTATCCCCCCTCATCGTGAAGGCGGACAAGCACAATTTATCGAACGACCTATTTCTCGTTCCACACCTAATCATAATATCAATGCGTTGCTTGCTTATTTAAATGAAAATCTGACCGCACTTCATTCGACTGATAGTCTTGCAGAACGTTTGTCAATGAGCCGTAGCACTTTCACCCGACATTTTCGCAAAGCAACCGGAATGTCATTAAATCAATGGTTAATTGAAGCAAGGCTACAGCGAGCAAGAGAGCTTTTGGAAAGCACAGATTTATCTATTACTGACATTGCAGAACAAAGTGGATTTCATAGTGATACCGCCTTGCGTCAGCACTTCTTGAAGAAACATAAAATTTCACCGAATCGCTGGCGTAAGCAGTTTCAAATTGAGGATATTTAAATCTTTTTATTTTAAAGTGCGGTCAGATTTTTAGATGTTTTTACAAATTCAAAATTAGACCGCTTGTTTGATATAAAGCCAGTCTATTCCTCTTCCCTCTCCCCGTTAGGAAATTTGATTAGATAAAAATAAAAAAGGTGAGCTAAAATGCTCACCTTCTAAACTAATATTTTGTAATTATCCGAACACTTTTTCCAAATGTGCTTGGTAGTCTGCTAAGTATTGTTCTACTTGTGGATTTTTAATCACATCGTTACATAAGAATGTTGGCAGACGGGTTAAGCCGATGAACTCGTTAAGTTTGTGGAAAGGCATGTACACAGCATCTACGCCTTTGCCTTCGAAGAAATCGCCTTCACGGGTGAACGCTTCAATCGGCGCATTCCAAGTAAGCGAAAGCATGTGTTTTTTGCCTTGCAACAAGCCACCTGTGCCGTAACCTTCTGTCGGATTGACACGATGACGGCCATCACTGTGGTAAAGCTTGCCGTGTCCAGCGGTTAATACTTCGTCTATGTATTTTTTCACTGTCCAAGGTTCGTGCATCCACCAGCCTGGCATCTGCCAAATCACGGCATCCATCCACAAGAATTTTTCGATTTCTGCTTCAACATCATAGCCAGCATCGATCACAGTTTCTTTTACATTGTGTCCAAGTGCGGTCAAAACTTCTTTCGCTTTTTTGTGAAGTGTGTGGTTTAACTCACCATGCGAATGTCCGAAATTTTTACCACCATCTAATAATAAAATATTCATCTTTTGCTCCTAAAACAATAATCCAAAGAGGACTTTATTATGCTGTTTTACTTTATACTTAAAAAGTACAAAAATAAAAAAAACTCTTTTGCGTTAAAAAGAATAATAAAATGAAAACAACTTCTGAAGAATTAACGGTATTTGTACAAGTAGTCTAAAATGGCAGTTTCAGCCGAGCAGCCAAGCAGCTAGCGATGGCAAATTCTGCGGTAAGTCGTGTGGTGAAAAGGCTAGAAGAAAAATTGGGTGTGAACCTAATCAACCGTACCACGAGACAGCTAAGACTAACAGAAGAAGGCTTACAATATTTTTGTCGCGTACAGAAAATTCTACAAGAAATGGCCGCGGCAGAAGCCGAAATGTTGGCTGTGCACGAAGTTCCACAAGGCGTATTATGAGTAGATTCTGCTATGCCAATGGTGTTACGTCTGCTTATGCCACTGGCAGCGAAATTCAACGAACACTATCCACATATCCAGCTTTCGCTAGTTTCTTCCGAAGGCTATATCAATCTGATAGAACGCAAGGTCGATATTGCCTTACGAGCTGGAGAATTGAATGATTCTGGGTTACGTGCTCGTCATCTGTTTGATAGCTACTTCCGCGTAGTCGCCAATCTAGAATACTTGGCAAAACACGGCACACCACAATCAACTGAAGATCTAGCCAACCATCAATGTTTAGGCTTCACTGAACCTAGTTGTCTAAATACATGGGCGGTTTTAGATGCTCAAGGAAATCCCTATAAAATCTCACCTCACTTTACCGCCAGCAGCGGTGAAATCTTACGGTCATTGTGCCTTTCAGGTTGTGGTATCGCTTGCTTATCAGATTTTTTGGTAGACAATGACATCGCTGAAGGAAAATTAATTCCCCTACTTTCTAATCACATCACCGATGAAACGCTCCCTTTCAACGCTGTTTATTACAGTGATAAAGCTGTCAACCTTCGCCTACGTGTGTTTTTAGACTTTTTAGCAGAAAAGCTGAGGGGATAATTAAAATTCATAAACATCAAATTTTAAAATCAATTTGCAAAAATACTTTAAAACCTGACCGCACTTCATTCGACTGATAGTCTTGCAGAACATTTATAAATGAGCCGTAGCACTTTCACCCAACATTTTTGCAAAGCAACTGGAATGTCATTAGATCAATGGTTAAATGGTTAATTGAAGCAAAGCTACAGCGAGCAAGAGAGCTTTTTGAAAGCACAGATTTATCTATTACTAATATTGCATAACAAAGTGGATTTCATAGCGATACCACCTTGCGTCAGCACTTCTTGAAAAAACATAAAATTTCACCGAATCGCGGGCGTAAGCAATTTCAAATTGAGGATATTTAGATCTTTTGATTTTAAAGTACGGTCAGATTTTTAGATGTTTTTACAAATTCAATTCACAATTAGACCGCTTACCCTATCAAGATCTTCCAGTACTTAAACCCGCTTTGCCGTTTTCCCACAAGGTTTTCAGCAATACTTTCCACGCCGACAATTTAGGATTGGGCTGCTTGCCTTGCCCAATCAAGTCCATTTGCGTCATATACCAATTCATTTCCAACATTGCGCCCGCTTTTTTATCACAAACACCACGCCTGTTTGGATGCGGTCGGTTTGCACGGTTTGGTAAGTGCCGTTTTGCATTTGGTTTGCAAAATCGGGCACCAAAGCAAACGGGCGAGTGACGCCGACCAAATCCAAATGGCCGCTGGATAAGGCATCTTCCATGGCGCTTTGTGAACGGAAGCCGCCGGTAATAATCAAAGGGAATTTTCAAAAGATGGTTTTAGTGTACAAATCACAGCGTTTCATCAATCATTATCTCAGTCTGCAAGCCGTTTCAGACGGCCTTTTCGTAAAAAGAGCGGTCAAAATTTTAAGTGTTTTGCAAATCATCTTAAAAACTTGACCACTTGCATCATTATCAAGACCGCAGCCGTCTGAAACATTGATAGACCGGTTACTGATGCCTGCTTTCTGCTACTTTTGTCCATTTTGCCAATGTCTGCTTCATTTGTGCCTGAGGGATGAAGCGAGCCATCCGTTCAACTTCCTTGCCTTGATAAAACAGCAGCCATGCAGGTGCGGTCAGCACGTGGAAACGTCCGGCCATTTCGGGTATTTCAGCAATATCGGCTTTTACGGCATACACATTTCCTTCCTCCGCCAAAGCTGACTCAAGCTGGGCGGCCACGACTGTACAAACGCCGCAGATTGGGGCTTTGATGTACAGTGATACTAAAGGGTGTGTGGCGATGGCCTGTTCGATGTCTTTCAGAGTGTGCAGTTGTTGCATGTCATGTACTCCTTTGAGCGATTCAGCACGTTTCTAGTTGTCCAGAAAAGGGGCTTTTAACGAAATGAAAACAAGAAAACGGTTTGAGTCGTTTAGATTTTCTCTACTACTATCGCTACACTTACGCACCCGTTTTCCATGAAGCGATGCGTTTCAAATTATCCACAGTGTCGTGATTGACGATGACAGCGAACGTGCCGTCCAGTTTGGCAATTTCGACTTTGTCTTCATCGCTGAGAGCAAAATCAAAGACATTCAGGTTTTCCGCTATGCGTTCGGGTTTGGTTGGATTTTGCCAACACGATGATGTCGCGTTCCACCAGCCAGCGGGTAATCACTTGCGCCACGGATTTGCCATATTTCGTACCAATTAGCGACTGACAAAATGGTGGGCAAAAGCCCACCGCTTCAAGTTGATGTTTTATCATTAACCAAACACTTTTTCCAAGTGTGCTTGGTAGTCTGCTATGTATTTTTCCACTTGCGGATTTTTAATTACATCGTTACACATAAATGTCGGTAAACGGCTCATACCGAGGAATTCGTTGAGTTTATGAAAGTGCATGTACAAGTCATCCACGCCTTTTCCTTCAAAAAAGTCGCCTTCACGGGTGAATGCTTCAATCGGCGCATTCCAAGTAACCGAAAGCATGTGTTTTTTGCCATGCAGCAAACCACCTGTGCCAAATCCTTCGGTCGGACTGACACGATGGCGGCCGTCATGTTGATAAAGTTTTCCGTGTCCGGCGATAAATACTTCATCTATGTATTTTTTCACTGTCCAAGGTTCATGCATCCACCAACTGGGCATTTGCCAAATCACAGCATCCATCCACAAGAATTTTTCGATTTCTGCCTCAACATCATAGCCAGCATCAATCACAGTTTCTTTTACATTGTGTCCAAGTTCGGTCAAAACTTCTTTTGCTTTTTTGTGAAGCGTGTGGTTTAACTCACCATGCGAATGGCCGAAATCTTTACCACCGTTTAATAATAAAATGTTCATTTTTAACTCCTAGAATAAATAATTTATAAAAAAAGGATGTGATGTTTACGGATATTGTCTTCTGTTTACTCTCATGAAAGTGCAGTCATTTTATAATTTGTTTTTATTGAGATAAATAGGGTTTAGCTTTATTATGTAATGAATTAAATTCACTAATAAAAGAGAGTTTAAAGAGAAAATGCAGAACTTTAACGAACTGAATTATTTTTTGACGTTGGCGCAAACACAGAGTTTTGTGAAAGCGGGGCAACTTTTGGGGATTTCTTCTTCGGCGTTGAGCCACAGCATGAAAAATTTAGAAACGCGGCTAAATTTGCGCCTGTTCAACCGCACTACGCGCAATGTATCGCTGACCGAAGCCGGACAGCAGCTTTTCGACCAACTTTCTCCGCTTTATCAAGCTATTAACCACGAAGTCGATGCGTTAAATGACTTTTTGAATACACCATCGGGGCTGATTCGTATCAATGCTCCGACGCTGGCGGCGGAAGCGGTGTTATACCCGAAATTAAAGCCGATTTTGAACCAATACCCGAAAATCCGCTTGGAAATCGTGGTGGACGACCGTTGGGCGGACATTGTGAAAGAGGGATTTGATATGGGCGTTCGGTTAGGTAACAAGGTAGCGAAAGAGATGATTGCGGTGCCAATTTCCGCACCGCTCAAAATGGTATTGGTTGCCTCGCCCGATTATTTGGCTCAACACAGTTCACCGAAAAATATTGATGATCTGCAACAACACCGCCTTATCGGCATAAAACTCTCTGCTGAACACGGCACGGAGATGCAGTGGGAATTCAAATACAAAAAAGAGCTGATTACGTTCACGCCAAAATCGCAGTTTTCCATCAACAATCATCTGCGTCAGCAAGCCGTTTCAGACGGCCTTGGAATTGCGTGGATAGCACACATGAGCGTAGCGGATGCTCTCAATTCGGGGCACCTGGTCGAGCTGTTGCCTGAGTATGCGATGACTTACGAACCGCTTTACCTCTATTACCCCAGCCGCCGCGGACATTCCAATGTGTTTAAGCTGATTGTGGATGCGTTAAAAGTAAAGGCCGTCTGAAATTTCAGACGGCCTTTTTTATACGAAAGTGATCTGCATCCCAAAACCTGGACACCTAATTTGAGGTGCAGATTATGTCCTACTCTTGTCTTTTCATTCCAAGCCAGATTTTCTAACCTCCTTTCAAAATCGCCCTCAATCTATCAAGTTGGTTTTGTGTTTTTTCTTGTTTTTGCTCGGTGGTTAGTTTTGGTTTATCACGTTCCCATAACACATCATCATTAGGTAATTCAGCTAAAAATCGGCTCGGTTCTGGGCGAACTAATTCACCATATTGACGGCGTTCTCGACACAAGGAAAAGGTGAGTTCTTTTTGTGCTCTTGTGATCCCTACATAAGCCAAACGGCGTTCTTCTTCCACGTTGTCTTCATCAATGCTAGTTTGGTGGGGCAAAATGCCCTCTTCCATACCGATCAAATAAACATAAGGAAATTCTAATCCCTTAGAGGCGTGCAATGTCATCAGTTGAACTTGATCGCTCTCGTCATCATCTTCGCCTCGCTCCAACATATCGCGTAATGTCAGGCGAGTTACTACTTGATTAAGGTTCATCGGCTCATTGGTTTCATCGCCTTTTAACATATCTGCAACCCAGTCAAATAGTGTGGCGACATTCTTACTTTGCATTTCTGCGGCTTTAGGGCTTGTTGCGTATTCGTACAAATATTCTTCATAATGAATTGTAGATAACATAGAACGTAGCGCACGTTCTGGTTCAGAACGTTGAATTTCATCATTAAGTTCGACAATCCATCGACCAAATTTTTGCAATGAATCATAGGCTTTTGGCGTGATGCGTTGAATAAGTTCAAACTCAAAAATAGCCTCAAACAAACTGATGTGTTTTTCTTGAGCCAACTCACCAAGTTTTTGTAACGTTGCGGTGCCAATTTCACGTTTCGGTGTATTCACAATACGCAGGAATGCGGCGTCATCATCTTGATTCACCACCAAGCGCAAATACGCCATCATATCTTTGATTTCTGCACGAGAGAAAAAAGAAGTACCGCCCGAAATTTTGTAAGGAATACGGTTTTGCATCAGTACTTTTTCGAGCAATCGGGATTGATGATTGCCTCGATACAAAATCGCATAATCTTTATATTTGGTTTTACGACTAAAACGATGGGCGATCAGTTCGGCGACAATCCGTTCTGCTTCGTGTTCTTCATTTTTTGCTTCGATAACAAGCAATTTCTCCCCTTCTCCAATAGTTGAAAAAAGTTTCTTATCAAACACATGCTCATTGTTATCAATCAAGAT
Organism: Haemophilus sp. Marseille-P9675; assembly: GCF_916862695.1. Classification (NCBI taxonomy): domain Bacteria; kingdom Pseudomonadati; phylum Pseudomonadota; class Gammaproteobacteria; order Pasteurellales; family Pasteurellaceae; genus Haemophilus; species Haemophilus sp. Marseille-P9675. Next base: position 33,920 of record NZ_CAKASP010000007.1, read on the forward strand.
ATTAGCGCAATGCAAAATACGCTGGGTTGAACGGTAATTTTGCTCAAGCTTAATCACTTGCAAACGAGGGAAATCATCGCGTAAACGCACCATATTCTCTGGTCGTGCGCCACGCCACGAATAAATAGATTGGTCATCATCGCCCACCACAGTGAAACAAGCACGATCCCCCACTAAAAGTTTAATCAGTTCATATTGACTGGTATTGGTATCTTGATATTCATCCACCAACAAATAACGAATTTTTGCCTGCCATTTTGACCGCACTTCTTCATTTTGCTTAAACAACAACGTCGGCAGCATAATCAAATCATCAAAATCAAGGGCATTGTAGGCTCGAATTTGTGTGGCATAACGCTCATAACATTTTGCAAAAGTTTGATATTTAGCATCACGCGCCAACGCAAATGCCTGTTTTGGCGAAATCAAATCGTTCTTCCAGTTAGAGATCACTGAAATTAACTCACGCAATAAATCCTTATCTTCTTTTAACACATCAGAGGTTAGCTCTTTTAACAACGCAAATTGATCATGTTCGTCAAACAAAGTCATATTCGATTTAAAGCCAAGCGCTTTATATTCACGCTTAATAATGTCAAAACCGAGCGTATGAAAAGTGGAAACAAGCAAGCCTTTGGATTGTTCTTTGCCAATAGAATGTGCCACACGCTCTTTCATCTCGCGTGCGGCCTTGTTAGTGAAAGTCACTGCGGCAATTTGTTTCGGAGAATACCCACACTTTCCAATTAAATGGGCAATTTTATTAATGATTACGCGAGTTTTGCCTGAGCCAGCGCCAGCAAGCACAAGACAAGGGCCAGTCACATATTCAACGGCTTGTTGTTGTTGAGAATTGAGTTTCATAAGAATTATTGAGCCCACGCATAGGGCAGTAATACGGTGTCTAATAAAAATGAGAGGGGCAAATCTAAGATTGGCAATCCCCATTGTTGAGCCATTTCAAGATCATAAGCCGCCCCTGCATAGGCAGTATATTTTTCTGTTGGATCGATAAGTTTGACCACGGAACCACAACCAGACAAAACGATAAATGCGGTTAAAAAAATAAAGGTTTTTATCATCGTGCTTTTAACGCATTAAACACAGACACAGGAACCAGCTCAGCGACATCTCCGCCATGTAAATAAATTTCACGCACAATGGTGGAAGAAACAAACGCCCATTTTTCTGCTGGAGGGAAAAACAAACTATCTACGCCTTTTGTTAGTAAACGATTCAATGCCGCCAATTGAAGTTCATATTCAAAATCTGTTGTCGTGCGTACGCCGCGAATAATAGAGGAAATATTGTGCTGCTTAATCACATTGGCCAACAAATCAGAGAAGCCAAAAACCTCCACATTGGATAAATGTGCAACAGATTGACGCACAAGTTCTACTCGTTCATCCAACGAAAATAGCGGTTTCTTGCTTGGGCTATTCGCCACCGCCACTAAAACACGAGGAAAAATTACCGCACTTCTTTCAATAATGTCTAAATGACCGTTCGTAATCGGGTCGAAAGTACCGGGATAAATCACGCTCGTCATACATTGCGCTCCAAATAAGATTTTAATAAATCTAACAAACGCTGTAATGCCCCTCGGTTTTCCATCAGTACTTCATAGCCAGCATTGCCTAAACGTTCGCTCGCCTCTTTTGAATTTAATAAGGCTTCTACCGCGCGCTCTAAGGCATCTGCGGTTGAATTAACTTCCAGCACACCTTGTACTTCCACCAGCATTCGGAATATCTCAGGGAAATTGAAAGTATGCTTGCCGGTAATCACTGGCATTTTAAACGCAAGAGGTTCAAGCGGATTATGTCCACCATGTTTCACAAGGCTTCCCCCCACAAAAGCAATATCAGAAACGCCATACATCAACATAAGTTCGCCCATACTATCACCCAAAATCACTTGAGTATTCTCATTTGATAACTCATTTGTCGAACGGCGAATAAATTGGAATTTTTCTTTTTTAAGTAAATCAGCCACCACATTAAAACGCTCTGGATGACGAGGAACGAGCAATAACAATAAATTCGGGTAATTTTCCAATAATTGGCGATGTGTTTGTAAGATAATTTGCTCTTCGCCTTCATGGGTGCTCGCCGCAATCCAAATCGGACGATTTTTTACCCAAAGTGCTCGTAAAGCATCAATTTTTTCACGTAACTCATCAGTGATGGAAAGATCATATTTAATATTGCCCGTCACCTTCAATTTATCTTTGCGATAACCTAAATCCAAATAACGATTGCTACTAATGTGGTCTTGAGGTGCAATTAAATCAATTTGTGAAAACATATTTTGCAAATGCGGTTTAATTTTTCCATAACGGCGCGCTGAACGAGCAGACAAGCGTGCATTTGCCACCACAAAAGGAATGTCACGGTGATAAAATTGTTGAATTAAATTTGGCCAAAGTTCTGTTTCAATCACAATACAAAGTTTTGGCTGAACAAAGTCAATAAAACGATTAATGGCGCAAGGTATGTCGTAAGGCAAATAGCAATGGAAAACGCTATCGCCAAAAGCCGCTTTGACACGATCAGAACCCGTAGGGGTGACCGTAGTGAAAGTAATCGGTAAGTGCGGGTAATTTTGTTGGAGTTTTTGCACGAGTGGTGTAGCAGCAATAACCTCACCCACTGATGCCGCATGAATAATGATACCTCCAGCCTTAGGAGGTGTCAGTGAGGCATAAAAACCATAACGCTCACCAAGCCTTTTTCGGTAATTCGGTGCCTTAAATCCGCGTAGCCACATAAAGAGCAGCACTAACGGTTGAATCAGATACATCAAGCTCGTATAAAAAAAACGCCACATAAATGAAATTCGGTTATACTTGAAAAAATTTCAGCTAGTATAGCAAAAAAAGGATTGAAAATATGCCTACAATTAGCGTAGCGATGATTGTAAAAAATGAAGCACAAGACCTCGCCAATTGTTTAGATACCGTAAAAGATTGGGTGGATGAGATTATCATTCTAGATTCAGGCAGCACAGATAACACTAAAGAAATTGCGCTCAGTTATGGGGCGAAATTCTATGAAAATAGCCAGTGGCCGGGCTTTGGTAAACAACGCCAATTAGCCCAACAATATGTAACCAGTGATTATGTACTTTGGCTAGATGCAGATGAACGCGTTACGCCCAAGCTACAACAAGCTATCTTAAGTGCGGTTAAAAATGATCGAGAAAATACCGTTTATGAAATTCCACGAGTGAGTGAGGTATTTGGGCGTGAAATTCGCCATTCAGGCTGGTATCCCGATTATGTGGTTCGCCTCTACCGCACAAACTATGCGCAATATAACGATTCGCTTGTACATGAAAAAGTCGAATTTCCAGCTGGGACAAAAGTAGAAAAATTAACGGGGGATTTAGAACATTTCACTTATAAAAGCATCCATCATTATCTAGTGAAATCAGCGGGTTATGCAAAAGCGTGGGCAGACCAACGCCAAGCAAAAGGAAAAAAAGCGACACTTTGGCAGGGAATCACGCATGCGCTCGGTTGTTTTGTGAAGATGTATTTGTTAAAAGCGGGTTTTTTAGATGGCAAACAAGGATTTTTATTAGCAGTGTTATCAGCGCATTCAACCTTTGTAAAATACGCCGATTTATGGGAGCGCGATCAGCATAAACACTAGCGAGTTTTGCAAGGGCAATCATTTAAATGATCGTCCACCAATCCCATAGACTGCATAAACGCATAGCACGTGGTTTCGCCAACAAAGACGAAACCACGTTTTTTTAAAGCTTTAGAAAGAGCTTTAGATATTTCTGTTTTAACAGGTACAGTTCGCAAATCAGGCACATCATTGACGATCGGTTTATGATTCACAAATGACCAAATAAAATCACTGAAATTTTCACCGCACTTTTCCATCTCCAAATAAGCTTTCGCATTTTTGACAATGCCCTCTAACTTGGCTCGATGGCGAATTAATCCTGCATTTTTCATACAAGCATCAATATCAAGTGCGGTCATTTTTGCAATTTTTTTCGGATCAAATTGATGAAAGGCTGCACGGTAAGATTCACGTTTTTTCAAAACCGTAATCCACGAAAGCCCCGCTTGCTGCCCTTCCAGACAAATTTTTTCAAATAGCTTTTGGCTATCGAATTCAGGCTTACCCCATTCATTGTCATGATAATCAATATAAATAGGTTGTTCGCTAACCCAAGGGCATCGAGTAATCATAACATCTCCTTTTTAAGCTGCTCATAAACCGCGACAAAATCTGGCATTACGCCTCGCCATAAATGGAAAGAATGTGCAGCTTGCGCGACCAGCATTCCAAAGCCATCGCTAACATTGGTTAAACCCAAACTTTTGCATAATGCAATAAATGGCGTGTCCGCACCTTTCGCATATTGCATATCATAAAAAGCCGAGCCCAATTTTAAAATTTCAGCATCAACTGAAGCGGTTCCACCACTTAATCCGGCAGAAGTGGCATTAATCACTAAATCATAAGTTTGTAGCGGAATAGAATCCATTGAGGCGGCTTGAATATTGCCGTAAGGCTGAAATCTTTCGGCTAATTCTTTGGCTTTCAAAAAAGTGCGGTTAGCAAGAACAATATTTTGTTGAGCTTGTAAAAGTGGCAATAATACGCCTTTTGTTGCTCCGCCTGCTCCCAGAATTAATACGCGCTGATTTGGATGAAGCCAATTTAAACGTTGTAAATCCGTCACCAAACCGATCCCATCAGTGTTATCTGCATAAAGTTTACCATCATTGAGTTTTTTTAGCGTATTACAGGCTTCCGCCAGTTTTGCTCGTTGGCTATATTCATCTGCCAGCTGGTAGGCTCGTTCTTTAAAAGGCGAAGTAATATTGCAACCTTTCGCACCATCCTCAAAAAATGCCAAAAGCTGTTGTTCAAAAGCATCAAGATCGCCTAATTTTGCGATGTACTCTATGGTTTGATGCGTTTGCTCTGCTAACTTATTTTGAATTAACGGGGATTTACTTTGCGCAATCGGATTACCCCACACAGCATAAAGATCCATAAATTATCCCTGTCTAAAAAGTTGATTTGTGCGCAAGTCTCGAATTTCGGATGGATTGAGTGCGCCGCCCACAGTTTCATCTAATACAGGAAAATCAGCACCGAATTGTAACCGCACTTCATCAGCGATGCGGCAAGGTGGCTCACCAGTCAGATTTGCGCTAGTCGAAGTTAATGCAAACCCCGTGAGTTCACATAAGGCTTTTACGGAAGGGTGATTACACAAACGTATCGCGATGCTATCAAATTTGCCCGTGATAAAATGCGGGGTGGTCGATTTGGCGGGCACAATCCAAGTTGTTGGACGTTCATATTTACCTTGCAGGCGAGAAAGCTGTTCATCGCTAATCAGCTCAAAATCAACAAAAGGACGGAAAAACCCCAAGCTTGGTGCTACTAAAATCAGCCCTTTTTCCACTGGACGTTGTTTCAAATCAAGTAATTTTTTTACCGCACTTTCACTTTGCGGATTACAGCCCAAGCCAAATACAGCTTCAGTAGGATAAGCAACTACTTGATTTTGTCGAAGAGCCTCGACGATTTGTTCTCTATTCATTTCACTCTTTTACTTTTATTGCTCAAAAATATGACGGCAAGTTTTATTTGCACACTGGAAAATTTGTTTTTCCCCATCTTCGCTTTTTAACAAAGAAAGTGGAAAATGGCACGTTGGGCAAGGCACGGCATAAGGCTTGGCAGGCAAAGAAAATTTACATTTAGGGAAATTATTGCAACCGTAAAAAATTTTTCCTTGGCGACCCCGACGAGAAATCAAATGCCCAGTTTTACATTCAGGACAAGTAATTTTTTCCTCAGATTCAGATTCTTCTCGCACCACAAAATCGCATTCGGGATAATGGCTACAACCAATAAACATCCCAAAACTGCCTTGTTTCAACTGCAATAAATTACCGCACTTCGGGCAAATTTCATCAAGTGTTTTTAATACTTTATGCTCCGATCGTTGCAAAGGACGCAAATAATCACATTCAGGATAAGCAGAGCAACCTAAAAACAGCCCTTTTTTGCCTTGTTTAATTTGCAAAGGCGCACCACATTGAGGGCAAAGCTCTTCATGCTTTATGCGTTGAAAAAGTATTTCTACCATAAACTGATCACTTTATTTACCAATATGATTGATTCTACAAGCTTCGGCTTTCTCGTCAATATTCAATAAAATAAAAGCGGGATATTTTGCAATATCCCGCTCACACTCAATGACAGTCCTAGATTACCAATAAGCACGTAAACCTACAACAGTTTTGTAATCATGCGCTTTGCTAGTTTCTACACCATTTTCTTGAGTTTTGGTTCGTGTTGCTTGCCATTCAACAAATGGTTTAACCTTAATGGAACCTTGTTTATATACGTAGTACTCTGTTCCCACCATAAATTGATTTTTAGTTTTTTCTGTACGATAACCTGTATGATCCTTATCTGTTTTATATGCATACATCGCATATACATTTAAATCATTATTATAGGTCCATGGGTTATTGAATTTTTGAAGAACAATTGTACGAATTTCATTCTTGGTATTTTTGTTATCATAACCACCTTTATGGTTAGTAACTTGACGTTCAAGATCAATACCATAAGTTGTATTTACAAATGTATAAGATGCACCTAAAGAATAAGCATTTGTTGCAAATGAATTATTAGCATTTGTATTCGCAGAAATTTCACGCGTAAAGCCTGCACCAAAACTTACACTTTGAATATCATTAATTTTGTGCTCGTAAATAGAACCTACACCCCAAACATTTTTACGAGGATTTTTTAAATCTAGATTAGTATCACCACGTTTGCTAGCTCCACCGTAGTAAATACCTGCTCTTACTTTATCACCATTTCCATATTCTGAAGTATAAGTATATTGAGTTGCACGACGAGCTGCACTATCTAATAAACCATCAGATAAGCTATAAGTATTAGCTAAATCTGTACGTTTTACTTCATCAGTGATAGTTGGCATATTACCATAAGTTAATTCACTAAATTGTTTCTCCGCATGCTTATAACCAAAACCTGCATAAAGGATACGCGTATACAGATGATCAAAATCATGTTGAGAATCAGCTTCTCCACGTAAACGCCACTCAACACGACCTAAAGCATAGAAATCATCAGTTAATTTTTGTTTCACTTTGAAACCAAAACGTGAACCATTATTAGAAACAGCATGATTAATATGATCTTTTTTCTGACTAGGTGTACTACCATAAGTATCTGTGGTATGAGAGGTACTTTCCCATTTCACACGTAAAGAGCCATTGAAATCAATATCTGTACCAGTTTCTTGAATTTGGAATTTGTAAGCTTGTGCAGAACTTGCAGCCAATGCAGCTACTGTTAAAGCGAGAAGTGTTTTTTTCATCATTTGCTTTCCTTGTTTTGTTAAGAGTTAAAAAATAAATATATTTAAAATATATTGAACTTTTCCAAGTCTACTCACCACATTAGAAATAATCAAGCAGATTTATAAATTCAATATCAAATTATTACGTAAAAAATATGTATAAAAAAACCATTAAAATACAACTTTTCATCAGTCTCATATCGACTGCTTAGATTTCTTTCGCTATAATCAGGCGTCTTATTTTATTTAACAAACGTGTTCGGTGTGGATTTTTACCGAGTGCAAATTAATTGAGGTAACAAATGTCATTAAATATTGAAACAACTCAAGGTTTAGAACGCCGTGTAGCGATCACCGTTCCAGCTGAAACTGTATCTAAAGCAGTTCGTGAAGAATTTAAACGTGCATCAAAAAATGTTCGTGTAGATGGTTTCCGTAAAGGCCATGTACCTGCTCATATTATCGAACAACGTTTCGGTGCATCAATCCGTCAAGATGTATTAAACGATTTATTACCACGTCATTTTTTTGATGCTGTGATTGCAGAAAAGATTAATATTGCAGGTCGTCCAACTTTTGGTATTGAAACTTTTGAAGAAGGTAAAGATCTAGTTTTTACAGCAACTTTTGAAGTTTATCCAGAAGTTAAATTACAAGGTTTAGAGAATATTAAAGTTGAAAAACCAACTGTTGAAATCACAGAAGCTGATATTGACAAAATGGTTGATGTGTTACGTAAACAACAAGCAACTTGGGCAGAAACCAACTCTGCAGCAAAAGCAGATGATCGCGTAACTATTGATTTTGTTGGTTCTGTAGATGGCGAAGAGTTTGAAGGTGGTAAAGCATCTGACTTCGTATTATTTATGGGACAAGGTCGTATGATTCCTGGTTTTGAAGATGGTATCGTAGGCCATAAAGCAGGTGAGCAATTTGATATTAATGTAACTTTCCCTGCTGAATACCATGCAGAAAACTTAAAAGGTAAAGCGGCAAAATTTGCAATTACCTTGAAAAAAGTAGAAAACATGGTGTTACCTGAGTTAACAGATGAGTTTGTTGCTAAGTTTGGTCCGAATACTAAATCTGTTGCGGATTTACGTGTAGAAATTCGTAAGAATATGGAACGTGAATTGAAAAATGCATTAGTTTCACGCGTTAAACAACAAGTAATCAATGGGTTAATTGAACAAAATCCAATTGAAGTTCCAGCTTCTGCTGTAGAAGAAGAAATTAATGTATTACGCAATCAAGCGGCTCAACGTTTTGGTGGCAATGCACAACAAGCTGCACAGTTACCACGTGAATTATTTGAAGCGGAAGCAACTCGTCGTGTTCAAGTAGGTTTATTATTCTCTGAGGTGATTAAATCTAATGAATTAAAAGCTGATGAAGAACGCGCTAAAGCCATGATTGCAGATATTGCATCAGCTTATGAGCAACCAGCTGAGGTTGTTGAATACTATAGTAAAAACGAAGAGTTAATGAACAATATTCGTAACGTAGTATTAGAAGAACAAGCGGTGGATGCAGTACTTGCTAAAGCACAAGTTACTGAAAAAGTTTCTTCATTTGATGAAATTATGAATCCACAGGCATAATGATGAATTAATATCGTTATGATTGAATAAAAGTGCGGTCGCTCTCTTTCACAAAAGCGACCGCATTTTTATTTGTAGGTTATTTAGAGTAAAATAATCAGCAATTTTAGAGAAAAAGGTAAGAAAATGAGTGTAATTCCTATGGTTGTTGAACAGACTTCGCGTGGCGAGCGTTCATACGACATTTATTCCCGTTTATTAAAAGAGCGTGTGATCTTCCTTAGTGGTGAAGTGGAAGATCGCATGGCAAATCTCATTGTAGCTCAGCTGCTTTTTTTAGAGTCTGAAGATCCAACTAAAGATATCAATATCTATATCAACTCTCCCGGTGGTTCTGTGACTGCAGGTATGGCTATTTACGACACAATGCAATTTATTAAGCCAGATATTCGTACACTTTGTATCGGTCAGGCATGCTCAATGGGCGCATTCTTGCTTGCTGGCGGAACCGCAGGAAAACGAGCTGCGTTACCAAATGCGCGTGTGATGATTCACCAACCGTTGGGCGGTTTCCGAGGTCAAGCATCGGATATTCAAATTCATGCACAAGAAATTTTGAAAATTAAACACACCTTAAACGATCGTCTAGCATTCCATACTGGGCAAAGTATCGAACGAATTGAGAAAGATACAGATCGCGATAACTTTATGTCAGCTGAAGAAGCAAAAGCGTATGGTTTAGTTGATGAAGTTTTAATTAAACGTTAAGGAAACACATGTCAGACAAAGATAAAGATTTACATTGCTCTTTTTGCGGAAAAGAAAAAGGCGAAGTAGATAAATTAATTGCTGGTACAGACGGCTATATTTGTAATGAGTGTATTGAACTTTGTCATTCAATGCTTGAAGAAAGTAATGATGAAAGTGTAGACGAAAGTGCGGCAGACAATGAGGAGAAATTACCAACTCCTCACGAAATTCGTGCTCATCTAGATGATTATGTTATTGGCCAAGATTATGCGAAAAAAGTGCTTTCTGTCGCAGTTTACAATCATTATAAACGCTTACGAACTAATCATGAAAATAACGATGTTGAGCTCGGTAAAAGTAATATCTTGCTTATTGGACCAACGGGTAGTGGTAAAACATTGCTTGCTCAAACATTAGCTCGTCGCTTAAATGTGCCGTTTGCGATGGCTGACGCGACAACATTGACTGAGGCTGGCTACGTGGGTGAAGATGTAGAAAATGTCTTACAAAAGCTTTTACAAAACTGTGAGTATAATACTGAAAAAGCGGAGCAAGGCATTATCTATATTGATGAAATTGATAAAATTAGCCGTAAATCGGAAGGCGCATCAATTACTCGAGATGTATCTGGCGAAGGTGTACAACAAGCATTGTTAAAACTCATTGAAGGTACTGTAGCGTCTATTCCACCTCAAGGCGGACGTAAACATCCGCAGCAAGAAATGGTGAAATTGGATACGTCAAAAATTCTCTTTATCTGCGGCGGCGCATTTGCGGGATTGGATAAAATTATCAGTAAACGTACACAAACAAGTACGAGTATCGGTTTTAGTGCGAAAGTAGAAAAGGATGAAGAAGAAAAGTCTCTTTCTGAATTATTTCGCCAAGTAGAACCTGATGATTTAATGAAGTTTGGTTTAATTCCGGAATTTATTGGGCGTTTACCAATGATTTCTCCACTAAGTGAATTAGATGAAGAGGCCCTTGTGCAAATTCTTACACAGCCTAAAAATGCCTTAACTAAACAATATCAAGCTTTATTTGGACTTGAAAATGTGGAATTAGAATTCACTCCAGAAGCTTTAAAAGCAATGGCGAAGAAAGCGCTTGAAAGAAAAACAGGCGCGCGTGGGTTACGTTCTATTGTCGAGGCGGTATTGCTTGATACGATGTATGATTTACCATCTATCGAAAATTTACGTAAAGTAGTCGTGGATGAAAGCACTATCGTAGATAATACTGCTCCAAAATTAGAATATCATTCTTAATAGAAAAGTGCGGTTGTTTTTCCCTATATTTTCTATTTTGCTTGATGATTTTCAATAGGCAAGGAGAAAAGAAAATGCTACAATCTCACGTTCTTATAACTTTATTCTTATTTTCCTAAGTAAATAACGGATTCAATTTATGGCAACTGAAATTGTTGATAAAAAGAAAAATGTATCAGAGACGGTGGTAGAAGATAAATCTAAAGGATTAAATACCCTTCTTTGGATTTTAGTCGCAGTCTTTTTTGCGGCAGCTGCAATTGGTAATGTTTATTTCCAAAAAGTATATTCATTACCTATTCGTGTAGTGTGTGTCGTTATTGCATTAGTGATTGCTTTTGCATTTGCTGCAATTACTAATCAAGGTACAAAAGCTCGTACATTCTTTAAAGATTCAAAAATAGAAGCGCAAAAAGTGGTATGGCCAAGTCGCCAAGAAGCGCGTCAAACTACATTAATCGTAATTGGGGTAACAATCATTGCATCCTTATTTTTCTGGGCGACAGATTCGATTATTGTCACAGTAATTAATTTCTTAACTGATTTGAGATTCTAAAATGACTGAAGAAACAACTGTATCAAAAAAACGTTGGTATGTATTACAGGCGTTTTCTGGTTTTGAAAGCCGAGTGGCTTTAACTTTGCGTGAATACATTAAACAGCAACAAATGGAAGACCAATTTGGTGAAGTGTTAGTTCCAACTGAAGAAGTCGTTGAGAATGTTGCAGGTAAACGTCGTAAAAGCGAACGTAAATTTTTCCCAGGCTATGTCCTTGTTGAAATGGAAATGAATGATGATACTTGGCACTTAGTAAAAAGTGTCCCCCGTGTCATGGGATTCATTGGCGGTACACCTGATAAACCTGCGCCAATTTCTAAACGTGAAGCAGATGCTATTCTAAATCGATTAGAACAAAGCTCAGATAAACCACGCCATCGTAATGAGTATCACCCTGGTGAAGAAGTTCGAGTCACTGAAGGTCCATTCGCAGACTTTAACGGAACAGTAGAAGAAGTAGATTATGAAAAAGGTCGCTTAAAAGTCTCAGTATCTATCTTTGGTCGCGCAACACCTGTTGAACTTGAATTTAGTCAAGTAGAAAAAATACATTAATTACATATAAAAAAACCCTGCTAATTAAGCGGGGTTTTTCTTCATATCTGATAAAACTAACATAAAACTAATTTTGTTTTCTTATCGTGTAAATAATCGGTAACACTATTAGGGACCTTATCCGTAAACAAATATTCTACATCACTTAATTCGCCCAATCGAACAATCGCTTGGCGCGTAAATTTAGAGTGATCGGTCACTAATAACGTCTGACGTGAACTTTCAATAATCGCTCGTTTTACTTGTACTTCGTGGTAATCATAATCCAATAGTGAACCATCTGCATCGATCGCGCTAATCCCTAAAATACCAAAATCTAGGCGAAATTGAGAAATAAAATTCACCGTAGCTTCGCCAATAATGCCACCATCCATTCGCAATGATCCGCCTGCCATGACAATATCAAAACTTTCATTTTGGCGTAAAAGATGAGCGGCATTCAGATTGTTCGTCACAATTCTGAGTTTTTCGTGTCCAAGCAAGGCATTGGCGACAGCCTCAGGCGTCGTACCAATATCAATAAACAACGATGCGCCGTTAGGAATCAACTTTGCGACTTCCTGTGCAATATTATTTTTTTGTAATGAAAAGAATTGCTTACGATCCACGTAATCAGAATTTTCTGCAGAAGATGGCGATGCCGCACCACCGTGATGGCGGCGAATTAAATCTAACTCCGCCAAAATATTCAAATCACGGCGAATCGTTTGAGGGCTAACATCTAAGGCAGCAACCAATTCTTCCGTGCTTAAATAGCCGGATTGTTCCACCAGTTTAATAATTTGTTGATGCCGTAACGACTGCTTCATAGAAAACCCTTTATCCAAATTGAACACACCTACTCTAGCGAATTTTTACGTAATTTGCTATCGATAAATCCCCAAATCAAGCCGACAACCAGGCCTGATATATGCGCTGCATTTCCCATTTCAACACCAAATAAGGGGCTAATAAAACCTAATGCGATCCCCACCAATAACATTGTGAAAAAACCTTCTGGCAGATCAAATAAATGATGATTCAATTTATCGCATATAAATACATACCCCAACACAGCATATACAACCCCAGAAAGTCCAAAGAAAGCAGGGCCGGACACATAATTTTGCACATAGCCTGTTACGGCGGAGGCCACAACGTACAACATCAATAATTTGACCGAACCAAAAGTGCGCTCAATCATTCCACCGAAAATAAAAAACCAAGACAGATTAAACAAAATATGCAAATTAGATAAATGTACCAATGTATGTGAAATATAACGCCACGCTTCGCTATCTTGCTCTTCATAAGCGGGGTAATGCATCAAATACATAATATCATCTTCAAACCCCAGCTGTTGAGCAATATAAATAAGCGCGCAAAGTGCGGTGAGAATTAGCGTGATTTTTCCTTGTTGAGCTAAAAAGTTTTTCATTCGTGATCTCGTACTTCTACGCAAATTTAAAAATCGGACTTCGCATTAAAGGTCATTGTTTCCCCTGTAATGGGGTGAGTAATCGTCAATTCTTCTGCGTGCAAGCATAATCTTGGCGACATAGCTTTAGCCTGAGGATGAGAGTAAAATTTATCGCCTAGAATGGGATGCCCTAAAGCTAGCATATGCAATCGTAATTGATGAGATCGGCCTGTCACGGGTGTCAGTTTCACGCGAGTACTGTTATTAAGCAAACGTGCTAAAACTTCGAATTTTGTGACCGCTCTTTTTCCTAAAACGAAATCCAAACGTTGGCGAGGTCGATTTTCCCAATCACAAATCATCGGCAAATTTACCTTGCCATAATCTTTCTCCAAATGCCCCCAAACAATCGCTTGATAATGTTTTTTCGGTTCACGTTCGCGAAATTGACGTTTTAATTCACGATCCGCCGCCTTACTTAAAGCAAACACAATAATACCGCTCGTTGCCATATCCAAACGATGAGCAGGCTCACAAAAGCCGAATTTTTCTTTCACTCGACTCATTGCGCTATCGTAATATTGTGGTTGATTGCCCGGCACAGAAAGCAAACCGCTAGGTTTGTTCACCACGCACAAATGATTATCTTGATAAATAATATCCAAATAAGGTTCAAGAGGCGGATTGTATTCAATCAATGCCATTTTTATTCCTTGTTCGTCACAATAACACGCAAGCAATCCAAACGCCAATTTGCTTTAGAAAGCTCATCTAGTGATTGTGTTCGTTGTTGTTCCAAAATATCAATTTCGCTTTGACGAATATTTTTATTCACAGCTCGCAAAGCCTGTAAACGGTTAATTTCTGAGCTTAATTGTTGATCTGCTTGATTTTTAGCTTCAGCAATAATCGGTTCAGCTAAAGATTTTACAAGCTGATCGCCTCGTGTAATCAAGGCTTCAATATTATTCCGTGTCATTTTCACCATTTGATTAGCAATATTTTTACCAAGTGGTTTCAATTTGCTATGCAATGTTTCAAAAGCAACCTGCTCACCAATGTTATTTCCTTTGTTATCAAGCAACAGACGAATAGGCGTTGGCGGCAAGAAACGATTGAGCTGTAACCCTTTTGGCGATTGGCTTTCCACCACGTAAATCAATTCAATTAATAAGGTTCCTACTGGCAGTTGTTTATTTACAAGCAATGCCATTGCGGCTTTGCCAATATCACCCGAAGCAACAAGATCAATACCTTGACGAATCATAGGATGATCCCAAGTCAAGAATTCCATTTCTTCGCGAGCAAGGGCAAGTTCTCGATCAAAGGTAACTGTCACACCTTCTTCTTTTAAACCTGGAAAATCGGGCACAAGCATTGTCCCAGTTGGACTAATTACAATACTATTAGCCCCAAGATCCTCTTGCTCTACGCCAATAATATCAAATAATTTTAAAGCAAAATTCACAAGATCAGGCGAATTATCTTCATCAGCAATTTGATCCGCTAGCGCTTGTGCTTGCTCACCGCCATGAGAATTTAGCTCTAATAAACGATCCCGACCTTTTTCTAACTCAATCTTGAGTTTTTCTCGCGCAGTTTTAGTTTGTTTTAATAATTCAGAAAATTCATTCTCTGAAAGTGCGGTAGAATTTGACCGCACTTTTTCCAACGCATCGGCAAACTGAAAAAATAATGCCATTCCCATTGGACAAGTTTGTTCAAAAGCATTTAGTCCCTCATTGTACCAACGCGCTAAACGACTTTGAGGCGAATCTTTCGCACAAGGCACATAAATTTGCACATCACGTTTTTGTCCAATACGATCTAATCGGCCAATACATTGTTCCAATAAATCAGGATTTGTCGGTAAATCAAATAACACTAAATTTGCCGCAAATTGGAAATTACGCCCTTCCGACCCAATACTCGAGCTAAGTAAAACCTGTGCGCCGTTTTCTAAATCCGCAAAATACCCTGCGGCTCTATCTCGTTCAATAATCGACATTTTTTCGTGGAACACTGCGGCACGAATCGCCTCACGTTCACGTAAAATTTGTTCTAACTGAATCGCCGTGGCCGCAGTCTGACAAATCACAAAAATTTTTTCATCGCGATGGAGTTTGAGGAAATCAATCAGCCAATCAATTTTATCATTCTCTTCCGAGAGTGTAATTTGGTGGTAAACACGGTGCGGAAAACCTTTCACGCCTTGACGTGTATTGCGGAACAGCATTCGCCCAGTGCCGTGACGATCAATTAAGGATTGGATCAGTTCCTGACGGGTACGCTGTTGTTCTTCATCATTATTTGATGCAATCGCGTTAAAAAGTGGCTCGACATCTTGTTCAAGCAACAAATCAGAAATATGATTTTTTTCTACCGCACTTAATGCCTTATTTGCCAGCAAAGATTCAACAGCGTTAACCACAGGTTGATAGTGTTCCTGCTCTTTCACAAAGGTTTGATAATCAAAGAAACGTTCTGGATCCAGTAAGCGCAAACGAGCAAAATGACTTTCTTGCCCAAGTTGCTCTGGAGTTGCAGTAAGTAACAAGACAGAGGGAATAATACGAGCAAGCTGTTCAACTAATAAATAAGCTACACTCGGTGAAGATTCTGACCACACGAGGTGATGTGCCTCATCCACAATTAAACAGTCAAATTGAGCATCAAGCGCCTGCTCTACTCGGTTTGGATGAGTTGCTAACCAATTCAGCGAACAGATAATTAAGCTTTCAGTTGTAAATGGATTAACGGCATCAAGATCAAAATCGTTGCAACGTTCTTCATCAAAAAGTGAAAAATGCAAATTAAAACGACGAAGCATTTCCACCAGCCATTGATGTTGCAACGTTTCTGGCACGATAATAAGAACACGTTGCACTTTCTCAGCAAAAAGTTGATTCTGCAAAATCATTCCAGCTTCAATGGTTTTCCCTAAACCAACCTCATCCGCCAATAACACACGAGGATTAACTCGATTACCGACTTCAGCTGCAATATGAAGCTGATGAGGAATTAAACCCGCACGCGTTCCACGCAAACCACGCAATGGCGATTTAAATTGTGCTTGCTGATGACAAAGCGTGCGATAACGCAATGCAAAATGACTGCTGCGATCAATTTGCGCTGAAAACAAACGATCTTTCGCTTGGCTAAAAGAAATAATCGGTGAAATATCACGTTCTTGCACAATGACATCTTCACCTTGTGGATTTTTAACTAAATAAAAGAGTAAACCGTTCATATTTTGAACGTCTAAAATCTCACCTTGCCAACCAGCTTGATGAGATAATGTTTCACCTTTACTAAATACAATTCGGCTTAAAGGCGCTTGTGCAGCAGCATATATACGCGTTTCATCCGCAGCAGGGAAATAAATCGCGACAGTTCTTTGATCTAATGCGGTAATGATACCTAATCCTAAAGCGTTTTCACTTTCACTCAACCAGCGCTGACCAATAGCAAAGGGCATAATAATTCTCTTTCTGATTTATATTGATAAAATTTGGGGGCGTATTGTAGCTTGCTTAAATAGCAAAAGAAATTAATAAAAGAGAATAAAAGAGAATAAAAAACGGATTGAAGAAATAAATGGCACGCCCTAAAGGATTCGAACCTTTGACCCACGCCTTAGAAGGGCGTTGCTCTATCCAGCTGAGCTAAGGGCGCATTCAAAGGATTTCTTTTTTACAGAATTTCAAGACAATATAAAAGAAGTGGTCGGCGAGATAGGATTTGAACCTACGACCCACTGGTCCCAAACCAGTTGCGCTACCAAGCTGCGCTACTCGCCGATAAACTGAATTAATTATAGATTTGTTTTGATACCAGTCAATGACTTTTTTTATTTTTTAAGCTAATTGCTCAAAATTATTTCAATTTAGGAAATGTCACTATTTCCCGTTGTAAAAAATTCATTGTCCGTTAGAATAGCAAACGTTTTCTCTCTTTTCATATAAAAGGACAACTAAATGACGGCACAAATCATCTCTGGTACTACCCTTTCAAAAAAAATCAAATCTGATGTTGCCTCTGAGATTGAACATTATATTGCTCAAGGTAAACGTGCACCAGGGCTTGCAGTCATTCTCGTTGGGGCAGATCCTGCATCACAAATTTATGTAGGAAGTAAACGTAAAAGCTGTGAAGAAATCGGCATACTTTCCCAATCTTATGATTTACCAGAAACAACTACACAAGCCGAATTATTAGCCCTCATCGATAAACTCAATAACGACAAAACAATTGATGGTATCTTAGTACAACTCCCCTTACCTCAACAAATCAATGCAGAAGCTATTATTGAACATATTGATCCGAAAAAAGACGTGGATGGCTTCCATCCTTATAATGTAGGAAGATTGTGTCAACGAATTCCAACATTACGAGCCTGCACACCTTATGGTGTAATGAAACTATTAGAAACAACAGGCATTGATTTACATGGCAAACACGCGGTAATTGTAGGTGCATCCAATATTGTCGGCCGCCCAATGTCTTTAGAATTATTATTAGCAGGTGCAACCGTCACTGTGACTCATCGATTCACTAAAGATTTGGAAAGTCATGTTCGCCAAGCTGATATACTTGTCGTTGCAGTGGGTAAGCCGAATTTAATTCCTGGCGATTGGATCAAAGAAAGTGCGGTTGTCATTGATGTCGGAATTAATCGTGTAGATGGAAAATTAGTAGGCGATGTAGAGTTTGACAAAGCAGCTGAAAAAGCGGCATATATTACCCCTGTTCCAGGTGGAGTTGGGCCAATGACCGTTGCAATGTTAATGAGCAATACACTTTATGCCTATAAAAAAACATTAACGCAATAAAATTCAAAAGCAAGGTTAACTTTAACCTTGCTCACCAATGTGAATGAAATCATTTCTTATCAGTCAGGGACAATATTATTCCATTGCAATCTAAAACAAGCGTATGAATATTCAATAATCGATTAATTAATTCGCCTAGGAACTTTCCAACATTCTAATTGCTGAAGCAATCGTATTTGAATTCTATTTGTTCAAAATTTGTGCTTTAATTTACCGATCTTTATAAAAATAAAACAAGAGATCGCAATTTTATAGCAAAATGATAAAAATTTAAAAATAAGTAAGGATGTAAAAATGTTTAATTATGCAATGTTCGATCGATATGAAGGATTAATTTTTGATATGGATGGAACCCTCATTGATACTATGCCTGTTCACGCAAAAGCATGGAGAATGGTGGGAAAACAATTTGGCTACGAATTTGACAGTCAAATCATGTATAACCTAGGTGGGGCAACCGTAAGAACCATTGCAGAGGAAATGATGAAATCGGCTAATATGCCACTTGAGCGCCTTGATGAAGTTATTACAGCAAAACGTGCTTTATCTTATCAGCTCATTCCATCACAATCCACCTTGCTTCCCACATTTGATATTGTAAAACATTTCTATCAGAAAAAACCGATTGCGTTAGGCTCGGGCTCTCATCGAAAAATTATTGATATGTTGATAGATAAACTTAATATTGCCTCTTATTTTAATGCCATTGTCAGTGCAGACGATGTAAAAGCGCATAAACCTCATCCAGAAACTTTTTTACGCTGTGCAGAGCTGATCAAGATTAATCCTACAAACTGTATTGTTTTTGAAGATGCAGACTTGGGCGTAAAAGCAGGTTTAAGTGCCGGAATGGATGTTTTTGATATTCGGACTCAACAAATTATAACCACAAAATGATGGAATGGTTATTAGGATTACTTTCCGATTTTTGGCAAACTCATGCCTTATGGTTAATGTTTGCGAGTGCATTTCTAAGTGCGACGGTATTACCAGGTAATTCAGAGATAATATTTATTGCATTAGCTATCCCCAAATTAGCGTTAGGAACTTGGCTAAGTACGGATATTTTTTTACTTCTTTTTATGGCAACACTAGGTAATGGGCTAGGTAGCTTAACTACTTATGGAATAGGGCGCTGGCTTCCTCAATTTAGGCCAAAAAATCACCGCACTTTATGGGTTATGAGGCAACTTCAACGTTATGGTTCACTCACCTTACTATTAAGTTGGCTACCTATAGTAGGCGATTTATTTTGCGCCCTAGCGGGCTGGCTTAGATTGAACTTTATTACGAGCTGTTTTTTTATTTTTCTTGGAAAACTGGTACGTTATGTCGCGTTATTGTTTCTCAGTGTACCTTTCTTATTATAAAATGGACAAAAGAAAAGCCCCGCAAGAATACGGGGCAAATAACCTAAGGAACCAATTTTATTAAAACAACTGCAAGTTGCTTGTTCTATCAGACAAGCCCATCAGGAAAAAGTTCACATAAATTAAAAAAATTCCAAAAAATAAAATCTAACAAAAAATACAAAGAAAAAAGCCCCACAAAAATGTGGGGCAAATAACCTAAGGAACCAATTTTATTAAAACAACTGCAAGTTGCTCGTCTTATAGGACAAGGACCTTGCTATAAAGTTCATAAAAAATTGTAAAAAAATGAACATTCATTCAAATAATTCTTAATTAACTGATTTATAAGGAAAATTTATGCCATTACTTGATAGTTTTAAAGTAGACCACACTAAAATGAACGCCCCTGCCGTGCGTGTGGCCAAAACAATGCGTACACCTAAAGGTGATGATATTACTATTTTTGACTTACGTTTCTGCATTCCCAATAAAGAAATCCTCCCTCCAAAAGGAATCCACACTCTAGAACACTTATTTGCAGGTTTTATGCGTGACCACTTAAATAACGAAGATGTTGAAATTATTGATATTTCACCTATGGGATGTCGAACCGGTTTTTATATGTCTCTCATCGGCACACCAGACGAACAACAAGTCGCTAACGCTTGGTTAGCATCAATGCACGATATTTTAAATGTACAAGATCAAACCCAAATCCCGGAATTAAATATTTATCAATGTGGCACATATACAGAGCACTCTTTAGAAGAAGCACATGAAATCGCAAAAAATGTGATTGCTCGTCGTGTTGGTATTAATAAAAACGAAGATTTAACATTAGATAATGCATTATTAAAATAGGAGAAATAATGACAACGCTTGGTACCGCATTAACACCTAATGCAACAAAAGTGATGCTATTGGGATCGGGGGAACTTGGTAAAGAAGTAGTAATTGAACTACAACGATTAGGCGTAGAAGTAATTGCAGTGGATCGCTATAAAAATGCCCCTGCACAACAAGTTGCACACCGTGCCTATACACTCTCAATGTTGGATGGTGAAGCATTAAAAACACTTGTAAAACAAGAAAAACCTGACTACATCGTGCCAGAAGTAGAAGCGATTGCAACGGCAACACTGGTAGAATTAGAGCAAGAGGGTTTTAACGTGGTACCTACAGCCAAAGCCACACAACTTACTATGAATCGTGAAGGGATTCGCCGACTAGCCTCGGAAGAACTTAAGTTACCCACCTCGCCTTACCAATTTGTAGATAATTTTACTGATTTCCAAAATGCGGTAGAAAAAATTGGTATTCCCTGTGTCGTGAAACCAATCATGTCATCCTCTGGTCATGGGCAAAGTATTTTAAGATCTAAAGACGATATTCAAAAAGCATGGGATTATGCACAAGAAGGTGGTCGTGCTGGTGCAGGAAGAATAATTGTAGAAGGGTTTGTAAAATTCGATTATGAAATTACGCTTTTAACCGTTCGTCATATCAATGGTACAAGCTTCTTAGCGCCAATCGGCCATCGCCAAGAAGAAGGTGATTATCGGGAATCATGGCAACCACAAGTGATGTCGGATATTGCATTGGAAAAAGCGCAATCGATTGCGGGGAAAATTACAAGTGCACTAGGTGGACGAGGCATCTTTGGTGTAGAAATGTTTGTGTGTGGAGATAATGTCATTTTCAATGAAGTCTCACCACGCCCACATGATACTGGCATGGTCACGCTTATTTCTCAAGAGCTTTCAGAATTTGCCTTACACGCAAGAGCCATTTTAGGTTTACCTATTCCAGAGATTACCTTAATTAGTCCATCCGCATCTAAAGCTATTGTTGTAGAAGGGAAATCAAAGAATGTAAAATTTGGTGCGATTGATAAAGTGCTTGCTGAACCCCATACGAATATTCGTTTATTTGGTAAAGGTGAGGTTAATGGCCACCGACGTTTAGGCGTGTTATTAGCACGAGACGTTTCCGTAGAAAAAGCGCTAGAAAAGGTAAATCAAGCTTATCAAAAATTAGAAATTACACTCTAATATTTCCCATACTCACTGACGCAAGCCTTTCAGCTTGCGTCTATCTTATAGAAGATTTTATATATTAAGCCAAAATGTCACTGGGCCATCGTTTGTTAAACTCACTTGCATATTCGCTGCAAATTGCCCTGTTGAAACAGGTAATTTCTCACCGCACTTTTGAATAAAGTATTCATATAATTCATTAGCCAATGCTGGGGGTGCACCTCTTGAAAAGCTTGGACGCAAACCTTTTTGTGTATCCGTAGCTAATGTAAATTGTGAAACAATAAGTAATTCACCTTGTGCTTGTTGAACATTTAAGTTCATTTTGTCATTTTCATCACTGAAAATTCGATAATTAAGTACTTTTTCAGCAAGTTTATCCGCTTTCTCTTGGTTATCTTCTTTTTCTACACCAAGCAAAACCAGTAAACCTTTGCCAATTTGTCCTATTGTTTCACCGTTTACATCAACTTTTGCTTGAGACACACGCTGAATTAAGGCAATCATTTTAATCCCTCGATAAAGCTCGGTAACCATGCTTCGGCATAGCCTTCTTGATCATCCACGTTTAAAACATCAATTTTTAAAGTCTCGCAAATTTTTACCGCACTTTTTTCTTGAAGCGTTTGCTCCACTTTGTCCGCTGCATAGCAGAAAGTATCATAATCAGAATTACCTAATCCAACGACCGCAAAACGAACATCTGAAAAATCGCTTTGATTTTTAGCTAATTCATCAAATAGCGGTTTTAAATTATCTGGCAACTCGCCTGCACCATGAGTTGAAGTCACAACAAGCCAAATTTTTTCATTTTCGATATCGGATAAACTTGGCCCATGAAAAAGAGCGGTGGAAAAACCTTGAGTTTCTAAAACATCGTTTAAATGTTCGGCAACATATTCTGCGCCACCTAAAGTGCTGCCAGAGAGAATGCAAATGTGCATTTGATTATCCTGTATTTATTTTCTTCCCTCATTCGAGGAAAAAGCAAAAAGAATATTTTTGAAATGATTAAAATAAAAAGGCTTAGATTTTCTAAGCCTTTTGTTACGATTAAACGTTATCGAATTTGCCAAGCAATGAACGAATATGTTCTTGCCAGTTGCGGTGTTCGTTTTTCAGTTGCTCATTTTCAGTTTGTAAACTTTCGATATTTCTGTGAGATTCTGCGTTTTTCTCTTTTAATTCTTCAACTTCTAATTGAAGCAATTGGATGGTTTCTACCGCTTGTTTAATTTTTTCTTCAAGCTGGTCTAAAATTTCTAAAGACATAATGATTTCCTTTTAAATATGGGTAAATTTAAGCGTATTTTACCTAGTTCACACCTCTTTTTAAAGCCTTGTATAAAAAATTATTATGCGTTCAATAACGTAATGATAAAATCACACCGTTTTTATGGCTAAAAGTCAAAGGAGAATAAAATGAACGCTGCCCTAGCAATTGAATTTTCACGTGTAACAGAAATGGCCGCATTAGCTGCTCATACATGGTTTGGGCGGGGAGATAAAAATGCGGCTGATGATGCTGCAGTAAAAGCCATGCGTTATATGCTAAATTTAATCGATATGGATGCTGAAATTGTTATTGGTGAAGGGGAAATTGATGAAGCTCCAATGCTTTATATTGGTGAAAAAGTCGGTTCTGGCATGGGAGAATTGATCTCTATCGCCGTTGATCCTATTGATGGCACGCATATGACTGCAATGGGTCAGTCTAATGCTATCTCTGTCTTGGCTGCTGGTGGCAGAAATACCTTTTTAAAAGCACCAGATATGTATATGGAAAAATTAGTGGTTGGCCCCGATGTTAAAGGCATGATTGATTTAACTTTACCACTAGAACAAAATCTTCGCCTAGTCGCATCTAAGCTAGGAAAATCCCTTTCTGATCTCACCGTAATGGTATTGGCAAAACCACGTCATGATGCGGTAATTAAACAAATGCATAACTTGGGTGTGAGGGTGATGGCAATTCCTGATGGTGATGTGGCTGGTTCCGTATTGTGCTGTTTGCCTGATGCCGAAGTCGATCTTCTTTACGGAATCGGTGGCGCACCAGAAGGTGTGGCTGCTGCCGCTGCAATTCGCGCATTAGGTGGCGATATGCAAGCTCGTTTACTTCCTCGTAACGAAGTAAAAGGTGACACGGAAGAAAATAAAAAAATTGCTGCCGATGAAATTCAGCGTTGTGAAGCATTAGACGTAAAAATCAATGAAGTGTTAAAACTTGAAGATCTTGTGCGTGATGACAACCTTGTATTTACCGCAACGGGTATCACCCATGGTGATTTGCTAAAAGGTATCTCTCGCAAGGGGAATTTGGCTTTTACAGAAACCCTCTTAATTTGTGGTCAATCATGTGCAATCCAAAAAATACAATCAATTCATGACTTAGCTCGTAAAGATTCTGAAATTTATAAGATTTTGAATATTTAGTTATCTACAACAAGTGCGGTGAAATTTCACCGCACTTTTGTGTTGCTTAGCTTACCATTCGTAGCCTACGCCAACGGAGCTCACCACATCGCCTTGTGTATTTGTGCTTCCGCTTAAACGGAATAACACTTTACCGTTGTCACTAGAGCGGCTATATCCCACAGCAATAGCATTTTGTCCTTTGAAGTTTCCTGCCCCCGCAGAAACCATAGATTTACCATTACCTCGCACTTGTGGTAACCCCGCTATTGCAGCTGAACCAGCAATCCCAGCTTTCAGCATTTTATTATGTTGGGTAACTTTTTGATTAATAGCCTCGACAACAGAATAAAGTTGAGAGCCGTTAATCGCATCCGTTGATGTACTGGTAATACGACCTGCTGCAACGTGCGTAATTTGACGCTCTTTACCTTCGGCACCTACGCTGACAGTTGATGTTGGATTTGTACCGGCAAATCGATAAGTGGTGCCTTGAATAGTGATACTTTCTACAGGCATTGGTTTACTTGGCGCAGATTCGTTACCTAATACTACAGCACCATCAAAGCCTGCATCAACAGTGACATTATTGCCTAACACCATCACATTATGTGATGCAACTTTATTCCCCGCACCAATTGCTACAGAATTATTACCCGTTACCTCATTTTTTGTACCAATAGCAATTGAGTTTGCACCACTCGCAAAGGATTCTTTCCCAGCGGCAATTGAGTTTTCACCAGTCTTACCGAGGATACTTGTTAGTTTTTCCTCCAGTTTTTTTAATTCTTTTTCTTTTTCTGCTCGCTCTTTTTCAAGCTTTTCTTTTTCAGCTTGTTTATCTGCAAGTTCTTCTTGTCTTCGTTTTAACTCATCTGAATTATTTGAATCCGAAGCTGATTGTAGTTTTTCAACTTGAGATTTAAGATCATTGATTTCTTCTTCCATCTTCTCAAATTTTATTTGAGCGTCATCTAAGGCTTTTTGGGCTTTTTCAGATGCTTCTGTTATTCCCTTAACAACTTCATTGTATGGGTCATAAAGTTTTAATTTTTTAGCCCAATCAGTTAATTCTTTTGCTGTCTCGTCAGCATATTCATTCCATAATTTCTTGGTAGATTCCTTAAATTTAAATTCAATATTTTCATAATAATTTTTAGAATCGTTTTTTAGCTTAGAGATTTCTTCATATAAACTGTTTCGTTTACCTCTATTTTCTGGAGTTGGGTCAGCGATTGACTTATCATAAACAGCTATATAGTCTGAAATTTTCTTAGCAAAACTTTCCACATCTTCAAGTTGCTTAAGAAAGTCTTTTTTATCAAAAAGCCATTTTTCTTCAGGTGCTTCACGATCAATTAGATTATCAAAGTCATTATAAAATGTATTTACCCATTCTCTTAAACGATCTACATCCTGAGGGGTGTTATTTTCTTCTCCATTAAAAAATTTATCAAAAAATGTTTTTGTTTGACCATAGTAAAGATAATACTTTGTTTTCTCAGCTTCTGTGTTAAAGCGATGTTCAACTTTATGATTATCCTCACTGTCGTTCATGTCATCAAAATCACTTGGATTATAATGGTGTCTAGTTAATAAAAAATTACTGTGATTTACTTGATCATCACTAGCTTTTATTGGTGGAAGATAAAATACAGTATTCGCTACGTAATTTGGTTTGTAATAATTATCAGTATGTATTTTATTAAGCTTATAAGCTTTACTTAAATCACTTATGATATTATTCCCATTTATTATATTTAGTAGGGTAGAAAATTGTACATAACGATCTTGTTTTTGGGATGAGAAAAAGTCATCTGTAATTCGGCTTGGTATATTATCGATACTTGTAATTTTTACAGGGTCTACAGAAGTGACATTTCTTAGTAAATCTGTAATGCCATCATGATCAGAGGTGTATGAACTTAGATCTCTTCCAGCTCCGTAGTAAAATAAGTATTGTTGATTTCTAGATCTAATCGTATCTTCTATCTTTTTTTTGTTATATTCAAATGATCCTCTAGCGTTATCATATCCATTAACTATAACTTCATATTTATCTATACCAAATTTTTTAAGTTCAGAAACATTAGGGTAATCAGCCTCAACTCGCTCTTTTAGGTCTTTTGCTAGTTTTTGTACCCCAGTTGTTCCGGCAGAGTTATCCGAAAGTTTATTCCAATCAAGTTCTTTAAGTTGTTTCTGGAATTTTATCGAAACATTTTCATCCTCTGAATAGATTGAAGGATAATGACTAGCGTATTCTTTAGCCTCTTCCCGCTCTTTGTCTAATTTGGCTAATTCTTTTTGTTTATTGGCCAAATCATTCTTCAGCGAAGTAACTTGATTTTTTTTATCGTTAGATTGTTTGATTAAATCTGTTATTTCATTAATTTTTTTATTTAGATCTTCAGTAGCTTTATTGTTAGTTTCAATTTTTTTATTTATATCAGAAAGGTTATTTTCCTCTTTGCTTTTATCTGCAATCGTTTGCTTTCTTTCGTTTAATTTTTCATCAAATTCTTTGCGAGAAATATTCCCACCTGTTGCAACAGAATCATTACCCTGCGCCAAGCCATTTGTAGCCGTCACAGTATTATTATAACCAGTTGCAACGCCATGATCGCCAGTGACAATATTCCCTTCACCAGTTGTGGACGGGGCAGAATAGGCAAGATTAGAAGATAAAGGCAATGTAAAGAGCAATAAGGCTACTGAGCTTTTTGCTGTAGTAAGAATTGTATGTTTTTTCAAAATATTCTCCTCAATCCTTGAACTATTTAAAATCAATAATCGATTTGAAATTATACATTTCTGGGATTCTACATACTTATAAAAAATATTCATTTTGTGATCTTGCTCATATTTTTTATTTTATTTTGAGTAAAAAAACAACCAATGAGTCATCGATATAACAGCACGTGATATCCTTGAACACAGCAGAATAATCAAATTCATTTCTCTCTTAATAGCTAAAAGAGTCTAGAATTTATAAGACTTTGAATATTTAGTTAGGACAAACAAAAGTGCGGTGAAAATTCACCGCACTTTTAAGAGGTATGTTTAGTAAGATACTACCAGCTATAATGATAAACCGCTTGAATTGCATAAGGTTTGTCGAAGTTTTTACCGTCAGCACGGCTTACTTCTAAACCAAAACGATGATTTGCAAATCCAGCATTTAAACCGACCGCACTTTCAAAACGTCCACGGCTGCTTGCGACATCAAGCGCGCTGTTTGTGTAATGAATTTTACTGCTACGGTTTTTGCTAGTAATCGCATTTACTTCTGCATAAGGTTGTAAATTCCAACCATTACTTAATGCAAAGCCTTTCGCTACACGTAAACCAATTCGAGAATAAACAGAAGATAAGCTATCTTCATTCTCTTGTGATGAAATATGTGTCCACGCTAATTGTGCTTGCGGGGTAATTGTCCAATCATTCGCAAGGCTAAAGCGTTTACCTAATTCACTCGAAATGGTATAAGCGTTGTAATGGCGTTTTTCAGTGTGATCTGAGTTAGCGTGTAAACGGCTGTATTTCACGATGTTATCTACATAAATACCGTTATCTGCAAGGTAAGCTGCATATAAGCCCACGCTATTGCTTCTTACTTTGCCATCACCGTAATAACCACTGAAATCAACGTTAGCTTGGCTACGGCCCACAAATCCACCGACACGAAGATTATCTGTTACAGCAGCATCAGCGCCCACTTGTAAGCTATGTACGTTTTGTTTAAAGCCAGAAGTTTTACTCTCACCTGTCGATAGTGCGGCTAATTTTTGGCGAGAACTTACATTACGAACCCATACATTACCTTTTTCACCGTTTTTCATTTCGCCTAGACGTTGATAAATGCCACTTAAATCATCTTCCACTAAAAGCAATTGTGCTTGGCGAAGAGAAACTTGTGCATTTGCTAAGTCTGAAAGTAATGGTGTACTTGGTAGAACTGGAGCTGCAGATGGTACTACCGGATTACTTGGAGTCACTACAGTATTACTTGGAGTTACCACAGGATTACTTGGAGTCACCACAGGATTACTTGGAGTCACCACAGGATTACTTGGAGCCACAACAGGGTTGCTTGGAGTCACTACAGTATTACTTGGAGTTACCACTGGTTTGCTTGGAGTCACCACAGGGCTGCTTGGAGTCACCACAGGGTTGCTTGGAGTCACCACAGGGTTGCTTGGAGTCACCACAGGGTTGCTTGGAGTCACCACAGGGTTGCTTGGAGTTACCATAGAATTACTTGGTGTAACTACATTTTTAGAGTTCGCTAATACCCAATTGTTTCCCTCTTTTGTTAGGAAGTATTGATAAGCACCTAAATCTACTCGATTATTCGTATTAGTTAAGTTAAATGACGCATTACCACCATTGGTTTCTACAAGTGTCACTTTTCCGTTAGCAACATTTGCCCCTTGGTTAGTTACACCAATTTTATGATTACCTTCAGCAGTGCCTTTAACAACGATTTTATCGCTTTTGTTTTCAGCAATATTAGTATTGAGGTTAAATGTGCTGGAACCAGTGAGGTTATCTTTAATAGTTAATGTTTTATACTCAGAAGTCGGGGTAAATGTGATTTCAGAATTGTTTGCATATAAATTATTCAATGAGCTTGATTTATTGAAGCTCCATTGGCTATTAGACATAGACAAATTAATTTCATTTTTTACGGGCCAATCTGGATTTTCAAGAATTGCGCCAGTTAGTTTGGAGTTTTTACTTGCAGTAAGGTTTAGATGATAGACTCCAGCTGGTGTAGAATTAGATGCATCATCCTCATCTTCTGCTTCAAGAGGGAAGTTTTTATCATTAAGCGAGATTAATGCTTGAGTAGCATTTAATGTTGTATTTTCTAAATTAATTTTAACTAACTGCTCATCGCCCAATGGGAATGCGAGTAAACCATAACCTGCGTTACTTTCCGAATTTGTTAGTGTTATTGCTTGCGATCCGCTATCTGATGTGGTGAATAAGCCACTTTTATTGTTAAGAGTTACATTTAAACCATTAGCTATAACCGTCTGAGCCGCATTCTCATCATTTGTACCGATGTCAAAAGCAAATTGCATATCTTGATTTCCAGTAATTTGTACATTACTGATATTTGCTATATCTTCTGCACCATATAATGCGTAGGCAATATCATTCTTTCCATTCATCTTGATACTATGATTGGATGAATTGATAACAGAGGTCTTTTGAGATTCAATTGCGCTAGAACCATCGTTATTTATTTCAATATCAGCTTCTGTATTAATTTTGCCACCACGAGATTCAATCGCTGAGTTGCCACTTGAATCACCATAAGCATCAGTTATATTGTGAATTTGTGCGTAATTTTTCTCAACAATGAGTTTTGAGCCTTTTTCTAAAGTAGCAACTGCCCCCGATATATCTAAAAGTGAACTTGAAGGGTAGTCTTCTTTAAGTGTGGCATTTACACCAGATTTAATAGTAAGTTGATTATTTCTATCAGTAAGGTCAAAAATACCAAATAGTGAATCACTAGAGGCTAGTGGTTGTCCTCCATGCATACTAGTTCCGATATCAGTTTTAGCGATATTTTGGTAGTTTCCTGGTGTAATAGTTACATTAATTGCATCACTAATTGATGTTTGTTGGTTTTTGTTGAAAGTCCAATTAGGTGATGCACCCCAAGAATACTGACATCCTGTTGAGTTTGAGCAAGTTAGATCTGTTGCCCATGCCGAATTAACTAATCCTAACGCCACAGCCACCAAACTCACTTTAAAAGTGCGGTTAAAAATTTTATTATTTTTCATATGAATTCCTTTGGATTATAAAAAAAGCCAACTTATTGAATAAGTTGGCTTGAATTTTACTGATTTAGTAATTAACCCGCAACTGCGATACGTTTCATATCTGTCATATAACCACGTAATTCTTGACCGATTAATTCAACAGGGTGGTTACGAATTGCATCGTTTACATCGCGCAAGGTGATGTTATCGATTTCCGCTACTGGAGTAGGCTCGCCCAAGTCACCTTTTTGAAGGTTAAGGATAATTTCTTTTGCAAGAATTGGAGTCGCTACGTTAGAGAATAAGTAGTTACCATATTCTGCAGTATCAGAAATTACCACGTTCATTTCGTATAAGCGTTTACGTGCGATGGTGTTCGCAATTAATGGTAATTCGTGAAGTGATTCGTAGTAAGCTGATTCTTCATAAATACCGCTTGCAACCATCGCTTCAAAAGCTAATTCCACGCCAGCTTTCACCATTGCGATCATTAATACGCCGTTATCAAAGTATTCTTGTTCACTAATTTTGCCATCATATTTTGGTGCATTTTCAAAGGCTGTTTTACCTGTTGCTTCACGCCATGCGAATAAGTCTTTGTCGCCATTTGCCCAGTCAGCCATCATTGTTGCAGAGAAGTGACCGCTAATGATGTCATCCATGTGTTTGTAATATAAGAAACCAAGGCTTTCTTTGATTTGTTCAGCTAGTTCAAATGCACGTAATTTTGCACTGTTTGATAGGCGATCCATCATTAATGTGATACCACCTTGTTTTAATGCTTCGGTAATGGTTTCCCAACCGTATTGGATTAATTTACCTGCGTATGCTGGATCTTTACCGTCTGCCACTAATTTGTCATAACATACGATAGAGCCTGCTTGTAACATACCGCAAAGGATAGTTTGCTCACCCATTAAGTCAGATTTTACTTCTGCCACGAATGAAGACTCTAAAACACCCGCTTTATGACCGCCAGTTGCAGCAGCCCATGCTTTTGCAATCGCCATGCCTTCGCCTTTCGGGTCATTTTCAGGGTGAACTGCGATTAATGTTGGCACACCGAAACCACGTTTGTATTCTTCACGTACTTCAGTACCCGGGCATTTTGGCGCAACCATCACAACTGTAATGTCTTTACGGATTTCTTCGCCAACTTCAACAATGTTGAAACCGTGTGAATAACCAAATGCAGAGTCTTTTTTCATTAAAGGCATCACATCAGCAACCACTTTAGAGTGTTGTTTGTCTGGTGTTAAGTTTACGACTAAATCTGCAGTTGGGATTAATTCTTCATAAGTACCCACTTTAAAACCATTTTCAGTTGCACGTTGGAACGATGCACGTTTTTCTGCAATCGCTTCAGGGCGTAAGGCATAGCTAATATCTAAGCCAGAATCACGCATATTCAAACCTTGGTTTAAACCTTGTGCACCACAGCCCACGATAACGATTTTTTTGCCTTTTAAGAAGTTTGCTTCATCTGCAAATTCTTCGCGATCCATAAAACGACAACGACCTAATTGGTCTAATTTTTGACGTAAATTTAATGTGTTGAAATAGTTAGCCATTTTTTGTCCTTAATTGTATAAGGTGAATAATTGTATGATGTTGTGTTTGCATATTTTTTTGTTGTGGTTTGATTATAGGATTTTTTATGATTGCGTAAAGTGATATTATAGGAATGTAATGTTGCGATTTACGCAATTATTTTGTTTTTTGTGGATTGCATCGTATTTCGCTCGATGAGCGACCTACTTTTACTTTGCTTGTGCAAAGTAAAAGTAGGCAAAAAGAAAACACACCCGGCTTTGCCTTATTTCCTGAAAAATTGAAAATTTGCTTAACGGAAATTTTCTGAACTCGCTGCGCTCAAACAGACGAAAATTTCCTACAAATTTCCAATTTTTCAGGTGGCAAAGAAGGGAAAATATTTTATTCTTTCTTTGATTTAAAGTGCGGTTAAAAATTGAATATTTTTCATTATAAAAACAATCTTATAATCAACTTCACTTTCAAATAATGTGCTAATACATCTTAAGCCCCATATAAATCGCCTTTGTGACTTTCAATTTTTAGGCAATTTTCGTCTGTTTGAGCGCAGCGAGTTTAGAAAATTGCCGTAAAGAAAATTGAAACAAAGCAAAGATCAGCGATTTAACTGGGGTGTATTTTTCTTTGCTTGCTTTCTTTTGTACAAGCAAAAGAAAGTAAGTCGCCGTCAGGCGAAACCCTGACTTAAATAAAATAGATATCATTATGGACTTCAACGATCTCAACTTATTTATTAAATTATCAGAAACCCAAAACTTCGCCAAAACCGCCACCCAAAACCACATGTCCCCTTCCACCCTTTCCCGTCAAATTCAACGGTTGGAAGACGAGTTAGGGAAAACACTTTTTATTCGTGATAACCGTCAAGTTAAACTCACTGAATATGGCGAGAAATTTTTGCAATTTGCTAAAACAGAATGGCAAAGCTGGCAACAATTTAAACAACAACTCAAAGATGAATCAGATGAACTTTGCGGTGAAATTAAACTTTTTTGCTCTGTAACCGCATCTTATAGCCATCTTCCGCACGTACTTAAAGAGTTTCGCCAGCGTTATCCTAAAGTGGAAATCCAATTGACGACGGGAGATCCAGCGCTTGCTTTAGAGTTGATTCAAACACAACAAGTCGATCTCGCTATTGCGGGTAAGCCGAATAATCTGCCATCGAGTGTGGTATTTCATAAAATTGATGATATTAGCTTATCTTTAATTGCACCGCGTGTGGCTTGTCTGGCGACACAATTACTGCAGGAAAAACCCATTAATTGGCAGCAAATGCCTTTTATTTTCCCTGTTGAAGGGCATGCTCGGCAGAGGATTGAACAATGGCTGCGGGAGAAACATATTAAACACCCGAAAATTTATGCTACCGTTGCGGGGCATGAAGGGATTGTTCCGATGGTTGGATTGGGATTCGGATTAGCGATGTTGCCTGATGCGGTCATTGACAATAGCCCAATGAATAACCAAATTTCCAGACTTAATCTTGATAAGCCTATCGAGCCTTTTGAATTGGTTATCTGTACCCAAAAAAGGAATCTCGAACAACCCTTAATCCGTGCATTTTGGGCGATGTTAGAATAGAATGATTGGCTGTTTAGAATAAGGATTTCTTATGTTTAAAGGTGTTCTCGTTTCATTACTTGCCTCGTTTCTATTTGGCTATATGTATTATTTTTCTACGCTGTTGAAACCTTTGAGTGGCACGGATATTTTCGGTTATCGGATGATTTTTACGTTTCCCTTTGTTGTCCTTTCCGTGTTTATGTTTAAGCAGAAAAATGCGTTGATTCATCGTTTAAAACTCATCAAAAAACAACCGCACTTGGCATTGCCCTATCTTTTTTGCGGCTTATTGATGGGGTTTCAGATGTGGCTTTTTCTTTGGGCGCCGAATAATGGCAGTTCATTGAGCGTCTCTTTTGGTTATTTGCTTTTGCCTATTGTCATGGTGGCAGCAGGTCGCTTAATTTTTAAAGAACGTATTTCAACGTTCAAATTTATTGCAGTCGTGATTGCCGCATTAGGTGTGATTTCTAATATCGTGCTAAAAGGTGGGCTTTCTTGGGAAGCTATTGTGATTTGTGTTGGCTATACCACCTATTTTTCCGTTCGAAAAGCATTAAAAAATAGTGATCTCGCTTCTTTTTGTTTAGAGATGCTGAGCCTAATCCCAATTAGTATTTATTTTGCGTTACAAACAGATTTCGCTGTGGTCGAACAAAGTAACCCTAATATTTGGGGGCTGCTTGTGTTGCTTGGATTAATTAGCGGCACGGCATTGATTGCTTATGTGATTGCCAGCAACATGTTACCGATGAATTTGCTTGGCCTACTTGGCTATGTGGAAACCATTATGATGATTTTCGTATCGTTTTTTATTGGTGAACAAATTGACGCCGAAAGTTACCCGCTTTTTATTTGTTTAGTGCTCGCTATGATTCTTGTTGTGATTGATGGTGTGTACAAACAGCACGCAAAAGGAAGTTTATAAATGTCATTTAAAGAAATTACACCACAACAAGCATGGGAAATGGTTCAGCAAGGGGCAGTGTTAGCCGATATTCGCGATGATGCCCGCTTTACCCTCTCGCACCCTAAAGGTGCTTTTCATTTAACGAATCAAAGTTTTTTGCAATTTGAAGAGTTAGTAGATTTTGACTCCCCCATTATTGTGAGTTGTTATCATGGCGTGAGCAGTAAAAATGTGGCGACCTTTCTAGTGGAACAAGGCTATGAAAATGTGTTTAGTATTATTGGTGGATTTGATGGCTGGTGTAGAGCAGAATTACCTATTGAAACCGCTTATTAATGTTTACCCACATTCAAGCATAAAAATTATGACAAGAAATGATAAATAGCATTGATCATCTTTTACATATCCGTAGACTATAGCCACTAATGTGCAACGATAATACCTAGTAGCATTTAAGCATGAATAAAAAACCTCTAAAACTCACCGCACTTTTTCTTTTTTTTCCTAGCCTAGCTGCTTTAGCTGAACAAACGGTGGATATTGAAATTCAAGGTATCCGTGGATTTCGTGCTGTTCGTAATACGGATCTCAATGTTCATCTGATTAATAAAGAAGAAATGGATGGTTCCGAACGCTATCAACATTTAGTCACTCAAGCTGTGGATCGTGGTTTGCGTGTGTTTGGTTATTATGAATCTTCCGTGCGTTTTGAACGAAAACAGCGTCAAGGCAAACGCGATTTATTGATTGCTCATGTTACACCGGGTGAGCCAACAAAAATTGCGGGTACTGATGTGCAAATTGAAGGGGAAGCCGCACAAGATGAAAATTTTGATGCGCTACGTAAAAAATTACCTAAAGAAGGGGTGTTAGTCGAACACCAAACTTACGATGATTACAAAACAGCGATTTCACGTTTAGCATTAAATCGTGGATATTTTGATGGGGAATTCAAAATTTCACGTTTAGAAATCAGCCCTGAAACCCATCAAGCATGGTGGCGAATGTTATTTGATAGCGGCGTTCGTTATCATTATGGCAATATTACTTTTAATCATTCACAAATTCGGGATGATTACTTAAATAATATTCTTAACATCAAATCTGGTGATCCGTATTTAATGAATAACTTATCGGATTTAACCAGTGATTTTTCATCTTCAAATTGGTTTAGTTCAGTATTAGTTCAACCTAATGTTAATCATAAAAGCAAAACTGTGGATGTAGAGATTATTCTTTATCCACGTAAAAAAAATGCGATGGAACTAGGGGTGGGCTTTTCAACTGATGGTGGCGTGCACACTCAAATTGGTTGGACAAAGCCTTGGATTAATAGTCGTGGACATAGTTTCCGTACCAATCTTTATCTCTCTGCGCCAAAACAAACTTTAGAGTCAACTTATCGAATGCCACTGCTTAAAAATCCATTAAATTATTACTATGATTACTCTGTCGGTTGGGAAGGTGAAAAAGAGAATGATACCAATACGAGAGCGCTTACATTGTCCGCGTTACGTTATTGGAACAACGCACATGGCTGGCAATATTTTGGCGGACTTCGTGCGCGATACGACAGTTTTACACAAGCCGATATAACCGATAAAACATTCCTCCTTTATCCAACGGTCGGATTTACTCGCACCCGATTACGTGGCGGTTCTTTTGCAACTTGGGGCGACGTACAAAAAATCACTTTTGATGTGGGTAACAAAGTTTGGTTATCGGAAGTGTCTTTCGTAAAAGTGCAAGCCTCTAGCGCATGGATTCGTACTTATGCGGAAAATCACCGTATCGTTGCTCGTGCTGAAGTTGGGTATTTACATACAAAGGATATTGAAAAAATTCCGCCCGCACTTCGTTTCTTTGCGGGTGGCGATCGCAGTGTGCGCGGTTACGGCTATAAAAAAATTGCGCCTAAAAATAAAAACGGAAAATTGGTTGGTGGCTCGCGATTACTTGCGGGTTCTTTAGAATATCAATATCAAGTTTATCCGAATTGGTGGGCGGCGACCTTCGCAGATAGCGGATTAGCAGCTAATGATTACACGACTAAAGAATTGCGTTATGGCGCAGGCGTTGGTGTCCGTTGGGCATCACCAGTGGGCGCAATTAAATTTGATATTGCCACCCCGATTCGTGATAAAGATAACAGCAAAAATATTCAATTTTACATCGGACTTGGTACAGAAATTTAAGGTGAATTTATGACAGAACAAATACAACCATCAGAAACTTCACCAAAATCACCTGAGCAACCTAATAAAAAACACTGGGTGGGCAAGGCTGTTTGTATCGGAAGTGCGGTCATTTTGGTGCCTGTTTTAGGTGTTGCTGGGGCACTTTCTTTCGATGCGGGGCAAAGAGGTTTAATTCAACTTGCCGATAAAATGCTTGATAGTTTTTCCGTTGAGCAAATTGAAGGCGGACTACAAAATGGCTTGGTGCTAAATAATGTTCGTTATCAAACCGCTGGGATTGATACTCATATTGCACAAGCACGTTTACAGCTTGATTTCGGTTGTTTGCTTTCACGTGAGGTTTGTTTACG
Organism: Haemophilus sp. Marseille-P9675; assembly: GCF_916862695.1. Classification (NCBI taxonomy): domain Bacteria; kingdom Pseudomonadati; phylum Pseudomonadota; class Gammaproteobacteria; order Pasteurellales; family Pasteurellaceae; genus Haemophilus; species Haemophilus sp. Marseille-P9675. The sequence goes on from NZ_CAKASP010000007.1 coordinate 70,372, forward strand.
TGATTTCACTTTAAATAAACCGACGATTGCGATTAATACAGCATTACTGCCTCCATCTACGCCTGATGATTCAAAGTCTGGCCCGATGAAACGCATTTCCTTACCAATTGGTATCAATGCAGAAAATTTGGTGGTGCAAGATTTATCTGTAAATGTTGATCAGACTAATCTCACTCTCAGTCATTTTAAAAGTGCGGTAAGTTTAAATAATGAAAAAGGCTTAACTATTGCGCCGACTGAAATTAACGATATTTCAGTTATTTCAAAAAAATTGTCTGAAGTTAAATCAGAGCCGAAAGCCGAACAGACGAATAAACCTGTAGATTGGGATGCGATTGAGCAATCTTTAACGCCTGCTTTTTTAGGCAATGTATCAGAAATAATTCTTCCTTTTGATTTACACATCCCCGCGATTAAAGGAAAAAACTGGCATTATCAGGCGGTAAATGAAAAAGGTGAAACACTTCAATCTATTGAAATCCCAAGCCTGATTGCACAGGCGGATACCGTCGATAACCAACTGCAATTACAAAAATTAGTGGTGGAAAGTTCGTTGGGTAATCTTTATTTGCAAGGTAAATTACAACTTGATGGCGATATGCCACTAGATTTAACTTTAAAATCCCATTTGGAGCCGTTGAAATCCTCTGGAAAAGAAATTTTGCCAGCGAGTGATGTCGATCTTAAGCTTTCGGGATCATTGAAAAAATCCACCGCGCTTTCTTTGAAAACAAAAGGCGTATTAGATGCTGAACTGAATGGCGAAGTGCAATTAGCACAAGACAAAATGCCCTTAAACCTCACATTAAATGTGGCAAAAGGACAATATGCTTTTGTAAACACAATGGCGCCACTTAAAATTAATGATGTAACACTTAAGCTCACGGGGGATTTACTGAATTATCACTCTGAACTTAAAGGTGGCGTAGATGGAATGGATTATATTCCTGCATCTCAAGTGGATCTTAATGTCGACGGTAAACTTTATGAAGTAACCGTCAATAAATTAGGGATAGCTTCGTTAGACGGTAAAAGTGAATTTGTTGGGGCTGCAAACTGGAAAGAGGGAGCAAACTGGGATGTTCAAGCCGATTTAGAAAAAATGAATATCGGTTTTTATGTACCTGTCATGCCTGCAACACTATCTGGCAAATTGTATTCGCGTGGTTTTGCAGGCTCTCAAGGCTGGCAAGTGGAACTGCCAGTAGCTGATTTAAATGGAACACTGTCTTCAAAACCCATTAGTTTAAAAGGCTCTGCAACACTTAATCAAAATGTACTTCTAACAGTACCTGATTTGCAGGTTAGATATGGTGAAAATCATCTTAACGCAAGAGGGGTATTAGATGACCATTCTGATTTTATATTAGATGTTGATGCACCGAATTTGCGTGGTTTATGGTCTGATTTAAGCGGTAATGTGAAAGGGCATGCGGCTATTTCTGGTCAGTTCACCAATCCAAACCTTGATCTTGATTTAGTCTCGTCTAATTTACACTTGCAAGGTTTACAATTATCTAAAGTGAGCGCGAAAGGGAATATCAAAAGTGATCCTTTAGCTAAAGGGCAATTCAATGTTAAGGCAGAGCAACTTCATTACGGTGAAAGTGTTAAACTCCGTTTACTTGATCTCGCCTTATCTGGCGATGAACAAAATCATTTGTTAACGCTTAAATCCCAAGGTGAGCCTGTTGCTGCAAATTTACAAATTAACGGTCATTTTGACCGCACTTTGGAGCAGTGGAAAGGCACACTTTCCCAAGCAAAATTTGATACACCTATTGGCGATGTAAAATCTAACCAAGCTATTACGGTGTCTTACGATCACAAACAAACACAAGCCAATATTGCCGCACATTGCTGGCAAAATACAGATGTAGAATTATGTTTCCCCCAAGCATTCAATGTGGGCAAGCAAGGGAATATTCCTTTCCAATTCAAACGTGTTAATTTAGATTTAGTGAATAAACTTATCGAACAAGATAGCCTCAAAGGCAACTTACAAGCGCAAGGTAATGTTGCTTGGTTTACGGATAAACCATTCCAATTTAGCGCAAAAGTAGATGGCAATCACTTAACTTTCTCTCAAAAATTGGATTACCGTACGTTTAAATTGGATATTCCAAAATTAACACTTAACGCCGACATTCAAAATAACAATTTGGTTTTAAAAACAGACATCAATGTGCATAACCAAGGCAGGATTGTAGGCGATATTCATTTAAATGACCTGGCTAAAAATCGTCAACTTGGCGGAACCCTTGCGATAGAACGACTAAACTTGTCTATCGCAAATCAGCTACTTACTAGTGGTGAATCAGTGAATGGCGAGGTAGTTTCGAAGTTGAGTTTCGGTGGGAATTTAGAGAAACCATTATTAAATGGCGACTTCAATATTCGCAATATTCGTACCAAATTAAAATCTATGCCAGTCAATATTACAGATGGCGATATTGCCGTACATTTCCACGGTAATAATTCCACTTTACAGGGCAAAATTGAAACTAGCGATAGTCGTTTAAATTTAACTGGCCGAGCAAACTGGGCGAATATCGAACATTGGACAACAGAATTAAATGCTCAGGCAAATAATTTCAACGTGGATATTCCTTCTATGGCGAAACTACGTTTCAGTCCAAATATCACGGTAAAAGCGAATCCGAAAGAATTGAATTTAAGCGGGACAGTGGATATTCCTTGGGCGCGAATTAGAATTGATAGCTTACCAGATACTGCTGAGCCAGTGAGCGAAGATGAAGTTATTTTAAATGGCCCTCATAAGAGCAAAGAAGAACTGATTAAACGTGAATTTGCGGCAAAAACAAAATCAGGCATGGATATTCGTTCTGATTTACGCATCAATATTGGTAAAGATGTCAGCCTTGATGCCTATGGCTTAAAAACCAATCTTGATGGTTTACTTTCTGTGAAACAAGACAGGGGCAATTTAGGTTTATTCGGGCAAATTAATTTAACCAAAGGACGCTATGCATCTTTTGGACAAGATTTATTAATTCGAAAAGGACAAATTAACTTTTCAGGCCAACCGTCACAACCGATGTTAAACATTGAAGCAATTCGTAATCCAGAAGCAATGGAAGACAGTAAAATTACTGCTGGTGTTAGAGTAATAGGTACGGCTGATAGACCTGATGTCACCATCTTTAGCGAACCAAGCAAACCACAAGATCAAGCACTTTCTTATTTATTAACTGGTCGCTCATTAGAAAATAGTGGTGAGGCAGGTTCTAGTGGCTCCGTGGGGGCGGCGTTACTTGGTCTAGGGCTTTCAAAGAGCGGTAAATTAGTGGGAAGTATTGGTGAGGCTTTTGGTATCCAAGATTTAAACCTTGGCACATCGGGTGTGGGTGATAAATCCAAAGTGACCGTCAGCGGAAACCTCACTAACCGCTTACAAATAAAATATGGTGTAGGCTTATTTGATGGCTTGGCAGAAGTAACCTTACGTTACCGCTTAATGCCACAACTTTATTTTCAATCCGTTTCTAGTACAAACCAAGTGTTTGATTTACTTTATCAATTTGAATTTTAGGAATTTTATGAATAACGCAATATTACCCTCACAACATCGTGGTAATGTCCGTGAAATTGCAGCAATTGATCTTGGCTCAAACAGCTTTCATATGATTATTGCACGTATCGTGAATGGTTCTATTCAAGTCCTTTCTCGCTTAAAACAAAAAGTGAGACTAGCAGAAGGATTAGATGAAAATGCCGTACTCAATCAAGAAGCAATTACTCGAGGAATAAACTGTTTGGCATTATTTGCAGAACGTTTACAAGGTTTTCCGATGGAAAATGTTAACGTCGTCGGTACCTATACATTAAGACGCGCGGTCAATAATGATGAATTCTTACGTCAGGCGGCCCGCGTTTTCCCATATCCAATAAATATTATCAGTGGGCAAACAGAAGCCAAAACAATCTATGCTGGCGTATGTCATACCCAGCCAGAAAAAGGCCGTAAACTGGTAATTGATATCGGTGGTGGCTCAACAGAAATGATCATAGGGGATGACTTTACCCCGCTTATTGCAGAAAGTCGCCATATGGGTTGTGTCAGCTTTGCCACTCAATTTTTCAAAGATGGAATTATTTCAGTAGAAAATTTCCAACGAGCCCGTCAAAGTGCGGTAAATAAAATCGAAGATTTAGGTTTTGAATATCGTAAACTTGGCTGGCAATCTGTACTGGGCTCCTCCGGAACCATCAAAACTGTTTCTCAGGTTATTTCCTCAACTATCGATCCTAATGGTATTATCACCACAGAGCGATTAAATACCCTTATCGCTCAAACGCTACGAGCTAATCATTTCACTTCACTGAATATCAATGGCTTAAATTCTGATCGCGTAGATGTGTTTGTACCCGGACTGGCTATTTTAAGTGCTGTATTTGAGGTATTAAATATTCAACAGATGCGTTATTCTGATGGAGCACTACGTGAAGGTGTTATCTATAGCTTAGAAAAAAACTTTCAAGTTGCTGACATTCGTGCACGCACAGCTTGGGGATTAAGTGAACAATTTAATATAGATCAAGCACAGGCTCACCGTGTTGCTGACAGTGCAAACTTATTAAGTGCTCAATATCAACATTGGCAATCTCAAGCATATATTGAAGAAATGCGAGAAATCCTGCTTTGGGCTGCTCGCCTGCATGAAGTAGGTATTGTCATCAATCACAAAAGTTTGCAAAAACATTCTGCTTATATTTTACAAAATATCGCACTACCTGGTTTTGACCGTGAACAGCAACGTTTACTCACCACCCTCGTTAACTGGCATATTGGTCACCTCAAGCCAAACGAATTTCTTCGATCTTCTCGTTATCATGAACAAGATATCATCACGCTTATACGCATTCTCCGTCTTGCGGTAATTTTCAATAAATCACGTCAAGCCACGGAAAATCTAAAAACGTTCACCTTTCAAACTCAACGATCTGACAATAATTGGCTCTTAACGCTTGAAGAAGGTTACTTAGAACGAAACCCATTAATATGGAATGAATTAAGAATTGAAAGCAATCTTCTAAAAGATTTAGAAATGGGACTAATCTTTAATTAATCCTGTCTTACTAACTATATAAAATAAGCTTTTGAGATAAAATCACAAAAGCTTATTTTTTATCCTCACTATTCCCAGTGGCTCGATATAAATGCAAAAAAGTGCGATGAAAACTCACCGCACTTTTCTCTTACTTGTCTCTTAGACTATTTCGCTACATCTATTATTTGATGATTTTCGCAACAACGCCCGCACCAACTGTACGACCACCTTCACGGATT
>NZ_CAKASP010000008.1:0-59520 GCF_916862695.1 Haemophilus sp. Marseille-P9675
GAACATAGATAGAAGTTAGAATAAAAGTTATCAAAGAATTATCCTGGCGGCGATAGTGCGGTGGAACCACCTGACACCATACCGAACTCAGAAGTGAAACGCTGTAATGCCGATGGTAGTGTGGGGCTTCCCCATGTGAGAGTAGGGCACCGCCAGGTTTATTTTTTTAGTTTATTCCTTGAGTAAATTAAAAAAATAAAAAATTTTTGGCAGAGATAGTGCAATAGATCCACCTGATACCATACCGAACTCAGAAGTGAAATGTTGTAACGCTGATGGTAGTGTGGGGTATCCCCATGTGAGAGTAAGGCACTGCCAATTACCATACTTAGCGGAGTGGTAGTTCAGCTGGTTAGAATACCTGCCTGTCACGCAGGGGGTCGCGGGTTCGAGTCCCGTCCATTCCGCCAATTTATTCATACCAATAGGGGCGTAGTTCAATTGGTAGAGCACCGGTCTCCAAAACCGGGTGTTGGGAGTTCGAGCCTCTCCGCCCCTGCCATTAAAATATTCTTTTCAATTGATCATAAAATATATTTATACTCATACCTTTTTTATATTATTTAATAATTCTTTTTATTTTTCTTTTTGAATTAGATATATAATTATCAAGTTTTAAATATAAAAATAATTAGTATGAAACCTCAATATTATCTTGGCATGATGTCTGGAACTAGTCTAGATGGAGTGGATGTTGCTCTCGTTGATTTTTCTCTAGAGCCTCGACTTATCTTATCTGATTTTTTTCCTATGCCAGAAAATTTATGTCAGAAATTAACCAAACTCATTCAAATTGGTGAAACAACTCTACAAAATTTAGGCGAACTCGATCATGAGCTTGCTTTACTGTATTGTGATTGTGTACATAGCTTTCTACAAAAATATAATCTTATTCCAAGTCAAATTGAAGCTATTGGTTGTCATGGACAGACAGTATGGCATTCTCCTGCTTCTGCATTTCCTTTCACGATGCAACTAGGCGATATGAATTTATTGGCAGCTAAGACGAGAATATCGGTTATTGGTGATTTTCGTCGTAAAGATATGGCTTTAGGCGGACAAGGGGCTCCTCTTGTACCCGCTTTCCATAAAGCTGTATTCTCAAATGCTAATTTTGCTACAGTTGTTTTAAATATTGGTGGGATTAGTAATGTTTCGATATTGTTGCCTAATCAACCTGTAATTGGGTTTGATATAGGTCCAGGTAATACATTATTAGATCAATGGATAGAAAAACACCAAGGCCTTCGCTATGACAAAAATGGTGACTGGGCTTCAAAAGGCAACATGAATCAAGTTCTGCTTGATGAATTATTAAATGAACCTTTTTTCTCTTTACCTGCTCCAAAAAGTACAGGGAGAGAATTATTTAATCTTGATTGGTTAATTGGCAAAGTAGAAAAAACATCTGAAAAACTTACCGCGCTTTGCTCCAAAATCACATTATCCCCAGAAGACGTGCAAGCGACGCTTGTTGAATTGACGGTAACAAGCATTGTCAATGCACTAAATCAACTCCAAACAGATTTACCAAAACGTTTATTAGTATGTGGCGGCGGCGCAAAGAATAGCTTAATTATGCGTGGATTGCATGATAATTTACTCGATTGGCAGGTTGGTACAACGATAGAGCAAGGTTTTGATATTGATTATGTAGAAGCTGCTGCCTTTGCTTGGTTGGCTTATTGCCGAATGAACAATTTACCAGCAAACCTGCCTAGCGTAACTGGCGCAAAAAGTGCGGTTAGTTTGGGGGCTATTTTTCCTAAAGACTAAGGCCAAAATATGAATGACATTATATTAAAAAATTTATCCACATTAATTACTGAACAACGAAATCCGAATTCAGTTGATATTGATCGTCAAAGTGCTTTAGATATTGTTCGATTAATGAATAAGGAAGATAAACAAGTTCCTTTAGCTATTGAAGCATGTTTGCCTGAGATTTCGTTAGCGGTAGATAAAATCGTTTATGCTTTTCAACAGGGCGGTCGTCTAGTATATATTGGGGCTGGGACTAGCGGTCGTCTCGGCGTATTGGATGCATCAGAATGTCCTCCTACATTTGGTGTATCTTCGGAAATGGTCAAAGGTATTATTGCGGGGGGGGAACGTGCTATTCGTCATCCTGTTGAAGGTGCGGAAGATAATACTAAAACAGTACTTGATGATCTACAGCGTATTCATTTTTCAAAAAATGATGTATTAGTTGGTATCGCTGCAAGTGGCCGCACACCTTATGTTATTGCAGGTCTTCAGTACGCTAAATCTCTTGGTGCTTTGACAATTTGTATTGCGAGTAATCCAAAATCTGCGATGGCTGAGATAGCCGATATTGTGATTGAGACTATTGTTGGCCCTGAAATATTGACGGGTTCTAGCCGCTTAAAATCTGGCACCGCACAAAAAATGGTACTGAATATGCTGACTACGGCAAGTATGATTTTATTGGGTAAATGTTACGAAAATTTGATGGTCGATGTACAAGCCAGTAATGAAAAGCTTAAAGCACGCGCTGTACGCATTGTGATGCAAGCAACGGATTGTGATAAAGTGCTCGCTGAGCAGACATTAATTGAAACAGATCAAAATGCCAAGCTTGCAATTATGATGATTTTAAGTAATTTATCAAAATTAGAGGCGAAGGCATTATTAGAAAGACATCGAGGTAAATTAAGAAATGCACTTTCTAAATAAGACGAAAACCTGATTTTAAAATCAGGTTTTTATTTTGGAATTCCACGTAGTAATCCTACGGGTTCAAAAGGTCCCATTGAGGTTGGTGCAGGCATTTCTGTAAATAATAAAATAAATGGTTTAGGCGGGGTTACTTTTTCATTACGCCATAAGTTGCCCATTCCAACAAGTTGGATATCTTCAGGTAAATTGTTAATTCCTGCTTGTAACACTGCTATTGTATTTGGGCGAGGATGTCCTATCGCAATCGCTGTACCATGTTTCCTTGCATATTGAATTGCAGCTTGAAATTGATGTTGAACGTCAGCTAGTTCGTTACTGTCATCTAAAAATATATGACGATCTAAGAAACGAACGCCTTGTTCTTTTGCTATTTTTCCTGCTACAGATTTTCCTATTGTTCGACTATCTAAAAAGAATAAATGTTTTTCTTGAAGTGCGGTCATTAAATAAGTCATTAATTGGGGATCCGCTGTAGCTGCACTACCCATGTGATTATTCATGCCAATGGCATAATTCACGATATTTTTGGCGGTATTTACCCGATCATTGACCTGCGCTGAAGACATTCCTAAATGTAGTCCTCCATCTTCTATTTTCACCGCACTTACTGGTTGCATTGGCATATGAATTAAAATGTCTCGACCTTGAGATTTTGCTTCTTGATTTCGTGCTCGAGCATTAGGCGCAGCAGGAATAATTGCTACAGAAATTTCACGCGGCATTGCAAAAATAGCCGCATCTTCTTTGAGATGATAGCCTACATCATCAATAACAATAGCAAGTTTATTTTGCGCAAGGGAGATAGAAGTATAAAGTGCGGTAGAAAAAACGATGAAATTTTTCACCGCACTTTTTATGAGAAGTTTCATTAACGGATCCATCCAGCTGGATTCACTGGTGTGCCTTTTCGGCTAATTCCAAAATAGAGTGCGGAACGAGAGATTTCACCAGTATTACCTACTTGAGCAATAGTTTGTCCAGCAGAAACAAGTTGACCAACTTTTACCAATACGGCTTGATTGAAACCATACAAACTTAAGTCGGTTTCTCCATGTTTAACGATGACCATATAACCGTAGCCATTCAAATACCCAGCTAAAATTACACGTCCAGCTGCAATGGCTTTGACTGCAGTTCCTGCGGAGGCACCAATAACCATGCCTTTCCAACGAACTTCACCTGCCTGAATCGTTCCAAAATTATGTAAAGTTGGCCCTGAAACTGGTGCTGAATATTGTTTTTTGGCAATCCCTAAACCACTTGTACTGTTAAGCAATTGACGTTCTTGTGCTGTCGGTTGATAAGGTTTTGAAGTTCTTTTTTCTTCAGCTTTTTGTCGTTGTGAAAGCGCTTCACGCTCTCTTTTTTCTTGTTCTAAGGCCACTTTTTCCGCACGTTGAATTTCTTGACGGAGCGCTTGTTCATTAGCCTTTAGGCTATCCAATTTATTTTGATCTCTCGCTAAATTTTTATTAAGTTCATTTAGCGTAGATTGGCGTTCTTGTTGTGATTTTTGTAATTCTTGTTGCTGTTTTTTTTGCGTTAAAAGTTGATCTCGATGATTTTTTTGCTGACCTAAAATTGATTCTTTTTGGGATACAATTTGAGCTTGTGTTGCTTTTAAACTATCAATTATTTCTATTCGAACTTGGTTTAAATGTTGATAGTAAACTTTCATACGTTCTGCTTTTTCCGCATTTTTAGAAAACATTCTTTCAATGACGGAAGGATTTAAACCTGAGCGATAAATCATATCCATTTGTTTCGCTAAGCGTGATTTTTGTTCAGATTCTTGTTTTTCCAATTGTTTGAGTTGTTTATCTGAATCAGAAATTTGCTTACGAATTTCTTTCAAGCTCATTTCTGTTTCATGTAACTCCCCCACGACAGCATTAATTTTACTTTCATGGTTTTTCAAATTAGCTTGTAACTTAGCTTGCTCGCGTTTTTGTTCAGCAATTTTAGATTCTTGTTGCTTAATTTGCTTTTGAATCTGGTTAAGATCGGAAGCATGACTTATTGGGGAAAAAATCAACAACCCGCAGCTAAAAAGTGCGGTGAAAAATGGCGATATTTTTTTGTTTAATCCCGAAGACTGCATAATTTTTCCTAAATTCTTAAAATCGCACAAATCTTATCATATTTGTTAAAAGGCGAAAAAGTTTAGCCTCTATTTTTTGCTAAAGATCAGGAAAACTCGCCTTTTTGCTTTTAAACATACTCAATTTTTGCTATAAAGTGTGAATTATCTTTTACTTAAATTTTAGGAGATTCTTATGGAATTAGTATTTATCCGTCACGGTTTTAGTGAATGGAATGCGAAAAACTTGTTCACAGGCTGGCGTGATGTAAATTTAACAGAACGCGGTGTAGAAGAAGCAAAAGCAGCGGGCAAAAAATTATTAGATGCTGGCTATGAGTTTGATATCGCATTTACATCTGTGCTAACTCGTGCAATCAAAACTTGTAACATCGTGTTAGAAGAATCCCATCAATTATGGATTCCTCAAGTGAAAAACTGGCGTTTAAATGAACGTCATTATGGTGCTTTACAAGGTTTAGATAAAAAAGCGACTGCGGAACAATACGGTGACGAACAAGTTCATATTTGGCGTCGTTCTTATGACATTTCTCCACCAGATTTAGATCCACAAGATCCAAATTCTGCACATAATGACCGTCGTTACGCAAATATTCCGTCTGACGTTGTGCCAAATGCAGAAAACTTAAAAATTACTTTAGAGCGTGCACTTCCATTCTGGGAAGATCAAATTGCACCAGCAATGCTTTCTGGTAAACGCGTTTTAGTTGTTGCTCACGGTAATTCACTCCGTGCATTAGCAAAACATATTATTGGTATTTCTGATGCTGAAATTATGGATTTTGAAATCCCAACAGGTCAACCTTTAGTGTTAAAACTAGATGATAAATTAAATTACGTAGAACACTACTACCTTTAATTTATCGCTTTATTTTTTAATTTAACATTCAAAGTGCGGTTAATTTTAACCGCACTTTATGTTTAAGGAGACATGAATGAGAAAATTGATAATGTTCATTTTGGTATTGTTGCCATTTTTTACAACATCAGTTATTGCAGCACCAGTACATAAAAATCAAATAAATAAAAAAATTGTAGTAACTAAATCTTTGGATAAAAAACAACAAACTAAAAAAACGAAAGAAACTAAATTAGTTCTAACCAAGAAAAATAGTACTAAGAATAAAAAACAAGTTGAGAAATTGACAGACAAAAAGTCTAAAGCTTTGGTAAAGCAAATTAGCTCGAAACCTAAGGTATCTATTGAGAAAAAACCGACAACAGTTGTTTCAACAAAACATGAAAAAACAGCAAAGGACAAATCAGTTTATAAGCCAGTGATCGTGCCACAGTGTAATGATTTTTCTGTATCAAAAGTGTTATCTGATGCATTTAAGCAGCAAGGAGATGCAACTAAAACCAGTATGATGGTGAAACAAATTTTTCAAGCAAGAGAAACGCAATTTTATCCACAAAAAGGCATTCGAAGCTGCCATGCTTTAGTGGTGACGGATGGAAAAAGTTATCAAACAGATTACAGCGTTATTTTGAATGATAAAGGATTCTTTATTCAAGTAGAAAATGCTCAGTAGAAAAATGCGCTTGGCTTTTTAACCTTGCGCATTTTTGTAAACTATTTATTGTTTTGTTCAAAAAAGAGTACAGTTGCGGCTACACGAGAGTGCACATTGAGTTTACGTAATAAATTACGAATATGTACTTTCACGGTTTCTTCTGAAATAAAAAGTTGGGCTGCAATTTGTTTGTTTGATAATCCTGTCGCAATTTGACGAAGTACATCCATTTCACGATCTGTTAAGCTATCTAATGGATTTTGCTCATGTCTTCGTTCAAGTAATAAATCTTTAATAGAATCACTTAAGATCACTTCACCTTGCGCTATTTGCTTAATTTGTTCTAGTAAGGTTTCGGGTTCTGTATCCTTTAGCAAATAGCCATCAGCGCCGGCGTCAATTAACGTATAAATATCATTTTTAGCATCAGAGACAGTTAAAATTAGGATCCGCGCATCAACGCCTTCTGCGCGTAATCCTTTGAGCGTATCTAACCCTGAAAGTCCTTTCATGTTGAGATCTAAAATGATCACATCAGGTGATGTTTGTAATGCCACGGAAATCCCTTCTGTGCCACTGCCTACGTCAGCCACCACTTCAAAGTTATCGTCTAATTCTATAAGTTGTTTAATGCCACGACGCATTAATGGATGATCGTCAATTAATAAAACGCTTAGTTTTTCTTGCATAAATTCCCCCTTAGTGACGATAAACGTGCCATTTTATAAATAATTTCTATTAGTTCCAATGACGAACCGATAGAAATTTGATTTTACGCATAAAGTTACTGTTTTTTAGGTATATTATAAGTGAATAAATTATATGGTTAGATTAAAATTTAATCAAAAGGTGATTAAATGGTTGACTCTAATGCCCAAAGTTCCTGTAAGGTTTCTCGACGACGAATTAAATAAGATTTATCGCCATCTACTAAAACTTCTGCAGTACGAGGTCTTGAGTTATAGTTTGATGACATGCTTGCTCCATAGGCGCCAGCTGAGCATTGAGCAATATAATCACCTTCAGAAATAGAAAGTTCCCGTTGTTTACCCAAGAAATCAGACGTTTCGCAAACTGGCCCCACAACATCATAAATGGCTTTTTCTCTTGCTAAAGTGCGGTCAATTTCTACGATATTCATATAAGCCTCATACAATGCAGGGCGGATCATATCGTTCATTCCAGTGTCGGTAATCGCGAAATTACGACTTTCATTATTTTTTAGGTATTGCACTTTGGCCACTAAAATTCCCGCATTTGCAGAAATCGCTCTGCCAGGTTCAAGAATAATTTCAAGTTCAGGATAATTTTGTAGTTTTTCTAACAATGCATTCGCGTAATCACTTGGATGCGGTGGTGTTTCATCCGTATAAGTCACGCCTAAACCACCGCCCAGATCGAGATGTTTTAATTTTATTCCATCTTCTTTTAATTGTTCCATTAGGACAATTAAGCGATCCGTTGCATCTAAAAATGGTTGTAATTCAGTGAGCTGTGATCCTATGTGGCAATCCATCCCTGTTATTTTTATATTTGGCAACGTTGAGGCTAATTTATATACCTCTCGAGCTTCATTTACGTTTACACCAAATTTATTTTCTTTTAATCCTGTTGAGATATAAGGGTGTGTATGCGCATCAACATCTGGATTTACTCGTAAAGATATTGGCGCTATTTTCCCCATCTCGCCTGCGATATGGTTAATGTATTTGAGTTCAGAAACTGATTCCACATTAAAGCAACGTATTCCAACTTCTAGTGCATGAATAATTTCTTCTCGGGATTTGGCAACGCCCGAAAAGACTACTTTTGATGCATCTCCATCTGCGGCGAGTACACGCTCAAGTTCGCCTTGCGAGACAATATCGAAACCTGAACCTAGTTTTGCCATGATATTTAATACGCCGATATTCGAGCAAGATTTTACGGCAAAGCAAATTAAGTGAGGATGCTTACCGAAGGCTGAGTCAAAAGCATGCCAATGGCGTTCAAGCGTTGCACGAGAATATACATAAAGAGGTGTACCGAATTGTTCAGCAAGTTGTTGAACCGGAATATCTTCAGCATAAAGCTTATTATTTTTATATTGGAAGAAATTCATATTGTGTTCCTGTTTTTTATTTTTGGATTGTAACTGGATAATGGTTTATTTAGTTTGTTGTGCTTGTTCTTTTTCTGGGAAATATAAAGGACCTTTCACGCCACATCCTGTTGCCATAATGCAAATTGTACTAAGCACTAAAATTGATAGTAGTTTTTTCATTTTTCTCTCTCTTACTTATCGGTAAATCCGCCTTTCACAAGTTTAAGAAAGGCTTTATAATTTGCCGCATTCTATCAGATTTAAATAGGAACATTTTATGAATATTGCAGAATTTCACCAAAATATTGAACAAGTTTGGCAAAAAATTGAAGAAGAATTAGAAGAGCAAGGTGCGGATGTAGATTGTGAAACGCAAGGTTCAGTATTTACCATCACCTTTGATAATCGCACACAAATAGTGATTAACAAGCAAGAACCATTACTTGAGCTTTGGATTGCGAGTAAATTAGGTGGTTTTCATTTTGCTTTTAAAAATGGCGACTGGGTTTCTAACGACGGAAAACGTTTTTGGGATTGTTTAGTAGAAGCTTGTGCTGCACATGGCGAGAACGTGCAGTTCTAAGATGCTTGATTCTCCTTTATCACCAAAAATAATAGAAAAACCGACCGCACTTTCTGTTTTGAAATCGGTTTTCGGTTATCAATCTTTCCGTAAAGGACAGGAAGAAGTCATCAATGCCGCATTAAACGGACAAGATGCTTTGGTGGTAATGGCAACAGGGAATGGCAAATCGCTTTGTTACCAAATTCCCGCGCTTTGTTTTGAGGGGTTAACTTTAGTGATTTCTCCGCTGATTTCCTTGATGAAAGATCAAGTAGATCAGCTTCAAGCTAATGGAATTGAGGCAGATTTTCTTAATTCTAGTCAGACTTTAGAACAGCAGCAACAAGTACAAAATAAGCTTATTTCTGGGCAACTTAAACTGCTTTATGTGTCGCCAGAAAAAGTGATGACGAACAGTTTCTTTCCACTTATTTCTTATAGTAAAGTCAGCTTTATTGCGATTGATGAAGCACACTGCATTTCTCAATGGGGGCATGATTTTCGCCCTGAGTATACCCAGCTTGGCGGTTTAAAAGCTAGTTTCCCTCATGCGCCAATTATGGCGCTCACCGCGACAGCAGATTATGCCACTCGCCAAGATATTTTGACTCACCTCAAGCTGGAAAATCCGCATAAATATATTGGTAGTTTTGATCGACCAAACATTCGTTATACCTTGGAAGAAAAATATAAACCAATGGAGCAATTGACGCGTTTTGTGTTGGTTCAAAAGGGCAAGAGTGGGATTATTTATTGCAACAGCCGGAACAAGGTTGAGCGAATTGCGGAAAGTTTACGCAATAAAGGCGTCTCTGCTGCAGCTTATCATGCGGGAATGGAAACGGCACTGCGTGAGCGCGTGCAACAAGATTTTCAGCGTGATAATGTTCAAGTGGTGGTCGCAACCATTGCTTTTGGAATGGGGATTAATAAATCCAATGTACGGTTTGTTGCCCATTTTGATTTACCTCGTAGCATTGAATCTTACTATCAGGAAACGGGGCGAGCGGGACGTGATGATTTACCAGCTGAGGCGGTTTTGTTTTATGAGCCAGCGGATTACGCTTGGTTACAAAAAATTCTTTTAGAAAAAACAGAAACGCCACAGCGTCAGATTGAGCAACATAAATTAGAAGCTATTGGTGAATTTGCAGAAAGCCAGACCTGTCGCCGTTTAGTGCTTCTCAATTATTTTGGTGAGCATAGACAAACACCGTGCAATAATTGTGATATTTGCCTTGATCCTCCTAAAAAATATGATGGATTAGTCGATGCGCAAAAAGTAATGTCTACTATTTATCGAGTGGGACAATGTTTCGGTGCACATTATGTGATTGCGGTGCTGCGTGGCATGCACAATCAAAAAATTATTGAACGCCAACATGATAAACTTTCAGTATATGGCATTGGAAAAGATAAAAGCAAAGAGCATTGGCAGTCTGTCATTCGTCAGCTTATCCATTTGGGTTTTGTGCAACAGGTCATTAGCGAATTAAATACAACGTTACAACTTACTGAAAGTGCAAAAGCGATTTTGAAAGGTGAGGAACCATTGGAACTGGCAATGCCTCGTATTTC
The DNA here is from genome assembly GCF_916862695.1 of Haemophilus sp. Marseille-P9675. NCBI lineage: Bacteria > Pseudomonadati > Pseudomonadota > Gammaproteobacteria > Pasteurellales > Pasteurellaceae > Haemophilus > Haemophilus sp. Marseille-P9675. The sequence goes on from NZ_CAKASP010000008.1 coordinate 10,542, forward strand.
TGCAATTAGTAAGATTGCCCATAATCCACAACGTCAAGGTGTTGCAAATTACGATAAGGATTTATTTGCACGCTTGCGTTTCTTACGCAAACAAATTGCCGATAAAGAAAATATTCCGCCGTACATTGTCTTTAATGATGCGACGTTGCAAGAAATGGCACAATATATGCCAACAAGCAATATTGAAATGCTGCAAATTAATGGTGTGGGCTCTATCAAATTAGAACGGTTTGGCCAGCCGTTTATGGTATTGATTCAGGAACATAAAGCAATTTTGGCGAAATCGCAAAATAATCAGTAAGTATCGAAAGTGCGGTTAAAAATCACCGCACTTTTTGTTATACTTACGCCAATTTTTTCAGTTCTTAGAATCTAAGGTTAAACAATGCGTACAAGTCAATATTTATTTTCCACCCTTAAAGAAACGCCAAATGATGCTCAGGTAGTGAGCCACCAATTAATGTTGCGTGCGGGTATGATTCGCCCAATGGCATCAGGTTTATATAACTGGTTGCCGACGGGTATTCGCGTATTGAAAAAAGTAGAAAAGATTATTCGCGAAGAGATGAACAAAGGTGGTGCAATTGAGGTATTAATGCCAGTGGTGCAACCTGCGGAATTATGGGAAGAGTCTGGTCGTTGGGAGCAATATGGTCCTGAGCTCCTTCGTTTCGAAGACCGCGGAAACCGTAACTTTGTACTTGGTCCAACTCACGAAGAAGTAATTACTGATTTAGTGCGCCGAGAAGTTTCTTCATATAAACAACTTCCACTTAATTTATACCAAATTCAAACCAAATTCCGTGATGAAGTACGTCCTCGTTTTGGTGTGATGCGTTCACGTGAATTTATTATGAAAGATGCCTACTCGTTTCACACTACACAAGAAAGTTTGCAAGAAACCTATGATGTGATGTACCAAGTGTACAGTAACATTTTTAACCGTTTAGGCTTAGATTTCCGTGCGGTACAAGCGGATACAGGGTCTATTGGTGGTTCTGCTTCCCATGAGTTCCAAGTGTTAGCTTCAAGCGGTGAAGATGACGTGGTATTCTCAACAGAATCGGATTTTGCCGCGAATATTGAGCTTGCTGAAGCGGTAGCTATCGGTGAGCGTCAAGCGCCAACCGCAGAAATGACATTGGTGGATACGCCAAATGCGAAAACTATTGCAGAGTTGGTTGAGCAATTCAACTTACCAATTACGAAAACTGTAAAAACCTTGATTGTGAAAGGCGCAGACGAAAATCAACCGCTTGTAGCGTTAATCATTCGCGGCGACCACGAGTTAAACGAAATCAAAGCACAAAAACACCCATTAGTAGCAGATCCTCTTGAGTTTGCAGATGAAGCTGATATTAAAGGGAAAATTGGTGCGGGAGTTGGTTCATTAGGTCCTGTGAATTTAAATATTCCAGTAATTATTGACCGCACTGTGGCGTTAATGTCTGATTTTAGTTGTGGTGCGAATATCGATGGAAAACATTATTTCAATGTAAACTGGGAACGCGATGTAGCAATGCCTGAAGTGTTCGACTTGCGTAACGTGGTGGAAGGCGACCCAAGCCCAGATGGTAAAGGCGTGCTTCAAATCAAACGTGGGATTGAGGTTGGACACATCTTCCAACTGGGCAAAAAATACTCCGAAGCAATGAAAGCGACCGTGCAAGGCGAAGACGGCAAACCGCTTGTAATGACCATGGGTTGTTATGGTATCGGCGTGACTCGCGTGGTAGCTTCTGCGATTGAACAGCACCACGACGACCGCGGTATCATCTGGCCTTCTGATGAAATCGCCCCATTCACCGTGGCAATCGTGCCAATGAATATGCACAAATCTGAAACCGTGCAAAAATACTCTGAAGAACTTTACCGCATTTTACAATCACAAGGCGTAGATGTGATTTTTGATGATCGTAAAGAACGCCCGGGCGTGATGTTCGCTGATATGGAATTGATTGGCGTGCCACATATGGTGGTAATTGGAGAGAAAAACCTAGAGAACGGTGAAATTGAATATAAGAACCGTCTTACCGGTGAAAAGAAAATGATTGCTAAAGATGAGCTATTGGCATTTTTGGAAGAGAATGTGAAGGCATAGTTTTCTTATCAAGTAAAATGCGGTAAACGTTCACCGCATTTTTATTTTATGGCTTAATATCTCTTAAAATTGGATTTTGCATTGAAATCAGTGTTTCTGTAGATTGAATCTCATCAATTAGCTGAATTTTAGTTGCCAGAACGGAATGTAATTCTGCAATAGTATGTGTCATTACTTTCAGAAAAATTGAATAATTGCCAGTTGTGTAATAGGCTTCAACAACTTCATCAAAACTTTCTAACTTTTTAATAACTTTTTCGTAGTCTTTTGCACTTTTCAAAATAATACCTATAAAGCAGCAAACGTCATAACCTAATTTTTGTTCATCAATAATGACTTTTGTGCCTTCAATAATGCCGGATTGGCGCATTTTTTCTACACGTACATGGATTGTTCCTGGGCTTACACCAAAGTTTTTAGCCATTTCGGCATAGGGAGTTCTCGCATCTTTGGTGAGTACACGTAAGATTTGCTGATCTAAATTATCAATGTTGTGCATAAAATCATCTCCTTTAGATTTTATTTAATTTTTATAACTTAGATTAGATAATATTTAACTTATAAAAGAAAGTAAATAAAATACTTGAAATAATGCTCGATTTTATTAAATAATGCTTAACAAATAAAACAACAGATTAAAAAGGTTATAAAAATGAAAAAGACATTTATTTTACAACAACAAGAAATCAGCTTTGTGAAGAATACCTTCACCCAAAACCTTATTGAACAACTTGGCATTATTGAAGTACAAGGTCCGATCTTGAGCCAAGTGGGTAACGGAATGCAAGATAACTTATCTGGTATTGAAAAAGCCGTTCAGGTTAACGTGAAATGTATTCCAAATGCAGTATTTGAAGTGGTGCATTCCCTAGCTAAATGGAAACGCCATACCCTTGCTCGCTTCAATTTTAAAGAAGGCGAAGGCTTGTTTGTTCATATGAAAGCATTACGTCCAGATGAAGACTCTCTTGACCCAACTCACTCTGTTTATGTGGATCAATGGGACTGGGAAAAAGTGATTCCTGAAGGTCGTCGTAATTTTGAATACTTAAAAGAAACGGTAAATTCTATTTATCGTGCTATTCGCTTAACGGAATTAGCCGTAGAAGCACGCTTTGATATCCCTTCAATTCTTCCAAAACACATTACCTTTGTGCATAGCGAAGATTTAGTAAAACGCTATCCAGATTTAAGCAGTAAAGAGCGTGAAAACGCAATTTGTAAAGAATACGGCGCAGTATTCTTGATTGGGATTGGCGGTAAACTTTCAGATGGCAAACCTCATGATGGTCGTGCACCTGACTATGATGACTGGACAACTGAATCTGAAAACGGCTACAAAGGATTAAACGGTGATATTTTGGTATGGAATGATCAATTAGGCAAAGCATTTGAACTTTCCTCAATGGGTATCCGCGTAGATGAAAGTGCATTACGTTTACAAGTTGGTATAACGGGTGATGAAGACCGTTTAAAAATGGATTGGCACCAAGATTTATTAAACGGAAAATTACCATTAACTATCGGCGGTGGTATCGGCCAATCTCGCTTAGCGATGCTTTTACTTCGTAAAAAACATATTGGTGAAGTACAATCAAGCGTATGGCCAAAAGAAATGTTAGAAGAGTTTGCCCATATTTTATAAGATAGGTATTAATACAAAGATACAAAAAAACACGATGATTTCTCATCGTGTTTTTTATTTCAGAAAGCAATAGCAGACTTCATTGCTAAAGTGCGGTAATGTTTTCGGCTGTTTTTAATTAATGACCGCCACAGCCACAGCTGCCGTGACCGTGTCCATGCCCGTGACCACCGCCGCAGCATCCGCTGTGCTCGTGATCATGGTCGTGATGGTGGTGATGACCGCCACAGCCACAACCGTGACCTTCTTCGTCATCATCGTGGTGGTGGCTATGTGCGCCATGAACGTGGCCGTGTGCGATTTCTTCTAATGTTGCTTCACGCGTTGCGACAACTTCAACGGTGAAGTGTAATTCTTGACCCGCTAACATGTGATTTCCATCAACGACAACTTCATCACCATCGATTTCAGTAATCACCACTGGAACTGGACCAATGTCTGTATCCGCTAAGAAACGCATGCCTACTTCAAGCTCATCAACACCTTGGAATACATCCTTTGGTACACGTTGAACCATATTTTCGCTATATGCACCGTAACCCTCTTCAGGTTGTACACGTACTTCAAATTTGTCGCCTACTTCTTTACCTTCAAGCGCTTTTTCAAGACCGATCACTAAATTATTATGGCCCTGTAAATATTCTAGTGGTTGATTCGCTGGAGCTTCATCTACCAATACGCCATCTTGTGTGCGAACTTGGTAAGCAATGCTCACCACTACATTTTTTGCTACTTTCATTATGTTTTCCTTATAAAAAAATCGGTTAAAAAAGTCGTACCATTGTAGCGAAAATTATTCCGCACGCAATGCAATTCGCGCACTAATGCGTGCTTTTATTTTCTCTTTACTATTTTCAAGATAAGCATCGCTAGAAGGATCCACCGCACTTATATCGGCAGATTTTGCCATCGCCATCATATAAGGTCGTGGGCTCATGGTTTGTTCATTCACGGAAGACACATCTAAATCTAAAATTTGATAGCCTTTCATATTCAATGAATTTTGAATTAATGTAGCTTTGTTTTTAAATTTATCCAATGCGGCTTGAGTTAATTCATTTTCTAAACTCATTAATTTTTCTGATGAAATAAGTGTATTCGTACTTTCCACCGCCATAACACCATCAAGCTCGCTAATCACTTTGGAGATAGCTTGGAAATCTTTGCTTTCTAATACAAGTTCCACACGATCAATCCAGCCAGATTGCTTGCCTTGATTGTTATAACGCACACTGGTATGACGAAAATGATCTTTGATTTCTACGGCACTTTCGTTTTTCGCGATAGAAAGCGCTTTGCTTAATTTCTCATTGATTGTTTTATTTAGGGTTGAAAGTGATGTGCCTTCTGCCTGATAAAAAAGCGTAACTTGTAACAAATCTCGTGAAACTTCTTTTTCGACTTCAGCATTAAAAGAAACAATATTATTTTGCACCGCACTTTGAGAATTATCTGCCAATGCAGGCAAAGCAAGAGGCAATGCCAATAATGCCAAGGAAAGAGATTTTAATTTCATATTGAAACTCCTAAAAAAATAACCGCACTTATCAAGTGCGGTTAAAAAGAATGATTAATGCACACGAGGCTCTTCGACATCCTCGTCATCAAAAAATTCCCCATCATCACCGTATTCATCGTCATCAGCATTCGGGTCTTCAAAATAGGTGCCCCAACCATCATAAATGCCTTTATGTTTTTCTAATAACGGAAGAATTTCTTTTTGTTGCGCATCAATAATTTCCGCTTTTAATTCTACTTCACTGATAATGTCAAAACAAAAAATTGGTTTGCCATCATCATCTTCAAATTCTTCTGCTTCGGAAACTTCATAACCGGCTTTAAAAGCATCTACGGCGATTTTTTCTAATAAATCAAAATCGTGATGAGCAATGTGATGCTCAATAATGTAAAGCGCATCCGGGTCACTACCATCGTTAAGTAAATCAGCGATAATTTCACGGGTTTCTGCTTGTAATTCAGCCAATTTTGACATAATAAAATCCTTCAACAAGAACAAAAGTGCGGTTATTTTAGTGGATAAATCACTAAAAGTCGCATAAAATTTCGTGCAATTGTTTTCTATAAAAAAGAACCCTAACCATGCTCGAACAACTCCCTTATTTGGCATTAAAAACACCGCCAAAAACCACCGCACTTTTAAAGGCTGAATGTGTGGATTTTATTGTAAAAGAGCATTTAGGCTATGAAATGTCAGGCGAAGGTGAGTTTGTTGCGTTGTATGTACGTAAAACAGATTGCAACACCTTATTTGTTGGCGAAAAATTAGCTAAATTTGCCGGTGTTTCTGAACGCAATATGGGATATGCGGGGTTGAAAGATCGTCGAGCGGTGACAGAACAATGGTTTTGTTTGCAAATGCCAGGAATGGAAACGCCCGATTTCAGTCAATTTGAATTAGATGGCGTAGAGATTTTAACGGTTACTCGACATAACCGAAAAATTCGCACGGGTAGCCTTGAGGGAAATTATTTCGATATTTTATTGCGCGGTGCGGAAGAATCAGATGAGCTTAAAGCTCGGTTAGATTTTGTGGCAAATTTTGGTTTCCCCAATTATTTTACGGAACAACGTTTTGGTCGAGATGGTCATAACCTCACGCAAGCATTGCGTTGGGCGCAAGGGGAAATCAAGGTAAAAGATCGCAAAAAACGTAGTTTTTATCTTTCCGCCGCGCGCAGTGAAATTTTTAATTTAGTTGTGGCAGCTCGTATTGAAAAGAGCGCAACAAATCAAGTTTTGCCAAATGATATTGTGCAATTATCCGGTTCGCACAGTTGGTTCAAAGCGGATGAAAAAGAAGACTTAAATGCCTTGCAAGTGCGGTTAGAAAATCAAGATATTTTACTCACCGCCCCTTTAATTGGCGAAGATGTGTTGGCCGCAAGTGATATTGAAAATGAAATCGTAAATCAACATTCAGTTTTCGATCCTTTAATGAAACAAGAGAGAATGAAGGCAGCGCGTCGCCCATTATTAATGAAGGCAAAAGCGTTTTCTTGGGCATTTGAGCCTGAAGGATTGCGTTTGAAATTTTATTTGCCTGCGGGCAGTTATGCCACGGCATTAGTTCGTGAGTTAGTAAATTATACAGAAGCATAAGGAAGTACAATGCGAATTTTAGTCAGTAATGATGACGGTTTTCACGCGGAAGGCATTCAAGTTTTAGCAACTGAATTAAGAAAAATTGCAGAAGTTATTGTTGTTGCACCTGATCGTAATCGAAGTGCAGCATCAAGCTCGCTTACATTAGTGGAGCCACTTCGCCCACGCCATTTAGACAATGGCGATTATTGTGTGAATGGTACGCCAGCAGATTGTGTACATTTAGCATTAAACGGATTTTTATCTGGCAAAGTGGATTTAGTGGTATCGGGCATTAATGCGGGTTGTAATATGGGCGATGATACGATTTATTCAGGCACATTAGCAGCAGCTCTTGAAGGGCGTCATTTAGGCTTGCCTGCTATTGCGGTTTCGTTAGATGGTCGTCAACATTATGAAACAGCAGCACGAGTGGTGTGTGATCTCATTCCAAAATTACATCATCAATTATTAAATCCTCGTGAAATTATTAATATTAATGTGCCGGATTTACCTTTTGAAGAATTAAAGGGTTACAAGGTATGTCGCTTGGGTTACCGTGCGTCGTCTGCAGAAGTCATCAAACAAAGGGATCCTAGAGATGAAACCATTTATTGGATTGGCCCTTCAGCATTACCCGAAGATGAAAGCGAGGGAACAGATTTCCATGCGGTGAAAAATGGTTATGTGTCTATCACGCCAATTCAGGTAGATCTTACTGCACATCATTCACTTTCAGCTTTACAAGATTGGTTAGAGCAGGAATAATGGCGCGTTTTACCAAATAGAGAAAAAATATGAAAATTTTCGGCACGATGTACGATAAAACCATGCAATGGTCAACGCACCGTTTTGCGACTTTCTGGCTCTCTTTTGTTAGTTTTATCGAGGCGATATTTTTTCCTATTCCGCCTGATGTGATGTTGATCCCAATGTCTATGTCAAAGCCAAAAAGTGCGGTGAAATTTGCATTTTATACGGCAATTTCTTCTGTCATCGGTGGGGTTATCGGTTATGCAATTGGTTATTATGCAACGGACTGGGTGGAAAACATTGTACAACAATGGGGATATAGTGCGCATTGGGCAAAAGCCATAAATTGGTTTGAGCAATGGGGCGTATTAGTTGTGTTTGTGGCTGGGTTTAGCCCAATTCCTTATAAGGTGTTTACTCTCTGCTCTGGCGTAATGCAAATGGCATTTTTCCCTTTTGCCATCACGGCATTTGTTTCACGTTTAGCGCGTTTCTTGCTGGTGGCAAAATTAGCCGCGTGGGGCGGTGAAAAATTCGCAGCAAAATTGCGAAGATCTATTGAAATTATTGGTTGGTCAGTCGTTGTGCTGGCTGTCATTACTTACTTTATATTGAAAAACTAGGATAAAAAATGAATAAATTAGGTCTTATTTTAATGACTGGATTAGTATTAGCTGGATGTGCATCAGAACAAGTAAAAGATCCAGACGCGTTGCCAAACGGCATCATGCAACCAGTAGAAGGCACAGGTGCTGTTGCTGGCGGTAGCTTTATGCCAGAAATTCAAAAAAACACAATGCCAGCGCAAACGAAATAATAGAGGAACAATAAGGAATTACTATGAAAAAATCATTTCTCTTACTCCCTTTGAGTCTTGTTGTATTATCGGCTTGTACCTCTAATTCTCCCGCTCCAATCAGCAATGCTGATGGCAATCTTTCACCTGGTATCATGCAACCCGTAAATGGTGAAAGTGCGGGTGGTTCTTGGCAACCTGAAATTCAAAAAAACACGGTACCCGCGATGGGTGGCGTACCAACAGGCATGCAAACTCCACAGCCAAATTTCCAACCAACCTATCAACAGCCTACTATGCCAGCGACGCCTGCTCAGCCGGCATTTAAACCTGCACAGCCAGCGTTTCAGCCAGCTCAAAAACCAGTAGCGCCAACACCAGCTCCAGCGCCAGCTGTGCAAACAAAAACCATCACTAAAACTGTTTCTGATTGCGTAGGTTCGCAACATATTAATGTTCCACGCAATCCAAATACCAATGCACCAGATTATAGCCAAATTGAAAAAGGCTCTTACAAAGGCAATACCTATAAAGTGAACAAAGGCGATACCATGTTCTTAATAGCCTACTTGGCGGGGATTGATGTAAAAGAATTAGCTGCATTGAACAACATGACTGAGCCTTATAGTTTGAGTCTAGGACAAACTTTAAAAATCTCTAATTGTGGTACAAAAACCGTGACAACAACGGTTCCTGTAAAACAACCTGCGGCAGCAACGACAACAACTACTGCGGCTGTACCGACAGCACCAGCAGAATCGGTAGTCACCTATACGCCAGGCGCAAACGGTACGCAAATAGGATCAGATGGAACAATCATTGGCCCAATTAAATCTGGTGCAGGTGTAGCGAATAGCGCACCAGCAATGGTACCGGTTGCGACAACACCAGTTGCTCCTGCGACAACGCCATCAGTACCAACTACGCCAGTAGATAACACCAATAGTACACCGATTAATGCCAATGTTGTTGCGCCAATCGCATCGAATGTTGCATGGCAATGGCCGACTTCAGGTAATATTATCCAAGGTTTCTCAGATACTGATGGTGGAAATAAAGGAATTGATATTAGTGGTTCTCGTGGACAGTCTGTAAAAGCAGCTGCATCAGGTCGCGTTGTGTATGCTGGCAATGCTTTACGTGGTTACGGTAATTTAATCATCATCAAACATAATGATGATTTCTTAAGTGCTTATGCGCATAACGACAAAATTCTTGTAACCGATCAACAAGAAGTCAAAGCTGGTCAAGAAATCGCAAAAATGGGTAGCTCCGGTACAAATACTGTGAAACTTCATTTTGAGATTCGTTATAAAGGTAAATCAGTTGATCCTATTCGTTATTTACCAAGACGTTAAGCTAAGTTATATAGGGCGGTAAAAATACTGTGGTTTTTACCGCACATTTTTAATGATAAAAAAGAAAATGTCTGAAATTATTATTACTCAAACTCTTGATACTATGGGGCTTCGTTGCCCAGAACCGGTCATGCTTGTACGTAAAAATATTCGTCATTTAAATGAGGGAGAGGTATTACTTATTATTGCTGATGATCCGGCCACAACACGTGATATTCCTAGTTTTTGTCAATTTATGGATCATACGTTGTTGCAAAGTGAAGTAGGAGCACCGCCATTCAAATATTGGGTGAAGAAAGGAAAATAAAAAAATCGGTCATCATGAAAGGGTGACCGATTTTTTATCTATTTTTTAAAGATTACGTAATGCTTCAATGCGTTTTTCAAGCGGTGGATGACTCATAAAGAGTTCACTACGTTTACCGTTAATCATGAAAGCATTGAGTGAGCCTTCAAGGTTTTGTGGTTCATGTAATTGTTGTAAACGCTGTAATGCCATAATCATTTTTTCTTTGCCGACAAGGCTTGCAGAACCCGCATCGGCTCGAAATTCACGATAACGTGAGAACCACATTGCAATAATGCTGGCAAGTACGCCAAATACCATCTCTAACACCATTGACACTAAAAAATATAAGCTAGAACTACGCGTTTCCTCACCGTTATTATTACGTGAGCTTGCGACTGCTGTTGCAATAATACGTGATAAGAAAATTACAAAAGTATTTAACACACCTTGTAATAAAGCCATAGTTACCATATCACCATTTGCTATATGAGAAATCTCATGAGCAAGTACGGCTTCCGCTTCGGCTTCTGTCATGTTATTCAATAAGCCAGTACTCACTGCGACTAATGAATTACTTTTTGTTGCACCTGTTGCAAAAGCGTTGACATCTGGTGAATGGTAAATTGCTACTTCTGGCATTGGAATCCCCGCAAGTTGTGCTTGTCGAGCAACGGTGTCCATTAACCAATGTTCTGTTTGGTTACGAGGTTGAGTAATAACTTCGCCATCAACTGAACGCAATGCCATTGTTTTTGACAGAAATAAAGAAATCAAAGATCCGGCAAAACCAAATAGTAAGGCCATAATTAAAATACCACTGGTACTGTTTCCAGCTATACCTGTGACACTTAAAATAATTCCCAACACCAACATAACGGCCATATTGGTAGCAAGGAAAAGAAGAATACGCATCATAATATGTTCTCTCTAAGTTAGGATTAATCTTCCTCTTTTAGTGGGGAAGGGTTATTAAAATTCAAGGTAGAATAGAAATATTTATATAAAAATGCGGTCAGAAACACGCAAGTTTATGACCGCATTTTTGATAATTGGTTGCAGAAGTTATTATTTTCGTATTGCAATGGCTTCAATTTCTAACCCTACATCTTTTGGTAATCGCGCTACTTCTACGCAAGAGCGTGCGGGAAAGTGAGGATGATGATTTTCTTTGAAAAAACGTTCATATTCAGCATTTACTGCTGCGAAGTCATTGAGATCTTTTACAAAAACTGTTGTTTTGACAATATCTGCTACAGTTAAACCTGCTTGTTCAATGATTGCTTTTATATTTTCTAAGGATTGGCGTGCTTGCGCTACGATATCTGTTGGTATATCTCCTGTTGTTGGATTGACAGGAATTTGACCCGATGTAAGTACTAAATTGCCTAAATCAATGGCTTGAACATAAGGGCCAATTGCTGCAGGGGCATGCTCGGTATGAATAATTGTTGTCATGGTTTTCTCCTTGATTGATGAAAGTGCGGAGAAAATTACCGCACTTTTGTTTATTGATCAATTTCTTTTAGCACATCATCAGGAAGTGTCTCTTGATGATCTTCAGATTTTCCATTACTGACCTTGAATTGAAGATTTTGGTAATAAGCCTCGCGAAATGTTACGTATGGATCTTGGGCTTGACGTAATAGCTCTGCGTTATCGAGATTTTTAGCACGGGTATCTACAGCTTGAACACCATATTTAACGAGGGACCATGGCCCGCCTATCCATTCCCAGAAAGGATACATATAAGCGGCATCTACTACGGCACCAGTTAATTGGCGCGGTGTAGTGGCATTATAGATAGGTAAAACAATATATGTGCCAGCATCAACGCCATAGCTTCCAAGTGTTTCACCAAATCCGCGTTGGTGATCAATGCGTAATTCTTTACTTGCACTCGCAAAATCAACAAAACCACCTAAACCAAATATAGTGTTGATCCAAAAACGGTTAAAATGTACAAAGGCTTTTTTCGGTTCACCTTCAATTAATCGGTTTACAAAGCTTACAGGCTCATCAAGATTGTTCGCCATACTTGTAAGGCCTGAAGAAACGCGCTTAGGGACGTAATTATTCCAGCCCTTAGCTACAGGTTCAAGAACATAACGATCCATCACATTATAGTTAAACTTCCACATTGTTCTATTGAACCCTTCAAGGGAGTCATTACGTTCTCCATCAGGTTTATTTGCACATCCTGTTAGTAAGAATGTACCTAAAAGTGCGGCTAAAATTGCTTGTTTTTTCATTCATAATCTCCAGTATAAAATTTGGCTTATTCTACCTAATTTGCCTAGTAACAACAAAATAAATCTGCCGTAAGTAGTTATTTCTTACTGATTGAAATTGATTTTGTAATAAGTTTTGCATATTGAACATAATGTTGCAAAATAAGCAAAAATTAAGATGTGTTTTAGAAAAATGATTGTATTTAATAATATTTCCTTAAAGCGTGGACAAACGGAATTACTCGACAATGCGGTAGCTACGATTACCCCTAAACAAAAAGTTGGTTTAGTGGGTAAAAATGGTTGTGGTAAATCCTCTCTTTTGGCGTTGTTAAAAAAAGAACTTCAGCCAGAAGGCGGAGATGTGACTTATCCATCAAATTGGGCGGTATCTTGGGTGAATCAAGAAACGCCTGCACTGGATGTTTCTGCAATTGATTATGTAATTCAAGGTGATCGAGAATATTGCCGCTTACAGCAAGAATTAGCTTGGGCGAATGAACAAAACGATGGTAATGCGATTGCACGTATTCACGATAGACTTGATGCTATTAATGCGTGGACAATTCGCTCTCGTGCGGAAACACTTTTACATGGTTTGGGCTTTACTCAGGTAGAAACCAGTCATGCTGTGAAATCCTTCTCCGGTGGTTGGCGAATGAGATTGAATTTAGCACAGGCGTTGCTTTGCCCGTCAGATTTATTGTTACTTGATGAGCCGACGAACCACTTAGATTTGGAGGCAGTGATTTGGTTGGAACGTTGGTTAGTGAATTATCAAGGTACATTGGTGCTGATTTCTCACGACCGTGATTTTCTTGATCCGATCGTGAATAAAATTTTGCATATTGAACATCAAAAACTGAATGAATACACCGGTGATTATTCGTCTTTTGAGGTGCAGCGCGCGACTAAACTTGCACAACAGGTTGCGATGTATCGACAGCAACAACAAAAAATTGCTCATTTACAAAACTATATTGATCGCTTTAAGGCAAAAGCGACTAAGGCAAAACAGGCGCAAAGTCGAGTGAAAGCGTTAGAACGAATGGAACTTATTGCACCAGCTTATGCAGATAATCCCTTCACCTTTGCATTTCGTTCCCCTGCTACTTTGCCAAGCCCTTTAGTGATGATTGAACAAGCTAGTGCGGGTTATGGAGAAGGGGAAAGTGTGGTTGAAATTTTGAGTAAAATTAAACTTAATCTTGTGCCAGGTTCACGCATTGGTTTATTGGGGAAAAATGGTGCAGGTAAATCAACTTTGATTAAACTTTTAGCTGGAGAGCTGACCGCACTTTCAGGCAATGTTCAACTTGCTAAAGGTGTACAGCTTGGTTATTTTGCTCAACATCAGTTGGATACGCTTCGTGCGGAAGAATCTGCGCTTTGGCATATGCAAAAAATCGCACCAGAACAAACTGAACAACAGGTACGTGATTATCTTGGTAGTTTTGCTTTTCACGGAGATAAAGTGAATCAAGCGGTGAAGTCCTTTTCCGGTGGTGAAAAAGCGAGATTAGTTTTAGCATTAATTGTATGGCAACGCCCAAATTTGCTGTTATTGGATGAGCCAACTAACCACTTGGATTTAGATATGCGCCAAGCTTTAACAGAAGCCTTGGTTGATTACGAAGGTTCGCTAGTTGTTGTCTCTCACGATCGTCATTTACTACGTAATACGGTAGAAGAATTTTATTTAGTACATGATAAACAAGTGGAAGAATTTAAGGGGGACTTAGACGATTATCAGAAATGGTTAACCGAACAAAATAGTCAATTGATATCCAAATCTAATGATGAAATTGAAGCTACAGAAAATGCTACTTCTAACCAAAATCGTAAAGAACAAAAACGCCGTGAGGCGGAATTACGTCAACAAACCGCACCATTTCGTAAAAAAATTGTTCAGTTGGAAGACAAAATGGATAAGTACTCTCAACAACTTGTAGAGATCGAAAATCAGCTGTCGGATTCAGAGCTTTATAATGCAGAAAATAAAGAAAAATTAACCGCACTTTTGAATGAACAAGTGACAGTGAAAAAGTCGTTAGAAATAGTGGAAGCAGATTGGATGATTGCGCAGGAAACGTTGGAAGGAATGTTGAATCTTTAGATTGAGTTAGGGCGGAAAACTGCCGCCCTATTTTAAAGATATCTTACAAAATTGTTAGTAACTGAGAAAAATCATCGAATACCCAATCTGGGTTGGAATCGCTAATAGGCATATTATAGTTATACCCATAGGTTAATCCGACAGCGGGGCAACCTGCTGCGTGTGCAGCAAGAATATCATTTTTAGAATCACCAACAAAAAGTATTTGGCGTGGTTCAACACCGAATTTCCCACATAAATAATAAAGTGGCCCTGGATTGGGTTTGATTGCAGGTAGTGATTGTCCACCAAGCATTTCGCTAAATAAATGATCAATACTAAATGCGGACAACACAGGTTGAACATGACGTGTTGGCTTATTTGTTACGACTGCAAGCGTATAGCCTTTTTCTTTTAAATTTTCTAAAGTTTCCTTCACATTGGGATATAAACGGCTGATATTGCATAAATTTTCACCGTAGTAAAAATTAAACCGCGCTTTTACTTTTTCAATCTCAGACACTGTTAATTCTCGACCGCTTTGAGCACAAGCCCAATCTAATGCTCGGGCAATTAAGACAGGTGCACCGTTGCCAATCCAAGTGAGTACTAATTCTTCGGATGCTTGAGGTAAGCTAAATTCAGTTAATGCAGAGTTTACTGATAAGGCTAAATCTGGCAGGCTATTTACTAAGGTTCCGTCTAAATCAAATCCAATAAGTTTAAATTGTGTATTCATTTGTTATCTCTTCTAAAAATATTATTGGGCTTTCATATTTGATAATTGTGTACGCATTTGATCTATTACTTGTCTATAATCGGATTTTCCAAAAATGGCTGAGCCCGCCACAAACATATCAGCACCTGCAGCAGCAATTTCTGCAATATTATCGACTTTAACACCACCATCAACTTCGAGACGAATATCATAGCCACTGTTATCAATAATTTTACGTGCTTGTTGAAGTTTTTGTAAGGTTGCAGGAATAAAGGATTGACCACCAAAACCTGGGTTTACTGACATTAATAATACAATGTCAATTTTGTCTAACACATAATCTAAATAACTTAGTGGTGTTGCGGGGTTAAAAACTAAACCAGATTTACAACCGTGATCACGAATGAGTTGTAAAGTGCGGTCAATATGTTCGCTAGATTCTGGATGAAATGTAATATAGTTTGCCCCAGCTTTGGCAAAGTCAGGAATAATTCTATCCACAGGTTTTACCATTAAATGTACATCAATTGGCGCGGTAATCCCATAATCCCGTAAGGACTGGCATACTGCGGGGCCAAAAGTGAGATTAGGCACATAATGGTTATCCATCACATCGAAATGAATGACATCTGCGCCAGCATTAAGCACACGTTGTACATCATCTCCAAGTCGAGCAAGATCGGCAGACAGAATAGAGGGGGCAATGAGATAAGGTTTCATGATGATTCTCCATTGAGAAAATAATATCTTTAGTTTACTGATTTGAGATAAAAAAACCAATAAAAAACGACCGCACTTACGATCGTTTTGAAGTAATGAACATTTGAAAATAGGCAATAAAAAATTATTCTTCATCCTCTTTTGCCCATTCTAATGAGCGTTTAACGGCTTTTTTCCAGCCTTTGTAGCGACGTTCGCGTTTTTCATTGTCGCTGTCTGGGCTGAAAGTGCGTTCTACACGGGCTTTATCACGAAGCTCGTCTAAATCTTTCCAGAAGCCTGTTGCTAAACCTGCAAGGTAAGCGGCGCCTAGCGCAGTCACTTCTTTTACAACTGGGCGCTCAACATTTACATCTAAAATATCAGCTTGGAATTGCATTAAGAAGTTATTGTTGGTCGCGCCACCATCTACACGGAGGTATTGTAAGCGTTCACCTGAATCTGATTGCATAGCCTCTAAGACATCGCGGGTTTGGTAAGCAATAGATTCTAATGTTGCACGAACAATATGATTACGGTTTGCACCGCGAGAAAGGCCAAAAATTGCACCGCGCGCATATGGATCCCAATATGGTGCACCTAACCCAGTGAAAGCTGGAACAACATATACGCCATTACTATCAGTTACTTTTTGTGCAAAGTATTCAGAGTCAAAACTATCGTGAACAATTTTGAGTTCATCACGGAGCCATTGGATTGATGCACCCGCGATAAATACTGAACCTTCTAAGGCATATTCTGGTTCGCCTTTTGCATTACAAGCAATGGTTGTGAGAAGTCCATTTTTGGATGTAATAGCTTTGTTACCTGTGTGGAGCAACATAAAGCAACCTGTGCCGTAAGTGTTTTTGGCTTGGCCTGCATGTACGCAAAGATGTCCGTAAAGTGCAGCTTGTTGGTCACCTGCAATCCCTGCAACAGGAATACGAACACCGCCTTTACCACCGATATTGGTTTGGCCGTAAATTTCAGAAGAGTTGCGTACTTCAGGTAACATTGAACGTGGAATATTCAAGATTTCAAGCATCTTGTCGTCCCATTGTTTGGTATGAATGTTGAATAACATGGTACGAGATGCATTGGTGTAATCGGTTACGTGCACTCGGCCTTGAGTCAGTTTCCATACAAGCCAAGTATCAACGGTACCAAATAATAATTCGCCTCGTTCTGCTTTTTCTCGAGCACCTTCAACATTATCCAAAATCCATTTCACTTTTGTACCAGAGAAGTAAGGGTCAACCACTAAGCCTGTGGTATTGCGAATGTATTCTTCATGACCATCGGCTTTTAATTTATCGGTAATGTCTGCAGTACGGCGACATTGCCATACGATAGCGTTATAAACAGGCGTACCAGTTGCTTTTTCCCATACAATGGTGGTTTCACGTTGGTTGGTGATACCGATAGCAGCAATTTCATCAGATGTAATGCCCGCTTTGGCAACGACTTCGTTTAAGGTTGAGCTTTGAGTTGCCCAAATTTCCATAGGGTTATGTTCTACCCAGCCTGCTCGAGGGTAGATTTGGGTAAATTCACGTTGTGCAATTTCAACCACATTCGCATTATGATCTAATAATACTGCGCGAGAGCTTGTTGTGCCTTGGTCTAATGCAATGATGTATTTTTTGTCTGTCATAGTATTACTCCTTCAAATAATTATTCGCAGCCGCAATTACAAGGTAAATTGCCGCCAATTGCTTTTTTGTATAACCATGCACCAGCTAATGCGCCTAAAACGGGTGCAACCATTGGAACGATAAAATAAGGGATTTCGCGTCCGCCAGTTAAAGCGAGTTCGCCCCAGCCAGCGAGATAAGCAAAGAATTTTGGTCCGAAGTCACGTGCTGGATTCATGGCAAAACCTGTTAATGGGCCCATAGCACCGCCGAGAACCGCGATTAATACACCAATTAATAATGGGGCAAGTGGACCACGAGGTACACCGTTTCCATCGTCAGTTAATGCCATAATTAATGCCATAAGAATTGCAGTAATCACAAATTCCACAGCAAAGGCGCCACCAACGCTTAAACTTGGATGAGGATAAGTGGAGAATGTACCCGCAAGGCTTAAACTTTCTTGTGTACCGCGAACAATATTGTGGGCTGTTTCATAATCGATAAAAACATTGCGGTATAAGGCATAAACTAATGCTGCAGCAAAGAATGCGCCGAGCATTTGTGAAATGATGTAAGGAATTACTTTTTTGCCATCAAAGCAAGCAAATTTCCAAAGGGCAATGGTTACTGCTGGGTTTAAATGTGCGCCAGATAAACCAGCTGTTGCATATACTGCAAGTGCAACGCCCATCCCCCACATAATGCTGATTTCCCACAAGCCAAAACTAGCGCCTGCTACTTTTAGTGCTGCAACGCAGCCCACACCAAAGAAAATCAATAAGGCTGTACCTAAAAACTCGCCAATACAGTTCGCTTTTAATGATTTATCCATAGATCACTCCTTAGAAGTGCGGTTGAAATGAAGAGTGTTTTCCCTAAATAAAGGGGAAGAATTTATTAAAAAGAATACGGAGTGTTTTGAAATAGCCTCCTTATTTGAATTCTAGGTTAGAACACCTAGATTGATTATGATGTTACTCTGTTAGAGTAAATTTTTAGCTTCTACAATATAGAAACCTAGTTAACCGTGGGTATGTTTACCCACGGTTGTGAGGGATATTATTTTTTCCCTTTTAAGAATTCCACGCCAGTATCTGGGAAATCAGTAAATACGCCTGTTGCACCTGATTTATTCAATAATGCATCGTACATTTGATTTACATCTGTGAAGAATTCTGGCAATGCGTCTTTACGCACTGTATATGGATGAAGTTCAACTTTGTATTGAGCAAGCTCTTTTACTAATGGTGTGTATACAATGTTGCCTGGTTTAGATTTTTCTTTATCTACTAACATATACCAACCCGGACCAACACCATCAGCATATTTTACCACTTCTGCCATTGCACCTGGTTTAAACATCCAATCGTAATCGTAGTTTACCCATTTACCTTTCGCATCTTTTTCTTGCGTTTCTTTCCAATCTGTATAAGCCACTAATTGAACTAATTTCAAATCCATGCCCATTTTTGGAAGTAATTCAGTTTTGATACGTTTTAACTCATTAAAGTCGAAAGTTTGTAAGTAAACCATATCGGTTTTCTTATCATAGCCATATTTTTTCAATACTTTGAGCGTTTCTACGGCAATATCTTTGCCATTTTGATGGTGGAACCAAGGTGCCTTGATTTCTGGATAAATCCCTACTTTTTTGCCTGTAGATTTTTCCAAGCCTTGGATAAATTCAATTTCATCTTCAAAGGTGTGAATTCTGAAGTGTGATTTCCAAAGTGGGAAACGACCAGGATAAACTTGTGCTTGTTTGCCATCTTTGGTTTCAAAGTTTTCTGTCATTTCTAAACTTTGAATTTCTTTCAAGGTAAAGTCGATGACATAGTAACGACCGTCTTTACGGTGACGATGTGGGAATTTTTTCGCTACATCAGTCAAGCCATCTAAAAAGTGATCGTGAATAACCACTAAACGACCATCTTTAGTCATGGCTAAATCTTGCTCTAAATAATCAGCATGTTGTGCAAACGCAAGTGCTTTAGATTCTAAAGTATGCTCTGGTAAATAACCGCTAGCACCACGGTGAGCAATAATGATTTTGTCTGATTTCATTTGGGTGTTTGCCATGCTTGATGAATGGCTGCTGCAACCTGCAAGTACGCCAGCTGCTAATAAAGAAAGCGCTAAAGTTTTAAGTTTCATAAGTATTTTCTCCTTAAGAGTGCGGTAAATTTTTATGGTTTTTTTAGATTTTAGTTACAAAAAAGGCGACTAAGCAATTTGCCCGTCGCCTTTTTTAAGCTAATTATTTAGTACCGTAAGTATCGCCTAATTTCGCTTTGTGTTTTCCTTCTTCAACCATTACGATTAAGAGTAATAACACAGCTAATACGCCACCGCCGATCATTACGTAGAAACCACCGTCCCATCCGTAATGTTGAGCAGCCCAACCGATAACTGCAGATGCAGAAACTGTACCACCTAAGTAACCGAATAAACCGGTGAAACCTGCTGCAGTACCTGCTGCTTTTTTCGGTGCTAACTCAAGAGCATGTAAACCGATTAACATTACAGGACCATAGATTAAGAAACCGATTAAAGTCATTAAAATGAAGTCAGTTAATTGGTATGGGTTTTGATACCATGCGCTGTAGTTTGCTAATTCAGCTTCTGGTGTAGCAGGGTTCATCCAGTACGCAATAACCGCTGCAGTTGTTAAGATCATGAAGATGAAACCAGTTAAACCACGTTTACCTTTGAATACTTTATCTGATACCCAACCACATAATAATGTACCTGGAACCGCTGCTAATTCATAGATTGTATACGCCCATGCGGTACCTTTGATGTTGAAGTGTTTTACTTCGCTCAAATAAACCGGAGACCATTTTAATACACCGTAGCGGATTAAATATACGAACACGTTAGCAAGTGCGATGTACCATAACAATTTGTTTTTCAATACATAAGTAACGAAGATTTCTTTTGTGCTTAAATCGTTTTCGTAAGTTTTTTCGTTATAGTCATCAGGGTAGTCATTACGCCATTTTTCGATAGATGGTAAACCACAAGATTGTGGAGTATCACGCATCACGAAGTAAACTGGAATTGCACAGATCATTGCTGCAATACCCGGATAGTATAGGGATTGTTGCCAAATGTCTTTTGCTTGTGCTTCGATACCATGAGTGCTGAAGAAGACGGCACTTGCTAATAGCACCATTGCACCAGGCATCATACCACCGATATTGTGCGCAGTATTCCAAATTGACACGATAGTACCGCGTTCAGATTTAGACCACCAGTGCACCATAGTACGACCACATGGAGGCCATCCCATACCTTGGAACCAACCATTTAAGAAGATCATCGCCCACATGATAGCGATGCCAGAGGTTGCCCATGGGAATAGACCCATTAAGGTCATACATAAACCAGATAGTAATAAACCAAATGGTAGGAATACACGAGGGTTAGAACGGTCAGACATACCAGCCATGACGAATTTTGATAAACCGTAAGCAAGACCAGCTGCAGAACCGATTACACCAAGCTCAGCTTTTGTATAAAGACCTGCTTGAATTAAACCAGGTTGTGCTAAGTCAAAGTTTGCACGCACGAAATAGTATGCGGCATAACCAAAGAAGATCCCTGCGAATACTTGCCAACGTAAGCGTCTATACGTGGAATCAATTTTTTCCGCTGGAAGTTCCGCAATATGCGGAGCGGGTTTAAATGGACCAAACATAATTTTTCTCCAACTTTGTAATTATGTGTTATTGAAATTTACCCTTCAGATAGTAAGGGATGTGCTGCATCATAAAAGAAAATAAAAAATAAGAAAGTAGTAAAATGCAAAAATGTGAAGTGTTTCACAAAAATTTTACTTTGTCTGAGCGAATGCGAAAATTATTGTGATCAACTTCACAAATTCATTTTCTTTTCCGCTCAAAATGTTGTTAATTTAAGCATACTTAAATACAATACTCTCTGTATTTTTTATATTACTTTTTTGTTAAATTTTGGGAATTGGGGGTAAACATGGGATTATCGCCTAGCATGTACAAAGATGTTGGAGATTTTTCGCCACTCAGTACCGATGTCATTATTATTGGTGGTGGCGCAACGGGTGCTGGTATTGCGCGTGACTGTGCACTTCGTGGTATTGATTGTATTTTATTGGAACGCCGAGACATCGCAACGGGTGCGACAGGACGTAACCACGGATTATTACACAGTGGTGCACGTTATGCCGTAAACGACCAAGAATCTGCTGAAGAATGTATTAAAGAAAACCGCATTTTGCGCAAAATTGCGCGCCATTGCGTAGATGAAACGGAAGGCTTATTTATCACTTTGCCTGAAGATTCTCTCGACTATCAAAAAACCTTCCTTGAGAGTTGTGCAAAATCTGGAATTGATGCGCAAGCCATTGATCCTGACTTAGCTAAAATTATGGAGCCTTCTGTAAATCCAGATTTAGTGGGCGCTGTTGTTGTGCCAGATGGTTCTATTGACCCATTCCGTTTAACTGCCTCTAATATGATGGATGCGACAGAAAACGGCGCAAAAATGTTCACTTATTGCGAAGTAAAAAATTTGATTCGTGAAGGTGGAAAAGTGATTGGTGTGAATGTGTACGATCATAAAAATCGTAGAGAACGCCAATTTTTTGCACCGTTGGTTGTGAATGCTGGTGGTATTTGGGGACAAGGGATTGCGGAATATGTCGATCTCAAAATCAAAATGTTCCCTGCGAAAGGTGCATTGCTCGTAATGGGCCATCGTATTAATAAACTTGTCATTAACCGCTGCCGTAAACCAGCTGATGCGGATATTCTTGTTCCAGGCGATACAATTTGTGTTATTGGTACAACGTCAAGTCGTGTGCCTTATGATCAAATCGATAACATGCAAGTGACGCCAGAGGAGGTGGATATTCTTTTCCGTGAAGGTGAAAAACTTGCACCGAGTTTACGTCATACTCGCGTATTACGTGCTTATGCAGGGGTGCGTCCATTAGTTGCGAGTGATGATGATCCATCAGGTCGTAATGTGAGTCGTGGTATTGTGTTACTTGACCACGCAGAACGCGATGGCTTAGATGGCTTTATTACTATTACAGGCGGTAAGTTAATGACTTATCGTTTAATGGCTGAATGGGCGACCGACCTTGTTTGTAAAAAACTCAATAAAACGGCTCGTTGTGTCACTGCGGAGCAACCTTTGCCAGGCTCTACTGAAAGCCGTCAAGAGACCAATCAAAAAGTCATTTCATTACCAAGTACTATTCGTTATTCCGCCGTGTATCGTCATGGTTCACGTGCTACTCGTTTGCTTGAAAAAGAACGTTTAGATCGTTCAATGGTTTGCGAATGTGAAGCGGTGACGGCGGGCGAAGTGCGCTATGCGATTGATGAACTGGGCGTAAATAACATTGTGGATTTACGTCGCCGTACTCGTGTTGGTATGGGTACTTGCCAAGCTGAGCTTTGTGCATGTCGTGCTGCTGGCTTAATGAACCGTTTTGAAGTGGCAACACCAACTCAATCAACGACTCAACTTTCTGCCTTTATGGAAGA
This sequence comes from Haemophilus sp. Marseille-P9675, assembly GCF_916862695.1. NCBI lineage: Bacteria > Pseudomonadati > Pseudomonadota > Gammaproteobacteria > Pasteurellales > Pasteurellaceae > Haemophilus > Haemophilus sp. Marseille-P9675. The sequence goes on from NZ_CAKASP010000008.1 coordinate 33,500, forward strand.
ACGCTGGCGCGGTATTGAGCCGATTGCTTGGGGTGAAGCTATTCGCGAAGCCGAATTTACATCTTGGATGTATGGTAGCGTATTAGGTTTAAATGATGTGAAACCGCTTGATGAACAAGCACAACAAGGGACGGATAGCAATGAATTTTGATGTAGCCATTATTGGCGGTGGTTTAGCGGGTTTAACCTGTGGTATCGCTCTTCAACAACGCGGCAAACGTTGCGTGATAATCAACAACGGTCAAGCAGCCATTGATTTTGCATCCGGCTCTTTAGATTTATTAAGCCGTATACCATCAACTCCAAATGGAGAAGGTCGCGCGGTAGAAAATTTAAAAGAAAATATTACCGCACTTCGCAATGAATTACCTGCTCACCCTTATAGTTTATTAGGTGCAGAGAAAGTACTTGCTAAAGCGCAAGATTTTGAACGTTTAGCTAATGAATTAAATCTTGATTTAATTGGTTCTACGGAAAAGAACCATTGGCGTGTAACTGGCTTAGGCAGTTTGCGTGGTGCGTGGCTTTCACCAAATAGTGTGCCAATTGTACAAGGCAATGAACGTTTTCCGCATAAACGTATTGCTGTGCTTGGTATTGAAGGTTATCACGATTTTCAACCGCAACTTTTGGCGGCAAATTTGGTGTTAAACCCACAATTTGAGCATTGTGAGGTGACTAGTGGTTTCTTAAATATTCCACAATTAGACGAGCTTCGTAAAAATGCTCGTGAGTTCCGCAGTGTAAACATCTCTCAACTTCTAGAGCACAAACTTGCGTTTAATGATCTTGTTAAAGAAATTATTGAATCAGCGCAAGGTGCAGAAGCAGTATTTTTACCGGCTTGTTTTGGTTTAGAAAACCAAGAATTTATGACCGCACTTCGTGATGCAACTAAACTCGCATTATTTGAATTACCAACGTTGCCACCATCATTACTTGGTATGCGTCAACGTATTCAATTACGCCGTAAATTTGAATCCCTTGGTGGTTTAATGATTAACGGTGATAGTGCATTGAGCGCAACATTTGAAGGAAACCAAGTACGTTGTATCAACACTCGCTTGCTCGAAGATGAAGAAATTACTGCAGATAACTTCGTACTAGCTTCAGGCAGTTTCTTCAGTAAAGGACTCATTTCTGAATTCGATAAAATTTATGAGCCGGTTTTTGAATCCGATATTATCGGTGTTGAAGGGTTTAACGATAAAGATCGTTTTACTTGGACTGCTCATCGTTTTGCTCATCCACAACCTTATCAATCTGCTGGTGTGGCAATTAATGCGCAATGCCAAGTGCAAAAGAGCGGTCAATATTTAACGAATTTATATGCCGTCGGTAATGTAATTGGTGGTTTTAATGCGCTTGAACTAGGTTGTGGTTCGGGTGTCGCAGTTGTAACTGCCTTGGCGGTTGCTGATGAAATCTTGGCGAAATAAGGGGGAATAATATGGATAATAATATTCAACGACTCATTGATAGTGCAAAACAATCCCTAAATTCACCTGAAAGCCATAAATATATCGACGAAAGTTTTGAAAGCTGTATTAAATGTACGGCTTGTACCGCTGTTTGTCCGGTTTCACGCAACAATCCGCTTTATCCTGGTCCAAAACAATCTGGCCCAGATGGTGAGCGTTTACGCTTAAAATCTGCTGAACTTTACGATGAAGCACTTAAATATTGTACCAACTGTAAACGTTGTGAAGTGGCTTGTCCGTCTGATGTGAAAATCGGTGATTTAATTGTGCGTGCACGTAATAACCACTTAGCACAATCTAAAAAACCGTTAATGAATAAATTGCGTGATGCGATTTTAAGTAACACGGATGTCATGGGGAAAATCAATACGCCATTAGCGCCGATTGTAAACACTATCACAAGCCTAAAAGCTACCAAATTTATGTTGGAAAAAACGCTTAAAATTAGTAAAGAACGTACTTTACCTAAATATGCGTTTGGCACGTTCCGCAGCTGGTATATGAAAAATGCGTTACAAGGCCAACAAAAATTTGAGCGTAAAGTCGCGTATTATCATGGTTGTTATGTGAACTACAATAATCCGCAGCTTGGTAAAGAATTCCTTAAAGTATTCAATGCGATGAACATTGGAGTGATGTTACTAGAAAAAGAAAAATGCTGTGGTTTACCATTAATGGTGAATGGTTTCCCAGAACGTGCACGTAATATCGCACGGTTCAATACCGATTACATTGGAAAAATGGTAGATGAAAATGGACTAGATGTGATCAGTGAAGCATCAAGTTGTTCACTTAATCTGCGTGATGAATACCATCATATTTTAGGTATCGATAATGCTAAAGTGCGTCCGCATATTCATATGGTGACGCCATTCTTATACCAACTGTTCAAAGAAGGTAAAACATTACCGTTGAAACCACTTAAACTTCGAGTGGCTTATCACACCGCTTGTCACGTAGATAAGGCGGGTTGGGCACCTTATACTTTGGAAGTGTTGAAAAAAATTCCTGGTTTAGAAATCATTATGTTACCTAGCCAATGCTGTGGTATTGCTGGGACTTACGGTTTTAAATCAGAAAACTATGAGGTTTCACAATCTATTGGTAAAAACCTATTCGATAATATTAATGAAGGTGGGTTTGATTACGTCATATCTGAATGCCAAACCTGTAAATGGCAAATTGATATGTCATCCAATGTGACCTGTATTCACCCATTAACCTTACTCTGTATGTCGATGGATGCTTAGTTAAGAAAATGTTACACCTTAATCATCTATATTCTAGATTAAGGTGTAATAAATCGAATGATAGAATAGTACCGCGCTATTTCGTTTAATTCTTTTGCTTTCCTACACCTCAAGTGGTAAATTACTTAGTAATTTTTGCTGTTCTGGTAAGGACGCCGCTTGGAATATAATCTTGAACGAGCCAAACAATGGGTAAAGGCTTTAGATAAACGTCGTTTTGAACGAGCGTTACTGGGTTCTGGCGATGCGTTTCAACATGTGTTATCAATAGTTCCTTTACTTTTACAGAGTAATCACCCACAGCTTCCTGGCTATGTCATTCATGCTCCATCAGGGGTTTCCGGTTTCCATATTTCTGATTATCAAAAGCGATGGCTTGTTAATGAATACGGTATTAATTATGCCGATTGTAAATATATAAATCATCAAAGTGCGGTAAATTTTCAATCTGTTTTGCCTCCTATTTTAGGTGTGTATGTGATGGGGAGTTTTGGTTCTATTAGCCAAACTTCATCTTCTGATTTAGATACTTGGATTTGTGTCCGTGATGGCCTTAGTTCAGATGAATGTGCACTTATTACCAAAAAAGCTAAACGTATTTCTGAATGGGCGACTCAGTTTAATGTAGAAATTAATTTCTATTTAGTAGATCAGCAACGCTTTCGCCATGAACATTATGCTGATTCACTCACCGCCGAAAATAGTGGATCCGCACAGTATATGTTGCTGTTGGATGAATTTTATCGGTCAGCAGTTCGTTTAGCGGGTAAACCTTTGTTATGGCTACATTTATGGGTTGAAAACGAAAAGGATTATGAAAAGGAAGTTGAACGACTGATTGAATCTGGGGAACTCGATCCAAATGATTGGGTTGATTTTGGCGGTTTAGGTCAATTCTCGGCGAGTGAATATTTTGGGGCTAGCTTATGGCAGCTTTATAAAGGAATTGATTCTCCTTATAAATCAGTACTCAAAATTTTACTGCTAGAAGCTTATTCTAAAGAATATCCTAATACCTGTTTAATTGCACGCACCTTTAAACGCGATTTACTTTCAGGTTGTGCTAATCCAGATCACCATTTTGATCCTTATATTGCTATCCTTTCAAAAGTTACTCAATATTTAACCGCACTTTCTGAATTTAAGCGCCTTGATTTTGTACGTCGTTGTTTTTATGTGAAAGCAACGAAGGATCTTGCACTTTACCAAGCAGATAATTGGCGTATCCGTTATATGGAAATTTTGGCTCGGGAATGGGGATGGTCTGATGAAACTGTACAATTCCTTAATTGTCGCCCACTTTGGAAAATCAAAGCAGTCAAAGAAAATCATGATAATGTGGTGAAGTTTTTGATGTTGAGTTACCGTAACTTAGTTGAGTTTGCTCGAAAACATCGAATTCACTCAAGTGTTGTACCACAAGATATTAATATTCTTTCACGTAAACTTTATACGGCCTTTGAAGCAATTCCGGGTAAGGTCACTTTACTCAACACGCAAATTTCCCATAATTTGTCGGAAGATCATATTACCTTCTTAGAAGTACGAGGAAATAAGCATTTTAAAGATGGCTGGTATCTTATTAATCAGTCGCCAAATCATATTATGTTTTCTAAAGAGCGAGTGATTGAATATGGTGAGAGCTTAAATAAACTCGTCGCATGGGCATATTTTAATCGTCTTTTAACTGAGAAGACGCACTTATCTATTTTCAGTAAAAAAGTGAGTTCAGCAACATTATATCGTTTTGTAAGTAATCTTCGAGTGGCATTTCCAAGTACTGTCGCACCTCAACCAAGTAATAGTGATTTATTAAATCAGTGTGAAATTCGTAGTTTGTTTATTGCTATTAATCTGACGTTAGATCCAACAGCGAATGTAGAAGAAGTATTAACAGATATTTCATCAAGAGATTTATTTAGTTTTGGTGCAATGGAGCAAAGCCTTGTAGGAAGTATTGATTTTACTTATCGTAATATTTGGAATGAAATTCGTACCCTTCATTTTGAAGGTCAAAATGCGATTTTGCTTGCTCTAAAAGTGCTTTCTAACAAAATTTATCGTGGAGTGAATCGACCTGATTCGATTCAAGTATATTGTTATAGCAAACGTTATAGACAAGATTTATGCCAGCTTGTTAGCGGGTTAGTTAATCGTTGTGTGAGTATTCAGGTTGGAGAGACGTCATTAAGTCATTCCTCTCGTTTACGTGTTGCCGGTAAAAATTGGCAATTCTTCTTTGAAGAGCGTGGTATCACTTTACAAGAAATCCAGAATGATTCTGCGCTTGATGATATAAAAAGTGCGGTAGATTTTGATGAAGTTTTACAAAATCCTATTAAGGATAGTGAAATGACCCAAGAAAGCCGTTGTTATCCAGCAGAAATGGATGCGTTTGCTCGAGAAGGTTTCTTACAGTTTTTCTTTGAAGATAATCCAGATCACAGTTTTAATGTTTATATTTTAGATGAAGCTAATCGTCTTGAAATTTATCGCCGATGTGATGGTGAAAAGGATGATAAAGTGCGTGAGATTAATCAACTTTACCAAAATGCTAAGCATGAGGGAGATAATAATCCTTATAATATCATTTTGCGTAATTTTAATTATCCGCAATTTTATCAATTACAAAATAGTGAAAAAGGAAGGGTGATAGTGCCTTTTCAATTTCGTTTAGCTAATGTTTAGTTGATATTGCGTTATAATTTTGTTGGATAAATTAAGATATGGCCAGGCTTGCCAATAAAATGGGCGGAGAAAGGGGATATAATATGACATTAGAGGTATGGCAGTACATCCGTCAAGAGGCCAAAATGCTCGCAGAGCATGAGCCTATGTTAGCAAGTTTCTTTCACTCTACTATTTTGAAACATCAAAATCTTGGTAGTGCATTGAGTTATTTACTTGCTAATAAATTAGCGAATCCTATTATGCCAGCGATCTCTTTACGAGAAATCATTGAAGAAGCCTATCAAGCTAATCCTTCAATTATTGATTGTGCAGCAAGTGATATTAAAGCTGTGCGTCAGCGCGATCCAGCGGTGGAATTGTGGACTACGCCATTACTTTATTTAAAAGGTTTCCATGCTATTCAGAGTTATCGGATTACACATTATTTGTGGAATCAGAATCGAAAAGCGCTTGCGCTTTATTTGCAAAATCAGATTTCAGTAGCCTTTGATGTAGATATTCATCCTGCAGCTAAAATTGGTCATGGCATCATGTTTGATCATGCCACAGGAATTGTCGTAGGGGAGACCTCTATAATTGAGAATGATGTGTCTATTTTGCAAGGTGTAACACTTGGCGGAACAGGTAAAGAATCTGGTGATCGTCATCCAAAAGTACGCGAGGGCGTGATGATTGGTGCTGGTGCTAAAATTTTAGGTAATATCGAAGTTGGAAAATATGCCAAAATTGGGGCTAATTCAGTCGTGCTTCATCCTGTACCAGAATACGCGACAGCTGCTGGGGTACCGGCGAGAATTGTTGGGCAAGATAAAGCTGCAAAACCTGCATTTGATATGAACCAATATTTTATTGGACTTGATGATGGTATGAATTTAAATATTTAGAAAAGTAAAATGATAAATAAAGATACTCAACTCTGTATGTCGTTGTCAGGACGACCAGGTAATTTTGGAACCACATTTCATAATTATTTATATGAAAAGTTAGGGTTAAATTTCATTTATAAAGCCTTTACGACACAAGATATTGAACATGCAGTGAAAGGTATACGAGCATTAGGTGTTCGTGGTTGTGCTGTTTCTATGCCGTTTAAAGAAAGTTGTATGCCTTTTTTAGATGAAATCCATTCTTCAGCAAAAGCGATAGAATCAGTAAATACTATTGTGAATGATGATGGTTTCTTACGTGCTTATAACACAGATTATATTGCTATTGTAAAATTAATTGAGAAATATCAACTGAATAATTATGCTTCCGTGATTGTACAAGGCAGTGGCGGGATGGCGAAGGCCGTTGTTGCTGCATTTAAAAATAGGGGCTTTGAGAAGCTTAAAATTTATGCTCGCAATGCAAAAACAGGGCGATATTTAGCCGCACTTTATGGTTATGAATATATTGATTCGTTGGTAAATCAGTGTGCAGAAATTTTGGTAAATGTCACCCCGATAGGCATGAAAGGTGGAAAAGAAGAAACTGAGTTGGCTTTTCCACAATCTATGATTAATGCTGCAAATATCGCTTTTGATGTTGTTGCTATTCCGGCTGAAACCCCCTTTATCCGTTATGCAGAATCTAAAGGGAAAAAGGTTATTTCAGGTGCTGAGGTTATTGTTTTACAAGCGGTTGAACAATTTGAACTTTACACGCATCAGCGTCCAAGTAATGAATTAATAGAAGAAGCGGCAGCATTTGCAAGAACAAGAAGTTAAATAAAATCTCCATTAAATAACATTTAATGGAGATTTTTTATCAACTACTATTAATGATAACAGACTATTTACCATCCCATGCTTGTACGGCATCTAGACGTGCTTTAATTTTGCCTTGGGTATCTTTTTTAAAGTAACCGTCAGCTAATCCACCTTCCCAGCCACCGTAATTTGCATTTGGTAATACAATAAAGGTTTTACCAAATTTAGCCTGATTTTGTTGTACAAATGAACGACGTTCATTGTTACTTTTTCCGTAGACTGTATCTCCGAAATCGTCTAGGTTATCGCCAGCGTAAAGAACAATCTCATAGCCTTGTTTTTCAATCTCGGCAAAACGCGCAGCTTTAGCAGATTTATCTTTTTTAAAGTAAAAGGATGAATCATCTAAGCCTTTAAAGCCAAGACGTTTCATATCGTCAATGGTACCGGTTTTTTCTGTGCTATCTTTACGGTTAGTCACGTAAAACATTTTACCGTTATGTGAATTTACATAATTATTAAATTCTACTGCGCCAGGGATAGCTCGGGATTGGCGAGCTTCAACCCAACGCGTCCAATCTTTTCCATCAAATGGTTTATTGTTTTTTACTTGCCAACCAGCATAAAGGCTGTTATCTAACATGGTTTCATCTAAATCAACAACAACCGCTTTTTTCTTTCCTTTAGTAACTTTTGCGTGATCAAAGGCAACTTTTGCTGCATTGTATGCTTGATAAGTTAATGCTTGGTATTCACCCGAATCTTGCATCCAGTTTAATCCAAGAACTGCTTGTTGTTGCAATTGTGCATTAGCATGTTCCTTTGAATCCATTGAATGAGTACTACATCCAGCGAGAACAAAAGCAGAAATTGCAGCAAGTGCGGTCATTTTTAAGGTTGTTTTCATGTTAAATTACTCTCCATATTAAGGCAGTTAAATACTGTGGGGAGTATATCAAGTCTTTTGGTTTTTTACTTCATCTTCTCTGAATATCTCTTTAGTTTGTGACATGGATCACATTTTTCTTTTCATTTTGTGACGAATATGTACAGCATTTTTTTATGCTATCGCCTTTCCTCTTTTTTCACGGTAAACTATCAGCATTTTTCTTGTATAACATAAAGATTATGCGACTTTTGATTCTTATTCTTTTCGCCATATTGGCACTGTTTCAATATGATTTATGGTTTGGACGCAATGGATTTTGGGATTATCGTGAAACTGCGGTAAAAATTGTAGAAAATCATGCTGAAAATGAAAAACTTTCCCAGCGTAATCAACGCATTAATGCGGAAATTCAAGGATTAACAAAGGGGTTTGAATCGATTGAAGAACGAGCAAGGATGCAGCATGGTATGGTAAAAGAAAATGAAGTGTTTTATCACATTGTGAAAGAGAATAAATAATGGATCGTCCAATTGTTGTTGTATTACCTGCAGCTGGAGTAGGCTCGCGTATGCAAGCGGATAAACCAAAACAATACCTAGCGTTGTTAGGTAAAACGTTGTTAGAACATACGCTTGATATCATGCTAACTCATACAGCGATTTCGAAGATTATATTAGTCGTGAGTAAAGATGATCCTTATATAGCCAATTTATCACTTTCACCTAAAATTCAATTGGTAGAAGGTGGTGAAACGAGGGCTGAATCAGTGCTAAATGGTTTGAATGCAATTTGTGATAAAAATGCTTGGGTACTAGTACATGATGCGGCTCGTCCTTGTTTACAGCATACTGATATTGATAAATTATTAACCATTGATGATGAACAGGGGGCAATTTTAGCAATTCCCGTAACAGACACAATTAAGCGTTCAGATAATCAACAACGTATAGTTGTGACTGAAGATCGTAGTCAGCTTTGGCAGGCTCAAACACCACAATTTTTTCAAGTGGAATGCTTGAAAAAAGCACTTTCTACAGCCCTACAGCAAGGGCTTCAAATTACGGATGAGGCTTCTGCAATGGAGCATGCGGGTTTTCGACCGCACTTGGTAGCTGGTCGTAGTGATAATTTGAAAGTCACGCGTCCCGAGGATTTGGCATTAGCTGAATTTTATTTAACAAGGAATAAATTATGATGAGAATTGGACATGGGTTTGATGTTCATGCTTTTGGAGAGAATCGCCCATTAATTATCGGTGGTGTAGAAGTACCATATCACACTGGTTTTATAGCACATTCGGATGGTGATGTGGCTTTACATGCCTTGACTGATGCAATTTTAGGCGCGGCAGCACTAGGCGATATTGGCAAACTTTTCCCTGATACAGATATGCAATATAAAAATGCAGATAGTCGTGGTTTATTACGTGAAGCTTTTCGTCAGGTTCAAGAAAAGGGATATAAAATTGGGAATGTTGATGTAACTATTATTGCTCAGTCACCCAAAATGCGCCCATATATTGATGCAATGCGTGTAAAAATTGCTGAGGATTTACAATGTGATATTGAGCAAGTCAATGTAAAGGCCACGACCACGGAAAAATTAGGTTTTACAGGGCGAAGTGAAGGCATCGCCTGTGAGGCCGTTGCATTGTTAGTATATTGATAGTGATATATCGTAAGTGCGATAGCGTGCCTAAAAGAATTTTATCGTATTTCAAATTTTGTGATCTAGATCACAGTTTCTAAAAGTGAAAAGTCATACCATATATCTGCACAGTAAGTTTGTTGTCAATGACGCAAGCTATAAATCAAGATTTAGGCACAAGAATGGACGTTTGTACCATTTGGCATAGAGCTGTGCATCTTGCCTATTGGGTTTGGCGGACTGTTGTCTGACATTCCCGAACGATATCCTAATCAGTGAAATGATAACGAGTGAGTCGCTCACCTTTATTATGAAGTGGCCATTGATGATAGGACAACATCCATAGCTGGATGTGGGGCAAATGGAGGGCTTCAGTCCGCTTCTTTGTCCACCAACCTTGTTGTTAGGTGCGATATTGTTAGTTGTTGTTGGCTAATGGAATGCTTATATGGGGTGTAATGATGTAACCATTCCATTAGTCAAACTATCTCAAATTCTAATTTTTATTAATCTATTAGTCATCCTTGTAATTCTAATTTTATCTGCTGATATTTATTGGGTTTCAGATATAAAAAAACGCACTTTCTACAAAGTGCGTTTTATTTTTAGAAACGATTAATTAGCAGGCTTGTTTGCCATAAGCATCTTGGCGAAGAATGTGACGAACACCTTCATCAAATTCTGCTAATACGCGATCTGCATCTTTTGGATCTTTACCGCGCGCATCCAAGTAGAATTTAATTTTTGGTTCAGTACCTGAAGGACGAGCAATTAAGCGTCCGCCATTTTCCAAGTTGAATACAAGGATATCGCTTTGACGATCTGTTTTAGTATGGTCGATAAATTGTGCCACTTTCACTCCAGCGATTTCTGCTAGTGGATTGTTACGAAGTGCGGTCATTAATTTTCCGATTTCTGAAAGATCACTTACTCGAATAGAGATTTGTCCACTCACATAAGCACCAAATTCTTTGGTAAATTCATCAGCATAATCCGCTAAAGTTTTGCCTTGTTTTTTCAAGTTACGCACAAGATCTAAGAACACGATTGCTGCAGAAATACCGTCTTTATCGCGTACCTTGTCTGGGTCAACTAAATAACCCAATGCTTCTTCAAAACCAAACAATAAGCCAGATACTTTACCGATATATTTGAAACCAGTTAAGGTTTCTTCTGATTGGAAACCGTATTTTTTCGCAATTTCAGCGAGCGCAGGAGAAGAAACAAGTGAGCAAGCCAATGTGCCTTGTTTGCCTTGATATTGTTTTGCTAAGTACCAACCTAAGAAACAGCCTACCACGTTGCCGTGTAGTGATTTCCAGTTGCCTTGTGCATCAGGCACAGCAACCGCTAAACGGTCTGCATCTGGGTCATTAGCAATGATAAATTCAGCATTCTTTTCTTTTGCCACTTTAATTGCTAAATCTAATGCGCCTTTTTCTTCTGGATTTGGAAAGTTCACGGTTGGGAATGTGCCATCTGGCCAAACTTGATCTGCGACTACGTGTGGTTGTGGTAAGCCTGCTTTTGCCAGCGTCTTACTTAAAACTTCATAGCCAACACCGTGCATAGCGGTATAAACATAGTTAATGTCGCAAGCTGGCTCTTTAGCTAATGATGCAGTTTTTGCAATGTACGCATCTACCACTTCATCATTTAACACCACATAATTATCACTACGTGGTAAATCTTGGATATTGCCTGCCGAAACTTTATCAATTAATGCTGCGATGTCTTTATCTGCTGGTGAAACGATTTGACCGCCGCCATTTGCTTTACCTAAATACACTTTATAACCGTTATCTTCCGGTGGATTATGGCTTGCTGTCACCATTACACCTGCAGTGGTATCAAAATATTGGATAGCATAAGCCAATACTGGCGTAGGTAATTTACGTGGTAATAAATAAGCTTTTACGCCTGCACCCGCCATAATTTCAGCCGTGTCACGGGCAAAAACATCAGAGTTTTTACGGCCGTCGTAACCAATTACGATAGATGGTTCTTTATCGTAATCTTTTAAATATTCCGCTAAACCGCCAGCAGCTTGAGAAACTAACACTCGGTTCATCCCCATTGAGCCAGCTTGTAAACGGCCACGTAAACCTGCCGTACCAAATTGTAAACGACCATCAAAACGCGCATGTAATTCTGCTTCTGCTGCTTTATCTCCGCCTTTTGCCGCATCTAAAAGTGCGGTTAATTCTGCATGAGTTTCTGCGTCAGGATCTTGGTTTAACCAATTTTGCGCTACATGAAAAAGAGTTGTCATAGGATCATCCTTATTCTCTTGAAATAAATAAATCGCTGCTAGACTAGCCGAAATCACCCAAAATGGGAACGGATAATTATCAAAATTTTGATCTACTTAACATTTTTTGTTCACGCAATCGGTTATCCGAGCTAATTAGGAAAGCCGTTTGTTGCATAGGCATTTGTTTGAAAAATTCGCTATAATACCGCCTCAATATTTACGGCAAAATTTAACCGCACTTTAAGGATTTTCAATGTCATCCCAGCCTCGTTTCGTCCATCTTCGCACGCACACAGATTTTTCGATGATTGACAGTATCGTCAAAGTGAAACCGCTAGTAAAAGCCTGTGCTGCTAATGAAATGGTTGCAATGGCACTAACGGATTTTACAAATTTTTGCGGTGTGGTGCGCTTTTATGGCGAGATGCTTTCTTTAGGGATGAAGCCAATTATCGGGGCAGATGTAAAAGTCAAAAGTACATTATGTGGCGATGAATACTTTGATCTGACTTTGTTGGCTAAAAATAATGAAGGCTATAAAAATATTACTTTATTGTTATCAAAAGCTTACCAGCGAGGTTATAACGACTTACCTTATATTGATCAAGATTGGCTTATTGATTATCGAGAAGGGGTGATTATCTTATCTGGTGGTATACAGGGAGATGTGGGAAAGAAATTATTAAAAGATAATGCTGATGAGATTGAAAGTACGGTCGCATTTTATCAAGAATTTTTTCCCGAGCATTTTTATCTTGCTCTTAGCCGCACAGGAAGAGCGGATGAAGAAAGTTATATCCACGCAGCACTAAAATTAGCTGAACGTTACCATTTACCGTTAGTTGCTACAAATGATGTGGTATTCCTCAAGCAAGATGATTTTGAAGCCCACGAAATTCGTGTGGCGATTAGAGATGGTTATACTTTAGATGATCCTAAACGCCCAAAACGTTATACCTCCGAACAATATTTCCGTTCAGAAGAGGAAATGTGTGAGTTATTTGCAGATATTCCCTCAGCTTTAGAAAATACGCTTTTAATTGCTCAGCGTTGTAGTGTAACGCTTCGTCTTGGTCAATATTTTTTACCAAAATTTCCAACGGGTGAATTGAGCACGGAGGATTTCTTAATAAAAAAAGCCAGAGAAGGACTAGAGGAGCGTTTAGTATTTCTATTTCCGGATGAGAAAATTAGGGCCGAAAGACGGGCAGAATATGATGAACGTTTAGAAGTGGAATTAGGTGTTATCAACCAAATGGGATTCCCTGGTTATTTCTTGATTGTGATGGAATTTATTCAGTGGTCAAAAGATAATGATATTCCAGTGGGACCAGGACGAGGTTCGGGGGCTGGTTCTTTAGTTGCCTATGCATTGAAAATTACCGATTTAGATCCGCTTGAGTTTGATTTGCTGTTTGAGCGTTTTTTAAATCCAGAACGGGTATCTATGCCTGACTTTGACGTGGATTTTTGTATGGATGGTCGAGATCGTGTTATTGAGCATGTTGCTGAAACTTACGGACGCGGTGCAGTATCACAAATTATCACCTTTGGTACCATGGCGGCAAAAGCGGTGATTCGCGATGTAGGGCGCGTATTGGGACATCCTTATGGTTTCGTTGATCGTATTTCGAAATTGATTCCTCCAGATCCAGGAATGACGCTCGCAAAAGCGTTTGAAGTTGAGCCACAATTGCAAGTGGCGTATGACAGTGATGAAGAGGTGCAAGCCTTAATAGATATGGCGCGTAAGTTGGAAGGTGTAACCCGTAATGCGGGTAAACATGCGGGAGGCGTAGTAATTTCTCCAACTTTAATTACGGATTTTGCGCCGCTTTATTGCGATAATGAAGGGCTTCACCCTGTTACCCATTTTGATAAAAGCGATGTGGAATATGCAGGGCTTGTGAAGTTTGATTTCTTAGGATTACGTACTCTGACTATCATTAAGTGGGCATTAGATATGATTAATGCTCGCATGGCTCGAGAAGGTAAGCCACTTGTTGATATTGCAGCGATCCCTCTAGATGATCATGAATCTTTTGAACTGCTTAAACGTTCTGAAACTACAGCTGTATTCCAGCTAGAATCTCGTGGTATGAAAGATTTGATCAAACGCCTTCAACCTGACTGTTTTGAAGATATTATCGCGTTGGTAGCATTGTTCCGTCCTGGTCCTTTGCAGTCAGGAATGGTGGATAATTTTATTGATCGTAAACATGGACGAGAAGAAGTATCCTACCCTGATGCAGAATATCAACATGAAAGCTTGAAGCCTATTCTTGAGCCAACTTACGGTATTATTTTGTATCAAGAGCAAGTGATGCAGATTGCGCAAGTGTTGGCTGGTTATACGTTGGGTGGAGCAGACTTATTGCGTCGAGCGATGGGGAAAAAGAAGCCAGAGGAAATGGCAAAGCAGCGTTCTGTGTTTAAAGAGGGGGCGGTAAAAAACGGTGTTGATGGTGAGCTTTCCATGAAGATTTTCGACTTGGTGGAAAAATTTGCTGGCTATGGTTTTAATAAATCTCACTCCGCTGCTTATGCCTTGGTGTCTTACCAAACGCTTTGGCTCAAAACCCATTTCCCTGCAGAGTTTATGGCTGCGGTGATGACATCTGAAATGGATAACACGGATAAAATTGTGGGTTTATATGATGAATGTTTACGTATGGGATTAAAGGTTGCTCCACCAGATATTAACGTGGGTAAGCATCATTTTAGTGTTAATGACCAAGGTGAAATTGTATATGGTATTGGCGCAATTAAAGGTGTGGGGGAAGGCCCGATTGAGGCACTTGTGACCGCTAGAAATGAAGGGGGAATTTTCAAAGACTTATTTGATTTATGTGCTCGAGTAGATTTGAAGAAAATTAACCGCCGGACTTTTGAAAGCCTAATTATGTCCGGTGCCTTTGATAAATTAGGTCCACATCGCGCCGCACTTTCTAAGAATTTAGAAGATGCCCTTAAAGCATCTGATCAACATGCTAAAGATGAAGCTATGGGACAAACGGATATGTTTGGGGTACTGACTGAAACCCACGAAGAAGTCGAGAATGCCTATGCTAATACCCCTCCTTACTCAGAAAAACAAATTCTTGATGGTGAGCGTGAAACACTAGGGCTTTATTTAAGTAGTCATCCTGTAAGCCGATATTTAAAAGAATTATCTCATTACACATCAATACGTTTAAAAGATTTGACACCAAATCGTCGTGGGCAAATAAGTACTGCCGCAGGATTGTTAGTTTCATCTCGTATAGCAATGACTAAAAAAGGTAATCGACTCGGTATTGCAACATTAGATGATCGTTCTGGTCGTTTAGATTTAACTTTATTTGGTGAAAGTTTAGAGCAATTTGGTGAAAAGTTACAAAAAGATACTGTAGTGATTGCTTCTGGACAGGTCAGTGTTGATGATTTCTCAGGTGGCTTAAAAATGACGGTGCGAGAGTTAATGACCTTAGATGAGGCTCGTTCTCGTTATGTCAAATCCTTAGCTATTAGTCTTTCTGAGCATCAAATTACACCAAGTTTCATTAAACAACTTAAAGCATTACTTGAGCCGGTGAGTGGTGGAACTTTGCCGATTAACGTGTATTACCAAAGTCCGAGAGGTCGTGCGTTGTTACGTTTGGGCGTGCAATGGTCGATCATTCCAACAGATGAAATTCTGACAGAATTAGTGAATTTACTTGGCGAAAGTGCGGTGGAATTAGAGTTTGAATAATACAAAGGCGTGAAAAATATCACGCCTTTTTTATAAGATTAACGTAAGAAATAACGATAAGATTTGCTTTCTGTTACATCTTCAAAAACATAATTGAGTTGAGCAAGTGCCTGTTCAAATTCTGCTTGTTCGCGTTTTTCAATTTGGAAACCAGCAAGGATATTTCCATAGTCCGCGCCGTGGGCACGATAGTGGAATAATGAAATATTCCAACGATTTTGTAATGTTTCCAAGAATTTTAATAACGCACCTTTTTGCTCAGGGAATTCGAACGTATATAAGCGTTCGTTATCATTGGCTGCTCGTCCCCCCATTAAATAGCGAACGTGCGTTTTCGCAATATCATCATCAGACATATCCTCAACATCAAAACCATTTTTTGTGAGGTCTGCAATAATGTCTGCTTTTTCTTGCTCATTTGTCGTTCTTACCCCAACAAACACGCAAGCACGTTTATCATCTGCATAACGGTAACTGAATTCGGTTACAGCTCGGTTACCTAATACATAAGCAAATTTTAAGAAACTACCGGGTTGCTCAGGCATGGTCACAGCTAATAAAGCCTCTCGGTTTTCACCAATTTCACAACGTTCAGATACATAACGTAATGTATGGAAATTCAAGTTCGCGCCAGACAAAATTGCCGCCATATTTTGGCCTTCAATATGGTTTTGTTTCACATATTTTTTCAAACCGGCTAAACCTAATGCACCTGATGGCTCCGCAACAGCACGAACGTTCTCAAATAAATCTTTCATTGCTGCGCACGCTTCGTCACTATCGACCAATACCATATCGTCAAGATATTGCTGACATAGACGGAATGTTTCGTCACCAATGCGTTTTACGGCAACACCATCCGCAAATAATCCAACATGGGTTAAATCTGTGGGTTCGCCTTTATCGAGAGCGGCTTTTAAACATGCAGAATCCTTTGATTCTACACCGATGATTTTAATTTCTGGCATAAATTGCTTAAGCAAAATTGCCACGCCTGCAGCTAAACCACCGCCTCCGACTTGTACAAACACATAATCCAAATCTGCCACTTGTTGTAGCATTTCCATCGCTAACGTGCCTTGTCCTGCGATCACTAATGGATGATCGAATGGAGGAATAAATGTCATATTTTTTTCTTTTGAAAGCTCAATCGCTTTTGCTTTGGCTTCATCGAAATTAGCACCGTGCAACAACACCTCGCCACCAAATCCACGCACTGCATCCACTTTAATGCTTGGGGTATTTTGTGGCATGACGATCAATGCTTTTAAGCCTAATTGTTTCGCTGATAATGCCACGCCTTGTGCATGGTTACCCGCAGATGCCGCTATCACTCCTGCTTCTTTTTGTTCTGCTGAAAGGCTAGAAATCATTGCGTAAGCACCGCGTAGTTTAAAACTATTTACTGGCTGACGGTCTTCGCGTTTAATCCAGATATTATTGTGCAGTCGTTCAGAAAGTTTTCCCATTTTTTGTAAAGGGGTCACTTGCGCAGCTTCATATACGCGTGAACCAAGTTTAACAATAGCATTGATATAATCTGATTGAGAAGGTTGAGGATTGGTGAGTAGGTTTTTCATAGTGTTTGTTTTAATGATGAAGTGCGGTTAGTTTTTCCTTTGTTTTATCCCCCTCTTATGAAGGAGGGGGGAACCGTTAAATTATTTTAATAATGTTTTATCGCGTACCGCACCTTTGTCCGCAGAGGTGGCGAAGTGACCGAATACTTTCAATGCGAAAGATACTTCACGCTCACGGTTAGCTGGTTGCCAACCTTTTTGATCTTGTTCAGTTCTGCGTGCTGCGAGTTCTTCATTACTGATTTCTAAGTTAATTGCACGATTTGGAATATCAATGTTGATAATATCGCCATCACGTACTAAGCCGATTGCACCGCCAGAAGCGGCTTCTGGTGAAGCATGTCCAATAGACAAGCCTGATGTACCACCAGAGAAACGACCATCCGTTAATAAAGCACATTTTTTGCCCAAGCCCATCGATTTTAAGTAACTGGTTGGGTATAACATTTCTTGCATACCAGGTCCGCCTTTAGGGCCTTCGTAACGGATAACAACGACATGACCTTCTTTGACTTTGCCACCTAAAATACCTGCAACCGCATCTTCTTGGCTTTCAAATACGATTGCACGGCCGGTGAATTTCCAAATAGATTCATCTACACCCGCGGTTTTAACGATACATCCGTCTTCAGCGA
Source organism: Haemophilus sp. Marseille-P9675 (assembly GCF_916862695.1). Taxonomy (NCBI): domain Bacteria; kingdom Pseudomonadati; phylum Pseudomonadota; class Gammaproteobacteria; order Pasteurellales; family Pasteurellaceae; genus Haemophilus; species Haemophilus sp. Marseille-P9675. The sequence goes on from NZ_CAKASP010000008.1 coordinate 51,351, forward strand.
GATTACCGAATAATACGGCTAAGCCACCTTCTTGTGAAATCGCATTTTCTTTATTGCGAATACAACCATTTACACGATCATTATCGACGGTATCCCAGCGGCAATCTTGTGAGAATGCTTGAGTTGTGCGGATGCCTGCAGGGCCTGCACGGAAGAATTTATGTAATTCTTCATCTTGATTGCGAATAATATCGTATTGGTCTAGTTGTTCTCCCATGCTCATTCCAAGCACGGTGTGCGTATTTTTATGAATTAATCCAGCGCGATCTAATTCCCCCAACAATCCCATAATACCGCCTGCGCGGTGTACGTCTTCCATGTGGTATTTATTGGTGTTTGGTGCAATTTTGCTTAAACAAGGTACTTTGCGCGATAAACGGTCAATATCTGCCATTTTAAAATCTACGCCAGCTTCTTGTGCTGCCGCTAACAAGTGTAAAACTGTATTGCTTGAACCACCCATTGCGATATCGAGGCTCATTGCATTCTCAAAGGCATCAAAAGTACCGATTGAACGAGGCAATACGCTTGCATCATCTTGTTCGTAATAACGTTTGCAAAGCTCGACAATTTGACGACCAGCTTTTAAGAATAATTCTTTTCGGTCAGCATGGGTCGCCAACATAGAACCATTGCCTGGTAAAGATAAACCTAACGCTTCAGTTAAGCAGTTCATAGAGTTTGCGGTAAACATTCCTGAGCAAGAACCACAAGTTGGGCACGCACTGCGTTCAATGGCATCAATGCGTTCATCTGACACATTTGGATCGGCTGCCTCAATCATCGCATCAACCAAATCTAAGCGGATTAATTGATCAGAAAGTTTTGTTTTACCCGCTTCCATTGGGCCGCCTGAGACAAAAATTGTCGGAATATTTAAACGCATTGCCGCCATTAACATTCCTGGGGTGATTTTGTCACAGTTGGAAATACACACCATCGCATCAGCACAGTGTGCATTGACCATATATTCCACGCTGTCTGCAATTAAATCACGGCTTGGCAAAGAATAAAGCATTCCACCGTGTCCCATCGCGATACCATCATCCACCGCAATGGTGTTAAATTCTTTTGCTACACCGCCCGCTTTTTCAATTTCTGCGGCAACAAGCTGTCCCATATCTTTTAAATGCACATGCCCTGGCACAAATTGGGTGAAAGAGTTCACCACCGCAATAATCGGTTTACCAAAGTCATTTTCTTTCATTCCTGTCGCACGCCATAAGGCACGAGCGCCTGCCATATTACGACCTTGTGTACTAGTCGCTGAACGTAGTTTTGGCATAAATAATCTCTCCGAGTAAAATTTTGTTAGAGTAGTGTGCAATGCCTTGCACTTAATTCTTATTTTATTTCGTTTACATCTGGCAATTTCGCCAACTGATTCACTAATAGATCTAAAGTGCGGTCAGATTTTACGGTGATTTTTAACCGCACTTGGGTTTCAATCAATGTCATTTCCATTGTTGTAACGGTAAACCCGCGATGGCGTGCTACACGCAAAATGCGTTCTAGTACTTCAGGACGATGGCGAGCGACGAGTTCAATTTTATATTCATTCATTAGTTCATCTCCTCTACCATATCCGCGTTACATGCACCCGGTGGCACAAGTGGCCATACACATTCATCAGGTGGAATACATACTTGTAATAAATAGGCTGTTTTGCTGTTTAATAATCGGTTGAGTGCTGCATCCACATCATCAGCTGACTTAATACGTTCTGCAGGAATACCGAACGCATTAGCAAGCATCACAAAATCTGGGTTGTCATCTAAAATGGTTTCACTGCGCCGTTTATTCCAGAATAAATCTTGCCATTGACGAACCATACCTAAGCGTTGGTTATCTAATAGCAAAATTTTTACTGGTAAATTGCCACGTTTGATTGAGCCCAATTCTTGGATATTCATCATGAGTGAGCCATCACCCGTAACCAAAATGACTTCATCTTGCGGGCGTGCTTTTTTTGCCCCAACAGCGGCGGGTAAGCCAAAGCCCATTGTGCCGAAACCTGCCGAAGTAATGTAGTTCTCTGGTGCAAAATGCTTCATATGTTGCGCTGACCACATTTGATGCTGACCTACATCGGTACAAATTACCGCATTATTTGGTTTGTGATTAGATAGGGTGTTGAGTAATGCCCAAGGATCAATCGGGCGGTTACCTTGATTTTCAATATAAGTGAAATCTAATTTTGTTTTGAAATTTCTGATTTGTTCACGCCAAGGTTCAATATCAAGATCTTGTTTGAGTGCATTAAGTGCTTGGATTAAATCCCCTTGTAATGCAACATCTGCACGGCGTAATTTATGGATTTCTGCCGCATCAATATCACAATGAATCACTTTGGCATGAGGCGCAAAAGTATCGAGTTTACCTGTTACACGATCGTCAAAACGAGCACCGCATACGAGTAATAAATCGCTTTCTTGCACGGCAAAATTAGCAGCTTTTGTACCATGCATACCAATCATTCCCATATACACATCATTGTTTGGATGAATTGCACCTAAACCTTTTAAAGTGGAGACTGATGGCATTTGGGTTTGAGCTAAAAATTCGCGTAAGGCAGGAACAGCTTTCGCCATACCAACACCGCCACCCACATAAAGCACCGGTTTTTTAGCATTTTTTAATAATTCTTTTGCTTCAGCGAGTTTATCTACTGAAAGTGCGGTTGGTTTTTCTGGTGTTTTAACATAGGCTTTTACATTCTCAGGCACTTCACCAATTTGAATATCGCGAGGCACATCAATAAGAACTGGGCCGGGGCGTCCGCTTTGGGCAATTTCAAAGGCTTCCGCAAAAACATCGGCTAATTCATCCGTACTTTGCACGATAAAACTGTGTTTAGTGCAAGCAAGGGATAGTCCTAGAACATCAGCTTCTTGGAACGCATCCGTGCCGATTAATGGAGAGGAAACTTGACCGGTAATGGCTACAACTGGAATGGAGTCCATCATGGCATCGCCTAATCCAGTGACTAAATTGGTGGCGCCTGGGCCTGATGTTGCAATACAGACGCCCACTTTTCCTGTGGAGCGAGCATAACCGATCGCCGCGATGGCAGCTCCTTGTTCATTACGACAAAGTAAGTGATCTAAGCCTGCATCATAAAGGGCATCGTAGGTTGGCATGATTGCGCCACCTGGATAGCCAAAAAGAGTCGTGACGTGGTGTGCTTTCAGGCACTCCATGATGAGTTGTGCACCTGTCATTGTGTTTGTTTCCGGGTCTTTTATTATTTTTGTCTGAGCTTTCATTGTAACGAAATTTTATAGCATTGGTAGGGCTAGCCTGAAAAAAAGTCAAATATTGAGACAGAAATTTTAAAAAAAAGACCAATAACTTAAATTATTGGTCGTGACTTTCATTAGTAGATTAGTTTGGGTCATAAAGGTGTGTAATTAATTGACCATTCAAATATTCACCAATATATACCTGATTTACAGTGAGTTTATTAGTATCTAATTCAGCATGAACCCAATTTTCATCTCGATTAATGATATCAAGAATATCGTAATCAATTTGCCCATCAATAATTAATGGATAGCGTAAATCTTCATCTCCGTATTGAATGATTGATAGTTGCCCATTTTGTTCAAGTACAGCTCGTTTTACGGTAGAGATTTCATATATGCCTGCTGCACGGAGTTTAAACATTAAATCATGGGCTGAGATACCATTTTTCATACATTCACTAGTTTGTACTTTGCCATCTAAAATTACCCAAACTGGGCTCCCATCGATAATATTTTTCACAAATCGGTTATGATTTTTGATAAAACGTAGTGTAAAAATTAATAATGTCCATAAAATGAGAACAAGGGAAAATTGTAGTATGCCAATATTGTCATTATAAATGACAGCGCCAATAATGCCGCCCAGTACATAATTTTGTACTTGATCCATGGCTGATGTTGGAGCAAGGTTTCCCTTACCCATTAAATTAATCTGTAAAACAAGACCAATAATGCCCATTGTAAGTTTTATAGCAAGAAATGAATAACTTTCCATTATTTATTTTCCTTATCAATAATATTGATATTCGGGTTGACTAAATTGATTTCAGAGAGTGTATAAGCAGTAAAATCATTATTAAAATTTACCTGATAGTATTTATCCTTAATATTTAAGATCATACCATTTGTAATTTTCTGGTTATTTACTCGTAGATCCTCAAATTGTAAATTTTGTGATGTTTTTACTGAGTTCAAAAATGTAACAATGCGAGAAGTATCATTTGCATATACTTGATTTTGTTCATATTGATTATATTGAATACCAAGTAAGAGAATAATTAAGAGCAGAAAAATAATACTGAGATCTCGGTATTTGGTTTCTAAACGATGGCGAAGATATAAACTTGTTACTAACAGAAGCGCACCAAGTGAAGTAAAAATTGCGATGTATTTAAAATAATCTTGAAAATACATACGGTTTTCTAAATAGAAATAAGTAAAAAAAGACATAAAAATATCCCAAGCTTAGATAAGAAAATCCCTTGCAGAGCAAGGGATTTAGTAATGCGTTAAAGTGCGGTAGAAATTACCAACCTTTTACAACACCATCTTTAAAGTGTTTTTTAGCTTCTTGGTAAACTTCTTCTGTTTGGTAAGATTTTACGAAGTCTTGAACAGCTTTGCTGTCTTTGTTATCGGTACGAGAAACGATAATGTTCACATATGGAGAATCTTTATCTTCTACAAATACACCGTTATCTTGAGCATTTAAGCCTACTTGACCCGCATAAGTATTGTTTACTACAGCTAAATCAACATCGTCTAATGCGCGTGCCGCAACGGAAGTATCTACTTCAGTGATGTTTAATTTTTTCGGATTTTCAACAATATCTAATACAGTTGAAAGAAGGTTATTTGCATCTTTTAATTTGATTAAACCTTGTTTTTCAAGAAGAATTAATGCACGGCCACGGTTTGTTGGATCGTTAGGAACAACAACTTTAGCACCTTCTTGTAATTCATTCACATTTTTGATTTTTTTAGAATAACCCGCTAATGGATAGACGAAAGTATTACCCACGATGACTAAGTTATTTAAATTTTTCGCTTTTGCATCTTCATCTAAATAAGGTTTATGTTGCATTGCGTTTGCATCTAAATCACCTTTAGATACCGCTTCATTTGGTAATGCGTAGTCATTGAATTCAACGAATTGAACGTCTAAACCATATTTTTCTTTAGCGACTTTTGCGGCAATTTCTGCAACTTGGTGCTCAGGGCCAGACATCACGCCGACTTTGATTTTAAGTGGTTCAGCTGCAGCTTCAGGTTTTTTATCTTCTTTACAGCCTGTTAAAACGAGAGCTGATGCGATTGCAGTGATTGCAAAAAGTTGTTTTAATTTCATAGGATTTCCTTCCTGTTTAAGTTAAGAGTTGTGTTTAATTAACGATGATCCACTTTTTTAGCCAGTGTATCGCCGAGTTTTTGGCTAATCATAACGAATAGCACAATAATAATGGTGGCCACCCAGGTGACATAAGGCATATTGCGATATACGCCGTAGTTGATAGCGAGGCTACCTAAACCACCGCCGCCTTGCGTCCCCGCCATTGCAGAATAACCAACTAAAGTGACTAGTGTGAGCGTGATGCCATTAATTAGTGTCGGTAGTGCTTCTGGCAAATAGAATTTACGTACAATTTGCCATTTAGTCGCGCCCATTGCTTGAGCGGCTTCGGTTAAACCATTTGGAATTTCCATTAATGCATTAGCAGTTAAGCGAGCTACGAATGGCATCGCACAAATACTTAATGGAATAATCGCTGCCGTTGTGCCTAATACGGTTCCCACGATAAAACGAGTTACAGGTAATAATATTAAGAGCAAAATAATAAATGGAATGGAACGTCCAATATTAATGATCGTGTTTAACACAAAATGAGTGCGGTTATTTTGTAAAATCTCATTTTTTCCAGTTAAGAAAGTCCATACGCCAACAGGCACCCCGACTACTACGGCAAGTAAAGTAGATGCAAAGCTGATATAAATAGTTTCATAAGTTGCGGTTGCGACAACACCCCACATTTGAGGTGTTAATTGCTGGCTGAATGTTGCCAAGAAATCATTGAACATAACCTAGCACCTCCACGCGCACGTTGTTTTCCATTAAATAAACTTTGGTTTGAGTAATAGCATCTTCATCGCCTTCTACTTCAGCAATGGTATAACCAAATTTCACACCTCCAGCATAATCAATTTGTGAGGTTAAAATACTGAGCTCCACGCCAAATTTTTTTGATGCTTGAGAAAGTAACGGAGCATCGACTGAGCGACCGGTAAATTCAAATTTGATAATTGGATACGCTTTGCTATGTTTCGGCGTATCAGTAAGATTTTCCAAATATTCATCAGGTAGGCTGATGTGGAAGGTCGAACGAATAAACTCTTGTGCTAATTCTGTTTTAGGGTTTGCAAAAATTTCACCGACAGTACCTTGTTCAACTAGGCGACCTTGATCAATGACAGCAACTTGATCACAAATCTGTTTAACAACTTCCATTTCATGGGTAATCAGCAAAATCGTAATACCTAAAGTGCGGTTAATTTCTTTTAATAATTTCAGAATAGATTGTGTCGTTGCAGGATCTAATGCGCTAGTTGCTTCATCACATAATAAGACTTTAGGATCGCTGGCTAAGGCGCGTGCAATGGCTACACGTTGTTTTTGCCCGCCAGAAAGATTACTTGGGTAAGCATCACGTTTTTCGCTTAAACCAACAAGCTCTAAAAGTGCGGTAATTTTTTCTTGGATTTTTGCTTTTGGCTCACCTTCCAATTCTAAGGGTAATGCCACGTTTTCAAATACGGTGCGAGAACTTAGTAAATTGAAATGCTGAAAAATCATTCCAATTTGACGACGAGTACGTACTAACTCGCGATCAGAAAGTCCTGTTAATTCTACACCGTCCACAATAACGGAACCGCTAGTTGGTTTTTCTAATAAGTTCACACAGCGAATTAACGTACTTTTTCCTGCGCCAGATGCGCCGATTACTCCGCAAATTTGACCTTTTTCGATGTTTAATGAGACATTATCAAGCGCAGTCAATTTCTTGCTAGGCAGCTCAAAAATCTTCGTTATATTGCTTAGCTTAATCATATAAGCCCTTTTTATTTGCTATTTTTAAATCTGTTTCGGTATTCTAGATGTCTAGATTGCTATGTCAATATGTCAGATTATCTTTTTTAGACAGATTGGTTATGAGTTATATTTGCTAATTGCTTGGATTAAATAGATAATTTTCGTCAATTTGACATGTATAAAAGGTAAGAGAATGAATAAGGCTATATTTTTAGATCGCGATGGCACGTTAAATATTGATTACGGTTATGTACACGAAATTGATAACTTTAAGTTTATTGATGGTGCGATTGATGCATTGCGAGAATTAAAGAAAATGGGATATATATTGGTGTTGGTTACCAATCAATCTGGAATTGCGCGTGGTTATTTTTCTGAGGAGCAGTTTTTACAGTTAACAGAATGGATGGATTGGTCATTGGCTGAACAAGATGTGGATTTGGATGGTATTTACTATTGCCCACATCATCCTGAGGGAAAAGGTGAATATAAAGAAGACTGTGATTGCCGGAAGCCTAAATCTGGAATGTTATTGCAAGCGATCAAAGAATTAAAGATCGATCCTACTCAATCTATTATGGTTGGAGATAAAGTTGAAGATCTAAAAGCGGGAATTGGCGCAAAGGTGAAAATGAATGTATTAGTTCGTACAGGTAAACCAGTAACAGAAGAAGGCGAGAGGATAGCTGATTATGTGTTAGATTCTCTCGTTGATCTTCCGAGAATTTTAAAACGATTAAAAAAATAGCTCAAAAGATCTATATTTTGCTCTAATCGCTTGCGCTTTAATCAAAAGATCATTTTTTTTAATATTTTTACAAAAAGTACTTGCAAGGGCTTTGAAAATCCCTATAATGCAACGCACACAACGACGCACTGTTGTGAAGTATTTAAGTTTCCAAGTGCGTCGTTGTTTTTTGCTCTTTAACAATATATCAGACAATCTGTGTGGGCACTTGTTGATTGACTTGTTTTAAAAATATTTTTAATTTTGAAGTCTTAATAGGTGCTTAACTGAAAATTCATAATTACTTTTTTAAGTAGTGTTTTTATTTATAGC
>NZ_CAKASP010000009.1:0-29461 GCF_916862695.1 Haemophilus sp. Marseille-P9675
CTACTTAAAAAGTAATTATGAATTTTCAGTTAAGCACCTATTAAGACTTCAAAATTAAAAATATTTTAAAACAAGTCAATCAACAAGTGCCCACACAGATTGTCTGATATATTGTTAAAGAGCAAAATAAAGTGGTCGGCGAGATAGGATTTGAACCTACGACCCACTGGTCCCAAACCAGTTGCGCTACCAAGCTGCGCTACTCGCCGTCAGATCTTATAAAGATAAGATGGGGTGGCTAATGGGATTCGAACCCACGACAACTGGAATCACAATCCAGGGCTCTACCAACTGAGCTATAGCCACCATTAAAAGTTGTTATTGCACTGACCTGGCGCGCTCGACAAGATTCGAACTTGCGACCTTTGGCTCCGGAGGCCAACGCTCTATCCAACTGAGCTACGAACGCGTTACTGCGCCGTTGCGGAGGCGTATATTAATGATTTAATAAAACCTTGTCTAGCACTTTTTGAAAAAAAATGTTTGAGCGATAGTTTTTTATTCAGTTTGTTTAAAATTCACTATCTTTTCGACTATTTTTACAACTTAGCGAATCATTATATATGTTGAATCATCCAACAATTATGAATTTGTTTATTACGTTCAAAATCTAGCGGTAACGTTTTATGCGAAATTTCTACCGCACTTAAACCTAATTCTTCCAACGCGACTAAATTCATTTTGAATCCACGTTTATTATTCGAGAAAACAATTGTGCCATTATTCGACAAAACTCGTTTTAGGTTGCTCATTAATTTCACATGATCTCGTTGAACATCCCAACTCTCTTCCATACGTTTAGAATTCGAAAACGTCGGTGGATCCACAAATATCAAATCAAATTGACGATCACATTTTTCTAACCATTGAAGGCAATCTGCTTGAATTAATTTATGTTGTTTACCTTCAATATCATTCAAAATAAGATTTTGTTCCGCCCAATTAAGATAAGTATTGGACATATCAATGGTAGTTGTCGATTCAGCACCACCAAGTGCTGCATGAACAGTTGCTGAGCCAGTATAAGCAAATAAGTTTAAGAAATCTTTACCTTTTGCCAACTCTCCAATCATTTTTCTTGTTAAACGGTGATCTAAGAATAAGCCAGTATCTAAATAATCTGTCAAATTTACCCAAAGTTGCACGCCATATTCATTCACATAAAAGTATTCACCTTTATTGGCTAATTTCTCATATTGGTTGGTACCTTTTTGTTTCTGACGAACTTTGAGGATCAACTTATTCGTTTCGACACCGGTAACGTGCAAAGTTGCAGTAACCGCATCTAATAAACGTTGACGCGCTTTATTTTCATCAATATTTTTCGGCGCTGCATACTCTTGCACAACAATGTAATCTGCATAACGATCGACGGCTAAATTATATTCGGGTAAATCGGCATCATATAAACGATAAGCGTCTAATCCTTGTTGCTTTGCCCATTTGCTAATTTTCTTAATATTTTTTTGTAATCGATTAGCAAAATCGGTTGCCACCTCCGAAGTGCGGTTAAATTCTAGTTCATTTTCAGCTGTAATTTCGTCAGATTTTCGTTCTGAAACTTGATAATTCTTTTGCACACAATCTAATGGGCCATTTTTTGCTTTAAATTGGCGACTAGCACGCATTCTCAAACAATCAAGCAATGTGGATTCGCTACTAAAAACAGAAACATTCCAACCACAAAATTCTTTTTTAAGTCTTTGTCCAAATACTGAATAGAGCGCGATTAAAGCTGGTGTTGTACCTAAACGTTCACCATAAGGTGGATTACAGATAACCGTGCCGACTTCATTTAAACGAGGATTTTTCAACGCTGCGACATCACCTTGTTGCCATTTAATTAAATGTGAAACACCTGCATTTTGTGCATTCTTCTGCGCCTTTTTTAATACGCGGTGATCGAGGTCAAATCCATAAAAGTGCGGTTGAATTTCACTTTGTTTTTCTTCTGCTAATTCAATCGCTTCATTTTTTACTTTTTCCCAAGCCGATTGATTATGCAATTTCCAAAAATCAAATCCCCAATGTAAACGATAAAGTTGCGGCGCAATTTTGGCTTCCATTTGTGCAGCTTCAATTAAAAGCGTGCCTGAACCACACATTGGATCTACTAATGGAGAACCTGCTTGCCAACCTGAACGCATAACAATTGCCGCCGCTAGAGTTTCACGTAAGGGCGCTTGACCAGCATCTTCACGATAACCTCGTAAATGTAATGCTTCTCCACTTAAATCTAAAGAAATCACTAAATTTTCACGGTTCAAATAAGCATGGATACGCACGTCTGACTGAATTTTATCTACATCAGGACGAGTTTTACCTTGACGTTCAAAATAATCGACAATTCCATCTTTAACGCGCATTGCACCAAATTGAGTATGACGAATTTCCTGGTTGGTTCCATTAAAATCAACAAAGAAGGTAACTCGTTCATCAAATTGCGCTAACCAATTAAAACCTGAAACAGCTGCATAAAGATCTAAATCACTGTAAATTTTGGTTTCAATCAAAGGAAATAAAATGCGTGAAGCAAGGCGTGACCAAAGCAAAGTGCGGTATAAAGTTTCATCATCAGCTTGATAATGAACGCCACCTTGAACCACTTTTGCCTCTTGCGCGCCAAGTTCAGTAAGTTCAACTTTTAATAATTCTTCAAAGCCACGAGAAGTCGTTGCAAATAATTGTTTCATTTAGGTACCGGTTTTGAAAATTTTGAGGGATTATAGCATAGAAAAAGATGATCTAATTGAGATCATCATAGCGAGTTAAACTGTAAAAAGAAAAGCCCTGATTTTCTTAAATCAGGGCTTTAGAATTTGTTGGTTGCGGGGGCCGGATTTGAACCGACGGCCTTCGGGTTATGAGCCCGACGAGCTACCAAGCTGCTCCACCCCGCGTCTGATGTCGTGCACTATACTCTATTAATATTTTTTTGCAAGAATTAAACAAAAGTTTATGTTTCATTTGTTAATAAAATGTTCAATGTGAGTTTTTATTAATCAGCTTGACTAAATAACACTGGTCGTTTTGACGGATTTTTGATAGCGTATGCAGCCTTATTTAAGCTTATTTAGGATTAAAAATGTCAGTTCGAAAATTTTTCTCATTAAAAACATTTTCTATTGCAGTGACAACCGCACTTTTAGTTGCCTGTGGTTCTTCTAATACAACAAAAATTCAAATTCCAACCACCTCAAATGGCAGCGATCCTCAACAATTTGGTGCGAAATATTCGGGTCGTAATTATCAACAAGCTGTGTTTATGCCAGTTTCTCAAGTTGAAAACCGAAGTGCAGTCATTAATCAGGGCGATTTTTTAACTCAACTTTCAAATGTACAAAGTTATTCAAGCAAACTATCTGATCGTTTCTATGGCAACTATGAAAAAATTACGAATTGGGTACTTTCTGGCGCCAATGTAAGTGAGCTTTCTAAATTTGGCATTCACCCGCAAATTATGCGTGGGTTCGATGGATATCAAAATGTTTTGATGACAGGCTACTACTCTCCTGTCCTTCATGCACGCCGTTCACCGCAAGGTCAATTCCAAAATCCAATTTATCGCATGCCAGCAAATAAACGTTTTAGCCGTGCACAAATCTATGCCGGTGCATTAGCGGGTCAAGGATTAGAATTAGCATATAGTGATTCCATGTTAGAGAACTTTTTACTTGGGGTACAAGGCAGCGGTTATGTAGATTTTGGTGATGGCAACCTTAATTACTTCGCTTATGCAGGACAAAATGGCTTTCCTTACACCGCCGTTGGCCGTTTATTAGTTGAAGATGGTGAAGTACCAAAAGAGAAAATGTCTATCCAAGCAATTCGTGAATGGGGCAATCGTAATCCCTCTCGTGTACAAAGTTTGTTAGAACGTAATTCTTCTTATGTATTCTTCAAAAATGATCCGAGTGGCAAGGTGAAAGGTTCGGCCGGTGTACCGCTTGTACCAATGGCTTCTGTGGCATCAGATCGTAGCGTTGTACCATCTGGTACTGTTCTTTTAGTCGAAGTGCCTGACATTGATAATAACGGAAACTGGCTTGGCACACATAAATTACATTTAATGGTTGCTCTTGATGTCGGCGGTGCGGTGAAAGGTCACCACTTTGACTTATATCGTGGCATTGGTGATCAAGCAGGCCATATTGCGGGATTATCAAAACACTATGGCCGAGTATGGGTATTACAATAATGGCGCCAGTGGACAATTATGAACAGCGGTTTGGCGGTATCGGTCGACTTTATACCCCTGATGGACTCGCGCGCTTACGCAAAGCCCATATTTGTGTAATAGGCATTGGAGGCGTGGGTTCTTGGGTCGTAGAGGCTTTAGCACGTTCAGGCGTTGGTGAACTAACATTAATTGATATGGATGATATTTGTGTCACAAATATCAACCGCCAACTTCCTGCGATGAGCGGCACAATCGGCAAATTAAAAACTAAAGTCATGTCAGAGCGAGTAAAATTAATTAACCCAGAATGTACCGTCAATATTATTGATGATTTTATCTCGCCAGAAAATCAATCGGATTATCTCAATCGAGGCTATGACTACGTCATTGATGCTATTGACAATGTGAAAACTAAAGCGTCGCTGATTGCTTATTGTAAACGTAACAAAATTAATGTGATTACTATTGGCGGTGCTGGCGGTCAAACTGATCCAACCCAAATTCAAATTGCCGATCTTAGTAAAACCATTCAAGATCCGCTGCTCGCCAAAGTACGGTCGATTTTACGCAAGGATTACAATTTTAGCCAAAATCCAAAACGCAAATTTAGTATCGATGCGGTATTTTCAACACAACCTCTAATATTCCCACAAATGACTGAAGGTTGTGCAATTTCTGCCACAATGAATTGCGCAAACGGATTTGGTGCAGCCACGATGATTACGGCAACCTTTGGTTTTTTTGCTGTTTCTCGTGTAATAGATAAATTACTAAAGAAAAAATCTTAATCTCCTCTTGAAAATGCACATTGACCATAAATGTGCATTTTTTATCGAATGAAACCTATTTACTTTGAAAATGAAAAATTTTCCCTCAGGTTCTCTATAAAATCATTGCAATTTATATAAAAAGGCGTAGTCTTTTTCCCTTTGAGAATTATTACTAACAAGTAAGGAAACAGAAATATGAAAAAACTTTTAAAAATTAGCGCCGTTTCTGCCGCACTTTTAAGTACGCCAATGATGGCGAATGCCGATGTATTGGCATCAGTAAAACCTTTAGGTTTTATTGTTTCATCTATTGCAGATGGCGTAACTGGCACACAAGTCCTTGTTCCTGCAGGCGCCTCTCCGCATGACTACAATTTGAAATTATCGGATATTCAAAAAGTAAAATCTGCAGATTTAGTTGTATGGATTGGTGAGGATGTTGATTCATTTTTAGACAAACCAATTAGCCAAATTGAACGTAAAAAAGTGATTACCATTGCGGATCTTGCTGATGTAGAACCTTTATTAAGTCAAGCTCACCACGAGCATTTCCATGAAGATGGCGATCACGATCATAAACATGAACATGAGCACAAACACGAACATAAACACGATCACGAACATGAACACGGCCATGATCATAAGCACGAGCATGAACACCACGACCATGACCATGACCACGATCACCATGATCATGACGAAGGTTTAACAACAAACTGGCACGTTTGGTATTCTCCAGCTATTAGCAAAATTGTTGCTCAAAAAGTAGCGGATAAATTAACTGCACAATTTCCAGATAAAAAAGATTTAATTGCTCAAAATCTTTCAGATTTTAACCGCACTTTGGCAGAACAAGGTGAAAAAATCACAGCACAACTTGCGAACGTTAAAGATAAAGGTTTCTACGTTTTCCACGATGCTTATGGTTATTTCAACGATGCTTATGGTTTAAAACAAACGGGTTACTTCACCATCAATCCATTAGTGGCACCGGGTGCAAAAACTTTAGCGCACATTAAAGAAGAAATCGCAGAACATAAAGTAAATTGCTTATTCGCAGAACCACAATTTACGCCAAAAGTGATTGAATCTTTAGCTCAAAATACTAAAGTCAATGTAGGACAACTCGACCCAATTGGCGATAAAGTCACTTTAGGCAAAAATTCTTATGCAACATTCTTGCAATCTACCGCAGATAGTTACATGGAATGTTTAGCTAAATAAACCTTTCTAAAAACAATGACCGCACATAAAAGTGCGGTCATTTTCTTTTCTAAATTTGATATTTTGTTTTATCTCCAATATCAAAATGCAAAGGCATTCGCCATTTTTGTATCGCTAAAACTAAAAGTAATACGCCAGAAATAATAGAAAAAATGCGTAATGCGATAAGATTATTTAACACCCACGAAAACCACAAACAAGCCACAAATATCGGCTGTAAATTTAGCAGAGGCACGCGGAAACAAAAATATTCTTTAAAACACAAACCACCTAAATTAAGTAACGCACCGCCAAGGGCTAAAGCGGGATAATGATTAATATAAAAAAGTAATCCTATCCAAGTCGCAAATTGAAAAAGCAATCGGAAGGATTTGAGATAAATATGTAATGAAGAGGCACAGCAAGTTGCCGCAATTAATATAAAGGTGAGCGATAAATCTGGATACCAACTCATGGCAAGAAGAGCCAATGCGGCCATCACAAAGCCAGAACGATAAATAATGACAGTCAGATTATCTAAAAAATCCATCGGTGATTTAATATGTGGATCAGCCATTCTACAAAGATTCCTTTTATAAATTACAAATTAAAAATAAATGTTACGTCAACTCAATAAAAAATGCGGCCAACTTAAAAACATTTTCTAAATTAACCGCACTTTTATTATTTCTGTTTAAGCTTATCAAGAATTTTTTGATGAATGCCACCAAAACTGCCGTTAGACATCACCAAAATGTGATCTGTAGGTTGAGCCTCAGCGACAATCATATCGACTAATCGATCTAGATTTGCATTCCAATAGACAGGTTGTACACATTGGTTGGCAATATCTGCCACTTCCCAAGGAAGTTGTTCTGGTTGAAGCATAAACACTTCATCAGCTCGGCCAAGTGCAGGGGCAATTTCATCTTTATGAACACCCATTTTCATTGTGTTAGAACGAGGTTCAAGCACTGCAAGAATTCGCACGCCACCACCCACTTTATCTCGTAAAGCGGTTAGCGTAGCAAGAATAGCTTCTGGATGATGAGCAAAATCATCATAAACGGTGATGCCATTAACTTCGCCTTTTACTTCTAAACGACGTTTAGCATTTACAAAAGATCCCAATGCTTTACATGCATCTTCAATAGACACACCCGCATGATGAGAAGCCGCTATTGCCATTAAAGCATTATGCATATTATGTTGTCCCACTACATTCCATTTTACTTCGGCCACTTTTTCACCATGATGGAAAACCGCAAAATGTGAGGCATCATTTGTAATACGCTCAGCAAACCACTCATTATCTTTGCCTAAAAATTGTTGTTGCGACCAACATCCCAATGCCAGAGTTTCTTTTGCACTTTGTTCACTCGCCGAACTTAATACCAAGCCACTTGCCGGAATAGTTCGAATCATATGATGAAATTGGCGTTGAATCGCTTTGAGATCATCAAAAATATCTGCATGATCAAAACTAATGTTATTTACGATAAGTGTACGCGGATTGTAATGAACAAATTTCGAACGTTTATCAAAGAAAGCTGTATCATATTCATCAGCTTCAATAACAAAATAAGGACTGTCCCCTAAACGAGCTGAAATGCCAAAATTACCGGCAATACCACCGATTAAAAAGCCTGGTTTTAAGCCATTTTGTTCTAAGATCCACGTTAGCATGCCTGTTGTGGTTGTCTTTCCATGCGTACCAGAAACTGCCAAGACCCAACGATCGCGTAATAAATGATCATGTAACCATTGAGGACCAGATGTGTATTTCAAATTATTTTCTAACACATATTCTACGCAAGGATTACCACGCTTCATCGCATTACCAATGATTACCATGTCAGGCGCAGGTTGTAATTGTGCAACATCATAATTTGGAATAATCTCGATACCTTGCTCTTCTAAAAAAGTGCTCATTGGAGGGTAAACATTAGTATCGGAACCCGTCACGTGATAACCCATTTGTTTGGCAATCATCGCCACGCCGCCCATAAATGTGCCACAAATACCTAAGATATGAATATGTTTCATTGTACTTCTCTACTTATCAAGGAAAATGAGAAGTATAATAAAACAACTTCTATGAACTTTCAAAATAAAAGACTGTCATAAAGGCCCATATGGGCTATAATTGAGCCTTAGAAAAACGAGTACAACTCAACTAACAAAATATAATGAAGGAATTTACAATGAAATTTAATAAATCTTTTCTCTTTGCAAGTATCATCGCAGGTTCAATTGCATTAACCGCTTGTAACGATAAAGAAGAAAAAGTAGCAGAAAAACCTGCAGCAACAGAAACTACTCAAACGGCTCAACAAACAGTACAACAACCTCAAGTAAAAACGGATGATTTAATCACTCAAGCAAATGCAGAATTTCTAAAAGTTGCGAATGTAAAAGTAACAAATGTTTCTGTAACAGATGATTTAAAATCGTTTTCTATCACTTATGAAATTACAAACTTAAGCGATAAAGCTATTTTAGAAGCGCAATGGTTAACTGTTTATAAAGAAAATAACCAACCATTCTATGTAGCAAATCTTCCAGCATTACAATTTGGGAAAACAATTGCACCAAAAGCTAGCGAAACAGTAACGTTATCGACAACTGAAGAAGCCGTGCTTTCTCAAATTCGTCCGCACTTGCAACAAGGGAAAAATATTCAAGTAGACATTATCGGGACTTCCGTACATTTTTCTGACGGTTCGAAAGTTGGCTTAGTGTCAGAACAAAAATAATCCTATAAAAAATGCCTGTGTAAAACAGGCATTTTTTTATCCGCACTTTTAGGCAATTCGCTCAAATCCAGCTTTTAAATCTGCAATCAATTCATCTACATCTTCAAAGCCGATATGCACACGAATTAATGAACCAGTAAGGTTACGTTTAATATTTGGACGAATATGTGCAATTTCTTCTGGTTGATTACAAAGAATTAGAGACTCAAATCCTCCCCATGAATAAGCCATAGTGAAAAGTTGAAAATGATCCATGAAATTTGAGACTTGTTCCGATGTCAATCGCTTAGCTAGTTCAAAAGAAAATAAACCGCTGCTACCACTAAAGTCTCGTAAAAAGAATTCATGACCCGGGCAACTTGGTAAGGCTGGATGGTACACAGTTTTTACTTCTGGTTGCTCACTCAACCATTTTGCTACTTTAATGCTGCTTTCCTGATGTTGTTTTAATCGTACACCCAATGTACGAATACCACGAGCAGTCGTATAAGCAGAATCTGCATCCACCATTTGCCCCATTAAATAGGAATGTTCTCTAAGTTGATCCCAAGTTCGCGCATTCGCAACGGCAGTACCAATCATAATATCTGAATGACCCACTAAATATTTCGTCCCCGCCTGAATAGAAATATCAATATCATGCTCTAACGCTTTAAATAGAACACCTGCCGACCAAGTATTATCAATCATAATCACAATATTAGGGTTTACCGTTCTTGCCGCCTTCACAATAGTCGGAATATCGGGAATTTCCATTGTGATAGAACTTGGAGCTTCCAAGAAAAGTACTTTTGTATTCGGTTGAATAAGCGTGGCAATATCAGCACCAATAAGAGGATCGTAATAAGTTGTATCGATCTGCATTTTTTTCAGCACAATATTACAGAAATCTTGGGTTGGCTCGTAAGCTGCACCACTCATTAATACATGATCGCCACTTTTTACAAAAGAAAGAATCGAGTTAGTTACTGCTGCAGCACCACAAGGATAAAGATAACAGCCTGTTCCCCCCTCCATTTCGCACATTAAATCTTGTAACGCAAAATGAGTTAGCGTCCCTCTTCTGCCATAAAATAATTCACCTTTTGCTCTATTTTGAGTAGCGTGTTTTTTATCTTCAATACTGTCAAATACTAATGAAGAAGCTCGCTGTAAAACGGGGTTTACAGATCCTTGTGAAAAGCGTTTTTTACGCCCTGCATGGACAAATGTTGTTGATAGATTGTGTTGTTGCATATTTCCACCTTATTTTAGATAAGATTAATTGCTTTAATAGATAAAATCGAGTATAAAAATGTCGGCGTTTCAAATAAAATCGTGCCGCTATTTTGTGTGGCAAAACTTCAACTTAACTTTATATAGGAATTATGACTATGGTATTAGTAACCCGTCAAGCACCAGATTTTACTTCATCTGCTGTATTAGGCAATGGCGAAATCGTTGATAACTTCAACTTTAAAAAACACATTGCTGGAAAAGCTGCAGTAATCTTTTTCTACCCATTAGACTTTACCTTTGTTTGCCCTTCTGAGTTAATCGCATTTGACCACCGTTATGAAGAATTCAAAAAACGTGGCGTAGAAGTCGTTGGTGTTTCTATCGACTCTCAATTCACTCACAATGCATGGCGTAACACCCCAACTGAAAATGGTGGTATCGGCCAAGTTAAATATGCATTAGCAGCGGACGTAAAACACGAAATCGCTCAAGCATACGGTATTGAGCATCCAGAAGCAGGCGTTGCATTACGCGCTTCATTCTTAATCGACAAAAATGGGGTCGTTCGTCACCAAGTAGTAAACGATCTTCCATTAGGTCGTAACATCGATGAAATGTTACGTATGGTTGACGCATTACAATTCCATGAAGATCACGGTGAAGTTTGCCCTGCTCAATGGGAAAAAGGTAAAGAAGGGATGAAAGATAACCCTGAAGGCGTTGCAAAATACTTAAAACAAAACGCTGATAAACTTTAATCCGTAATTATTTATAAGAAAGCCACATAATGTGGCTTTTTTTATATTCTTAGATACTTTAGAATAGGTGTATCTCTAACACCAAGAGCAGTTCATTTCTATGAAATTTAATATTCCTATTTTCCTAACGATGTTTCGAGTAATCCTGATTCCGTTTTTCGTGATTGCATTTTATTTACCTATCGAATCCTCCCCTTTTATTACTACATTCATATTCTTTATTGCCGGTGTTACTGATTGGCTTGACGGTTATTTGGCTCGTAAATGGAAACAAACTACAAGATTTGGCGCTTTTTTGGATCCTGTTGCGGATAAAGTAATGGTTGTCGCCGCCTTGGTTCTCATCGTTGAATATCAACACTCTCTGTGGATTACGATTCCTGCGATTATTATGATTTCTCGCGAAATTATTATTTCCGCATTACGTGAATGGATGGCTGAACTCGGAGAGCGTAGTAAAGTCGCTGTCTCTTGGTGGGGGAAATGGAAAACAACCGCACAAATGTTAGCTCTAGGCGGATTATTATGGCGTTACAATAACTATATGGAAATTGCCGCTATAATCTTGCTTTACATCGCAGCCATTTTAACAGTATGGTCAATGATCCAATATTTACAGGCAGCAAAAGGTAGCCTACTAGATGACCTAAAACTCTAATTTTGGATAAAGTGCGATATTTTCTAGCGTACTTTTATTATTTTGTCTTATTTTTAATCAAATAAAGCTTTTTTTTATTTTTTCATTTGACACAAGAGTATAAAACCGTAGAATACTCCCTGTTGTCACGCGGTAATGCTGATTAGTGATAAATGCGGGAATAGCTCAGTTGGTAGAGCACGACCTTGCCAAGGTCGGGGTCGCGAGTTCGAGCCTCGTTTCCCGCTCCAATTTGCCCGAGTGGTGGAATCGGTAGACACAAGGGATTTAAAATCCCTCGCCTTTCGAGGCGTGCCAGTTCAAGTCTGGCTTCGGGCACCATTTAAACACCAATCCAAAGATTTTAAAATTTACTTTAAAATCATCTAATTGGGTCGTTAGCTCAGTCGGTAGAGCAGCGGACTTTTAATCCGTTGGTCGAAGGTTCGAATCCTTCACGACCCACCACTCTCTGATTTAGTTGTCCAGTTGGGTTGTTAGCTCAGTTGGTAGAGCAGCGGACTCTTAATCCGTCGGTCGAGAGTTCGAGCCTCTCACAACCCACCATTCTTGTTTTTTGATTATTCATCTCTAATATTTTAAATTTTTTAATTTGCTTAAATTCTTGACTATTTTTAGCGGTTATTGTGGTAGAATACCCTTAAATTTTAGTCGGGCATCATTATGTTGGAAAATATTCGTATTGTTTTAATTGAAACTTCGCATAGCGGTAATATTGGTTCTGCTGCTAGAGCAATGAAAACAATGGGATTGACCCAGCTTTGTCTTGTCTCGCCAAAATCTGTTGATGAACAATCTTATGCTCTCTCAGCTGGCGCAGAAGATATAGTAAAAAATGCTAGGATTGTCGATAGTTTTGATGCAGCCGTGGATGATTGCTCTTTGGTGATTGGAACAAGTGCTCGTTTACGTCATTTACAAAGTACATTGATCGAGCCTCGAGAATGCGCGGATAAAGTTGTAGCGCATGAAGGCAAGATAGCTATTGTGTTTGGTCGTGAACGCATTGGATTAACGAATGAAGAATTGTTGAAATGTCATTACCATTTGAATATTCCGGCTAATCCTAATTATTCTTCTTTAAATTTAGCAATGGCAGTACAGTTGGTAAGCTATGAATTGCGCATGGCATTTTTAGCTCAAGATAAGAAGGAAAATTCACTTTCTTTAATAGAACAAAACTATCCAACTGCAGAACAACTTGCTTATTTTTTTGAGCATACTGAGCGTGTATATCAATCACTAGGATTCATTCAAAATCAAGGTGTTATGCATAAATTAAAGCGTTTATATTATCGCGCTCAACTTGAAAAAAATGAATTAAATATTTTAAATGGCATGCTAAGTGCGGTCGAAAAACGAATTGATCTTGATTTAGATTAATTGACTGATTTAGTAGGATATGTAAATATTGCAACATCACTTTTTAGGAACACTTTATGAAACTTACATCAAAAGGTCGTTATGCAGTCACTGCGGTTTTAGATATCGCTTTAAATGCAGAAAAAGGTCCTGTGAGCCTTGCAGATATTTCTGAACGTCAACATATTTCGTTATCTTATTTAGAACAACTTTTTGCTAAATTACGTCGTGATGGATTAGTAAAAAGTGTTCGTGGACCTGGTGGAGGTTATCAGCTAGGTTTACCAAGTGACCAAATTTCAGTGGGAATGATTATTTCAGCGGTAAATGAAAATATTCATGTGACAAAATGTCTTGGTCGTGGAAATTGTCAAAATGGCGTAGAATGTTTAACTCATACATTGTGGGAAGATCTGAGTAATCGCATTGAAAGTTTTCTCAATGAAATTACTTTGGCTGAATTGGTGAGTAAACGTGAATCAAAACGCCAAACTCATAGCGATTTTGAGAATTTATTAATTGTTAATCAATAAAGGAAAGTAGTCCGTACAGTGCAAAATGCATTAAAAGTGCGGTCAAATTTAGAATGATTTAGGAGTGAAAAATGAAATTACCTATTTATTTAGACTATGCAGCAACTTGTCCTGTGGACGAGCGTGTTGCGAAGAAAATGATGGAGTTTTTAACCATTGACGGTACATTCGGTAACCCAGCTTCTCGCTCGCATAAATTTGGTTGGCAAGCAGAAGAAGCGGTTGACGTGGCTCGTAATCAAATTGCGGATCTTATTGGTGCCGATTCTCGTGAAATTGTGTTTACTTCTGGTGCGACAGAATCAGATAACCTTGCAATTAAAGGTGCCGCACATTTTTACCAAACTAAAGGCAAGCATATCATCACTTGCAAAACTGAGCATAAAGCCGTTTTAGATACTTGTCGTCAATTAGAGCGCGAAGGTTTTGAAGTGACCTATTTATCACCCGAGTCTGATGGTTTAATTGATTTAGAAAAATTTAAAGCCGCACTTCGTCCAGATACTATTTTAGTTTCAATTATGCATGCCAATAATGAAATTGGTGTATTGCAAGATATTAAAGCCATTGGTGAGCTTTGTCGTGCAAATAAAACGATTTTCCACGTGGATGCAACTCAAAGTGTGGGCAAAGTTGCAATTAACTTGGAAGAGCTGCCAGTTGATTTATTATCTATGTCTAGCCATAAACTTTATGGGCCTAAAGGTATTGGTGCGTTATATGTTCGTCGTAAACCACGTATCCGTTTAGAAGCGATTATTCATGGCGGTGGCCATGAGCGTGGTATGCGTTCAGGTACATTACCTGTTCACCAAATCGTGGGAATGGGCGAAGCTTATCGCATTGCAAAAGAAGAAATGGCATCTGAAATGCCACGTTTAAAAGCTCTTCGTGATCGTTTATATAATGGCTTAAAATATATTGAAGAAACCTACGTAAATGGCTCAATGGAGCACCGTTTAGATAGTAATTTAAATATTAGCTTTAACTATGTTGAAGGTGAATCTTTAATGATGGCGTTGCGTGATATCGCTGTATCTTCTGGTTCTGCTTGTACATCAGCTAGCTTAGAGCCGTCTTATGTGTTACGCGCACTTGGTTTAAATGATGAATTGGCACACAGTTCAATTCGTTTTACACTTGGCCGTTATACCACTGAAGAAGAAATTGATTACACTATTAATTTAGTAAAAGGTGCGGTGGAAAAACTTCGTGCATTATCGCCATTATGGGATATGTTTAAAGAAGGTATCGACCTTAGTACAATTGAGTGGTCAGCTCACTAGGATTTAACTGCTATTATTAGATGGCGTTTATCAAGGATTTAAAAAAGGAAAGTTAAAATGGCTTATAGCGAAAAAGTAATCGATCATTATGAAAATCCGCGCAATGTGGGTTCTATGGATAAAAAAGATAGCAATGTTGGAACTGGCATGGTGGGTGCGCCAGCTTGTGGTGATGTAATGCAGTTACAAATTAAAGTTAATGATAACGGCATTATTGAAGATGCAAAATTCAAGACTTATGGTTGTGGTTCTGCTATTGCATCTAGCTCATTAATTACAGAGTGGGTGAAAGGTAAATCTTTAGAAGAAGCAGGCGCTATCAAAAATAGCCAAATTGCAGAAGAGTTAGAATTGCCACCAGTGAAAGTACACTGTTCCATTTTAGCCGAAGATGCAATTAAAGCGGCAATTGCTGATTACAAATCCAAAAAAGGCGAATAATATGAAAAAGTGCGGTCAGTTTTGACCGCACTTTTAGTGGTTTTGGGGGATATATGAGTATTACATTAACAGAAAAAGCCGCTCAACGAGTGAAAGCTTTTTTGGATAATCGTGGCAAAGGTATTGGTTTGCGTTTAGGCGTGAAAACATCAGGCTGCTCTGGTTTAGCTTATGTGCTTGAGTTTGTCGATGTCTTAAATGAAGAAGATCAAGTTTTTGAACAACACGGTGTGAATATTATTGTCGATCCAAAAAGTTTAGTTTATCTCAATGGTATTGAGTTGGATTATGTGAAAGAAGGTTTAAATGAAGGCTTCAAATACAATAATCCAAATGTAAAAGAATCTTGTGGCTGTGGCGAAAGTTTCCATGTTTAAGGTAATAATCTGATGTTAAATCCTTTTCAAATTTTTGATTTACCCGTTGATTTTCAGTTAGATGAGAAGGCGCTAAATATACGTTATTTAGAATTACAAAAGGCTTTACATCCAGATAATTTTGTATCAAGCAGTGCGTTAGAACAACGCGTTGCGATGCAAAAATCCACCGAAGTGAATGATGCCTTAAAAACGTTAAAAGACCCAATTTTGCGAGCGGAAGCTATCATTGCTCTAAATACTGGTGAGCAGATAGATCTTGAGCAAAAAAGTACACAAGATGTGGCGTTTTTAATGCAACAGTTACAGTGGCGAGAACAACTAGAAGAACTTGAAGATCAGAAAAATGAAGAAGCATTAAACGCTTTTGCGAAAGAAATTAAACAAGAAACTCAGTCATTATTAACCGCACTTTCGGATAGTCTGAAATCCCAACAATGGACGAAAGCATCTCAACTGTGTGATAAATTACGTTTTACTCGTAAGCTTTCTGAAGAAATTGAACGTGTAGAAGAACGCCTTTTTGAACTGTAATAGATCTATATCTCAATATCCCTTGATATTATGCAAACTCTCGAACAACTAATATCTCCAGAAAACTCTGCTTGGCCTATACTTTCCCAATGGATTGAAAGTGCACGTAATCATTGTTATGTCATTAAAAAAGATCAATCAAGTGCAGAACACGAACTTTTTACCATGCAAATGCCTACGTCATCACCAATGGGCGCAGTGATTTATGAAACAGGTGGAATTTTAATTCATCATGGTTGGTTGCGTATTTTAGGTTCAGGAAGTTTTAAATTACCGCGTGGATTGATGGATTGGAATTTTAGTAAGTCTTTTAATGAGTCTGGTGAAAAACCAAAGTATTTATTGGTTGCAGATGATGTGATCGGCGGTTACTTTGCATTAAATGGTGGTTCGTTAGGCGATAACCTTGGCAAAATTTATTACTTTTCACCAAAAGATCTCACTTGGCATAATTTAAATTTTACTTATACAGAGTTTTTAGCTTGGGCATTGAATGGTGATTTAGAGGCTTTTTACCAAGGTCTATTTTGGCAAAATTGGCAAGATGATGTGAAACAATTGGATGGTAATCAAATTTTTGTATTCACGCCTGACTTAAGTCAATATAGAAAAATAGCGATTAATGAACGTCAAAAACACGAAGTCAATATTGAAACACATTACCAAGCAAGTTTTGCAGAAAAAAATAAATTTGATTTGGCGTATTCCGTCGCATAACCAGTAGAAAAATAGTATATGACATTATTACAAATTGCAGAACCAGGACAAGCTGCTGCACCACATCAACATCGTTTAGCCGTTGGGATTGATTTGGGAACAACTAATTCTTTGGTTGCATCCGTGCGTAGTGGGCAATCCGTGATTCTTAATGATGAACAAGACCGTAGTCTTGTGCCATCGGTCGTTCATTATGGAGTCGCAGAAAAGAAAGTTGGTTTAGAAGCCTTTGAACAAGCCTCACTTGATCCAAAAAATACGGTAATTTCAGTAAAACGTCTAATTGGTCGCAGTCTTGCTGATGTTCAGTCTCGTTATTCTAGTTTGCCTTATGAATTTGTGGCGAGTGAAAATGGATTACCTTTAATTGTTACGGCACAGGGCCCAAAAAGTCCAATTGAAGTATCCTCAGATATTTTATCGCGTTTAAATCATATTGCAGAACAACGCCTTGGTGGTGAGCTTTCGGGGGTTGTGATTACGGTTCCTGCTTATTTCGATGATGCTCAACGTCAAAGTACTAAGGATGCTGCGCGTTTAGCTGGGCTAAATGTATTACGTTTATTGAATGAACCTACTGCAGCTGCAGTCGCTTATGGATTGGATAGCGGGCAGGAAGGGATTATTGCAGTTTATGATTTAGGTGGCGGTACATTTGATATTTCAATTTTACGCTTATCAAAAGGTGTCTTTGAAGTTCTAGCAACAGGTGGAGATACTGCGCTAGGTGGTGATGATTTTGACCATTTAATTGCAGATTGGGTCGTTGAACAAACCCAAGTAAAACCACAAACCCCAAATCAACAGCGCGAACTGATAACCCTTGCTAGCGAAGCCAAAATTGCTTTAAGTACTGAGAAAAGTGCGGTCATTTCTTGGCAGAATTTTTCAGTAGAAATTTCACGAGAACAATTTAATGAGTTGATTCATTCACTGGTAAAACGTTCACTGTTAACTTGTCGCCGAGCTTTGAAAGATGCCAACGTTGAATCTGAAGAAGTGCAAGCGGTGGTGATGGTTGGTGGTTCAACTCGAGTGCCATACGTACGAGAACAAGTTGGCGAGTTTTTTGGTAAAACACCACTCACTTCCATTGATCCAGACAAAGTTGTGGCACTTGGTGCCGCAATTCAAGCGGATATTTTAGTCGGTAATAAAACTGATTCTGATATGTTGTTGCTGGATGTCGTGCCGCTTTCTTTAGGCATTGAGACGATGGGTGGATTAGTAGAAAAAATTATTCCACGTAACACAACAATTCCTGTGGCTCGTGCACAAGAGTTTACTACTTTCAAAGATGGCCAAACAGCAATGACTGTTCATGTCGTACAAGGTGAACGTGAGCTGGTAGATGATTGTCGCTCTTTAGGGCGTTTTACTCTACGAGGTATTCCGGCAATGACTGCGGGTGCCGCTCATATTCGAGTGACTTATCAAGTCGATGCAGATGGTTTATTAAGTGTGACTGCAATGGAAAAATCGACGAAAGTGCAGGCATCAATCCAAATTAAACCTTCCTATGGTTTAACAGATGAAGAAGTGACCGCAATGATTAAATCTTCTTTTGATAATGCACAAGAGGATTTACAAGCTCGCGAATTAGCAGAGCAACGAGTAGAAGCGGATCGTGTGATTGAAAGTGTGATTGTTGCGTTACAAGCTGATGGGGCTGAATTGCTTAGCACAGAAGAGTTTCATCATATTGAACGTGTGTTAAAACAATTAATGGATGTAAAACAAGGTTCAGATCGTGATGCAATCGCGCAAGGAATTAAAGCCTTGGATACTGCTACCCAAGAATTTGCAGCACGTCGAATGAATGCATCGATTAATAAAGCTTTGACTGGCAAAAATTTGTCAGATATTGAAAAACCGTAAAAGTGCGGTCAGATTATTAAATAATTTTGAGGAAAGTGTTATGCCAAAAGTGATTTTTTTACCTAATGAAGAATTTTGTCCCGAAGGTATGGTTGTTGATGCGGCTGCAGGTGATAACTTATTAGAAGTTGCACACAATGCAGGAGTGGAAATCCATCATGCTTGTGATGGTTCTTGTGCTTGTACAACCTGCCATGTCATTATCCGTGAAGGTTTTGACTCTTTAAATGAAACGAGTGATCAAGAAGAAGATATGCTGGATAAAGCTTGGGGATTAGAAATGGATAGTCGTTTATCTTGCCAATGTGTAGTGGGAGATGAAGATCTTGTGGTAGAAATTCCTAAATATAACATTAACCATGCCAACGAGGCCGCTCACTAATGAAATGGACTGATGCACAATTAATTGCAGAAGAACTTTACGATCGTAATCCGGATTTAGATCCAAAAACCGTTCGTTTTACTGATTTACATAAATGGATTTGTGAACTTGAGGATTTTGATGACGATCCTAATAAGTCAAATGAAGCAATTCTTGAGGCTATTTTATTGAAATGGTTGGATGAATTTGAATAAATATAAAAAACCTAAGTCACTGACTTAGGTTTTTTATCAAAATTTGATGGCGGAGGAATAGGGATTCGAACCCTAGGAGGGCGTAAACCCTCGCCGGTTTTCAAGACCGGTGCCTTCAACCACTCGACCATTCCTCCGTGATTTAATGCGCACGCATAATACGTTTTTTGAGAAAGACCGTCAAGCAGAAATTATCTCGTTTTTATCAAGTGATTATTTTTACTACACTCCAAAAATAAAAAGAATTGACGTAATAAACATCATGCCAATTCTAATTTTTTATTTTAGATTACTCTGATTTTGCTCGGGTAGGCTCAGAATATACATGGCTAATCGCACAATGATGCCCTGCCGCCCCTTTACCGTAAAAATAATAGCGAGAATCTTGCCATTCAATAATTGGGAATGGCTGAGGCATTTCATCACTCGCTTTCGCCAAAGTCATCTCTGCTTTTGTATGAGCAACTGAAGAAATGGTACCTAAACGCCCATTAAACTCATAAGTACGAACAAAGGCTGGTTCATTTACAGTTTCAGGCTCATTTAGGGTAATCGTTGACTCAATAAATTCAACCGTTTCTTGAGGTTTATGAGAATTTAAACGCTCTAGAGATTCTTGTACTTTTTTCTGTACAGACTCATTAGCTGGCTGAGTAATAAAATCTAATGCTGGTTTTACTTCAAGAGATTTTTCTTCAACCACAATCCCCATTGCTGGCGTGATAAAACCTTTTTTAGTTTTTTCTTGCTCAAGCAATTCATCCACAGATAAGAAATTATTTTCTTTCTGAGCGTTCACTGTTGAATAGTCCACCCAAGCTTTTCCACTTGCCAATTCAGGTGAAGCTACTGCAGCAAATAATGGCATTGGCGATTTTGGCTCTTGATTACGGCGACGACGTTGATTATTCGCTGCACGTAAATGACGTGGAGTGCGACGTTGACGATCTTGACGTTCAGAACGTTCTTGGTTTTGACGAACTGGTTTTTCATCATCTTGAACGGTTTGAACTTCGACAACATCCACATCTGGCATTTGTTCAACAATGCTTTCGTTATTTTCAACAGCCATCTCATTATCTTCAACACGTACGCGTTTACGCAAATCACGACGTTGACGGCGTTGAGTCACTTGCTCAGTTTTTTCATCCTGAGCCTCAAAAACCGGTGTAGAATTTACCGCACTTTCAGCGATACTTTCCTCCACTAAGTTACGGCGCGGACGGCGTTGATTACGCTCTCGGATATTACGGACTTGTTCTTCGGTTCTTTCCGTTTCGTTATTTTCAGAACGTGGGCGACGAGAAGTACGGCGATCCTGTGAACGGCGTTGATTACGATTAGAATTGCGCGAAGTGCGGTTATTTTTCGGTTTATTTTCTTCAGATTCAGAAGCAAACAAGCCTTTAATCTTCGCAATAATTTTCGCTAACAAAGACGGTTCATTCGATTTACGCTCAACTGGAGTCGGAGCTGCTTCAGAAATAGAAAGCGCCACTGCCGCACTTTCAACTGCAGGTTGTTCAGCAACAACGGTTGTTTCCACATTACGAGAAACAAGAGATTCCTCGGTACTTTCATCTTTCTCACAGTGAATTTTCGCTAAGTTATAGCTCAATTCATTCACCTCTTCGCCATCGCGTAAGCGGAAAACACTAAAATGCGGTGTTTCCATTGCTTCATTTGGCGCAACAATAACATCTACATTGTGACGTTTTTCAATATTGCTTATCGCTTTACGTTTTTCATTAAGAAGATAAGAAGCAATTTGTACAGGCACAATCGTATGCACTTGCTTAGTGTTTTCTTTTAATGCTTCTTCCTCGATTAAACGCAAGATAGACAAGGAAAGAGATTCGTTATCACGCACTTTACCTGTTCCTTGACAACGAGGACAAATGTGATGTGAAGACTCACCTAGTGAAGGACTTAAACGCTGACGTGACATTTCCAACAAACCAAAACGAGAAATGCGGCTAATTTGAATACGAGCACGATCTTGACGAACGGCATCACGAATACGATTTTCTACTTCACGTTGGTGACGGACTGGCGTCATATCAATGAAATCGATAACAACTAAACCACCTAAGTCACGCAAACGTAATTGACGCGCAATTTCATCTGCCGCTTCAAGATTAGTATTCAATGCTGTTTCTTCAATATCGCCACCACGAGTAGAACGCGCGGAGTTAATATCAATAGCGGTTAATGCTTCAGTTACATCAATAACGATTGAACCGCCAGAAGGTAAACGCACTTCACGTTGGAATGCTGACTCGATTTGAGATTCAATTTGATAGTGGCTGAAAAGAGGAACTTCGCCTTGATAAAGTTTCACACGATTAATGAAATCTGGGCGAACCAGTTTGATATGCTCTTTTGCTTTTTCAAACACTTTAGGGCTATCAATAAGGATCTCGCCAATATCACGACGCAAATAATCACGAATAGCACGTACAATTACATCACTTTCTTGGTGAATCAAGAAAGGTGCTGGACGATTTTGAGATGCTTGTTTAATCGCTTCCCAATGGTGAAGTAAAACTTTTAAGTCCCACTGCAACTCTTCTGGAGATTTACCCACACCAGCGGTACGAACAATCAAGCCTACGCCTTCAGGCACATCTAATGAACTTAATGCCTCTTTTAATTCAGTACGCTCATCCCCTTCGATACGACGAGAGATCCCACCCGCACGCGGATTATTTGGCATAATGACCAAATAACTACCCGCAAGAGAAACAAAAGTGGTTAAGGCTGCGCCTTTGTTTCCGCGTTCTTCCTTATTAACTTGAACGATCACTTCTTGGCCTTCGCTCAAGATATCGCGAATATTCGGACGACCTTGGAAAACATAATCATCGGGAAAATATTCACGAGCAATTTCTTTTAATGGCAAAAAACCATGACGTTCTGCACCATAATCAACAAAAGCCGCTTCTAAGCTTGGCTCAACGCGAGTAATTTTCCCTTTGTAGATATTCGCTTTTTTTTGCTCATGTCCTGGGCTTTCAATATCCAGGTCAAATAAGCGCTGTCCGTCAACTAGCGCTACACGCAACTCTTCTTTTTGAGTCGCATTGATTAACATTCTTTTCATTGTCAATTCTCTTATTAAATATTTTAAAAGACCTCAAAATAAACCGCACTTTGCTTCGTTATCGACCTCGTGTTTCTCGCGCCAGTCAATCTTACGACTGTGTGTTGCTGGGTGCATTGATAACGTTATTAAGCATAAACGTTTGCTTTATAAAACAACGCGATATTCCGCACGCGTTGCAAGCGGCTAATTTATTTTAAGAAAAATGTTGATTATCAACGTCTTACACCAATTGCCGCATTGAGTTTTCACCAACAAACATGTCATTTTTCGCATAAATTTTAAGCATAAAAAGACACTCTATTATCTATGGAAAATAGGGAATTAGCAAGGTATATATGGTTTAATAAATATCGGTTTTATAAATATAAATTAATTATTTCATCTTTGATGATTTCGACTGTCTTTCCTATACGATCACATCAAATTTTGCTAGACTTACCCAAAAAATTTTCCTATAAATGAATTATCAAGATCAACTCTCTCACATATTCTCTCTCAATGGACAATTAAGTCAAAATATAAAGGACTTCAGTCCAAGGGCAGAACAACTTAGCATGGCTCAAGCCGTTGGTGATACCATCTATAATAAGTCTTCTCTTGTTATTGAAGCTGGTACAGGCACGGGCAAAACTTTGGCATATCTAGCTCCAGTATTACTATTTAACAAAAAAACCATTATTTCAACTGGATCCAAAAATTTACAAGGTCAGCTTTTCAATCGAGATCTTCCTGCTATCAAAAAAGCGCTTAATTTCACAGGAAAAATAGCCTTACTCAAAGGAAGAGCAAACTATCTATGTTTAGAACGATTAGATCAAGTTATTGCACAAGGAGTGCTTGGTGATAAATCTGTTCTAACGGATTTAAGTAAAGTTAGAAAGTGGAATAATAGCACAAAAACAGGTGATTTTACTGAATGTGTAGAACTTGCCGAAGACAGCCCTATCATTTCACAGCTAACTAGTACCGCGGAAAGTTGCTTAGGAACGGATTGTCCTAATTATAGCGAATGCTATGTTGCAGCAGCTCGGAGAAAAGCACTAAATGCGGATCTAGTGGTCATTAATCATCATTTGTTTTTTGCTGATATGGCTGTGAAAGAAACTGGATTTGGGGAATTAATTCCTCATGCAGAAGTGATTATTTTTGATGAAGCACATCAATTGCCCGATATTGCCAGTCAATATTTTGGGCAATCGCTCACCTCTCGACAGCTATTTGATTTATGCAAAGATATTAATATTGTTTATCGTACCGAACTAAAAGATATGCTGCAACTTGGCAGCACATCAGATACATTACTTAAAGTTGTACAGGATTTTCGTCTTTTATTAGGTGAAGAAAATAATACTCGTGGAAATTGGCGTGAATTTTATAAACAAAGTGCGGTAAAAAAAGCCTTTGATTTATTACAAGAAAAAATTAATTTTCTCTCCGAGGTGATTAAGCTTACATTAGGGCGTTCACAAACACTCGATAGTATTTTTGAACGTGTCGAATCAATAAAAAGTCAATTAAAGCGCCTAACCGAAACTAATATTGTGGGGTTTTGTTATTGGTATGAGGGAAATGGTCGTCAATTCGGCTTACATATTACACCGCTAACCGTGGCCGACAAATTTGGAGAACAACTGAAGATCAAAGAGGCTGCATGGATTTTTACTTCCGCTACATTAGAAGTAGGTGGAACCTTTAATCATTTTTGTCAACGATTAGGGATTGAACATGCAACACAAAAGATTTTACATAGTCCATTTAATTATCCTGAACAATCATTACTTTGTGTTCCTCGTTATTTGCCAACTACCAATAAAACGCATACTTTAACATCATTAGGTGAAATGTTACTGCCAGTAATTGAAGCCAATAAAGGGCGCTGCTTTGTACTTTGCACTTCTTACACAATGATGCGAGGATTAGCAGAATATTTTCGTGAAAAAAGTATGCTTTCAATTTTAGTACAGGGAGAAACCTCTAAAGGCAAATTATTGGAACAATTCACTTATACCTCTCATAGTGTACTTGTTGCAACATCTAGTTTTTGGGAAGGAATCGATGTTCGCGGTGATGCACTTTCCCTAGTGATTATCGATAAACTTCCGTTTACTGCACCTGATGACCCTTTATTAAAAGCACGTATTGAAGATTGCAAGCTACAGGGAGGCGATCCATTCAATGATATTCAAATTCCAGAAGCCGTGATTACGCTAAAGCAAGGCGTTGGGCGTCTAATTCGAGGTGTAAGCGATCGTGGCGTAGTGATTATTTGTGATAATCGCTTGGTTATGAGAAATTATGGCGAAACGTTTTTAAAGAGTTTGCCAAACTCAAGTCGTACCCGAGATCTCAATAAAGTGATACAATTCTTACAAAATCAATAAATGAGAAAAAATAATGACAAAGCTAACTTTATTAGCATTAGATACCTCTACTGAAGCCTGCTCAGTTGCACTACTATATAACGGTGAAAAAACACATTTAAATGAATTAGCGCAACGCACACACACCAAACGAATTCTTCCTATGGTTGATAAAATCTTGGCAAACTCAGGCTTGCATTTAAATCAAGTTAATGCTCTGGCTTTTGGGCGTGGTCCTGGTAGTTTTACAGGTGTAAGAGTGGGGGCTGGTATCGCACAAGGTTTAGCATTAGGTGCTGATTTACCAGTTATTCCTATATCAAATTTAACAGCAATGGCACAGGCTGCATTTGAATTATATCAAGCTAAAAAAGTTGCAGCCGCAATCGATGCGCGCATGGGGGAAGTATATTTTTCACAACTTATATGTGAAGATGTACACACTAATTTTGGAGCGGTTTCTCAATGGAGAGAAATAACACCAGAGCAAGTTTGCCCACCTGAACAAGCAATTTCCCAACTTCAAAATAACGATATTTTTTATGTAGGTACAGGTTGGGCTGCTTACCCACAATTTACAGAAAAAAATCTGAACGGTTCAGAAATTGAATTGCCAAATGCCTTATATATGTTATCCCTTGCTCAAACAGCATGGAAACAGCAACAAACTATTTCAGCGTTAGAAATTGAGCCTATTTATTTACGAAATGAAGTCACGTGGAAAAAGTTACCTGGACGAGAATAATATCATCGTGGAGAATAAGTGAAAATGAAAGGAAAAATAAGCATATTTTTGACCGCACTTTGTTTAGGTCTAACAGGCTGTATTACTCCACCAAGAGGATTAGAAAATGAACAGTTTTCTATTACTAGCTATAAAGAAATTACATCTCAAGATCTGAGTTGCCACTGTAAAAATATCCGATTAGGCGGCAAAATTGTACAAACTACCATTTTACCTCATCATACTAAAATCGAAGTACTTAGTTTACCTGTATCATCTTTATCTGGAAAACCCTTCGTAGAATCACAATCTGATGGCCGTTTTATCGTTTATTTCGATGGTTTTATAGATCCCGAAAATTTAAAAGACCGTTATATCACAATTGGCGGACAATTAATTGGTTCAGAACCAGGTAAAATAGAACAGGCTAATTATACTTATCCTGTTATTAAACCAAATAAATACCGTCTTTGGACGCTAAGTACAAACTATTATTATCCTGAAGATGATTGGGACGATGATTGGGGATTCTGGAGATGGCGATACCAACCTCGGTATATCCAACCCGAAATTCGCTATTATTTGAATTAAATGATAAAATCTTGGAAATTTTCCAATAAACTAGGATAAAAAATGGAAAAAATTTGGTTTCAAAACTATCCAGAAGGTTCTGAAAAATTTCTGGATACATCAAAATATGAGTCAATTCTGGATATGTTTGATAAAGCCGTACGTGAGCACCCCGACCGTCCAGCTTATATCAATATGGGGCAAATACTTACATTCCGAAAATTAGAAGAGCGTAGTCGTGCTTTTGCTGCCTATTTACAAAACGAATTTAAACTTCAACGTGGCGATCGTGTAGCATTGATGATGCCAAACTTATTGCAGTACCCTATTGCACTTTTTGGTATTTTACGGGCTGGTCTGATTGCAGTAAATGTTAACCCACTTTACACACCAAGAGAATTAGAACATCAACTACAAGACAGTGGTGCAGTGGCAATCATTGTTGTATCTAATTTTGCCTCAACCTTAGAAAAAGTTGTCTTCAACACGAATGTAAAACATGTCATTTTAACAAGAATGGGGGATCAGCTCTCTTTCGGTAAACGTACAATCGTCAATTTCGTTGTAAAATACATCAAAAAGCTCGTTCCTAAATACAAGTTGCCACATGCAGTAACATTTCGAGAAGTATTAAGCATCGGAAAATATCGTCAATATGTACGCCCCGATGTTGTTCGAGGTGATCTGGCATTCCTACAATATACTGGAGGTACAACTGGCGTCGCTAAAGGGGCAATGTTAACGCATGGAAATATTATTACTAATGTTTTCCAAGCTAAATGGATCGCAGAACCCTTTATTGGTGATCATACGCGTACTCATTCTGCAATTTTAGCCTTACCGCTCTATCACGTTTTTGCATTAACCGTAAATTGCTTATTATTTTTAGAATTAGGCGTTACCGCAATTTTAATCACTAATCCACGTGATATTGATGGTTTTGTAAAAGAGCTAAAAAAATATCAATTTGAAGCTATTACAGGAGTAAATACATTATTTAATGCTTTATTGAATAACGAAAATTTCAAAGAGGTGGATTTTTCAGCATTAAAACTCTCTGTAGGTGGAGGGATGGCAATTCAGCAATCTGTTGCAACACGTTGGCATGCTCTAACGGGTTGTAATATTATTGAAGGCTACGGCATGACAGAGTGTTCACCGCTTATTGCTGCTTGCCCAATTAATGTAGTAAAACACAATGGCACTATAGGCGTACCAGTTCCAAATACTGACATTAAAATTATCCAAGATGATGGAACCGAAGCCAAAATTGGTGAACCTGGCGAATTATGGGTAAAAGGCGAACAAGTCATGAAAGGTTATTGGCAACGCCCAGAGGCAACAAGTGAAGTTTTAAAAGATGGTTGGATGGCAACTGGCGATATTGTAATTATGGATGAAACTTATAGCCTTCGTATTGTTGATCGTAAAAAAGATATGATACTAGTCTCAGGCTTTAACGTATATCCAAATGAAATTGAAGACGTAGTAATGCTTAATAATAAAGTCTCAGAAGCTGTTGCTATCGGGGTACCACATGAAGTATCAGGTGAAACTATCAAAATTTTTGTAGTAAAAAAAGATGATAGTCTAACACGTGATGAAATTCGCCAGCATTGTCGACAATATCTCACAGGCTATAAAGTTCCAAAAGAAATTGAATTCCGTGATGAATTACCCAAAACGAATGTAGGAAAAATTCTACGTCGCGTACTTCGAGATGAAGAAATCGCAAAACGTTCCGTTCATTAAATAAATGGGATAGCAATATCCCATTTCCTTGTTAAATCCTCCTGTTGAAACACGACAATGATAAAAGAATGCCAAAATTTACCGCACTTTTCTCTTATTACAACTAATACTGAGCTTTCAGAAATTTGCCTTTTGGCCCAACAACAGAATATAGTTGCGTTAGACACCGAATTTATACGCATATCAACCTATTTCCCAAAACTGGGATTAATCCAACTTTATGACGGCAAACGAGTGTCTTTAATTGATCCACTTATGATCACTGATTTTTCACCTTTTGTTAAACTACTTGCTGATTCTCACGTTCTCAAAGTATTACATTCTTGTAGTGAAGACTTATTAGTATTTTTGCAGGAATTTAATCAGTTGCCTATACCCATGATAGATACACAAATTATGGCTCGTTTCCTTGGACTAGGTATGTCTGCAGGTTTAGCAAAATTAGTCCAACAATATCTGAATATAAAAATAGATAAAGGTGCAACTCGTACTGATTGGATTAAACGTCCTCTTTCAAAAATACAATTACAGTATGCGGCTGGAGATGTATGGTATTTACTTCCGCTGTATCACATTCTGCAACAAGAACTCTCCCAAACGCCTTGGTTAAAAGCTGTAAAGGAAGACTGTGAACTCGCACTTATCAAAACATATAAATTAAAAGAACGAGATGCGAATAAAGCCTATTTGGATATTCCAAATGCATGGAAACTGAAGCCTTTAGAATTAGCTCGCTTAAAAGTTTTAGCAACATGGCGACAAAATATTGCTGTAAAACGAAATTTAGCCTTGTCTTATATTGTAAAATCAGAACATCTTTGGAAAGTAGCAAAGTACAATCCTCGTAATATAGCTGAGATGCTTGAACTGGGTCTAACTCATAATGAGATCCGAATCTATGGAAAAAAAATTCTTCAGCTCCTTACTCAAGCTAGCCAGATATCTCCTAATAATTATCCACAGAAAATAGTTAGAATTTCTGAAGATCCTCGTTATAAACAAATAATTCGTTCACTACAAGAGCAAGTTACTGCACTCACTCCAGGAGGACTATCACCAGAAATCATAGCGAGTAAACGAACATTAGAAGAATTAATAAAATGGGTGTGGAAAAAAGAATGTTCATCCAATAAATTACCGGAATTACTCATAGGTTGGCGTAAACAAATAGGTGATATATTGGTGAAAGAAATCAAAATAATAACAAATACCTAGTCTACGTCTCCAAGAGATTAGAATTAGAGCTAAAAATAATCTCTAATTAGAAGTACTATATAAACTGAAAAATAGTCATATTTATCCCTCAAGAGATATCTAAAAGATTATTAAGAATACATAAGTTTTGTATATCGAAAATCCAATAATACTGATTTTTGTAAATAATCGAAATATAAGCCCCATATCTCTTTCGGCACGAGCTATCATCTTTAATTCTATTTTTTATAATAGTTGTTAAGTTCAAATAGAAAAACCCCAGTAGCTCAACTGGGGTTCTTCTGTTTTTATTTTATTTTATTTTATTTAATTTAGCTTTGTATTTAGTAACCTGGCGGTGCCCTACTCTCACATGGGGAAGCCCCACACTACCATCGGCATTACAGCGTTTCACTTCTGAGTTCGGTATGGTGTCAGGTGGTTCCACCGCACTATCGCCGCCAGGATAATTCTTTGATAACTTTTATTCTAACTTCTATCTATGTTC
>NZ_CAKASP010000010.1:0-10406 GCF_916862695.1 Haemophilus sp. Marseille-P9675
TGCTGCAGCGTATAAATCTGTACTATGAACATCATCTGTGCCTAAACCAAATTTTACCGGCAATTGATTTGCTTTATTTGGATTCGCCTGTTCAAAGGTTTCGCCCTTTCTATCCTCACCACGATAAATTTTATTTAAAGCTTTATCCTCATCAGAAGTTTGATCACGATCTACAGAAAAACCGCCCATCAATCCCATCGCAGATGATTTCGCATTAGAATAATTTTCAATATTTGAATATTCGAAATCTTGTGCTGTCATTTGATTTTTCTCTTTTGGTGCACTTGAAATGATAGCGCCACCAATAGAAGAAACTTTATTTTTTACATTGATATCATAGCCATCATTACCTGCAAAAATTCCTGCCTGTTCATTTACACTCGCATAGTCTGTATTAACTTTCGACTTATTGAAACTACCACCCGCAGCAAAACCGTAGCCTACTGTCACACTAGCACTTGCATTCATTTGCTTACCGCGATAGCTAGATTTATCTTGCAAGCTTTCAATTTTCAGATTTTCTGCATCTAATTCGACACCTTTACCTTTAACTTGACTGCCCACAAGGGTTACATCTCCGCCTGCTTTAACCACTGTTTTACTTTGGCTATCTCCCACATGGCTTGCAACATAAGTGGTTTCATCACCATTGCCGTAACCTTTTCCGGAATTACCGCCTAAAGTAGCCCCAGCAACCGCACCATTACTCACTTTAATGGCTACCCCTGCATTAAAACCACTCGATTTATTAGTGCTACGTTCTTGATGGTTTTGTTCTGTGGCTTTAATATTGACTTGGTTATCAGCAATCAATGTTGTGCCTTGTTTGCCTGAGATATCCGAACCTTTAATATTAATGTCAGAATTCTTTCCAGCACCCGTTGCCACAATATTCACCTTGCCGCCAGCATTAACTTGGGATTTATAGGCTGTTTTTCCTTCAGTATGAGAGTGAGATTCGCTCTTCTGTTGACCATAAGTGATTTGTACACCGATCAAGGAGTCGACATCCCCTTCACCATTCATAAAATCTTTGACATCGGTTACAGCTTTTTTTCCAGATTGGTAGGCACGATAAGCCTCAAAGCCAGCATTAGCTGCCGACATAGTATTCACTCGGTCATGTTTACTATCGCCAACTTGTTTAGTGGATTCGATAGCCCCTTGTACTGCTTGAATAGCAGAAATAACAGGAGAGCTAATAGCAATCGTTAAACCTTTTTGCTCAAATTTTTGTTTGGTATTGGTTTCATATTTGTCATCTGCAGCTTTAATATCGACTTTTTTCGCCAGAATATTCACATCGCCGTCTTTGATTGCACTCACCTTACTCGCAGTTTGAGTATAAGTGTTTTCCGCAATCATCGTAGTATTACCGTTCAAGCTACCTACTTGGCTACCTTTCGCATAAAGCTTAGTCTGATCACTTTCTGTGGTTTGTTTTTGAGAACCAAAGGTTACGCCAATACCACCTCCCAACATGCCTGATTTTTCCCAGATAGTGCGCGTTTCCTAACGCGTGCCAAAAACATCCGTTTTGTTTGATTCAGGTTTTTACTATTTTTATTAACAACTTCAGTTTGCTCAAGACTTGTTACAATTAGACTGTTTTTATTTCTTATATTTATCATATATAGCACAATCTTTAGGTCTATGATAACAATAAAGCCAACTGTTGGTTTTAAATATATAACCATTTTCATATATGCATTTAGCATATAAATCTTGGTTGTTATCTATATGGTGAATTTTTTCAAAACATTTATTTTTTAATTCTGCTGATGCTTTAACTTTACTTTCTCTGTGTTCCCAGTATGCCATTTTATCTATGGTATAACTTTCCCTATAAGTAAACATTGTCCAACATCCTGATAAAAAACAAGAAATAATAACAATACTTAAAAATTTCATCTTTCTTTTCCCATATTTTCAAACTCTCTGACCCCAAAAGATGGCGCGCGTCTCCTGACGCGTGTCCAAAACATCAATTTCGTTTGATTAAGATTTTTACTATTTTCATGAATAACTTCAGTTTGTTTATTTTTAGTTAGATATAAGCACGCGTAAGGAGATGCACGCTATTTTTTTGGAGGGCTAAACGCTATTTTCTTTCTTTGTGTTAAAACGAAATAAACAAGCGCATATTGTGGGGAGGATGGCGATGGGAAGTCAACGGGAATTTACAAAAGTGCGGTTAAAAACGAGGGAGATTTTGACAGCACTTTTGGTGGATGAGGTATTTACTTCTATATTAGTTTCTATATTTCTTGTTTTCTATATATACTGTTGAGTTGGTAATATCCAGAGCTAGGTATCAAACACACTTAGTAAATTTTTCTACACCTAGCCACAGTTAGAAAGTTTTCATTTCCTATATTTATTATAAGCATCACAAACATCTTTGAATTTATAACAATATGCATAACTAGCATTAAAAACAAATCCTTTATCTCTTAAACACATGGCATATCTTTTATTTGACTCTTCTCTGTCTTTTACTCCGACAACTTCAGGAAATCCTGAAACATCTTTAATTTCAAGTCCTTGAATAGACTTATTAAAGCAAGCCATATGAGTATCTTTAGTTAAAGGTTTTTTTGTATCTTTGTTAACCCAGATACTCTCATCCCAATAAGATGAGTATGAAGGCATTAAATCTAGAAACAAACAACCTCCTAGAGATAGAGTCACTAATACATAAATAAAAATTTTCATTTATTCACCTCATTTACTTTATTAAATTCTCTAAGTCTGCTGCTAGGATATACCTTATTTAAAACATCTTTTGTTTTCTCCCATTCTACTATTTTTTTCTCATCATCTATTTTATAAATATACTTCAAGTTATTTATATTCTGATTAGCCTCTGAATGCGCCTGACCAAATGATAACCCCTCTACTTGTTTAGCATTCGGGTTATTTCCAATAAATAGTCCTCCTAATCCAGAATAGACCGCATCTCCCTTAACTCCATGATATTCAGTATTGACGCCTCCAAACAATTGTTTCGCTTGTTTATCTACTCCCTCTGATGGATAGGAGCCTCCTAAATGCAAGAAATTCACTTTTGTATTGTCATACCGATTTCCTACATATTCCGACCAATTCAGCATATTTTTATTCCCTGAAACACCTAGACTATGTGCCACATTATTCGCACTTATCGGCTCTTTTCCTTGGGAGATTCTATGTGCATTATATTCATTCAGTTTTTTAGTAATTTGAGCGTGATCCCTCGTGGCATTTGAGGCACCAAACACACTTGGTAAATTTGCCCCTGCCCTAAAACGCTCAAATACAGTGAAGATAAACTCATTGAGATAGTTGGTACTACCTCTATTTAAAATGACAGCCGTTTCATCAATCGACGATAAGTCTTTATCATATAAAATCGCACTTGATACTTTATCTTCTCTGTTTAAATTTAACATACCCGCCGTTGCAACTTTACTGAGTAATTGTGCTTGTTCATCTGTAAGGATGTCATTACCATAAATAATACGTTTTAATGCTTGTGAATTATCAGATTTAAAATCTAAACAGCTTATGTGATTACAATTTTCTGTTTTCTTTTGAATAGAAAATACAGAATCTTCATTTTTTTCCATTTGATAATAGATTTCATCACCCACACTATTAACATTTTTCACAAATTTTGTCGCCACGTTTAAATCACGTTCTAAGTCGGACTTGATCGATTCAATATCCGCTTTAGCTAATTTTTGATGACGATTTTCCTGATTTAAGGCTTCAATCGTTTCATTAATAGATTTCCAGCTTAATTGCTCTTGAGCTTCCTTGTCTCTAATAATGAGATTTTTGGTGTTAATTGAACTTGTTGTAACGCCATGTTCACTACCTTTATCGCTTACTTGTCCTAAAAGTCCGGTAATCAATCCTTTCGCTAATCCCCAGTTTCCTTGAGAGCCAATGCCGGCGATTCCTCCGGTTTCCACTTTTCCGCTTCCATCAGCGTTATTTTTGCCGATCTTTTGCAATTCGACACCACCGATTTCTTTTGGCGTATTTCCACCACCTATAGTAACGCCTCCTCCAACGCCAAATCCTTTCGCATTGTGGCTTGAATAGTTTTCTATATCCGAATGCGTTATCGTGCCCGTGCTAAACCGGTTTTTGCCCTCATCCTTCGCCTTTTGTGTCGAGGTGATGAGACAGCCTTTTAAATCCGTATGGTTGACATCAATGCCATACCCTTCATCACCAGCATAAATTCCAGCTTGTTCATTGATGCTGGCGTGGTCGGCATTGATTTTCGATTTATTGAAACTACCACCTGCGGCAAAACCATAGCCTACTGTCACACTAGCACTTACATTCATTTGTTTGCCATGATAGCTAGATTTATCTTGCAAACTTTCGATATTCAAGTTTTCAGCATTAAGTTCTACTCGTTTGCCTTTTACTTGGCTACCAACAATATTGGCATTACCACCTGCATGAATCACTGTTTTACTTTGGCTATCTCCTACATAACTAGCAACATAAGAGGTTTCATCACCATTACCTTAACCTTTTCCGTAATTACCGCCTAAAGTAGCCCCAACAGCCGCACCATTACTCACTTTAATGGCTACCCCCGCATTAAAACCACTCGATTTATTAGTGCTTCGTTCTTGATGGTTTTGTTCTGTGGCTTTGATATTGACTTGATTATCTGCAATCAATGTCGTGCCTCGCTTACCTGAGATGTCTGAACCTTCAATATTAATGTTGGAATCCTTTCCTGCACCCGTTGCCACAATATTCACCTTACCGCTAGCATTAACTTGGGATTTATAGGCTGTTTTTCCTTCAGGATGAGTTCTGGATTAGCTCTTTTTAAGCTATTAATAAAACTTATAATATTGCACCAATATTTTGCTTAAAAACTCTACAAAGCCTATATTTAAAACACAAAAAGTGCGGTCAATTTTTGAGAGGTTTTAAAACTCTTTGAAAATTGACCGCACTTTCAAACATTAAATTCTACGAATACTTTTTCATTAATTCATAAATTGGTTTTAATTGAGGCTCATTCTCTGTAGGTTTATAACTTTCAAGAATAGTTTCATCCTCATTTACTAAGTAATGCACATTTGCCCCTTTTTGAAGCATAAGCTCTAAAACATCCAATCTCTCTGGGATATATCCAATCATAGACAAAGGGATTAAACCATCTTGGTTCGGTAAATTAGGATTTGCTCCTGCTTTGAGCAACGCTATCGCCGCCTCAGCATTTTTACTTCGTAATGCATAATGCAAAGGAGTCATTCCGTATATATCTTGAGCATTAACATCGACGCCATTATCAATATAGAATTGTATTAATTCTACTTTAGGTTCCGAATAGCAAAGTATCCTATGTAGATAATTCCATTTATCTAAGCTAGTAATTTTTTTTATATCTGATAATTTATTTTCTAAAAATATTTTTCTTAATAGTTGAATATCATTATTAAAATTACTCTCTACAATTTTTTCTTCCAAATCCAAGTCATTAAATTTAGAAAGATTCATCTTATTTTCCTCCATTCATAAAATTTCTCATATCTTGTTTTATATCTAAGATATCACCTTTACCAGGCATCTCATTTCTATGACTCCGATTTTCAGACATATTTTCTAACCTAAATTTATTAGGTCTTGCATTTACATAATCATTAAATTGTTTTTGACTCCAATTTAATTCTTTAGCTGCAAGAGATAATCGTCTATGCTCCCAACCATAAGCATGTCCTATATCGATTGGTCCTTTGATTATCGTACGAGCAATCTTATCTCGGTAATTACCATTAGGTAGAGCCTCGTATTGTTCAAAGATTTTCTTCATGGTATCAGAACGAAGATAGGAACGATTATAAAATTGATCTACAGGTTTATCTGTCGATAAATAACGTCCTGTTTGTTCATCAATTCGTTGAGATAGTCTATTAAAATGAGGATCTGTCCCTGCGTTGTGATTCACTGTTTCAAAACGATTTAAGTCTTTTTTGATCACAGTAATTTCTTTTCCATCCTGATTTTTAAACTTATAAGCATGATATCCATCAATATCTTTTATTC
This sequence comes from Haemophilus sp. Marseille-P9675, assembly GCF_916862695.1. NCBI lineage: Bacteria > Pseudomonadati > Pseudomonadota > Gammaproteobacteria > Pasteurellales > Pasteurellaceae > Haemophilus > Haemophilus sp. Marseille-P9675. The sequence continues at coordinate 6,064 of NZ_CAKASP010000010.1, forward strand.
GTTTAGCCCCATCAGGTAAAGCATGCCAACAATCATTATGCACCCACACCCCATCAAGGTCAGAATTCGCTCCTTTGATAAAGTAAGTATGGTCAGTCTCAACTGTCAGGTTATATGCACTTAACTTCTCAGCCTTGATGCTAACACCTTTCACCATCTGCCAGTGATTATTTTCTGACAATAACTTATAGCCGGCTTTCAGATTTTGTGCATCTACCCACTGAGCATTTTGGATTTCTCCGTTGTAGTGATGCCCCTCAGAACTCGGTACTATTTCACCTTGACTTACTTGTGTAAAGAATGGATGAATTTTGTTTGAAACAATGGTTTGGTGTTTGCCTTGTTCATCAATCACTTCTACATATACCGTAAAATCATACGGGTTGTTGTAGTGCGCTTGTACGCGCTGATAGGTCATTTGTCCTGTCAGTTCGTTTTTCGCATAAACCTTATCACCCACTTTAATAGACTCTATCGGTTTATAACCTTGCTCTGTTTTTACTTCCATGTCACCACGGAAAGAACAAGTTTTGGGGTTTATTTTCGCGATATTAACACTGGAATGGGCTACATCAATCTTTCCATTTTTTAATTTGGCAATAGACTTAGCCATCCCCAATCCCGCACCACTTAGAACCACTCCACCAGTCGAAACACCTTTCATTTTACCTTGGCGGTAACCTTGCATTTCACCCGCGAGTTTTGGATTCTCTTGAAGGGCAAGCGCATAAGCCTCATCCCAATCTTTCAACGAGACCACAACATTATTATAGGTTTTCTCTGGATTTGAGATTGCTTCCCATAAAGACACAACGGTATCATCTAAATTAACAACCGAATCCGCTGTTTCTTTAACACTATCAATTTGACCCTGAGCTTCTGCAAGCTCTAGACCTTCTTGATATTCTTTAGCTTTATCCTCATCTCCATTGAATAAAACCTTGGCATACATTTCAATGTTTTGCTTACGCTCATCACTAGGATGAACGTTATCAGCCATGCTGTTATTCTCCACCGCATCTTTTGCCGTTTTAGCTGCAATAATCGCTCCATCAGAGCTATCTGATAAACTACCACCAACAATACCTGCCGCCACTTGGCTTAAAGAAGATACCGTACGTTTTTCTTCTTCGCTGAGCTTTTCAGGTGATTTATCATAAAGAGTCGAGGCAAGGAAATGAGCCGCCGCCTCTCCACCTGCTGCACCTGCCGCACCCGCAGCAACATTACGGTTACCCGCATAAGCCTCTACCGCTCCCCAAAGTGCATGAGCTGTCAAATTGAGCGCGGTATTCACATTACCTTTTGCATCTGTCGTCGCTTTCTTAATTTGATTATTCACCGCAGGTGATAATCCTGAAGCCACCACTTCCGCTGCCGGTCTGCCGGCTAAAGCGGTGCTGATAACATTTAATGCTGAATCAATGACAAGACGTTGACTTCCACCTGTTTCCCATTCTTTAGCTTTGCGACTCGCTGTCTCAAAATTATCTCGTGCTTGTTTGACTAAAGCGCGGTTAGTTTCGTTGTTGTTTTCTGCCTTGGCTTTTTCTGCTTCTTCTAATGCAATTGCAGCTTCATGACGTTTCGCTTTTGCTTCTTCGCCAAATTTATTAGCAAGCAAACTCCCTGCTTCCACGACATTCTGTCCAAATTTCTCTGTTACCTCACGTTGGAAATCCAGTTCTTTTTGAACATCATCTTTATTAAAACGATTCTCTAATTTACCACTTTGACTTGGTGCACTCTCTGTAGTGATATCGGTTTTTATCGCAGCAATTTCTTCTTGCACCGTTTTGCCTGTACGTTTTAATTGTTCAGCTTCATCTTTAATAATGATATTTTGTGTATTAATACCACTTTTTGTTGTGCTAGATTGGCTATCGGAATCTTTACTATAAGGTTTACTTAGTATAAGTATCATTGAAAAGACAAAAAGTGCGGTCAAAATCGCTTATGTTTTTAACCGCACTTTAATGCTTATTCCTGACTTATCGACCAAACAGCGAAGCCCAAAATCCTTTTTTATTTTCAACTTTCTTTTGCTTCGCTTCTTCCATTCTTTGTTTGACATAATTTACCCAAACTTGATGAGAGGCATCAAAATCAAATGATTTCATAAAATCATAAGGAATTTTATATTCTGCTAATGGATTTATATCAATCAATTCTTTGGGCGCTATAGGGCTATCAATACCCAAATCAAAACCGTGGATTGCTGCGATTTTGGCATACATTAAAACTTGTGGTTGTAAGTAAAAATCAAAATGTAAAAGAGTATCTTTTGCTGCTCGTTTAGCAAGCTTAAGTTCGAGTAATTTATCTAAAGCCTCTTGCATTCCTTTTATATTTTTATCGGCTAATGCCACATAAAATTCATGATCGGGAATGCGCTTTAAATCACTACGGGCTTTTTTCTCATCATTTAAGAACGTGAGTGCGCGCTCTTTTAATAATTGCCAATCGCCACTTAACGCCAATAACGTGTTCGCATTAAAAAAAGGTCTGGTATCAGTTCGTTTATAAGGTACTGAAATATCCACAATTTCATCACGATGTTTAATTAAATAATCAATCAACTTTTGATTATCTGAAAGCAAACTCGTAAAAAAGAAATTTGTATTAATTCCGTTGTACGCCCATTGAAAATCATATTCAGACAGAATACCTAAGAAACCTGCAATAGAAGCATTCTCTTTAAATCCTAAAATATCATTTTCTAATAAATGCTTAGAGGCTAATGCACGATGAAAATCATTTAAATAATCAATTAAAGAAAAAACATTACCTGTAAAATTATCTATAGGAGCTAACGTTGAAAACAATTCTTTATAATTGAATTTAACATATTCCTCAACTCTAGCTAGAGTAAAATTCTTAGCTTCATCATAGGTTTTAGCAATCTCACTACCTAAAAACACTTTATATTTTTCCATATTTAACCTCTTACGACTAATTCTTATTAGGAATTCTAACTGGTAATAACACAACTTTACCATTTGATTTATCCACACCAGCTATAATTGTTTTAATTGATTTACCATTTTTTTCCGCATTTTTTATTGCTAACTTAGTCGGATCATTTTCAGATAATTCACGCAGAACTGCATTTATCCATTTACTAGACAATTGATTAGTACCTTTAGCCCCTTTAGAACTCACTTGAATAGCGCCATTATTTTTAATCTGCTTACTATCAATAATGACTACTGAACCATCCTTGCCTACTAACACATGATCAAAACCATTATTTGAGCCATATTTTCCTCCTTGTAATGGTTCATAACCTGAGCGTTTTGCTAAATCATGAATTAACGACTCTGTTTTTCCACCTTTAATATCACCATTTTTGACAATATCATCGATTAAAGCTTGCTCTGCTTTACTAGTCGCTTTTATTTCACAACTTGCTCCACAAACTTTAGTGGCATTAATAAATCCTTTATCAGTTGATACAGCGATATTATCCACTTCGTTAATTACTCGATTCAAAACAGTGTGATTAACTACTCTATTTACTTGATTTTTAGTAAAATCAACCACACCGTTTTTCAGTGCTCCCATTGGCTTAACTAACGCCAATCCCGCACCACTTAGAACCACTCCACCAGTTGAAACACCTTTCATTTTGCCTTGGCGGTAACCTTGCATTTCTCCCGCGAGTTTTGGATTCTCTTGAAGGGCAAGCGCATAAGCCTCATCCCAATCTTTCAACGAGACCACAACATTATTATAGGTTTTCTCTGGATTTGAAATAGCTTCCCATAAAGACACTACGGTATCATCTAAATTAACAACCGCATCCGCTGTTTCTTTAACACTATCAATTTGCCCTTTAGCCTCTGCAAGCTCTAGACCTTCTTGATATTCTTTAGCTTTATCTTTATCTCCATTGAATAAAACCTTGGCATACATTTCAATGTTTTGCTTACGCTCATCACTAGGATGAACGTCATCAGCCATGCTGTTATTCTCCACAGAGTCTTTCGCCGTCTTAGCCGCAATAATCGCCCCATCAGAACTGTCCGATAAAGTACCACCAGCAATACCTGCCGCTACTTGGCTTAAAGACGATACCGTACGTTTTTCTTCTTCGCTGAGATTTTCAGGTGATTTATCATAAAGTGTCGAGGCGAGGAAATGAGCCGCCGCCTCACCACCTGCTGCACCTGCCGCACCCGCAGCAACATTACGATTGCCCGCATAAGCCTCTACTGCGCCCCAAAGTGCATGAGCAGTCAAATTGAGCGCGGTATTCACATTGCCTTTTGCATCTGTTGTCGCTTTCTTAATTTGGTTATTCACCGCAGGTGATAATCCTGAAGCCACCACTTCCGCTGCCG
>NZ_CAKASP010000011.1:0-6359 GCF_916862695.1 Haemophilus sp. Marseille-P9675
TATCTGCAATCAATGTTGTGCCTTGTTTGCCTGAGATATCCGAACCTTTAATATTAATGTCAGAATTCTTTCCAGCACCCGTTGCCACAATATTCACCTTGCCGCCTGCATTAACTTGAGATTTGGCCGCGGTTTTTCCTTCAGTATGAGTACGTGATTCGCTCTTTTTAAGCTATTAATAAAACTTACAATGTTGCATCAAATTTTGCTTAAAAACACTACAAAGCCTATATTTAAGACACAAAAAGTGCGGTCAGTTTTTGAGAGGTTTTAAAACTCTTTGAAAATTGACCGCACTTTGTATTAGATACTTTAAGTTATATGCATTTCAGATATCTAAAAGCTTAACCTCAGAAAACTCAATTTTCGGGATATATTTCTGAAATATCTAGCCATTAAAATTCAATTTAATATTTCTACATATATTTCATCCTCAAAGTCCTCAATACTAGAAATATCTAAAACATACTCATCAATTCTTTTAACATGAAAACTAAATACAGAACTAAAACCATACTCGTTACTTTTAAAATACAAAAACAAAACACAAGGTTTACCTGGAAAAACTTTATTCCATTTAACTTTAAAAGCATTAATAAAACAAAATGATTCCTCTTTAGTATTCTTAGATACATAATCTTCAATATATATTTTATTAATAGAAAACTCGTACCCAGAGAAATCTAAAAATTGTTCTTTAATATTATCAATGGTTATATCATCACTATACTCATCACTCCATAAAAAACTAAAAAAAACACATTTATTTATCTCAACAAATCCACTATCTAATATACAAGACAATTCTGTAGATAGACTCTTATGACTATAAACCTCATTAAAAGAGTCTATCATCTTTGAATTCATATAAATCATTTTTTCTCTCCTAAATAATTTAAACCTTTATCTATACCCCTTCTAAAGTCTGGGTTACTTAATAATTCTTGTATATTCTTAGGAGCAACCTTACCATCAGATATTTTTCCAACATAGAATTTATCATCCTTAGGATTATAGTAATATTTTATATTATTTTGATCCTGATAATGAATCTGGCCTGGTCTTTTACCTGGAGAAGGATTTTCAATATCAATTCTTGCTTTTGAACCATTTTCTTTCCAAACTGTTGAACTAAATATTTTTGTACCATTGGCTCCTAACATTGCATTGTTATCAACCGCTTTAGCATTTACAGCATCAACTTTTTCAGGGGAATAAACTTTAGGATCATAATAACGTCCATCTTTACCTTTATAAGCTGTTACCTGCTTACCTGTATTATCTTTAAAGGTATATAAAGGTCTTCCATTTGGAGTAGTTTTACCAGTACGGACTGCATCTGCCGGTAAGCTATTCCAACAGTTATTATGCACCCAAACGCCATCAAGGTCAGAATTCGCTCCTTTAATGAAGTAAGTATGGTCAGTCTCAACTGTCAGGTTATACGCACTTAACTTCTCAGCCTTGATAGTGACACCTTTCACCGTTTGCCAGTGATTATTTTCTGATAATAACTTATAGCCGGCTTTCAGATTTTGTGCATCTACCCACTGAGCGTTTTGGATTTCTCCGTTGTAGTGATGCCCCTCAGAACTCGGTACTAGCTCACCTTGATTTACCTGGGTAAAGAATGGATGAATTTTGTTTGAAACAAGGGTTTGCTGTTTGCCTTGTTCATCAATCACTTCTACATATACCGTAAAATCATACGGATTGTTGTAGTGCGCTTGTACACGCTGATAGGTCATTTGTCCTGTCAGTTCATTTTTCGCATAAACCTTATCTCTGACCTTAATAGACGCTATCGGCTTGTAACCTTGCTCCGTTTTCACTTCCATGTCACCACGGAAAGAACAAGTTTTGGGTTTAATTTTCGCAACATTAACACTGGAATGGGCTACATCAATCGTGCCATTTTTTAATTTGGCAATAGACTTAGCTATCCCCAATCCCGCACCACTCAGAACCACGCCTCCAGTTGAAACACCTTTCATTTTACCTTGGCGGTAACCTTGCATTTCTCCCGCGAGTTTGGGATTCTCTTGAAGGGCAATCGCATAAGCCTCATCCCAATCTTTCAACGAGACCACAACATTATTATAGGTTTTCTTTGGATTTGAGATTGCTTCCCATAAAGACACAACAGTATCATCTAAATTGACAACCGCATCTGCTGTTTCCTTAACACTATCAAGTTGCCCTTGAGCTTCTGCAATCTCTAGGCCTTCTTGATATTCTTTAGCTTTATCTTCATCTCCATTGAATAAAACCTTGGCATACATTTCAATGTTTTGCTTACGCTCATCACTAGGATGAACGTCATCAGCCATGCTGTTATTCTCCACTGAATCTTTCGCTGTTTTAGCTGCAATAATTGCCCCATCAGAACTATCTGATAAAGTACCACCAACAATACCTGCTGCTACTTGGCTTAAAGACGATACAGTACGTTTTTCTTCTTCGCTGAGATTTTCAGGTGATTTATCATAAAGTGTCGAGGCAAGGAAATGAGCCGCCGTCTCACCACCAGCTGCACCCGCAGCACCAGCAGCAACATTACGGTTGCCTGCATAAGCCTCTACCGCGCCCCAAAGTGCATGAGCTGTCAAATTGAGCGCGGTATTCACATTGCCTTTTGCATCTGTTGTCGCTTTCTTAATTTGATTATTCACCGCAGGTGATAATCCTGAAGCCACCACTTCCGCTGCCGGTCTGCCAGCTAAAGCGGTACTGATAACATTTAATGCCGAATCAATGATAAGGCGTTTACTTCCACCCGTTTCCCATTCTTTAGCTTCGCGACTCGCTGTCTCAAAATTATCTCGTGCTTGTTTTACTAAAGTGCGGTTAGTTTCGTTGTTGTTTTCTGCCTTGGCTTTTTCTGCTTCTTCTAACGCAATTGCGGCTTCATGACGCTTCGCTTTCGCTTCTTCGCCAAATTTATTAGCAAGCAAACTTCCTGCTTCCGCGACATTTGGTCCAAATTTCTCTGTCACCTCACGTTGGAAATCAAGTTCTTTTTGAACATCATCTTTATTAAAACGGTTCTCTAATTTGCCACTTTTTGTCGTGCTAGATTGGCTATTGGAATCTTTACTATACACCAATGCAAGGTTTAGGTTTAATAGTAATATTCACCTTTTCGGCAAAGGCGAAGTCAATGCCCATCGCCGTTTAGGTGTCTTACTCGCTCGTGATATTTCCGTAGAAAAAGCATTAGAAAAAGTAGAACGTGCTTACGCGAAGTTGGATGTGAAATTATAAGGTTTTCTTAATATAAGCATCTTTGAAAATACAAAAGTGCGGTCAATTTTTGAGAGGTTTTAAAACTCTTTGAAAATTGACTGCACTTTGTATCTAAAGATTTTAAATTATATGCTTTTCAAATGTTGAAAGGCATATAAATCTATCGCCCCAAAGCAATATATTTTGGGAAGATATTTCAATGCTCTTGTAACTTATTCCCAAGGGTTAGCATACGGTTTGCAGTGTTTTTTTTCGCCATTGAACACAAAGAGGTTTATCCCACATTATTGTATTTCCACAGACAGGTCCGCCCTCTAAGCACCATTCTTTTTTTCGAAGCAAAGATTTACTTTCAGATCATCACTTTCACCAATGACAAAATCCATACCACAATCTTCCATATCTTTTTTTCTTCTTACTAAGATATTTATATGCGGCTTTAGGATCTGAGCTTAAAAATAGCATATTCTCATTATATAAACTCCAACCCAAATAAGGTGGCGCAGATTTAAATCAAACTAGTTATAAGAGCTACTATTTAAAAAATAAAATTTGTATAAGACAAACAATAATCCCTATAACAATACCTATTTTTATAGAAGGATTTCTAAGAAAATAAAAACCTTTTTCCTTTGTTGTATTTTTAAATAAATATTCATCATCAGAATGGATATATGTATCCTCTAAAGAGTTATATGTCTCCCCTTCATCTCCTCTAACTCTAGTACCATCATTTAACTTTTCAGCAATAGAAATTAGCTTTTCTATATGCTTATCATCCGTGGTATTAATGTAATATTCACCTTCAATACCTTCAGTATAAAAAATAGTAAAAGAAGGATCATCTTTATCATAATAAAACTCTAAAGTTCCATTTTTATTTATCTCTTCCTTCATGTTGAATTCTTTAAATAAAAACTCTCTAAACTTTTCTTTATTCATGATTAGTTTATAAGAAATATCTTTCTTATCCGTATTAACTAAAGAAACATGATAAGCCATCATTTATCCTCTTTTTTACTGTTATTACTATTTATAATCCCCAAGGCTTAGCATCAGGCTTGCTATGTTTTTTTCGCCATTGGATACATATTGGACTATCCCACATTGTTTTTTCTTCACAGATCGGCCCACCTTCTAGATACCAACCTTTTTTCTCTAAACAAAGATTGACCTCCGGATTATCACTTTCTCCTACCACATAATCCATACCGCAATCCTTCATATCTTTTTCTTTTCTATCAACATATTTAGTTAAAACATTAGGATCTGATTCAGGGAATAATGCATCTGCATTATGTAAGCGCCAATGATCATGTGGTGGAAGTGGTTGAAACCATCCACTACAGCTTGTAAGCAATAAGATTGAGGGTATTAAGAATAAAAATCTTATTTTCATTTTATTTCTCCTTCGCTTTATTTAATTCAAAAATAGTTCTTTCATTACCCATTTTAAGATCTCCTCCAGTTCTATATCCGTCAGTAATACATTGTCGTTGCCCTAAGCCATGGCAATTATGTACGGATAAACGTTCATCACTAAACATATCTGCTGTTCGCTGTAACCAGCTTTTATTCAGATTATTTTCAGATGTCGTTGCAGGATTTCCCCCCAATAAAATCGGCATACTACCTACTGGGTCACTAGCATGATTCTCAATCCGAATTAAACCATCTGAAGTCGTTCTTTCTTTACCTGTTTCCCATTCTTTAGTGTGCTAGATTGGCTATCGGAATCTTTACTATACACCAATGCTGGCTTTAGGTTTAATAGTAATATTCGCATTTTCGGCAAAAGAGAAATAAATAGCCATCGCCGTTTAGGTGTCTTACTCGCTCGTGATATTTCCGTAGAAAAAGCATTAGAAAAAGTAGAGCGCGCTTACTCTAAGTTGGATGTGAAATTATAAGATTTGCTTAAAGATAAGCAGCTCTGAAAATACAAAAAGTGCGGTCAATTTTTGAAAGGTTTTAAAACTCTTTGAAAATTGACCGCACTTTGTATCGAGTTAAATTGTACTCTGCTTAAAATACTTCTGTATTATTTATCCCCAAGGCTTAGCATCAGGTTTGCTGTGTTTTTTTCGCCATTGGATACATATTGGTCTATTCCACATTGTTCTTTCTTCACAAATTGGTCCTCCTTTCAGATACCACCCCTTACTTTCCAAGCAAAGGTTTACTTCTTCGTTATCACTTTCACCACTGACAAAATCCATACCGCAATCCTTCATATCTTTTTTTCTTCTAGCAAGATATTTAGTTAAAACATCAGGATCTGAGTTCGGAAATAATGCTGTCTCATTATGTAGCTGCCAATGATCATGTGGTGGTGGAGGTTGAAATCCTCCAAAAGAACACCCGCTTAGAATTAATATTAAAAATATAGAAAATAGTACTTTCATTTTATTTCTCCTTCGCTTTATTTAATTCAAAAATAGTTCTTTCATTTCCCATTTTAAGATCTCCCTCAGTTCGATATCCATCAGTAATACATTGTCGTTGTCCTAAGCCATGGCAATTATGTACTGATGAATTGTCACCAAATATATCGCTAATACGTGCAATCCAACCTTTATTGAGATTATTTTCAGATGTCGTTGCAGGGTTTCCTCCCAATAAAATCGGCATACTACCTACTGGGTCACTAGCATGATTCTCAATCCGAATTGAACCATCTGAAGTGGTTCTTTCCTTACCCGTTTGCAATTGACTTAAATAGCCATCCGCTCTTGTTATATCAGCTGCAGGACCCACCATTTTAACAGAGGTGTTTGAAAGCAATTTTTTCTCTCGGTTATCTTCTGTATTTAACGCTTTTAATGCATTACTAACAGTTAATGTTCCACGACTATGAGCACCAACGTATAAATCATCTTTACCATATTGCTTCATGATGTTCATCGCTTGTAAACTTGAATTATCCATACCTAATAGATTTCCAAAAGAAGTTTCAAACATTTTCTCATAACCCGCCACTAAGAGTTCTGACAAACCATTTTTCGCTTCAGGATGGTGAACAAAATAAACATCTTTATATACCTTTTTATCTATATTGCCTGTTTTATCATCCCTGCCCGCAATATAGTTTTGTACTGCAAATTTTGCTGCTG
>NZ_CAKASP010000012.1:0-5241 GCF_916862695.1 Haemophilus sp. Marseille-P9675
GCCCCACACTACCATCGGCATTACAGCGTTTCACTTCTGAGTTCGGTATGGTGTCAGGTGGTTCCACCGCACTATCGCCGCCAGGATAATTCTTTGATAACTTTTATTCTAACTTCTATCTATGTTCTTCATTGGCCACAAGCTGAACGTTTAGTTAATTTTTTTCTTTCACTCTGTTTTCCAAAAACACTTGAGCGTTGTATAGTTAAGCCTCTCGGGCAATTAGTATGCGTTAGCTCAATGACTCACATCACTTACACACCGCACCTATCTACGTCTTAGTCTTAAACAACCCTTACAGATTTTAAATCTGGGAGAACTCATCTCTTGGCAAGTTTCGTGCTTAGATGCTTTCAGCACTTATCTCTTCCGCACTTAGCTACCCGGCAATGCGTCTGGCGACACAACCGGAACACCAGTGGTGCGTCCACTCCGGTCCTCTCGTACTAGGAGCAGCCCCAACCAATTCTCCAACGCCCACGGCAGATAGGGACCGAACTGTCTCACGACGTTCTAAACCCAGCTCGCGTACCACTTTAAATGGCGAACAGCCATACCCTTGGGACCTACTTCAGCCCCAGGATGTGATGAGCCGACATCGAGGTGCCAAACACCGCCGTCGATATGAACTCTTGGGCGGTATCAGCCTGTTATCCCCGGAGTACCTTTTATCCGTTGAGCGATGGCCCTTCCATTCAGAACCACCGGATCACTATGACCTACTTTCGTACCTGCTCGACTTGTCTGTCTCGCAGTTAAGCTTGCTTATACCATTGCACTAACCTCACGATGTCCGACCGTGATTAGCAAACCTTCGTGCTCCTCCGTTACTCTTTGGGAGGAGACCGCCCCAGTCAAACTACCCACCAGACACTGTCCGAGACCGCGTTCCGCAATCTTCGTTAGAACATCAAACGTTAAAGGGTGGTATTTCAAGGACGACTCCATAATCACTGGCGTGACTACTTCTAAGTCTCCCACCTATCCTACACATCAAAATTCAATGTTCAGTGTCAAGCTATAGTAAAGGTTCACGGGGTCTTTCCGTCTAGCCGCGGGTACACCGCATCTTCACGGCGATTTCAATTTCACTGAGTCTCGGGTGGAGACAGCCTGGCCATCATTATGCCATTCGTGCAGGTCGGAACTTACCCGACAAGGAATTTCGCTACCTTAGGACCGTTATAGTTACGGCCGCCGTTTACTGGGGCTTCGATCAGGAGCTTCTCTTTCGATTACACCATCAATTAACCTTCCAGCACCGGGCAGGCATCACACCCTATACGTCCACTTTCGTGTTTGCAGAGTGCTGTGTTTTTAATAAACAGTTGCAGCCAGCTGGTATCTTCGACCGGTTCAACCTTCAGGGGCTAGCCCTTACAATCTACGCCGGCGCACCTTCTCCCGAAGTTACGGTGCTATTTTGCCTAGTTCCTTCACCCGAGTTCTCTCAAGCGCCTGAGTATTCTCTACCTGACCACCTGTGTCGGTTTTCAGTACGGTTTAGTAAAGCCTTTCGCTTAGTGGCTTTTCCTGGAAGTGTGGTATCGGTTACTTCAGCTCCGTAGAGCCTCGTCATCATCTCTCAGTGTTAAGGAAGTCCGGATTTGCCTAAACTTCCCACCTACCAACTTAAACGCACATATCCAACAGTGCGATAACCTAACCTACTCCGTCCCCACATCGCAGCTTTACCAAGTACAGGAATATTAACCTGTTTCCCATCGACTACGCTCTTCAGCCTCGCCTTAGGGGCCGACTCACCCTGCCCCGATTAACGTTGGACAGGAACCCTTGGTCTTCCGGCGAACGGGTTTTTCACCCGTTTTATCGTTACTTATGTCAGCATTCGCACTTGTGATACGTCCAGCATGCTTCTCAACACACCTTCTTCCGCTTACACAACGCTCCCCTACCCAACAGACTTACGTCTGATGCCGCAGCTTCGGTGCTATATTTCAGCCCCGTTACATCTTCCGCGCAGGCCGACTCGACTAGTGAGCTATTACGCTTTCTTTAAATGATGGCTGCTTCTAAGCCAACATCCTAGCTGTCTAAGCCTTCCCACTTCGTTTCCCACTTAATATAGACTTTGGGACCTTAGCTGGCGGTCTGGGTTGTTTCCCTCTCCACGACGGACGTTAGCACCCGCCGTGTGTCTCCTGAGTATCACTCTTTGGTATTCGTAGTTTGCATCGGGTTGGTAATCCGGGATGGACCCCTAGCCGAAACAGTGCTCTACCCCCAAAGGTGTCCGCTCAAGGCTCTACCTAAATAGATTTCGGGGAGAACCAGCTATCTCCCGGTTTGATTGGCCTTTCACCCCCAGCCACAAGTCATCCGCTAATTTTTCAACATTAGTCGGTTCGGTCCTCCAGTTAGTGTTACCCAACCTTCAACCTGCCCATGGCTAGATCACCGGGTTTCGGGTCTATACCTTGCAACTATTCGCCCAGTTAAGACTCGGTTTCCCTTCGGCTCCCCTATTCGGTTAACCTCGCTACAAAATATAAGTCGCTGACCCATTATACAAAAGGTACGCAGTCACCCTTTCAGGCTCCCACTGCTTGTACGTACAAGGTTTCAGGTTCTATTTCACTCCCCTCACCGGGGTTCTTTTCGCCTTTCCTTCACAGTACTGGTTCACTATCGGTCAATCAGGAGTATTTAGCCTTGGAGGATGGTCCCCCCATCTTCAAACAGGATATCACGTGTCCCGCCCTACTTCTCGTTAACTTAGTACCACAGCCTGGATGTCGAGTACGGGGCTATCACCCTGTGTCGCTAAGCTTCCCAGCTTATTCCTCTATCTCTGCTGCTATCATTAACAGGCTCTTTCGCTTTCGCTCGCCGCTACTAACGAAATCTCGGTTGATTTCTTTTCCTCGGGGTACTTAGATGTTTCAGTTCTCCCGGTTTGCCTCACTTACCTATGGATTCAGTAAGTGATAGTAGATTCTTCATCTACTGGGTTTCCCCATTCGGATATCTTGGATTAAACGCCTCTTATCGACTCATCCAAGCTTTTCGCAGATTAGCACGTCCTTCTTCGCCTCTGATTGCCAAGGCATCCACCTTGTACGCTTAGTCACTTAACTATACAACCTCAAATGTTTTCAATCACTTTAAGTTTTTACTTCAAAGTGCGGTCAATTTGATGCGTATCTTCATTCAACTAAACACTTGATTGCTTTTGTTCAATCAAGATTTATCACAAAACAGGTTTGCTTTCAGAGTTTCCTTCTCAGTTCCCTCTTTTCACTTTCCTATCTTGCCTACTCAGACTTTCTCTCGAAAATCTCTTGTTTTCAGCTTGTTTCCAATTTTTTAAAGAACACTAAGATAATCTAACAAAGTTATCTTTAATTGGCGTCCCCACGGGGATTCGAACCCCGGTTACCGCCGTGAAAGGGCGATGTCCTAGGCCTCTAGACGATGGGGACATCAATTAAAGATACTCTATCTTCTTTTTATCTTTCAACGTTGCTTTCGCTTCGTTTTTAATTTCTCATTTTTCTACAACTATCAGTCAATCTGTGTGAGCACTCGCTGTCTCTCGTCTTTGGTAAGGAGGTGATCCAACCGCAGGTTCCCCTACGGTTACCTTGTTACGACTTCACCCCAGTCATGANTCTACAACTATCAGTCAATCTGTGTGAGCACTCGCTGTCTCTCGTCTTTGGTAAGGAGGTGATCCAACCGCAGGTTCCCCTACGGTTACCTTGTTACGACTTCACCCCAGTCATGAATCATACCGTGGTAAACGCCCTCCAAAAGGTTAAGCTATCTACTTCTGGTACAACCCACTCCCATGGTGTGACGGGCGGTGTGTACAAGGCCCGGGAACGTATTCACCGCGACATTCTGATTCGCGATTACTAGCGATTCCGACTTCATGGAGTCGAGTTGCAGACTCCAATCCGGACTTAGACGTACTTTCTGAGATTCGCTCCACCTCGCAGTTTCGCCACCCTCTGTATACGCCATTGTAGCACGTGTGTAGCCCTACTCGTAAGGGCCATGATGACTTGACGTCATCCCCACCTTCCTCCAGTTTATCACTGGCAGTCTCCTTTGAGTTCCCGACCAAATCGCTGGCAACAAAGGATAAGGGTTGCGCTCGTTGCGGGACTTAACCCAACATTTCACAACACGAGCTGACGACAGCCATGCAGCACCTGTCTCAGAGTTCCCGAAGGCACCAATCCATCTCTGGAAAGTTCTCTGGATGTCAAGAGTAGGTAAGGTTCTTCGCGTTGCATCGAATTAAACCACATGCTCCACCGCTTGTGCGGGCCCCCGTCAATTCATTTGAGTTTTAACCTTGCGGCCGTACTCCCCAGGCGGTCGATTTATCACGTTAGCTACGGGCACCAAGCTCTAAGCCCAATCCCCAAATCGACAGCGTTTACAGCGTGGACTACCAGGGTATCTAATCCTGTTTGCTCCCCACGCTTTCGCACATGAGCGTCAGTACATTCCCAAGGGGCTGCCTTCGCCTTCGGTATTCCTCCACATCTCTACGCATTTCACCGCTACACGTGGAATTCTACCCCTCCCTAAAGTACTCTAGTTACCCAGTCTGAAATGCAATTCCCAGGTTAAGCCCGGGGCTTTCACACCTCACTTAAATAACCGCCTGCGTGCCCTTTACGCCCAGTTATTCCGATTAACGCTCGCACCCTCCGTATTACCGCGGCTGCTGGCACGGAGTTAGCCGGTGCTTCTTCTGTATTTAACGTCAATTTGATGTACTATTAACACATCAACCTTCCTCAATACCGAAAGAACTTTACAACCCGAAGGCCTTCTTCATTCACGCGGCATGGCTGCGTCAGGGTTCCCCCCATTGCGCAATATTCCCCACTGCTGCCTCCCGTAGGAGTCTGGACCGTGTCTCAGTTCCAGTGTGGCTGGCCATCCTCTCAGACCAGCTAGAGATCGCAGGCTTGGTAGGCCTTTACCCCACCAACTACCTAATCCCACTTGGGCTCATCTCATGGCATGCGGCCTTGCGGTCCCGCACTTTCGTCTCTCGACACTACGCGGTATTAGCTACAGTTTCCCGTAGTTATCCCCCTCCATAAGCCAGATTCCCAAGCATTACTCACCCGTCCGCCACTCGTCAGCAAGAAAGCAAGCTTTCTCCTGCTACCGTTCGACTTGCATGTGTTAAGCCTGCCGCCAGCGTTCAATCTGAGCCATGATCAAACTCTTCAATTCAAGTTCAATCGCTCAATA
>NZ_CAKASP010000013.1:0-2458 GCF_916862695.1 Haemophilus sp. Marseille-P9675
CTGTGGCTTTAATATTGACTTGGTTATCAGCAATCAATGTTGTGCCTTGTTTGCCTGAGATATCCGAACCTTTAATATTAATGTCAGAATTCTTTCCAGCACCCGTTGCCACAATATTCACCTTGCCACCCGCATTAACTTGAGATTTGGCTGCGGTTTTTCCTTCAGTATGAGTACGTGATTCGCTCTTTTTAAGCTATAAATAAAACTTATAATATTGCACAAATATTTTGCTTAAAAACTCTACAAAGTCTATATTTAAAACACAAAAAGTGCGGTCAATATCAAGAAATTTTAGAATTCACTGAATATTGACCGCACTTTTAAGCACCTTTGTTAATTACTGCCAAGGCTTAGCATCAGGCTTGCTGTGTTTTTTTCGCCATTGGATACATATTGGACTATCCCACATTAGCCTTTCTTCACAAACTGGACCACCTTCAAGATACCAACCCTTTTTCTCTAAACAAAGATTCTCTTCTGGATTAACACTTTCACCTGTCACAAAATCCATACCACAATCCGACATGTCTTTTTTTCTTCTTTCAAGAAAATTAATACGTCCTTGAGGATCTGAGTTAGGAAATAAAATCTTAGAATTATGCAAACGCCAATGATAATGTGGTGGTGGTGGTTGAAATCCACCAAAAGAACAAGCATTGATTGTTAGCAAACCAAATATAAAAAATAGAATCTTCATATCATTCTCCTTTTGATTTATTTAAATTAAAAATGGTTTGCTCATTTCCCATTTTTAGATCTACCTTCGTTCGATATCCATCAATAACGCATTGTCTTTGCCCTAGTCCATAGCAATTATGTACTGATGAATTGTCACCAAATATATCGCTAATACGTGCAATCCAACCTTTATTGAGATTATTTTCAGATGTCGTTGCAGGGTTTCCTCCTAATAAAATCGGTATACTACCTACTGGGTCACTAGCATGATTCTCAATCCGAATTGAACCATCAGAAGCCGTTCTTTCTTTACCCGTTTGCAATTGACTTAAATAGCTATCCGCTCTTGTTACATCTGCTGCAGGACCAACCATTTTAATTGTCGTACCTGAAAGTAGCTTTTTATCTCGGTTATCTTCTGTATTTAACGCTTTTAATGCATTACTTAATGTTAATGTGCCACGACTATGGGACCTCACGATGGCGCACGTTTCCTAACGCGTGCCTAAAACATCAATTTCACAATTCAGATTTTTACTATTTTCATTACAACTTTATTCAGTTTGTCTATTTTAGTTAGATTCAAGCACGCGCAGGAGACGCGCGTTATCTAGCCGCAGATCTTGCTTTTAGAAAAGTGCGGTCAATATTCAAGAGATTTTAGAATTCACTGAATATTGACCGCACTTTTAAGCACCTTTGTTAATTACTGCCAAGGCTTAGCATCAGGTTTGCTGTGTTTTTTTCGCCATTGGATACATATTGGTCTATTCCACATTGTTCTTTCTTCACAAATTGGTCCTCCTTTCAGATACCACCCCTTACTTTCCAAGCAAAGGTTTACTTCTTCGTTATCACTTTCACCACTGACAAAATCCATACCGCAATCCTTCATATCTTTTTTTCTTCTAGCAAGATATTTAGTTAAAACATCAGGATCTGAGTTCGGAAATAATGCTTTCTCGTTATGTAGCTGCCAATGATCATGTGGTGGTGGAGGTTGAAATCCTCCAAAAGAACAAGCATTGATTGTTAGCAAACCAAATATAAAAAATAGAATCTTCATATCATTCTCCTTTTGATTTATTTAAATTAAAAATGGTTTGCTCATTTCCCATTTTTAGCTCTTTCTCTGTTCGATATCCATCAATAACGCATTGTCTTTGCCCTAGTCCATGGCAATTATGTACTGATGAACGTTCATTACTAAATATATCTGCTATTCGCTGTAACCAGCTTTTATTCAGATTATTTTCAGATGTCGTTGCAGGATTTCCCCCCAATAAAATTGGCATACTACCTACTGGGTCACTAGCATGATTCTCAATCCGAATTGAACCATCTGAAGTCGTTCTTTCTTTACCTGTTTGCAATTGACTTAAATAGCCATCCGCTCTTGTTACATCTGCTGCAGGACCAACCATTTTAATTGTCGTACCTGAAAGTAGCTTTTTAGCTCGGTTATCTTCCGTATTTAACGCTTTTAATGCATTACTTAATGTTAATGTACCACGACTATGAGAACCAAGGTATAAATCATCTTTACCATACTGCTTCATGATATTCATCGCTTGTAAACTTGAATTATCCATACCTAATAAGTTTCCAAAAGAAGTTTCAAACATTTTCTCATAACCCGCCACTAAGAGCTCTGACAAACCATTTTTCGCTTCAGGATGGTGAACAAAATAAACATCTTTATATACCTTTTTATCTATATTGCCTGTTTTATCATCCCTGCCCGCAATATAGTTTTGTACTGCAAATTTTGCTGCTG
>NZ_CAKASP010000014.1:0-1255 GCF_916862695.1 Haemophilus sp. Marseille-P9675
CAAAAAAGTGCGATGAAAACTCACCGCACTTTTCTCTTACTTGTCTCTTAGACTATTTCGCTACATCTATTATTTGATGATTTTCGCAACAACGCCCGCACCAACTGTACGACCACCTTCACGGATTGCGAAACGTAAACCTTGGTCCATCGCGATTGGGTGGATTAAGCTTACTGTCATTTTGATGTTATCACCAGGCATTACCATTTCCACGCCTTCTGGTAATTCAATAGTACCAGTTACGTCAGTTGTACGGAAATAGAATTGTGGACGGTAACCTTTGAAGAATGGAGTATGACGACCACCTTCTTCTTTTGATAATACGTACACTTCTGATTCGAAGTCAGTGTGTGGTGTGATTGAACCTGGTTTTGCTAATACTTGACCACGTTCGATTTCTTCACGTTTTGTACCACGTAATAATGCACCGATGTTTTCACCTGCACGACCTTCGTCAAGTAATTTACGGAACATTTCAACACCCGTTACAGTAGTTTTCGCTGTTGGTTTGATACCTACGATTTCTACTTCATCACCAGTACGGATAATACCACGTTCTACACGACCAGTTACTACAGTACCACGACCTGAGATTGAGAATACGTCTTCGATTGGAAGAAGGAACGGTTGGTCAATCGCACGCTCTGGCTCTGGGATGTAAGTATCTAAGTGGTTTGCTAATTCAAGGATTTTTTCTTCCCATTCTGCTACGCCGTTTAATGCTTGTAATGCAGAACCACGTACGATTGGTGTATCGTCACCTGGGAAGTCATATTGAGATAGAAGTTCACGAACTTCCATTTCCACTAATTCTAATAACTCTTCATCATCTACCATGTCGCATTTGTTTAAGAATACGATGATGTATGGAACACCTACTTGGCGACCTAATAAGATGTGCTCACGAGTTTGTGGCATTGGACCATCAGTTGCTGCTACTACTAAGATAGCACCATCCATTTGTGCCGCACCAGTAATCATGTTTTTCACATAGTCGGCGTGTCCCGGGCAGTCAACGTGTGCGTAGTGACGAGTTGCTGTATCGTATTCAACGTGTGAAGTGTTGATGGTGATACCACGCGCTTTTTCTTCTGGCGCGTTATCAATTTGGTCAAATGCGCGAGCTGCACCACCGTAGTGTTTAGATAATACGGTTGTGATTGCTGCTGTTAAAGTTGTTTTACCGTGGTCAACGTGGCCGATTGTACCCACGTTTACGTGCGGTTTTGTACGTTCAAATTTTTCTTTAGACATT
>NZ_CAKASP010000015.1:0-819 GCF_916862695.1 Haemophilus sp. Marseille-P9675
TTATCGTGGTGAGGATAGAAAGGGCGAAACCTTTGAACAGGCGAATCCAAATAAAGCAAATCAATTGCCGGTAAAATTTGGTTTAGGCACAGATGATGTTCATAGTACAGATTTATACGCTGCAGCAAAAATTGGTCTAGCTAATTTAGCCAGCAATAGCAGTCAAAGTGAAAATAATCAGAGTACAACTAATGCTGTGATTAGTGATGGTAACTTTAATATTGCGAGCATGCAGGGCAAACAGAATATTGAGACTATCAAGAAATCAACAGAGCAAGACGCAAATAAACTTGAAAAAGTAGATCATGCAAAAATGCAAAAAGAAGTTGAGCAGGATGTTGCAACAATTCAGAGTTTTGCGAAGAATGTTGGTGGCGCAACGGATGAAGCTTATCGAACAATGTTTATCGCAGAACATCGGATGTTTACTCATAAAGTGGATGAAAAAGGAGAGCCTATAGAGGATCCTAAAATTCTGAAAAAAATAAATGAAGAAGCAGATGCTAAGGGGTTAGATAGAACAGAATACCTTAAGCAGCAACTAGAAAAAGGACGTAATATTTATGTATTGCATGAATTATCCGATCAAGAGCGTAATCAATTACAAAAAGTCACTTATACTGATCCAAAAACAGGGAAAACAGAGAGTAAATATGTCGTTGCATTTAATGGCATCTTTAATAATCATAATGCAGCAGCAAAATTTGCAGTACAAAACTATATTGCGGGCAGGGATGATAAAACAGGCAATATAGATAAAAAGGTATATAAAGATGTTTATTTTGTTCACCATCCTGAAGCGAAAAATGGTTTGTCAGA
>NZ_CAKASP010000016.1:0-617 GCF_916862695.1 Haemophilus sp. Marseille-P9675
AAGTGCGGTCAATTTGATGCGTATCTTCATTCAACTAAACACTTGATTGCTTTTGTTCAATCAAGATTTATCACAAAACAGGTTTGCTTTCAGAGTTTCCTTCTCAGTTCCCTCTTTTCACTTTCCTGTTTTGCCTACTCAGACTTTCTCTCGAAAATCTCTTGTTTTCAGCTTGTTTCCAATTTTTTAAAGAACAGTTGATAAAACTTTTCAGTTATCATCGTTAAATAAACTAAATGAATAAATTTACTTAACGATGATAAGTGGTGGAGATAAGCGGGATCGAACCGCTGACCTCCTGCGTGCAAGGCAGGCGCTCTCCCAGCTGAGCTATATCCCCATTTCATCATAAATCATTACGCCTTTACATCACTCACTCTCAGAGTGGTGGGTCTGAGTGGACTTGAACCACCGACCTCACCCTTATCAGGGGTGCGCTCTAACCACCTGAGCTACAGACCCAAGGGTAATGTTTTCTTCTGCTCATTTGTCTACAACTATCAGTCAATCTGTGTGAGCACTCGCTGTCTCTCGTCTTTGGTAAGGAGGTGATCCAACCGCAGGTTCCCCTACGGTTACCTTGTTACGACTTCACCCCAGTCATGAATCATACCGTG
>NZ_CAKASP010000017.1:0-540 GCF_916862695.1 Haemophilus sp. Marseille-P9675
TAACAGGCATTAACAGCATCACTGGTTTAGCTAGTACATTGCCAGTAACAAAAAATGATGCAGCTGCACCAACAACCAATCAAGCAGCACCAACCAAAGTGGATGGAACAAAAGCTGCGTCTGTAAATGATATTTTAAATGCCGGTTGGAATTTAAAAGAGAATGATACAGACAAAGATTTTGTTAAAGCTTATGACACAGTGAAATTTGTTAATGGTACTGGTACCACTGCGAATGTAACAGTCACTGACAATGGAGCCGTAAGTGCGGTTAAATTTGATGTGAAAAAAACAACGATTGCCGAGGATATAGCTAAACCGGGTACGATGAAAGCGGGTGATGCAGGAGATAGCTTTGCGACAGCGAACGATGTTGCAAATGCGATTAATAGTGCATTCTGGACTGTAACTTCCGAGAATGATGGCGGAGTGTTAGAGGGTAATAAGACAGAAGAAAAAGTTAAAGCTGGCGATAAAGTCACATTTAAAGCAGGTGAAAACATCAAGTTAAAACAAGATGGTAAAAGCTTTACTTATTCTT
>NZ_CAKASP010000018.1:0-540 GCF_916862695.1 Haemophilus sp. Marseille-P9675
GTTTTTTTCACATCAAATTTAACCGCACTTACAGCACCGTTTTCAGTGACTGTTACATTCGCAGTGGTACCAGTACCATTAACAAATTTCACTGTGTCATAAGCTTTAACAAAATCTTTGTCTGTATCATTCTCTTTTAAATTCCAACCGGCATTTAAAATATCGTTTACAGACGCAGCTTTTGTTCCATCCACTTTGGTTGGTACTGCTTGATTGGTTGTTGGTGCAGCTGCATCATTTTTTGTTACTGGCAATGTACTAGCTAAACCAGTGATGCTGTTAATGCCTGTTAAATCAGAATCTAATCCATAAGTGAATACTTTACCTTTACGTTGTAAACGTAAGTTTTTACCTGCATCTAGCGTTAATATGCCGTCTGCACCAATAGTTTCAGCGGTATCATCGTCATCAACCGTATCTTCAGTCAAGGCGATTCCAGAATTATTAGCCTTCGCTTTCCAAGTTACCTGATCTTTGATTTGTTTTTTACCAGCATCGGTAATATTGCTTAAATTCTTATCCGCTGCATTATCAATTTTA
>NZ_CAKASP010000019.1:0-501 GCF_916862695.1 Haemophilus sp. Marseille-P9675
AAGTGCGGTCAATTTGATGCGTATCTTCATTCAACTAAACACTTGATTGCTTTTGTTCAATCAAGATTTATCACAAAACAGGTTTGCTTTCAGAGTTTCCTTCTCAGTTCCCTCTTTTCACTTTCCTATCTTGCCTACTCAGACTTTCTCTCGAAAATCTCTTGTTTTCAGCTTGTTTCCAATTTTTTAAAGAACACTAAGATAATCTAACAAAGTTATCTTTAATTGGCGTCCCCACGGGGATTCGAACCCCGGTTACCGCCGTGAAAGGGCGATGTCCTAGGCCTCTAGACGATGGGGACATCAATTAAAGATACTCTATCTTCTTTTTATCTTTCAACGTTGCTTTCGCTTCGTTTTTAATTTCTCATTTTTCTACAACTATCAGTCAATCTGTGTGAGCACTCGCTGTCTCTCGTCTTTGGTAAGGAGGTGATCCAACCGCAGGTTCCCCTACGGTTACCTTGTTACGACTTCACCCCAGTCATGAATCATACCGTG